>JAHDOI010000075.1 GCA_018434945.1 Selenomonadales bacterium
AAAAAAGCCAGCCCCTTTAGGGGCTGACTGAGAACGCTATGCGGTTGGCAAACTTTCAGTGAGTCTTGAGACTCAGCTAGTATAATGCCCTTTCAGGGCTAACCCAAGCCACCCGTTTAACGGGTGGCTCCGTGACTGCGCGGCCATACCGCCGTTATCAAGGAGGGCCGCCAGGGTATAATCCCGCATCGCGGCCAGGCAAAAAACAGGCGCATAATGAGAAACCAGAACCGTTCGCCTGTCTCAAAAGCATCCTGACGCAAATTTCATGGCCGCAAATTTTGTCGAATGTTGTCGCCGAGCCTGGCGCGCCGCACACAGGGGAAAAGCCTCCTAGCCCTGCCAATATAAGGCTTCCCTGCCTTTTCCCCACACGTGTACCGATATTGGCACGCGTCTTGCATTGATTATTGAGATTATATCATTACGCTTATATCGCAGAAGGATTCAGACCCATCTTGAAAGGAGCTGATTTCGTGAAAACTATCCAGGCAAAACTCACGGTCACCATTCTCGCTATCGTCCTCGTCGCGCTCGCCGCCCTCGGCGGCCTGAGCTACTGGCGGGCCCGGGCGATCGTCACCGACAACGTCGTCACGGAGCTCCAAAAAACGGCGGCAGCCACCGCCGAAGGACTCGGCGACTGGTTCGAGATCCGCAAAACGGAAATGAGCGCAATCGCGCGCTCCCCGGTGATGACCAGCGGCACCCGCGAGGCCATGCTGGCCTATATCGGCGGGGAAATCGCCAACAACGGCGGGATCTACGAAAATATCTTCTGGATCACACCCGACGGCACGCTCGTCGACACGAAAGGGACAAAAGGCAACCTGGGCAGCCGGGCCTATTTCCAGGCCGGCATGAAAGGCGTCACCTCCATTTCCGACCCCCTCAAATCCATGACGACAGGCAAATCGGTCGTCGTCCTCGCCACGCCCATCAAGAGCGGCAACGTAGTTACCGGCGTCCTCGTCGGCTCCATATACATCGAGGAACTGGAAAAACGGACCCTGGGCATCAAGGTCGGCCAGACAGGCAACGCCTATGTCGTGCGGAGCGACGGCATGATGATCATCCACGCCAACAAAGACCTGGTGATGAAAGCCAACTCCCTGACCGATGAAAAATATCCCCAGGCCATCAGGGACGTCACCGCGAAAATGGTCAGGGGCGAGACCGGTGTCGCCCGCTATCAATGGGATGGCGCCGAAAAAATGATCTCCTACGCCCCCGTCCCGGAAACAGGCTGGTCGCTGGCCCTCACCGTGCCGACGGCGGAAATAACCGGCGTACTGTCGGCGCTCACGACAATCTCACTTGTCACAATCGTCGTCGTCATGGTGCTCGCCGGCATCGCCATCAGCTGGTATGCCCGGCGCATCGCCCGCCCGATCCAGGCGCTCGAGGCAGCCGCCCAGAAGATCGCCGGCGGCGACTTGTCCCAGGACCGCCTCGGCATCAGCTCCAACGACGAAATCGGCCGCCTGGCCCAAAGCTTTGAAAAGATGACCCATAATATCAGCGGCCTCGTCAGGCAGATTTCAGCCAAAGCCGAGCATCTCGCAGCCTCCTCGCAGGAGCTCACCGCCAGCGCCGGGCAATCCTCCCAGGCGAGCAACCAGATCGCCGTCTCCATCCAGGAAGTCGCGGCCGGAGCGGCCGAACAGATAAACGCCGCCGACGAAGCGGCCGCGACCGTCACCGAGCTGTCGGCAGGCATCCAGCAGATCGCCGCCAACTCCGGCAGCGTCGCGAGCCGGTCCGCGCTGGTGGCGGAAAAAGCCGCCGCCGGCGGTGAAGCTGTCAACAAAGCAATCGGCCAGATGGACGTGATCGAGCAAACGGTCGACAACTCGGCCGCCGTGGTCGCCAAGCTGGGCGAACGGTCGAAAGAGATCGGCCAGATCGTCGCCACCATCTCCGGCATCGCCGGCCAGACAAACCTCCTGGCCCTCAACGCCGCCATCGAGGCCGCCCGCGCCGGCGAACAGGGCCGGGGATTCGCCGTCGTCGCCGAGGAAGTCCGCAAGCTCGCCGAGCAGTCCGAAGAAGCGGCCAAAAAGATCGCCGGCCTGATAAACGACACCCAGATCGACACCGACAAAGCCGTCGAGGCGATGCAGCAAGGCACGCAGGAAGTGAAAACAGGCGCCAAAGTCGTGAATGCGGCCGGCGCGACGTTCCGCGAGATAACCGGCATGGTGGCCGATGTGAACGGCCAGATCAAACAGATCTCGCAGGCCATCCAGGAAATGGCCTTAGGCAGCCAAAGGATCGTGGAGGCGGTCAACCGGATCGACGCGCTCAGCAAAAAGTCATCCGGCGAAGCGCAGAGCGTATCGGCGGCCACCGAGGAGCAGTTGGCCTCGATGGAAGAGATCGCGACCTCGAGCGAGGCGCTGGCCAGGCTGGCCCAGGACCTGCAGGCGGCTGTCGCCAGATTCAGGCTGTAACCCTTGTCCCTCCCCCTGCCAAGCCAACCCCGGCCGTCACGGCCGGGGTTTTTGCCTGCGCTCGGGGGGCCACGCGTCCGCTTTATTGCCTTCTGCCAGGCGCTTTCCGGCTTTTCGGCGTCTGCCGCGCCCTGCCGAGGCGCAGCGATTTTACATTTTTCAGCCGGCATGATACATTGATTATAGCAAGGTACGGCATAGGAGGAGTAATAATGAAATCAGCCCGCCAAGTCATCATCACCGAATTCGGCAGCCCGGAAAAAATGAAAATAGTTTCCGCCGAGCTTGCCGGCCCGGCCGACGGCGAGGTGCAATTGCGCCAGACAGCCATTGGGTTCAACTACATCGATGTCTATCAGCGCAAAGGCGTATACCCGCTGCCGTTGCCGACCGGTCTCGGGCATGAAGCCGCCGGCGTGGTGGAAGCGGTCGGCGCGGGTGTCGGCCAATTTAAAAAAGGAGACCGTGTGGCGTATATGAACGCCGGTCTGGGCGCTTATGCCGATTACCGGAATGTAGCGGCCGAACGCCTCGTAAAGATTCCCGAGGGTGTGGATGATGAGCAGGCGGCAGCCCTGTTGTTCAAAGGCATCACGGCACAGTACCTGCTGAAGAAAACACACGCGGTCAAGGCGGGGGAAGTTGTCCTTATCCATGCCGCCGCGGGCGGAGTGGGGCAGATTCTCTGCCAATGGGCCAAAGGCCTGGGGGCTTTCGTCATCGGCACGGCGGGTTCGCCGGCAAAATGCGCCATCGCCAAAGAGGCTGGCGCGGATATCGTCATCGACTATTCGCAAGAAAACTGGCCAGCCGAACTGCTGGCCGCGACCGGCGGTAAAAAAGCCAACGTGGTTTACGATTCGGTCGGCAAGGATACGTTTCTCAAATCGCTGGACTGCGCGGCGCAATTCGGGCTTGTTGTGGTATTCGGGGCGGCGTCCGGCCCGGCGCCCGCTATTGAGCCCGAGCTTCTCAACAAGAAAGGGTGCTTATTCCTTACCCGTCCTTCGGTCTTTCCGCACAATGCCGATCCTGCGGTATTCCGTGAGAATGCCGCCGACTTATTCGGCGCGATCGGGGCTGGGATCGTAAAAGCGAGTATCGGAGCGCGGTTCAAACTTGACGATATAGTAGAGGTGCACAGGTCGGCCGAAGCAAGGGCGACAAAAGGCGCGACCCTGATAATACCCTAGCCCGCGCCTCGCCTATCTCCATCCGAATCCGTAAAAATCCATGCGCCGCAGCCAAGCGGGCATGGATTTTTTACTTTACTCTATGTGCACCTGCGGGGCCAAGCGCCGCTACAGATGAAACAAATTGAATCGAATATCGAAAGGTGGTAAACTTTTGCTTGGAATGTCATTTTTGTTATGTCCTCGCTCGTTTTACCCAATTATACAAATGACCGTCTCCTTGTAGCTACCTTTATCCTATCAACAAAAGGAGTGAAGGCAATGGAATGGTTGGCTGATCCACAGGTCTGGATGGCATTGGTGACATTAACTGCACTGGAAATTGTCCTGGGAATTGATAATATAATCTTCATATCTATCCAAGCCAGTAAACTTCCCTATCATCTGCAAGACAAGGTCCGGCATATCGGACTTGGACTGGCAGTATTTATACGTTTAGCGCTGTTGTTCTCGCTAAGTTGGCTGATGGGCCTTACCGTGCCGCTATTTTCTATCCTTGGCAATGAAATTTCCGGACGTGATTTGATTCTTATAAGCGGTGGATTGTTTCTGTTATGGAAAAGTACTGTGGAAATTCACGAAAAGCTTGAAGGCGATGGCGCGGTTTCACCAAAGAATTATGGAACAACATTCGGTTCCGTGCTTTTTCAGATATTGCTTTTGGATATTGTTTTTTCTCTCGACTCAATCATTACCGCATTGGGAATGGCGGAACAACTGGGTATTATGGTCGCGGCGGTTATCCTCGCAGTCGTTTTTATGGTGGCGTTTTCCAAAAAAATCAGCGTATTTGTGGAGCGGCACCCGACTATAAAAATGCTGGCCTTGAGTTTTTTGCTTTTGATAGGCGTAGCGCTTATCGGGGACGGGCTTGATATGCATATCCCCAAAGGCTATATCTATTTCGCTATGGCATTTTCGGTAATGGTTGAAATATTCAACTTGAAGACTAGACGGAGTAATCCGGTCAAACTTCATCAAAACCACTTGGAAGATTCAACGAAAATATAACCTCTCCCCCCCAACACCTTCCTCCGCCTGCCGTCTACCCCCCATCTCCCTGCATCACATATCCGCATTACCTGTACCCTACTGTGCCTCCACCGTCCAAAACCGCAAAAAATCCATGCGCCGCATAAAGCGGGCATGGATTTTTTACTTTACTCCAAGACCATCAAGCTTCCGGGTTTACAGGGCTACGCGCCCACTTTCATTTTCTTGGCCTGCCGCCGTTGGCGGTTTGGGGTTTGCCACACGCTGCGTCGGCGGCCAGCGCCAAGCACTTGGCGAAGATGCAGACAGGGAGAATTTTCCGCCACCGTCCTCTGTCGGCGAACAACAACCGAACTATCCATGCCAAAATTAAACCAAAGTAAATAGAACATACGCTCACGTCTTTCGTGAGTAGGCTCTATATAATAACAACGATAGTTTTGCCAATACCATTGAAGTAAATCCCGATGCCTTCTATAGATATGGTCCCAGATTAGAATACCAAAAAGAGCGTAAACTACACCTAAACATCTATGGAGGAATCGACATGCAGGAAAAGCACAACATCAGAATGACCGCCGCCGAGATTGGAAGCCTTTGGATTCAGTACCTTGCCGATAGCGGTGCGGCATGCGTCTTGAAATATTTCATCAGTAAGACGGAGGACGCCGAAATCCTGCTCGTCCTCAAATATGCGTTTCAGCTTGCCGAGTCGCACCTGCTCACCATCGACGAGATATTCAGGCGGGAGGGGTTCCCCACCCCGGAGGGCTTCACCGACAAAGACGTGATACCCGACGCCCCCCGCCTGTTCTCCGACCCGATGCACCTGAACTTCGTGAAGAACACGGCCAAGTCAGGAATGATCGCCTACGGCCTTTCCATATCTTTGGCCGCTCGGGCCGATGTTAGGCAGTTCTACAGGAAATGCCTGACCGAATCTTCTGACCTGGATGAACGGGCGACCCAGGTGATGCTTTCCAAGGGCATCTACGTCCGCCCACCGTATATCACCGTGCCTGACCGAGTCGAATACGTCGACAGTGGCAAATTCCTGGGCAGCCTGTTCGGTAAGCAACGACCGCTGAGCGCCATGGAAATAACCCATCTCTTTCTCAATGCCCAGTCGGATGCCCTCGCAAAGGCGTTGCTGGTCGGCTTCAGCCAGGTCTCCCGTTCCACCGAGCTGCGGCAGTTCTTTGTCGAAGGCGCTACCATCGCCGACAAGCACGTGGAAATATTTGGCCAGTCGCTGAAAGAGAGCGGCGTTCCAGCGCCGATGAGTCTCGATTCAGACATCATGGACTCCACCACCCCGCCGCTCTCAGACAAGCTGATGCTGTTCCTGATCTGTCAGCTCATGGCCATGGGACTGGGATACTACGCAGCCGCCATGGGTGCCAGCTTCAGGATGGACATTGCGGCGGACTACGGACGCCTCATGGTCGAGATCGAAACATATGTCCACAATGGCATCAAGATGCTCATAGGGAATGGCTGGATGGAGGAGCCGCCGCTCGCTGATGATCGCAAGCAACTGGCGCTGAGCGGCAAACAGCAACACTAGAAAGACGTTAAAAACATGTGGTGGGCTCCCGCAATAGCGATTCTGCTGCGAAAATGGGTGGAATTCAAGGTCGCGGTTCACCTCCACCATCCAAATCCGAAAAATCCATGCACCGCAAGCGGGCATGGATTTTTTTCTTTTCACTCCAAACGCAGCAAGTGCCCGGAGCCATTCGCTGTTCTGGGGATAACGCACCCGCCGTCATGGCCTTGTGCCTGGCGCCTTTCTGGCGGTTTGGGGCTTGCCACACGCTGCGTCGGCGGTCTTACTCGCAGGACAACGACTCGCTCGAAAGTAAACTTTCGGTTCGCTGTTGCCCTGCATAGCCACTCGCACAAACCGCCTTCGTTATCACTCGCCGTTTTGGCTCCCTGCTAGGCTCGTCGCCGACTCCGCCGCGCCGCCGCCAAACGAACGTCCATGCTTGTTGTCGGTTCTCGCCGCCGTCCATGGCAGGATATTTTATCTGTATGTAATAATGTAATAGATAATAGCAAAAAACGAATATGATGTGAGGGGTGATTAATGTGCGCATTATTAAACTATCCAAAGAAGTATGGGGGTTTGAAACATTAGGCGGATGCCAAGCGTTTTTTGCTCATGTTTTGCCATGGGAGAAATATACGTTCGACATCGCTGGTGATGGCGCATTTATCGCACCAAACGGACTCGATAAGCAGGAATTAGTTGTATTCTCATACGATGGTAGCTTGGTATGTAGGAAGACTCACGGGGACGGTTCTTTTGATGCATATAGGGTAGTTTGCCCGGCCACACCTCGTGTCACCATTAAAATCCTAAAAATCCATGCACCGCATCACGCGGGCATGGATTTTTACTTTACCCACCGCTTACAGCCCTATTCGTCGCTCTGCCTGTCGTATACCGTTATCCCCCGTATACCGGCGATGACGTCGCGGGCGGCGTCGAGCCATTCTTCGGGGAGATAGATATCCACGCCGGAGCCGGCTTTGGTTTTCACCGCCGGGATGCCGTCCTCGTTGAGGGCGGAAGCGACCGTCTCGGCTGTTGTGCTGTCGGTCGCGGTGGCCAGATACGCGTCGCAGAAGGAGTTTATTTCACCGCCGCCCTCCTCGGGCTGCTCGTCGTCGTCGTCGATTATTTCCTCCGGGCTTGCCACCAGCTTCGCGCCGCAGTCGCCGCAGTTTCTGAACCCCTGCCGGTACTCCGTGCCGCAGCGCGGGCACCACAGGGTATGGCTGTCCCCCTGCGGAACCGGACGCCGGTTCTTCCGGTTCTGCGGCCGGTATTCCCCGGCCCCTTTGGCGGGGGCTTCCTGCTCGATCAGTTCCCCGGCGGTCCCCCGGACGCCGTCGACGACGGCCAGGGCGTCCTCCAGCTTTGTGCGCGGCACGTAGAGCTCGCCGCCGGCGTTCATCAGGGGGATTCCCTCCGCCTGCAAAAACGTCTCCAGCACCCTGGCCTCCTGCCAGTCCGCCGCTTTCGTCAGGAACGTATCGCAGCTATACTCGGCTTTCACCACCGCCGGCTTTTTCCCGGGCGGCGGCAACTCGTCCACAAGCTCGTCGCCGCAATCCATGCAGGTCTTGAACCCCTGCCGGTACTCCTCACGGCAGTTTGGGCACCAGGGCATGCCAATCCCTCCTTACTTAAATTCCGTCAGTCAGCCTCCAGCCGCGAGGTGCACGATGGGCAAATCGTCGCCTTGATATTGATCTGGGAATAGCAGAACGGGCAATCCTTCTTCGACGGGGCTTCCACGGCCGCCGGTTTTTTCATCCGGTTGATCTGACGGATTATCAGAAAAATCGCGAACGCCACGATGACGAAATCCACGATCGAATTGATGAACAGGCCGTAGTTCAGCGTCGGCGCCCCGGCCGCCTTCGCGGCCGCGATCGTCGGGTAATTGGTGCCCGACAGATTGACGAACAGGTTCGAGAAGTCCATCTTCCCCAATAAAAGCCCGACAACCGGCATCAGGATATCGTTTACGAACGATGACACTATTTTCCCGAAAGCGGCGCCGATAACGATGCCGACCGCCAGATCCACGACATTGCCGCGCATGGCGAACTCCTTGAAATCCTTTAGCATTATTCCCGCCTCCTTCAAAATAGCTGCATGTCCTATCTCAAAGATTCTTCAAGCCCCGGCAAAGACCTTCCGCCCGCAACGATATCCCCTCCTGCCAAACTCATCCTCCCCCTATCTTCCCCCATCTCCCCACAGCACATATCCGCATTATCGATACCCTGCTGTGCCACGCGTCCCGTTCGTCCCGTACCCTTTCCATACCGGCGATTGGATTCCCACATATAGCGAAGAGCACCGTAAAAACGGTGCCCTTATATACTGCTGAAAACCTACAGCCCTTCGTCCACCATATCGGCCACGTGGTTGGCGATCGCCAGGCAGGCCGTCAGCCCCGGCGACTCGATGCCCACCAGATTGATGAGGCCCGGCAGGCCCCGCTCCGTCTCATGACGGATGACGAAATCGGCCACCGTTCCTTCAGTCACCTTCAGCTTCGGCCGCATCCCCGCCATATCAGGCGCCAGGTCCTCGCGCCCGATGAACGGCAGATACGTCGCCGCCGCCTGGTAAAACTCCTCCAGGTGGGCCGGATCGACATCGTAGTCCTCCCGTTCGGCCGCGTTGACCACGTTCGGTCCCAGGCGGGCGCGGCCGTCGAGGCTCTTGGTGACGTGCGTCCCCAGCCCTTTCAGCCCGTGGAGGGGCGGCGGATAAATGAGGTGGTTCATAAGCTTCGACTTGCCCATCGCCACCGAGAAATACTCGCCCTTCACCGGGTATATGTCGTATCCGGCGACAGCCGTGTCGATGCCGCACATCGCCGCGATCTTGTCCGCGTACAGGCCGGCGCAGTTTATCAGCCAGCGGCACTCGATCGCGTCCGTCTGCCCGTCCGGCCCCAGGAAAGACACCTCATAGCCGTCGGCCACCGGCTTGACCCCGGTCACCTGATGTTTATAGGCCAGCATCGCGTAATTCGCCGTCGCCAGATGCTCCAGCCGCGCCATCAGCTTGTGGCTGTCGATTATGCCGGTCGACTCCGAATACAGCGCCGCCACAGCCGTGACGTTCGGCTCGAGCCTCTCCGCCCCGGCCGCATCCAGCCTGGTAAGCCCCGGGACCCCGTTGGCGATTCCCTGGGCGTAAACTTCCTCGATCGCCCCGACCTCCGCCTCTTCGCGGGCCACGATCAGCTTGCCGATCCGCTCAAAAGGTACTTCGTGTTTTTCGCAGAATTCATACAGCAGCTTGTTGCCGGCCACACAAAGCTTCGCCTTCAAGCTGCCTGTCGGGTAATACATCCCGGCGTGGATAACCTCGCTGTTGCGGCTCGAAGTATCCTGGCCGAACTTGCCGTGGCGCTCCAGCACGATTGTGGCCAGCTCGTCCTGACGGCGGGAAATCTCCGCCGCCACGGCCAGCCCGACGACCCCCGCGCCGACGATCGCGATATCGAGTTTCTCCATGTGCGCACCCCCTTTGGATACAACTCTTTTCGCGATAATCCGTCCGGTATCCTTCCAGCGTGTAAAAAACTGCCACAGTATGGCGCTCAATGGAAGTCCTGCGTATTAATGGGATAATAACCATTATTTTGCTTAAGATTTTTTTTATAATTACGACAATATATAGTAGGAGCAAAGTATTATTACTTCAGGGACGAGAAAAGGAATATCCACGGAGGGACGTGAACCGATTGACCCCGAATCAGCGTAAATTCCGCCGCATAAACTTCAAAACAGTCATGACCGCCGTCGGGTTCACTACTCCCCAGGGCGTCAATCTGCGGCGGAACTATCAGCTGCCCCTCGAGGACATCAGCGCCGGCGGCCTGCGCTATACCAGCAAGTTCGCCCTGCCGGTAGGCACAAGGCTCGAGCTCGTATTCCAGCTCGCCGACCGCAAAGTGCGGGGGACCGTCGAGGTCGTCCGGTCGATCAAAAATAAAGCCGGCGCCTACGATATCGGCTGTCAGTTCGTCTCCATCAACCCCGTCACCCAGGAAGACATCATCAAATTCGTCACCCTCTCCTCGGTGCGCGATTCCCAGCCCAGCTCCTTTTACAGCCTTAAAGAAAACGTCAGTCCCGCCAACCAGCCCATAACCTGCGTCAACTGCCGCTGCGCCGACTGCGGCGACAAAGAAACCTGCCGGGCCTGCTACAAGCCCAACTGCGGCAAACGCTTCTGCCGCATGTACCGGCCCGCGCGCCAGGATCTGCGGCACAAAATGTAAAACGAACCGGCCGGGGGGTAATTTCTCCCCGGCTTCTCTGTTTCCCGTTCCCTTTGCAGGATAATCGCGAGATTATAGGGAATATTCCGCTTACGAAAAATACAAGATGAGGTGACTCATGCCGCTTGCGCGACAGCTAACCTGCATCGTCGGTCTCGCCCTATTCCTGATCTGCTCTCCCGCCCACGCCGCCCCCGAGGGCGCCGGCGGGCCGCCCGAGGCCGCTTCGCGGACCGACGGCCAGGGCATCTACGACCGCATCATGTCCATCCTCAAGCAGCCGCCCAAACTCGAGCCCGCCCCCGCCCCGGCCGCCAAACCCGTCAAAGGGCACACGCCTATCTTCGGGCAGGCCGAGATAACCAAGGAACAGATGGCGAGCTTCATCCGCCGCCATAACCCGCTGCCCAAGCTTTCCGTGGACATCGAAGAACTCGTCGACATTTACTGGGAGGAAGCCGGCCACGAAGGCATCCGTCCCGACCTCGCCCTCGCCCAGGCTATCCTGGAAACAGGCTACTTCCGGTTTGGCGGCGACGTGCTGCCCGCGCAGAACAATTTTGCCGGCATCGGCACCACCGGCGGCGGCTTCCGCGGCGCCTCGTTCGAGTCCGCCCGCCTCGGCGTGCGGGCCCATATCCAGCACCTCCTGGCCTACACCACCACCCGCGAGCCGCTCAAGCCGATAATCGACCCGCGCTACGAGCTCGTCAGGGCCATTCCCCACTACTCCGCCCAGTGCCAGACGTGGGAAAGCCTCGGCGGCAAATGGGCCATCCCCGGGGTCGGCTACGGCGAAAAAATCGTCAAAATCATCTCCTACATAAAAGGCGACGGGTAATAACCCGTCGCCCGCAGTGTTGCCAGAGCGCCTGTCAGGCCAAAAGCCAGTGGTAATGCCAGGATAAACGCCAGATTTTGTCAGTGTGTTGTCAGATAGGAATCGGCGCTTGCCGCCACCGCAAAATACCACCGCCGGGCGATGCGGGCGTGCCTTTTCAGGTCCGCCGCCAGGCGCCGCTGCTGGTTTCGCGACAATCCCTCCCAGCTCGGATAACCGCAGTAAATGCCCACAACCCGCGCCACGTCAGGCTCTGAATACCCCAAATGCCTCAAGACCGCCAGCTCGGCTTCGATGTCCGCCGAGTAGTCCATCGTTCGCCTCCCTTCGGGCCGCGCCGCCGTTCCGCTGCAGCCCCGCGGATTAGCTATCGCGGCCGTTTTTCGGATTGCGCCATTTTATAGTGTACCCCCCGCAGCGCAAAAGCTGCTTTTTTTATCCCCCGGCGTTACTTTTTGGCTCGAGCGGCGTTTAAGTGAGTAACTGGCAAATGAACGCCCCGTAAGCATGATTTCACCGCCGAGTGGGAAGATTGAAAAAGCACGCAGTTTCCTCCCGAGGTGGTGATACAGGTGTCAGACGAGAAGGTGCTCATAACCCAGGCACAGCAAGGGGACAAAGCGGCGCTCGAAGCGCTCATATCACGTTACTGGCAGCCCGTGTACCGGCTCGCCTGCCTCAAGACCGCCAACAGCGAGGATGCCCAGGAGATAACGCAGGAGACTTTTCTCAAGGCGTTCAGAGCCTTGCCGGGTTACCGGGAGACGAACGCGTCCTTTAAGACCTACCTTGGGAGGATAGCGCTGAACCTGATCACCGACCATTGGCGCAAGAAAGGGCGGTCGCCGCAGGTCGTGGCGCTGGCCGATTTCCAGGAACCGCTGACCGACCCCGCCCCGCTGCCTGAAGAAAGCGCGCTGTCCGAGGAGAGGCGGGAGAGCATCGCGCGGATGGTGGCGATGTTGCCTGCCGAACAGCGCCAGGCGGTGGAGCTGAGAATATTCGCCGCATTGTCTCTTCAGGAGACCGCTAAGCTGATGGGCAAGACGGAGGCGGCGGTGAAGATGCTCCAGCAGCGGGCCTTGAAGAATCTGCGCCGCTTGTTTCAAGAACACGGAATTATCGGCTAGGAGGTGAACGCGATGGGTCATAAGGAAAACGAAAAACTTACCGAACTGTCGGCGGCGCTCGACGCGCTGAACCGCGGCGGACGGCCTGACAGCAGCGACGAAGAGACGAAGGAGCTGGCCGAGGTCGCGCTTCTCCTCAAACGTACGGGCCCGCCGCCGGCCGTAATGGCCGGTCTGGTGGCTAAGCTGGGGGACGAACTGGCCGCGAAGAGGAAGCGGCGCCGGCTGTGGCTGACCTCTGGGGCCGCCGGTACGGCCGCGGCTGCGATGCTGGTTTTCGCTTTCAACCTCGGCCCGTCGGCGCCGCCCCAGCCTCAACTGGCCATCCCGCCCGCCGGCAGCGTCGTGATCGAGAGCATACCGGCCCCGCAGCAGGCGACCGATTCCGCCGCGGGGATAGCAAAAACCGACAAGCCTAAAGATGTGGCTGTAACGGACAAACGTCTGGCGCAAACCGCTCAAACAGCACCTGCTCCTGCCCGCGAAGCGACGCCTCCTGCCCAGGACCGGCCGGTGGCTGCGCCTGCCGACGGCGGCCGGAGCGAGCAGCGGCTGATGATGGCCAAGGTGCAAGAAAAAGCGCCGGAGAAGGCCGCGGATAAGCTGGCGCAGGATCCGGCGGCGGGTGTTCTCGCCTGGCCGGGTCGTCAACCGGACGAAGTGACGGTGGATAAGGAAACCGCGATCGTCCGCCAGGTTTACGGTCGCGGCGACACGGCGATCGTCATCATCCAGCGGGTCGCGCCGGACGCGGCCAAGGCCGCCGCTTACGCGACCGCCGACGGTTCGGCGGAGGTGAGGGCCGCCAAAGGCAAGCTTAACACGGTGACGGTTACTATCAAGGATACGGTCGTAACGGTGGAAGGCAACCTGCCGGAGGACGAATTGCAGAAAATCGCCCGGTCGCTGGAGTAGCGCCGGGTGATTTTTCCTTTTCCCGGCCGTTACCTTTCCGGCCGGAGAGCGTTTGATAGGGTGAGGTGACTATTCAGTCAGACGCGAAAGGGGTAGAGGATGTTGAATAAAATAAGCAGGATTACTTATAGCGTCGCCGCCGTGGCGCTGCTGACGGGGGCGCTGGCGACGCTGGCAATGCCGGACGAAGCGGCGGCCAAATGGCTGAGTTTCACGCAGCGTTACGAACGGCGTATCGAGGCGGTCGCCCATGCCGGACCCGCGCCCTCAGGCGTTCGGACGGCGGCGGAAGCCGCAACGGGCGACGAGGCGGCGTCTGTGGAGGCGAGCGGCGAAGCGGCGGTAACGACTGACGACGGCAGAGTGGCCCGGGTGGTAATCGAGGGCGCGGCCGACGAGACCAGGGTTGTCGTTATCGACAAAGCTGAAGCCGCCAAGCTTCAGACTGAGGCTGCCGCCGGACAGAGGCCATGGCTGCTCGACCCTGTCCAGGTGGTCAGGAAGAACGCTGCCGAGTACGGTTTTTCCGCCTCGCGGGACACGTTTACCCTCATTTCCCAGGTTTATAAGGGTCAGCGGTCGGGGGTAGGCGAAGCCCGGGTGCTGGTCGGACACGACAGTCGTTTCTATCTCGTCAAACTGATCCAGCCGGCAGGCCCGGGAGCGCATAATATCTGGCAGATCGCCGCCGTCCGCGAGGTCAGGACCGTGGTCCGCGAGCAGAAGCCGGATGTGGGGCCGGGCGTGGAAGGGCTCGACTATGACAAGGTTATCAAATGGCAGCAGGCGGTGGACGCTGGCCGCGACCAATGGCGCCTTGATCCTCTGGAGGTTGCCAAGCGCGAAGGCAAGGCCTACTATGGCTTCAGCGACACCGATAGCTTCACCGTCGTCCGCAAGCACAGCGCCACTTCTCTTGCCCGCCACGGGCAGGTGGACGTAGAGGTGAAGCACGGGGATAATGTCTATACGATGATCGTCGTACGGCCTTTCGGCGGCGGCGGGGCTATCTGGACGACCTACCGGGTCGACAAACAGGCTCCCGCTCCTGTGCCGCAGCCTGGTGGCAAGGTGATATTCAGGACCGACAGGTACGACGGCTGGGACTGGCACAAGGGCGCATACCCCCGCGATATGGCGATGACGGTCATCGTCGATTACGCGGCCCAGGCCGAACAGGAGAGCCGTATACCCGCTCATGTGCTGGAACGTGCCAAGGATGTCGATTATAGCGGTAAAGCCGTTTTGTTCGCCTACCTGGGGAGCGGCGGCGGCGCCGACGCCATCGGCATCGAGAAGGTGACGGTGACGGGCGGCAATATGGTCGTCCAGGTGCGTACCAGAAGCGTCAAGCCGGGCGAGATGGAGACCAAGAACCTCACCACTCCGTCCGATTTTATAGCAATCGACCGCAAGCACATCGACGTGTGGGGCGGCGTGAACGTGACCTTTGTCGACCAAAACGGCAAGGTGCTTGGCAGAACAAAGGCGTCGGTAAACCATAACCGAACGGAATAAACCAACAAAGACACCGGGCGACGCCCGGTGTCTTTGTTCATGGAAGGCTCCGCTTCACAGTCGGCGCACGTTATACTTTAAACCTGCTGACGGCGTTTGTCAGCTCTTCGGCCATCCGGGCCAGCGCCTGGCTGGAGGAGGCGATCTCCTCCATGGTGGCGGTCTGTTCCTCGGTGGCGGCGGATACCGTCTCGGTCTGCGCGGACGTGGCCTTGCCGACGGCGTCTATCTCGCGGACCGCGGCGACGATCTGCTGGCTGCCGGTGGCCATTTGCTGGATGGCGGTCGAGATTTCCCTGACCTGTGCGGTCGTGTCGTTGAAGGCGGCGAAGATCTGCTCGAAGGTCTGGCCGGCTTCGTTGACGACGGCTGTGCCGACGCGTACCTCCTCGGTGCCGGCGTTCATCGCGCTGACGGCGTTGTCGGTATCCGCCTGGATCTCGCCGATCAGGTCGGCTATCTGCTTGGCCGCCTCCTGAGACTGTTCGGCGAGCTTGCGGACTTCCTCGGCAACAACGGCGAAACCGCGGCCTTGTTCGCCTGCCCTGGCGGCCTCGATGGCGGCGTTGAGGGCGAGGAGGTTTGTCTGGCCGGCGATGCCGGCGATGGTGTCGACGATCTGGCCGATCTCTTTCGAGCGTTCGCCCAGCTTCGCCACCACCTGGGCGGAGCTGTTGACGGTGTTTTCGATCTGGCCCATCTGGGCGATTGCCTTAGTGACTGAGCGGCCCCCTTCCTTGGCGGCACCGGCGGATTTGGCAGAGTTGTCGGCAACGGTGTTGGCGTTGGCGGCGATCTGCTGGACGCCGGCCGACATCTGCTCGATGGTCGCGACGGTGTGGTCGACGGCTTTAAGCTGCTTGGCAGCGCCTTCGGCCACGGCGGTGATGGCGTCGGCTACCTGGTTGGCGGCCAGGGAGGTCTGCTCGGCGCTGGCGCTGAGCTCCTCCGAGGAGGCGGCGACCTGTTCGGTTGATTGGGTGGTCTTCATTATCAGTTGGCGAAGCTCGTGCCGCATGGATGTTATCGCGGCGGCGAGCTGGCCGAGTTCGTCCCTCGAATCGACGGCGATCGTTTTGTCGCGCAGGTCTCCTCCGGAGATCTCGCCTACGGCCGTCACCATCGTCCTCAGGGGAGCGGCGATCGACCTGGCCAGCAGCAGGCCGAGGAAGACGGACAGCAGGACGGAGACGACGGTGATGCCGATGATAGTCTTGGTGGCGAGAGCGGCGGTGGCTTCGCCTTTCTCGTATAGTTCCTTGCCGAGTTTTACGTCGTATTTGCTGATGTCGGCGCGGATGGACAGCGATTTGGCGAAGACCGGCTTGCTGGCCACGAAAAGGTCGAAGGCCTCTTTCTGTTTTCCAGTGGTGGCCAGCTTGATGATATTGGCGCGGGCCTCCCGGTACGCGGGGAGCTCTTTGGAAAGCTCCTCGAATTTCTGTTTTTCGTAGGCATCCATCGCCGCGGTTTTCTGGTATTGTTCCTGGAGCTTGTTTATGGCTTTGGTGTTTTCGTCGATGGCCTTGATGATGGCCTTTTGGGCGTTGGGGTCGGCTGTCTGGATGAGCTCGAGCAGTTTTGATTCGGTGTCTTTGCTGATCAGCCTGACCTCGGCGATCAATTCGCTGGGTTCCATCCTCTCGTCGTACAATTTGTGGGCCAGGGTGGCGATGTCTTTCGCCGAATAGAGCCCGGCGGCGCCGACGGCTGCGCACAGGATGACCAGCACCGTCATAATACTGAGGATTTTTGCGGCAATCTTCATGTTCTTCATGAGGCCCATGTCTGCATCTCCCTTTACCGAAGTATACGCCTAAGAATATCATCGAACGAATGATACGCTTGCCTAATTATATAATCGGGGAGTGGCGGGCTTTTTTCATCCGGCGAAATGCAGACAAGCGCAAGTTTGTGTTTTCCTCCCGATTATCGAGCAATTTCGCGGATTTGCGGCAAAGCTGTCCGATAACGGGTGCGCTATATACAAAGGTGGATAAAAATGAATAAAATATAAAATGCTGTATTTTTTTGCGTCAAAACCGTTTTTTAACGCGGGGAGGCGACAGCGGCGAGGAATTCGTCCCAGCCGACACGGTCGATGGTGTCGCCGAGGCGTTCTTTGTCACGGCCGTGCCGGCGGTAGAAGGCAAGGATGGCGCGGACGAGCGGGGCGGCGTCGCCGGGGGCCACGCCTTCGGCCGCGATCCGGGCGACTTTGGCGTTTCGGCCGGCGTTGCCGCCGACGGCGACGGTGAAGCCGTCCGCGGTGCCGTACAAGCCGATGTCTTTGACCATGACTTCGGCGCAGCAATTCGGGCAGCCGCTGATGCCGAGCCGCAGTTTGCCGGGGGTGGGCTGACCGAAGAATTCGGCGTCGAGGGCGAGGCCGAGGGCGGTGCTGTCCTGGCGGGCCATGGGACAGTGGGGCTTTCCGGGGCAGACGGCGACGCCCCTGACCGCTTTGGCGATGAAGGATTCGGGGCTGGCGCCGAGTTCGGCGAGCGCTTTTTCGCCGTCAGCGACGCTGAGGCCGAGGATGACGATGCTGCCGCCGGTGATTTTGAGGCTGCCGCCGTATTTTTCGGCAACTGCGGCGATTTGGCGGAGCTGGTCGGGAGTGGTGAGGCCGGCGGGAATATGGGGGGTGACGGGGAATTTGACGCGCTTGTTGATGAAGGGGATGTTGGCGAAGGGCAGAGTCATGGTTGTCCTCCTCGCGTTTGTTAATAACAGGGGCGGCAATTAGCAGAAGAGCATTTGTTATAGTATTAATTATAGTAAAAACAGTATCCGGATAAAGTGATTAAGGTCACTTAATGTAAAAATGCTGCCCCGGTCGCAAAACCAGCCTGACGAACAAGGAGAATTGGACGATGTGAAGAACAGAGAAAATATGGAAATAATTTGGCGGATGTTGTAATGTAACAAAAAAGTAAGAAGTAATCCGCGAGGGAAAAGACATATGCGCTATTCTGACAGGATGGGGCGATTGCTGCTTCTGGAAGAGAAGCTTCCCTTCGAAACCGTCATGCTGCTGATCGGCGGCCTGGCGCTGGCGATCACCGGCGGGCTGCTTTTTCCCGTCGCCGCAGGAAGGCTTCCCTACTACGAGAACGGGTTCTTCGGCTTGCTTCTGGTCGTATTCGCCCTGCAGACAATCACGATGGGGAAAACGCCCTTCGGCGATATGCGCCGCTCCAAACTCCTGCTCTTTTCCGGGGTTGTTATCGCCGCCGTCGGCATCATCACCTGCGTAGTACCCGGACTTTCGGCCACCCTGCCCCGTCTCCTGCTTGCCGCCTGTTTCGGCCTGGGCGGCGTTGCGCAGCTCGTTCGGTCATACCGGGATGCAACCGGGATGCGTGCCTGGACGAGATGCGGAGGGATACTCCGCCACCTGTTTTTTACCTGCTGGGGCGTATACGGGCTGTCGATACTTGCCGGATTGCTGCTGTGGGTTCAGCCCCCGCTGCCCACACCTGCCACGGCGGCCATCATGCTTCTGTTCGGCCTTGTGGTCATGTATCTCGGCTGCGTACTGCGGCTGGTCTATCGCGCCTATCCCGAGGCGGAGCACTGTCGCGACGGCCAATCCGGTTTTGCCCTCGATCACTGCATGCTGCTGCTAACCGGCGTTTTCATGGTTTTGCTCGGCATAGTGCTTATCCCCGTGAATCTCGGGTTGCTTCCCTTCTCAGGGAGCGCCCAGCTGGGTCTGCTGATGATCATCTTCGCAATTCAGATGCTGGCGTCGGGGAGCACACCCATCGGCATCTCGCTGCCCCGCTCATGGCCCGTGCTTGCCTGCGGGGCCCTGTTTGCGGCTCTGGGCATCGTCTCCTGCGTTATTCCCGGCATATTGGTCGCCCCGTTGACCAGCCTCGTGGGCGTGCTCAACATCCTCGGCGGACTGATCCCGCTGACGACGAGGATGCTTTCTGCCGCCCGGCCGCCACACGGAAGCGGCGCCTCTGACCATCCTGTGCTGAAAAAGCTTTCCCGCACCCAGCTATCGCTGAATTTGCTCTCGATCATGTTCGGCGCGTCGATGCTGGTCCCCAACCTCATCCCGGGACTGGCCATCGGCGCGATCCTGGCCGCGAACGGCGGCGTCCTCCTTTATCTGCTGCATCTTCTGATCGCCATTGCCGCCATTGCCGCCGGAGATTCGCAAGCGCCGCACCGTTGCGTATAAATTCCGATTGCCGAAGGAGGGCTGACCGATGTTCAGGTTCGACGACACCAAGTGCTACAGGATGCCGCCCCACTTTGGCGGCTATGATTACGTAGCCGAGGGAACCCGTTACCGTGACAATGTGAGCATTTCCTTTTCCTACACAACCGAAAGAACAAGGCTCGAAGCGTACATACCCGAGGCTTTCACGCTGGTGCGGCCGGAAGTGAGCGTCTCTTTCACCCAATGCCGCGGCATCGATTGGCTGGCGGGATCGTTCTACAATCTGGTGATGGTGAGCGCCCCCGTGCGGTTCGACGGCACCCGCGACCATGTGGAGGCGCCGTACGTGCTGGTCATCTGGGAGAACAAAACAACGCCGATTTTGTCCGGGCGGGAGGAGACGGGATTTCCGAAAATCTACGCCGACATCGAAGATCTGCACATCTTTTCAGGCAACTATTTCACAAATGTCAGCTTTGAGGGGAACACCTTCCTGCGTCTTCATTTCGCGGACGCCGTGCCTTATAGCGAACAGGAACTCGCCCGGACGAAGATCGTGCCGATGGACGCCATCGGTTGGCGCTACATTCCGAAGGTGGGAGGCCCCGGAGCCGACCTGAGCCAGCCGATCTTCTTTCCGCAGGAGTGCGAAGTGTCCGGAGCGTGGACAGGGAAAGGCTCTGTTGAGTGGACGGAATTGTCGTGGCTGCAAAACCCCAGCCAGGCGCAGATCATCAAGGCGCTCGCCGAGCTGCCGATGCTCGCAGTGGGGCCGGCAACGATGCTGGAGGGGGCTCTCGTTCTTAAGGCTCCCCTGGCCCGTGTGCTGGAATAGAGCGAAGGAGGTTTATGGCATGAAGGAGTATTTTGCGAACAAGGTGGCTGTGATTACGGGCGGCGCGTCAGGCATCGGCCTCGCCCTGTGCGAGGAGCTGCTCGCCCTGGGGGCGAAGGCCGTGGTTCCGGCGGACCTGAACGAAGAGAAGCTGAAAACGGAATGTGTCCGGCTCGAAGCCGCCTATCCGGGGAAAGTGCTGGGCGTGCGCACCGACGTCACCAGCCGGGAGAGCGTTTTCGCCTTGATGAAGAAGGCGGCGGAGTTCGGGGCGGGGCGCGTCGACCTGCTTTTCAACAACGCCGGACTGGGGCTGGGGAAGGCCTTCGACGACACGACCGACGCGGACTGGAAGTTCGCTTTCGATGTCAATTTTTACGGCGCCCTGTACGGCATCCGCGCGGTACTGCCGATTATGCGCGCCCAGGGGGGCGGCCATATCGCCAACACGGCGTCGGGGATCGTGTTCTCGCCCATGCCCCACCAGACCCTTTACAGCGCCTCGAAAGCGGCGCTGATGGCCCTTACCTCCTCGCTGCGCGGCGAGCTGTGGGACGAAAAGATTCGTCTTTCCACAATCATTCCCGGCACCGTCGCCACCCCCATCTGGGAGAAGGCGGGCGGGGCCCCGGCCGGCGCCATCACGCCCCAAGAATCGGCGCAGGGCATCTTGAAGGGGCTGGCGGCTAACGAACGTATCATCATCCTGACGGAGGATGACAAGAATGGCGCAAAATATCATTTTCTTCCGGAATACGGTGAAACGGTTGATGAATATTTCGTGAAGGTGGCGCGGCAAAGGCGGAGCGGGAACTTTAAGGAGATTTAGGGGCACCCGGGACCGCGCTTTCGCGGAGCGGGCATCACGAACGAAGAACTGCCGGCAGGCTTGCCGGCAGTTCTTTTGCGCCTGGGGGCTAGTTGGGGGTGTCCGCATCCCGGTATTCGCGGCCGATGGCGTCGGCGACGAGGATGGCGGCCACGACGTCCTCGGGGGAGACGGGGAACGGCTCGTTGTGGATGGATTCCTTGGGGGCGGTGGCGGCCTTGGCGACCTGCAGCAGTTGGTCGCGGCCGATGTTTTCCATGCCGAGGTCCTTGAGGGTGGTCGGCAGGCCGACGCTCCGGCAGAACCGCAGCACTTCGTCGAGCTCGGAGCGGGGACGGTTTTCGAGAACGAGCTGCACGGCCGTGCCGAAGGCGACCCATTCGCCGTGATACATCCGGCGGGCGCCGGGGATGACGGTGAAGCCGTCGTAGATGGCGTGGGCGGCGCAGACGCCGTTGCTTTCGAAGCCGATGCCGCTTAGGAGGGTGTTGGCTTCGACGATGTTTTCCAGGGCCTTGGTGACGACTTTGTTCTGGACGGACAGCAGGGCGGCGTGGCCGTCGCTGAGGAGGGTCTGGTAGCAGAGTTTGGCGAGGGCGTAGGAGGCGAGGGTGAAGGTGCCGCCGGCAAGGTTGCGGCGGTGGCTTTCGACGCAGGTACGGGCTTCGAAGTAGGTGGCGAGGGCGTCGCCCATGCCGGCGGCCAGCAGACGCGCGGGGGCGGTGGCGATGATGCCGGTGTCGACGAGGACGATGTTGGGGTTGCGCCGCGTGAGCAGCGCTTCCTGGAAGGTGCCGTCTTCGTTGTAGAATATGACGACCGCGCTCGTGGGGGCGTCGCAGGAGGCGACGGTGGGGACGATGATGACAGGTGATTTTTCGTGGTAGGCGACGGCTTTAGCCGTGTCGATGGCTTTGCCGCCGCCGAGGCCGATGATGACGTTGCTGCGTTGGCTTTGGACGACGGCGCGCAGCCGCTCGACCTCCTGTTTCGTGCATTCGCCGCCGAAAGGCTCGAATGCCACCGGGATGCCCGCGTCTTTGAAGCTGTCAGTGATGACGCCCCGCAGGTCGTCGAGCCGGCCTGGGGAGCAGAGGACGAAGGCCGAGCCGCCGAGGCTGGCGGCATGTTTGCCGATGCGGGCGAGCTCGTTGTTTCCTTGGATGTACTTGCCGGGGGACGCGAATGCCTGAGCCATCTTTTCAAACCTCCCTGTATGCTTTACCACCAAGTTGTGGTCGAACGGAGACGATATTTTGATAGTTCGTCGCTGCGGGAGAAACCCCTGCCGCGGGGCGCGCTCCGTTCGGGCAGCGCGGACGGGAGGGAAAAGCAAAATCTGCCACGAATATAGAATATATAAAAATATGTTATGGAGTACGCATACCGGGTGAGGGGCGAAAGAGAACAGGACACCTCAGGTGTCCTGTTCGGGTTGCGGGCAAGCCATGAATAAGGGCGGCCACGGTCAGCCGGCGTGGACCTCGCGATCTTTGCACTCGGCCCGTTTGGCGTCGTTGAACTGGTCGATGGTGCTGAGGTAGCCGGTGATGCGGCGGACGCGGCGGATGGGCGACTTTTCGTGGCCGCGGATGATGATGGTTTCACCGTCAAGGGACAGTTCGACCGCGCCGAGGGTTTTGTTGCGCTGCTGCCACAGCCTGATCTCGTCTTGGACGAGGGCGGCGATCTCCTCGTTGTTCAAGGCTGGGTCGGCGCTTACTCTGACTCCGTTTACCAACATGCAAAGCCCTCCTTTTTTTGATTATTATAGCAAACAATAATAATTAATACTAGTGGATAACAAATATTATTTTCCGGCTCATAATTGCGGTCGGTTTCCTTTACAATATATATCGAAAGGAAAGGGCAGAAACATTATGATTCGAGAGCGGCGGAGCAAAGAAAAATTATTGCAATATTACCGGCGGTTCGTCGAGTATGGCACGCTCGACGCCAATGTTCATCCGTGGGTGGCGGAGTCGTGGCAGCGGAGCAAGGCCAGGGGCATCCCGCGCGACTCGCTGCGCCCGCCGGTGAAGCTGGCGAAGGCCGAGCTGGAGGAGCGGCGGGCGAAGCACCGCGCCGCGCTGGATTTTCTGGAGGGGCTGTATCAGGAGGTGCGGGGGCACTTCAATATGTACAACCTCAGTTTGCTGCTGCTCGACAGCGAGTGCTACGCGCTGAAGAATTACGCGCTGCCTTTTTTCCAGAAATCGCCCGGCGAGGTGGAAGGGGCGCGGCTGACCGAGGAGGATATCGGCACGTCGAGTATCGCGATCGCGTACGAGCATAAGACGCCTTTCCTCGTGTTCGGTCCGGAGATGTGGATCGAGGACGGCCAGGCGGGGGACGCCGGGTCGGCGCCGATTTTCCTCGACGGCAGGCTGCAGTATATCCTGACGCTGGTTTCGACCCAGCAGGCCGATCTGCCGTCGGGGGCGCTCGAGGCGCTGCTGCTGACGATCAAGTATGTGATGGAGCATAATCTGGCGATGGTGACGCGCCTGGAGGCCAAGCACGTCATCCTCGACGCAGTGCCGCTGGCTGTTTATCATATTTTGCCGGGCGGCAGGGTCGCTTACGCCAATAAACTCGGCCAGAGCCGGCTTGCGCCTCAGGCGGACGGCGGCCGGACGGATCAACTGCCTGACCTGGAGGAGGTTGTGCTCAATTACCGGCACACGCCGCTGGCGAAGGGGCTGCAGGGTATACCGTCCCACAACAGGGAAGTGGTTTGGATTACGCCGCGCAAAACTTACGAGGATATAACGACGGTGCTGCCGCTTTACCGCGATGGCGAGGTGAGCGGCATCGCGGCGATTTCGCAGTCGATCGAGGATTTGAAGGTGCTGGAGGCTCATGCGGTGGGCTATGCGGCCCGCTACAGCCTGGCCAGCCTTACGGGGGAGTCGCCGGTGTTCCGGGCGATGATCGAGAAGGCCGGCCGGGCGGCCCGCGGCGACCACCATCTGTTGCTGCAGGGCGAGTCGGGGACAGGCAAACAGCGCCTGGCCCACGGTATTCACCAGGCGGGGCCGCGGGCTGCCGGACCGCTGATCACGGTGCGGTGCGGCGATATCCCGCCCGACGTGCTGGCAGGCGAACTGTTCGGGACGGGTGGCGGCGGGGCGGGAGCCAGCCCCGGAAAGCTGGAGCTGGCTCACGGCGGTACGCTGTTCATCGACGAGATCGAGAAGATGCCGCCGGCGCTGGCGGACAGGCTGGCGGCGGTGCTCGCCGCCGGGCGGCTGCCGGAGCGGCCGGAGCAGCAGCTGGATGTGAGGATTATTGCCGCTTGCGACGGCGATCTCAGACGTTTAACGGAGAAAGGGCGGTTTCCGCACCGCTTGTACGAGACGGTGGCCAGGACGGTCATCCGCGTGCCGTCGCTCAGGGCGCGCCGCGACGATATCCCGCTGCTGGCGGGGCATATTATCGGGGAGCTGGCCGAGCAGCACGGGATGGGGAAGAAGGAGATCGCGCCGCAGGCTGTGGCGGTTCTCAAAGGATATGAGTGGCCTGGCAATATCAAGCAGCTGCAGGCTGTCGTAGAGCAGGCGTTCTTCCGGACTCAGGGCAGCGTTATCACGCCCCAGGCGGTTCATCTGCCTGGTGATGCCGGGCCCAGCGAGGCCTGGAAGGAGGACCGGGAGGCTTTCGTCGCGGCGTGGCAGGCGGCCCGCGGCAATGTCAGCCGTCTGGCCGGAATGCTGGACGTGAGTCGGGTGACGTTGTACAGGTATATCAAGAAGTACGGGCTGGAGAAGGAATGACGAGGCCAGGCCGTGGGCAACCCCCTTTGTGCGGGTCGCAGCCGGGGATCGCCGACGGCCTGGCGGTCGTAACCGAAGGATTCTCTGTGGCAGCTGTTTAGTCTTCCCGCATCCGCGGGAAGGTGAGGGTGAATACGGTGCCCTCGCCTACTTCGCTGCTGACGGTTATTTCGCCGCCGTGGTCCTCGACGATACGCCTGCAGATGGCGAGGCCGAGCCCGGTGCCGCTTTCTTTGGTGGTGTAGAAGGGCTTGAATATTTCCGTGATGGCGTTGTCGGCGATGCCCTGGCCGTTGTCGGCAAGCTCGATGCGCGCCACAGGGCCGTCGGCGCTGGCGGTGATTGTGAGGGCGCCGCCGTCGGGCATGGCCTGAAAGGCGTTGCGGGCGAGATTTATCAGCGCTTCTTTGATTTTGTCGCCGTTGCCGTGGATGAGGAGCGGTTCGCCGGGCAGGCGGGCGGTTACGGTTATTTTCGAGAGGATGGCTTCGCCGTATATGAGGCTTTGCACGTCACGGATGAGCTGGCCGATGTCGACGGCGACGCTTTTGGTGTTCCGTGATTTGGCAAGGGCGAGGAAGTCGGAGAGGACGCTGTTGATGTGGCCGATTTCTTCGGCGATCAGTGTGCAGTAGTCTGTGGTGACCTGGTCGGCCTGACGGAGGGCGCGGGCCCGCATAAGCTGGATGAAGCCGCTGATCGACGTCAGGGGGTTGCGGATTTCGTGGATGGCGCCGGCGGCGATCTCGCCGATGCCGGCGAGGCTTTCGAGCTGCTCGATGCGGCGGCCGGGTTCGCAAGGATGTTGGGTTTCCCGGATGACGAGGAGGATTCCGTCCGGGCTGCCGTCGAGGGGCAGCGGGGCGGCGTCGACAAGAACGGCGACCGGGTGCCCGGATAGGGGGAGGGAGGCTGCCTTGCCGGCGAAGGCGCCGCCGTCCTCGAGGAGCGGAGCGAGCCAGGCGAGGCCGGCGGCGTCGTTCAGGCCGCGCCCGATGGCGGCCGGCCGGGGCAGAGCGAGCAGCTTTTCGGCGCGTTTATTGATGAGGGCGACGCGGTGGACGGCATCGAGAACGACTGCGGCGGCCGGGGTGGCGTCGAGGGCAACCTGGAGGGAAGCGGGGAGTTCCACCTGGATCTCTCCTTTCATCGTTATACGATACAGGAGAGATTCTCGATAAATTTTCCAATTCCTGCCAAAAAAACGACACCAAAGGAAAAAAATTACTATTTTTTACATTTAAGTAAAATTTTATTGGTTGGGGCTTGGGCCTGCAATAGCATCAAGTAAACGGAGGATTGGTCGTGCGTTTACGGAGAAAACCGGGGATTACGGAGGCGTTGAAAGAGTTTGCGGGGCTTGTGGCCGCACCGCGGCCGGGCGGCGGCTGGAGCGGGGAGTTCGGCCGGCCGGCCCCTCTGCACGTGGAGCTGGGGGTCGGCAAGGGCACGTTCATCAGCGAGCTGGCGGCCCGGGAACCGGGGATTAACTTTGTCGGCATCGAGGCGCAGCCAGAGGTGCTGTTTCAGGCGGCGAAGCGGGTTACCGCCCGCGACGTGGCAAATATCCGCCTACTGCATTTCGACGCCGGCGGGATTGTCGATATCTTTGCGCCCGGCGAGGTAAGGCGCCTTTACATCAATTTTTGCGATCCGTGGCCGAAAAAGCGCCATGCCAAGCGCCGCCTCACCAGTGGCCTATTTCTGGCGAAGTACCGTGTCATCATGGCGCCCGGAGGCGAGCTTTTTTTCAAGACCGACAATGCCGAGCTGTTTGCGTTTTCCTTGGAGGAGTTCGCGACCGCCGGCCTTGAGGTGAGGGATGTGACGTTTGACCTGCCCGCCGGTCTGGACGGAGACGTCATGACCGAGTACGAGATGAGGTTCAGGACGCTGGGGGTGAAGATCAACCGCTGCGAGGTGGTCTTTCCATAGTTATGTAAAACTTAACAAAATCGTCGGCTGTGGCATACAATGTAGTAGCAAAGAATTTGGTAATTGGGGAGGGTTACTATGCCACGGCCGAAGGTTGTGAATGATAAACGCCAGCCGGTGCCGCCGCTGAACCTTGAGGAACTGAAGTTCTGGCTGCGGATAATGGAAGAGCATGCCCAGTTCATTAAGGCGGGCCTGCCTTGCGATAACGGCGTCCTCATCGGGGAGGCCGATAATTTCCAGCAGGAGTTCGCCGAGCTCCGCGCCAGGGCGGAACGGGTGCAGAGCCAGCGGCAGTTCGCCGAGCTAGTTGATGATACGCAGACGGTCGTCGGCGATTTTTACCGTTATAAGCGCCGCCTGCTGCACATGGTGCTGACGTGCCAGTTTGTGGGCCATAATTTCGCGCTGCTGCTCGATCATATGTCGCGCGAGGCCGAGTATCTTCTTATGCTGCTGGCGACTCTGGGCACCGGACGGCCGCTTTATCAGTCGGCGGGGGCGCGGGAGGTGGCGTTCTGGCTGCGGCTGATGGCCGACCACGGTGAGTTTGTCGTCCATCGCCTCGATCCTTCGGAGAGGACGATGGTGGAGACGGCGGAAGCGTTCGCGGGCGAGTTCGACGCTCTTTACCTGCAGGGCCGCGATTTTGTGAGCATGCTGCGGGGGGCGACGGACGAGGTTCCTTCCTTCCGGCGTTTTTTGCAGGATGTCCGGGTTTCGACGATCAGGCTGCGGGATTTCAAGCGGGCGGCCGAGAAGCTGATTGCGGAGTGCCGGCTGGTGGGGCTGATTCCGGCGCTGCTGGCCGATCACCTGCGGCGGGAGGCTGAGCACTTCCTGCTTGTGCTGGCGATCCTGGAGAAAGGCGCTTTCGTTCCCTATGACGATGACGGCGAGCTCGAATTCGCCGTTCTTGAAGAATCCGCGGCGATGGCGGCGAATTGCGGCGGCACTGTCGCGGCGGCCGCCGAGGAGATCGCCCACAAGCCGGCGATGATTTATTACGACGATGAGGACGAGGAGGACGACGACCGCGAACCCGAGCCGCCGCCGCCCCCGCCGCCTCCTCCTCCGGAGCCGCCTGCTAAACCGGCCAAGTACAAGTGGGGAGGCAAGTGGCCCCGGCCGCTGGGGTCGCAGGAGTAATAGGTGAGAACCCCTGGGAAGGGGTTCTCGTTATTTTTTGGGCAAGTTTGGATTTATTCGCCGGCAGCGTGGCGCAGGTCGATTACCGCCAGGGGCCGGAGGAGTTCGCGGCTGCAGGCGGTAAAGGCCAGCGGCCGGCGGTTGACCAGGTCGATGAGGCAGAGGTCGGCGTTGGCGTTGCTGGAGGCGACGGCGAATCGGCCGTCGGCGGTGAGGGCCAGGCAGGAAACCGAGCGCCCGAGGAAGATTGTGCCGGTAACGGTGGCGGCTGCCAGGTCGACGACAGCTATGGCGGCGCTGTCTTCGCAGGCCACGTAGGCGGTTCTGCCGTCCGCGGTGGCGGCGTGGGCGGGATAAACGGGGTGGACGGCTGCGCAGCGGGAGCACTGGATCGTGGCGATGGCAGGGTCACCGCCGTCAGGCGGGATGATGATGAGTCCTTCGCCGCTGGCGGGGCTGGCGGTGAAGGTGGCGAGCAGATAACCGGACGCGGCGGCGAGGCTGGTGGGGACGACGCCGAGGCGGCAGGCGCGCAGAAGGGTTCCGGCAGGGGAGTAGACGGCCGCCAGCCCCCCGCCGTCGGCTTCCCATACGCCGTGGATCTCGCCGCAGGCGACCGCCAGCCCGGCGCAGGCGGCGGCGCCCGGCGGCTTATCCCATGCCGAGCAGGCCGCGGTGACAAGGTCGAGGGCGTGGAGGGCGCCGGTCGGATCGGCAAGGTAGGCGGTGAGTCCGTCGGCGGCGAAAGAAATTTGGACGGGATGGGGCAGGGGGTAGAGGGTGGCGGGCTGGCCGGCGGTCCTTGTATTGATGTCGATTTTACATAGCGCGCCGGCGCCGTTGTGGCCGGCGAGGGTGACGAGGACGTGGCCGGGGCCGGCGAAGAGGTCGACGCCTGCGTAGCCCCGGGGGAGGGGATATTCGGCGAGGATTTCGCCGCTGGGCCCGTCGGCGAGCAGCAGGGCATGGCCGGCGGCGTCGAGGAGGAGGAGGGTGAAGGGGGTGACGGCTGTGGTGGTCATGTATGTATCACCTCCGGAAATCGGTATTATATATTATTCGGGTTGGGGCAAAAAGCGATATTGGGCGGGTCGGCGGTTTCTGGTATAATGGGGACGGGATGTTTTCCGGCGGAAGGAGGATGCGGTGTGCGCAGGGTGCCTGTTCCGTGGGCCAGCCCCGGCGAGGCGGTTTTTTATATTGTGCTGGTGCTGTTCGCCATCGGCACGATCAACGTGTTCAGCGCCAGCTTCGTCCTGGCCGGGCAACTTTTGAACGACAGCTATTTTTTCCTGAAAAGGCACCTGGTGGCTTTCGCGGTCGGGATGATCGGACTGACGGTCGCCGCCCGTCTCGATTACCGCCGGCTGGTGAAGTTTCTGCCGCTGATCGTGCTGGCGGTGCTGGCGATGCTTGTGGCGGTGCATTTCGGCGGTATCGACGCCAACGGTGCCCGACGGTGGCTGAAACTGGGGATTAAGTTCCAGCCGTCGGAGTTCGCCAAGCTTGCCGCCATCCTGATGACGGCCGCTTATATCGGCCCGCGCCTGGAGAAGGGCCGGCCGGTGACGATTTTTTCCTGGCCGGTGATCGTGACCGGGGTGCTGGGGTTCCTTGTCTTGCGCCAGCCTGATATGGGCACGGCGGTGGTTATCGTCGGCCTGTGCCTAATCCTTTATCTGCCGAGCGGCATTCCCAAGCGGCAGGTTTACGGGCTGATGTTCTGCGGCGCCATGGGTACGGTGTACTTGGTTTATGCGGCGGCGTACCGGGCCGAACGCATTCTCGCCTGGCTCGACCCGTGGTCTTACGAACAGACGAGCGGTTATCAGACCGTCCAGGCGCTGATGGCGATCGGGTCGGGCAGCTTATTCGGCACCGGCTTGGGGATGGGGGCAAGCAAGTTTCATTACCTGCCGGAAGCTCATACCGATTTCGCGTTTGCGGTGCTTTGCCAGGAGATGGGGTTCGCCGGCGCGTTTCTGGTTTTGTTCCTGTTCGCGCTGCTGGCTTGGTACGGCATCAAGATCACGCTGCAGGCCCGCGATGGTTTCGGAATGCTTGTGGCCGCCGGCGCGACTTTTCTCGTCGTCGGGCAGGCGGTGGGCAATATCGCGATGGTATCAGGCCTGCTGCCGGTTACGGGGGTACCCCTGCCGTTCATCAGTTTCGGGGGTACTTCACTTGTGGTCAACCTGGTGGCGGTCGGCTTGCTGATAAGCGTCGGACGCCTGGGCGGGAAACCCCCTGCGGCGGCCGCGGGCGGCGCGGAGAAGGAGAGCACCCGTCTGAAGCTGGTCAACCGCCGGCTGGGCAGGAAGTAAATATGGATGTTTAGCCCCCCTGCCAAGGTGGCATAATGCTACTGCAAGGGGGCCTTATTATGTTGTGGCTTATCCGCGTGGGGGCTTACGCCCTGAGCGGCGCTATCGTCTGGAGTCTGTTGCAGGACGCGGCGGGGCCGGCCGGCTATTTCCCCGGCGGGCGGCACCTGGCCCTCGACATCGACAACGGTTTGGTTTTCGGGGTATGCGCGGGCCTCGGCAAATATACGGGATTCGACACGACGCTTATCCGCCTGGGCTGGGCGTTGGCCTGTTTTTACAGAGGCGCGGGCGTCGCGCTGTATCTGCTGGCGTTCCTGCTGATGCCGATGGGTTAATAGATGTTATGGGCTGACCGTGATGGGCAGCCTTATTTTTTTTGGCCCTATGTGACGTTGCCGCTCAGATTCACATAAAATGTAGTAGGTCTATGAAGAAGGAGGTAGATTGGCTTGGATGAACAGACAAGACCCAAGTGGTACGAGGATGCGATGATGTCGGCCCCGCCGGCGATGAAGAAGGACAAGATGATGCAGATGAAGGAGTGCATGGAAGACGATATGGAGGAGGTAATGGGCTGCGGTATGGACGGGATGAACAAGATGCCGATGGCCGATGAGCACCCGATGCCGATGAATATGCTGCTGGCTCACGCGTACGTCCCCTGGCAGTGCTACGAGAGGGCGTTTTCGCCGCGCGAGGCGCTGATGCGGGGCACGCTGTTCCCCGAACTCTGGGGTGTATATCCCATCCCTGAATAAGACGACGGAGGTGAAGGATTCATGGATTGCGCAAAGCAGGCCGCTATGCTGAGGAGGCTCCAGGAGATGGAATTCGTGGCGGTGGAGCTTAACCTGTACCTGGACACCCATCCCTGCGACGAGGAGGCTATCAACGATTATAATTGCGCGGTGGAAGTCCTCAGGCAGATGAAGAAGGATTATGAGGCCGAATTCGGCCCGCTGTTCAATTTTGGCTGGGGGGGCTTTTCTAAGCGCCCGTGGCAATGGGCCGAGGGTCCCTGGCCCTGGGAAATTTAAATTTGTTTAAGGGAGAATGACGAGATGTGGATATATGAAAAGAAGCTGGAGCATCCTGTGCGGGTTAGCCGTCCGGATGTGAAGTTCGCCAAGATGGTCATTACCCAGTACGGCGGCCCGGACGGCGAACTGTCGGCGTCGCTCAGATACCTGAACCAGCGCTATTCGATGCCCACCGACAACGCCAAGGCGCTGCTGACCGATATCGGAAAAGAAGAAAAATAAAACATCATTTAAAAACAAA
>JAHDOI010000080.1 GCA_018434945.1 Selenomonadales bacterium
CATTTTTAGATGATTTATTGCGGAGAATGACGTATTGATGTTTGGCAGATTGTCTGTAAACGCAATTCTTGGATTGGGAATCAGTTGTTTGCGTTTCTTTTTCGGATTTTAGCTTACAGCGCAAGATGCTTATATTACAACGTTATAAAACATAAGATAGTAAAATAGCCGTAATAGTATTAGGGCCTGTCAATATGTTGATAATATGGCTCGCATATTGTCGAATCAGCATCGGCGCTGTTGATATCATGTCGGTAATATCAGACGGCAAATCACATTTTTGGGCCATTTATCCTTCATAAGACAGTATCAACAAAAAGTTGATAATACTATCCATAAACTATGCACAAGTTTATGCACTTTCGATCCGTTTTGTTATTTCCTTGAGAATATTGTTGAGTTTGACGTCCTCATTCCGTTCGCGGCTGATCTTGTCGTGGGCGTGGATGACCGTCGTGTGGTCGCGGCCGCCGAACATCTCGCCAATACGGGGAAGAGAGGTTTCCGTCAATTCCCGGCAGAGATACATGGCTATCTGCCTGGGATACGTGACATTGCGAGTTCTTTTTTTTGCAAGCAAATCTTCTTGTTTTATCTTGAAATATACGGCTACGATCTGCTGGATAAGTTCCATCGTTATTTGCCGCGGCCGGCTGTGGGGGAATATATCTTTCAGGGCTTCTGTTGCCAGGTTCATGTCGATGCTCTGATTAGTAAGCGACGCATAGGCGATAACCCGGATAAGAGCCCCTTCAAGTTCGCGGATGTTGTTGTCGATACGACTGGCAATGAAAACCATCACATCGTTAGGCATTGTGAAACCTTCGATGATTGCTTTCTTCCGCAGGATGGCAATCCTTGTCTCCAGGTCGGGAGGCTGGATATCTGTTATGAGCCCCCACTCGAACCGTGAACGCAGGCGGTCCTCGAGGGTGGGGATTTCACGCGGCGGCCGGTCGCTGGAAATGATAATCTGTTTGTTAGCCTCGTGCAAGGTGTTGAAAGTATGAAAAAATTCTTCCTGGGTATGCTCTTTCTTGGATAGGAACTGGATATCGTCGACAAGCAAAACGTCGATATTGCGGTATTTTTGACGGAAGCTTTCGGGATTGCCGTCACGGATGGAATTGATCAGTTCGTTGGTGAATTTTTCGCTGGAGATGTACAATACTTTAAGGTGGGGGTGGTTCTGTCTTATACGGTGACCGATGGCGTGCATGAGGTGAGTTTTCCCCAGTCCGACACCGCCGTAGATGAAAAAAGGGTTGTAAACCTTGGCCGGGACCTCGGCAACTGCCAGGGATGCCGCGTGGGCGAATCGGTTGGAATTGCCGATAACAAAGGTTTCGAAGGTATATTTCGGATTGAGTGAGGAAAGACTTTCCTCTGAACCGGTGGCTGTCCGTTTGGCGTTGAGGTGCGATTCTTCTGTACCGTTATCTTGCTGGTAAGGCATGGACACCTTTTCGATAAAAGGTTTTGACAAGTCTTCGGCCTGTTGCTGCTCGCCCTGATTCTTTTCGCTCTCAAGGTCAAGATTGACAAACCTGATTTCGATGGGTCTTTGGAGAACTTGTTGAACGGTATTTTGAATGGTCGCGGTGTAGCGGGTTTCAATCCAGTCCTTGATGAATTGGCTGGGAGTCCCTATCTCCAGGGTAGTTTCATTGAGGGACAGGGGGATCGTCGACCTGATCCAGGTATCGAAAATAGGTTTGATAATCTCTTTTTCCATACTCTTAAGTACTTGTTCCCACACCGCAGCCATATGAGCAGTATCCATGATGACCGTCCTTTCGTCGGCAATGTCCACAGGTAAAGGAACGCTACATAAATTATCCACAATATTATTAACACATGTGAATAACCGGCTAAAAATAAGGCTCCGGACGAAAAAAAAATACACCGGCATTAAGCAGAAACCCTTGCCGCGTATCGGTTGCGAGGGCTAGTAGATTATGTTAATAATGTAAGAGGCGTCCACCCGGCCAACCACCTTTTTCTATTTCATATTAGCAAAACAGAGACAAGTTATCAACAGTTTGTTTCAGCTTATTGTGAGGGGTGCCATTTTTATCCACAGGACAAAGCAGTAAACTCCTTGACACTGGGCAAAGGACTGGTCTATAATCTTAGATAGTTAAAAATGCAATATTTAACATGGGGAGCTATCGCGTCTTCGCTCTTAAGGAGGTGTAAATAAATGAAACGGACCTACCAGCCTAATACTTTGTGGAAAAAGAGAACTCACGGGTTCCGCGAACGCATGAAGACTAAGGGAGGCCGCCTCGTCCTGAAAAAGAGACGGGCCAAAGGCCGCAAGAGATTGTCCGCATAGGCCGCTGGGAGTGGCCTATTTTTCCATTTAGCGGGATGAATATGTACAAATTGCCGAAGTCTGGCCGGTTGCGCCGGAACAAATGCTTCCAGGCGGTCTACCGGAGCGGGAAATCGTACGCCAACCGCCAAATTGTCTTATATGTTCTTCCCCAGCACGGGCGCGAACGCCGCGTAGGCTTCGCAGCGGGCAAGCGGCTGGGCAATGCTGTCGTGCGCAACCGCGTGAAGCGATTGCTGCGTGAGGCTTATCGTCTCCAACAGCATAATCTTAAGAACGGGTTCGACCTGATCATCGTCGGCCGTCAGACTTTAGTGAACGAAACGCTGCCCGCGGTGAGCGCCGCTTTGTCTCATCTTTGCGATCGGGCCAAAATCCTCTCTTCAAAAGGGGGGGCCGTATGAAAACCATACTTCTCAACGCCATCCTGTTTTACCGGAGATTCATCTCCCCACTCAAGGCGCCATCCTGCCGGTTTGTGCCGACCTGCTCGGAGTACGCCCTTGAGGCGATCGAAAAACACGGGCCATGGGTCGGTGCAAAGATGGCCGTAAGACGAATAATGCGCTGCCACCCCTTCGGTGCCAGTGGCTATGATCCCGTCCGCTGACAAGGTTTTCACATCGTATAAAAGGAAGTGAGCTTTTTGCCCGGATTTGATTATCTTGTCGATTTGATGAAAGCCGCGCTGACGTTCTTTTACAATATCACGGCGAAGATGGGCGTGCCTAGTTACGGTATCGCCATCATCCTGCTGACCATAGCGATCAAAATGATTCTCTACCCGCTGACCGTCAAACAGGTCAAATCGATGAAGGCCATGCAGGATATCGCACCCAAGCTTAAGGCTCTGCAGGAAAAATACAAGGACAACAAAGATAAACTCAACCGCGAGGTCGCCACGCTTTACAAGGAAGCAGGCGTAAACCCCCTCGCCGGCTGCCTGCCGCTCATTATCCAGATGCCGTTCTTCATCGCCATCTTCTTCGCCATCAAGGAATACACCTATGTCAGTAACCCCGGCTTCCTGTGGCTGGCGAATCTGGCGCAGGACAATCCCAGCGATCCTTACTACATCCTGCCGTTCCTCGCGGCGGCCACCACCTATATTTCCACCAAGCAGACCACCACCGACCAGTCGCAGCAGAATAAGATGATGCTTTTGTTCATGCCGCTGTTCATCGGTTATATCACCATTACCTTCCCTGCCGGCCTGGGATTGTACTGGGTGGTAAGCAATGTTGTGCAAATAGCCCAGCAATGGTGGCTTTATAAGCCTGCCGCTGCGGCGCAGGGAGGGGCACGCTGAACCTATGGCAAGTGTGGAGAAGACTGGCAAGACGGTAGACGAGGCTATTGAGGCCGCTATCGCCGAGCTAGGTGTAAGCCGTGAACAAATTGAATACGAAGTGCTGGAGGAACCCAGCAAAGGGCTGTTCGGTTTTCTCGGCGGCAAACCCACCCGTGTACGGGTCGAACTGATCGGCAACCAAAGTGACGCCACACAGGAAAAGCAGGTGAAGACGAACGCCGCCGGCAAGCCGGGCTCCGATCCTGTCGAAGCGGCGAAACTCTTCTTGATGAGTGTTTTCAAGGCCATGAAGCTTGATGTCAAGATCGAGAAACTAACCGGCATCGAGCAGGTGACCCTCAACCTTCGGGGCGAAGATCTCGGCATCCTGATCGGCAAACACGGTCAGACGCTCGATGCCCTTCAATACCTTACAAACCTCGCCGCCCACCGGGACAGCGAGGAACGTGTGCGGATAATCATCGACGTGGAGGATTACCGCAAGCGCCGCGAAGAGACCCTTGTGCGGCTCGCCCAGCGGCTGGCCGACCGCGTGAAGCTTCGCGGCGAGAAAGTCGTCCTGGAGCCGATGAGCCCTCACGAGCGCAAGATCATACATACCGCCCTGCAGGACGATCTGCGGGTGACAACCTTTAGCGAAGGCGAAGAGCCTTTCCGCAAAGTCGTAATCGCCCTGAAAAAATAACCCGCTTACGCAAGCCCAGTAATAGAAGTATTACTGGGTTTGTCGCATGCAGGCTCCGGTATCGCCAAACTGCGCCTTCCCGCATAATTTTTCCGTGGCGAGATACAATGGAGATGTTTCCTCATTAGCTAAAAGCAGGTGATAGAGGTGTTTCAGGAAGACACCATCGCCGCCATAGCCACGGCTGTCGGCGAGGGCGGCATAGGCATAATCCGTATCAGCGGGCCGGCCGCGGTCCCCGTTGCCGGCAGTCTTTTTCGCGCCGCCAGCGCAGCGCCGGCAAGTACCCAGCCGTCTTACCGGGCTGCATATGGCACCATCGTCGACCCGGAAAACGGCCAGACGGTGGACGAAGTGTTGCTGCTCGTCATGCGCGCCCCCCGTTCCTACACCCGCGAGGATGTGGCCGAAATCCACTGCCACGGCGGACCTCTGCCCCTGCGTCGCATCCTTGGCCTCGTACTTGCCGCCGGCGTGCGGCTGGCCGAGCCGGGCGAATTCACCAAACGGGCCTTTCTGAACGGACGCCTCGATCTCAGCCAGGCGGAAGCCGTCATCGATGTCATCAGGGCAAAAACCGACGCGTCGCTGCGCATGGCTGTCGGCCACCTGTCCGGGGCCTTTTCGGCCAAAGTCCGGGCCTACCGTCACGAAATTCTCCGTCTTGTTGCCCATCTGGAGGCAGCCATCGATTTCCCCGAAGACGATATCGAGGAACTTGCCTCCCGGGATGTCGCGTCCGCTGCGGACAAGCTGTGCGCCGACCTCGACCGCCTGCTGGACACCGCCCAGACCGGCCGCATCCTGCGGGAAGGGCTGGAGACGGTCATCATCGGCAAGCCCAACGTCGGCAAATCCAGCCTGCTAAACGCCCTGCTCGGCGAAAAGCGGGCGATAGTCACCGAAATACCGGGCACCACCCGCGATATTATCGAAGAATTCGTCAACATCGGCGGCATCCCGATCAAGGTCGTCGACACGGCCGGCATCCGCGAAACGGCCGATGTCGTCGAGCGCATCGGTGTCGCCAGAGCCCGCGAAGCCATAATCCAGGCCGACCTCATCCTACTGCTGCTCGACGCGTCGGCGCCGCTGTCGGTCGAGGACAAAGAGGTCATGGAACTGCTTTCCGGCAGACAAGCAATCGTGCTTGTCAATAAGACCGACCTGCCGGCGGTGATAGATATGGACGATGTTCACCGCCACGTTGGCGGCAAGCCTGTCATCAGAATATCCGCCCTCGAAGGAACAGGGGTGGAGGAGCTGGAGAAAGCCATCGTAGAAATGGTTTACAGCGGACAGGTCAGCCGGTCCGAAGGGGCGTTTGTCAACAATGTCCGCCATAGCCGCATCCTCCGGCAGGCACGCGACCATCTGGCCGAGTCCCGCGCCACCGTAGCCGCCGGCATGCCGCCCGACTGCGTCGTCGTCGATCTAAAGGCGGCGTGGGAGAAGCTGGGCGAAATAACCGGTGACACGGTCGGTGAAGATATAATCGACCAGATATTCACACAGTTCTGTATCGGCAAATAACCCGGAGCACATTTACGCTATACTTGGAGTTGGTATACTATGTTCTCTGCCGGAAGCTATGACGTCATCGTCGTCGGCGCCGGACACGCCGGCTGCGAAGCGGCGCTGGCCGCTGCCCGCCTAGGCGTGCGCACGCTGCTCGTAACCCTCGATATGGACAATATCGCCATGATGCCCTGCAATCCGGCCGTGGGCGGTCCGGCCAAAGGCCACCTCGTGCGCGAGATCGATGCCCTCGGCGGCGAGATGGGCATCAACACAGACCGCACCGCCATTCAAATGCGGATGCTTAACACCGGCAAAGGGCCCGCCGTCCATGCCCTCCGCGCCCAGGCCGATAAAAAAATGTATCAGCGGATCATGAAAGAAACGCTTGAAAACCAGGATAACCTGGATGTCAAACAGCTGCTGGTCGAAGAGCTGTTGGTCGAAAACGGCGCTGTCGCCGGCGTTATTATGGAAACAGGAGAAGTTTTCGCCTGCCGGTGTGTCATCATCGCCACCGGCACATATCTCAGCGGACGGATCATCATCGGCGATGTCGCCTTCACCGGCGGGCCGAACGGACAGCGGGCGGCTGTCAAACTTTCTTCCTCCCTCGCGGCGCACGGCGTGTCCATCATGCGTTTCAAGACCGGCACACCTGCCAGGGTCGATCGCCGCAGCCTGGATTTTTCCAAGATGATTATCCAGCCTGGCGACGACGAAGCGCATAATTTCTCCTTCATGAGTGACATAGCGACCCGCGAGCAGCTCGCCTGCTGGCTTACCTACACCAATGCCCGCACTCACCAGGTGATCCGCGACAACCTTCACCGCGCGCCGCTGTACACCGGCAAAATCGAAGGCACCGGGCCCCGCTATTGCCCTTCCATCGAAGTGAAGATTGTCCGTTTCGAGGAAAAGGAATCCCACCAGCTTTTTGTCGAGCCGGAAGGCCTCCATACAAACGAAATGTATGTCCAGGGCATGTCCACCAGTCTGCCCGTGGAGGTGCAGTATGCATTTTTGCGCACCATCCCCGGCTTGGAAAACGTGGAAATCATGCGTCCCGGCTACGCTATCGAGTACGACTGCGTCGATCCCACCCAGCTCAAGCCGACGCTGGAGTTTAAGTCGATCGGCGGCTTATTTTCCGCCGGCCAGACCAACGGCACCTCGGGGTATGAGGAAGCGGCCGCCCAGGGCTTGCTGGCCGGCATCAATGCCGCCCAGCTCGTCAAGGGCCTTCCCCCGTTCATTCTCGGGCGCGGCGACGCGTACATCGGCGTGCTGATCGACGACCTTGTCACCAAGGGCACCGACGAGCCATACCGCATCATGACCTCACGGGCCGAGTACCGCCTCATCCTGCGCCAGGATAACGCCGACCTCCGCCTTACCGGGAAGGGTCGCGAGCTCGGCCTGGTGAGCGACGAGCGCTATCGCCGCTTCACCGCCAAACGCGACGCCATCGCCGAAACGCTCGCCCTGCTCGCCGCCTCCACGGTGACACCCACTGCAGAAACGCAGGATAAGCTGCGGTCCCTCGGCTCGGCGGAGCTGCGATCCGGCAGCACCCTCTATGACCTCCTCCGCCGCACCGAGCTCGATTATACCATGCTGCAGAGCCATTTCGCCCTGCCTGACATCCCGGCCGCCGTCCGTGAGCAGGTGGAGATAGCCGTAAAATATGAAGGCTATATCAAAAAGCAGGCCGAACAGGTTGAGCGGGCCGCCAAGCTCGAAGCCAAGCTCCTCCCCGCCGACGTCGATTACGAGAACATTCACGGGCTCGCCCGCGAAGCCCGGCAGAAACTGGCCAAGATTCGCCCCCTGTCGGTCGGCCAGGCGGCCCGCATTTCCGGCGTCTCCCCCGCCGACGTATCTATTCTGCTTGTCTATCTCGAACAGTACAAGCGCAGGGGGCAAGGACAATGACTTTTGCCGCCAGTCTCGCCGCCGCCGCCGGGGAAAGCGGCCTGGTGCTCACGTCGGCTCAGATCGGGGCCTTTACTACTTATAACGACCTCCTGCTCGACTGGAACGAGAAGGTCAACCTCACCGCCATAACCGCCCCGCAGGAGGTGGCGGTCAAGCATGTCGTCGACTCTTTATCCTGTTACGACGAGCGCTTTTTCCCCGCCGGCGCCACTGTCGTCGATGTCGGCACAGGTGCGGGTTTCCCCGGACTGCCCCTCAAGATCTACCGCCCAGACATCCGGCTTACGCTGCTCGATTCGCTCAACAAGCGGCTCGTTTTTCTCCGCGAGGTCGTCGGGCGCCTTGGCCTAAGCGGCGTCGAGATCGTCCATGCGCGCGCCGAGGAGGGCGGGCGGATGAAAGATCACCGCGAGCATTATATGGTGGCTACATCGAGGGCTGTCGCCCGCCTCAACGTTCTAGCCGAGCTTTGCTTGCCATTCGTCGCCGTCGGCGGCCACTTCGTCGCCCTTAAGGGCGCCCAGTACCGCGAGGAGCTGGACGAAGCCGCGCAGGCGATCGCCGTGCTCGGCGGCCAGGTGTCCGAAGTAAGGCCGGCGCGTCTCCCGGGGCTCGACGACAGCCGGGCGGTGATCTATATCCGCAAGGTGGCGCCCACTCCGGCCTTGTATCCCCGCCGCCCCGGCCTGCCGGAAAAAAAGCCGCTGTAGCCAACAGGAAATTTGCCGACCCGCGCCGAATAATTACCATATAATGTATGTAAATGAAGTATGTTAAGGCGGTGGAGATCAACGTGAAAAACCTGGCCAAATTTCTCGGCCTCAACAGCGGACCGGCGCCGGAGCAGCCGGTCGCGGAACAGGCTGCCGACGATACAGAGATTCAGCTCCTCGATGTAGACGCCGTCGTCCCCAACCCGTTTCAGCCGCGCAAATCGTTCAACGACGACAGCATGCAGGACCTGGCCGCCTCGGTGCGAGAGCACGGCATCATCCAGCCCCTGCTGGTGCGCAGGACTCCCGACGGCTTTGAACTCATCGCCGGCGAGCGCCGCCTGCGGGCCGCGAAACTGGCTGGCCTAACCACCGTCCCGGCGATCGTGCGCGAACTGGCCGACAAGGAGATGGCCGAACTGGCCATGATAGAGAATTTGCAGCGCGAAGATCTGCACTTTCTCGAAGAGGCCGAGGGCTTTCAGCAGCTCCTCGCCAATTTCGGCCTCACTCAGGAGGAGCTGGCCCGCCGGGTGGGCAAGAACCAGTCGACGATCGCCAATAAACTCAGACTGCTCCGCCTCTCCCCCGAAGTCCGTCATGAGCTCGTCGCCGCCAGCCTTACCGAGCGCCACGCCCGCGCCCTTCTCAAGCTTGAGGACCCTGTAAAGCAGCAGGAGGCGCTGACAGTGATCCGCCAGAACACCCTCAACGTCCGTGAGGCCGAAGACCTTGTCGAGGGACTTCTTGACGATATTTCCCGGGAAATGGCGAAAAAGGCGCCCCGCCAGAATGTCGTCAAGATCATCCGCGACGTGCGCATATTTCTTAATACCATCAACTCTGTGGTGACCGAGATGAAGAAAGCCGGGCTCAAGGTAAAGGTCAACCAGACCATGGACGAAGAATTCATAAATATCAATCTTAAGATACCGAAAAGAAGAAAATAACAGAAAGCCTGCCGAAAGGCAGGCTTCAGGATGTTTTAGAATCCCCCATAATTCAAGAAGCAATAATACATGGCTAACACCTAACCATAAGAAACCGCATTTTGGGGCATCAAAAAAGCTACCATCCTGTCAGCCAGCGCTCCTGGCCAGGATGGTAGCTATCTTTTTCATGTTCTGGCAGGCCGCTGTCAGCAGCACTTGCTCCTGCACGTGTTCCCTCCCCCGGAAACGGCAGTAGCGAAGTCCGTGGAGTTGTTTCGAATCC
>JAHDOI010000095.1 GCA_018434945.1 Selenomonadales bacterium
ACCGCAGCAACATCCAGAAAGAAATCGACCAGCTGGTGAAAGAGATCGACCGGATCGCCACCACCACCGAGTTCAACACCAAGAAACTGCTCGACGGCTCCATGGGCACCCTCGTGAGCGCCGCCACCGCCAACGTCCTCGGCAACAGCGCGGTCAACACCGCCACCGTCGTGGGTACCGCCCTCGATGCCCTGACCGACAAAGCCGGCAACACCCTCGGCATCATCAGCGGCGACACCGTCACCGTCAGCTACATGGTCAACGGCGCGCTGGTCACCAGCAACACGACCGTAGCCGCCGGCACGGGCACGACGATCTCCATGCTGTCCAACGCCAACTTCAGCCTGTCGGTCAGCTCCGGTGTCCTCCAGGCCACCGCTTACAGCGCCGGCACGGCCAACGCCGTCTACGGCCTGACGATCACCGTCAAGGATTCGGCCGGCAACACCAAGGCCACCCCGACCAACCTGCTGTCGTCCTTCGCCCAGTCAACCGCCGCCAAGGACGCCCGCAACGACGGCCAGGCCACCATCCTCATCGGCGCCAACACCGGCCAGAGCCTCAACGTCGACATCGAGACCATGAAAGCCGGCTCGCTCGGCGTCAACGGCCTCAAGGTCGACACCCAGGGCGCGGCCAACGTCGCCATCTCCGTACTCGACACCGCCATCCAGACCGTATCGGCCGAGCGCTCCAAGCTCGGTGCCAACCAGAACCGTCTGGAGCACACCATCAACAACCTCAGCACGTCGTCCGAAAACCTGACTGCTGCCGAAAGCCGCGTCCGCGACGTCGACATGGCCAAGGAAATGATGAGCTTCACCAAGCTCAACATCCTCAACCAGGCCGCCACCGCCATGCTGGCCCAGGCCAATCAGCAGCCCCAGGGCGTGCTGCAGCTTCTCCGGTAACACCAGATAACCTGTCAAGGGAGGCTCCAGGCGACTGGGGCCTCCCCTGATATCGGTGACGACAACATTATGAAAAGGTGAGCTTGTGGACAACTTCGAACAAAACCTCCAGGTTCTGGCCGGCGGACAATATCATCATATCGACCCCCTCGAGGAAAGCGATCTCAACATATCCTTCCTGGCTGCCGAAAATGGCGACGAGTTTTTCCTCCGCCAGCCCGGCGAACAAGTCTTCGTCGTCCGCGGCGAGGCCGACGAGGATAACATGCCCGACCCTCTCAGAGAAGAACTCATCTTCGTCGTCGGCTTCGGCACCCCCGCCGAGATGACCGCCCTCCTCGACGCCGCCAACCCGCGCACAATCTTTGTCGTCATCGAGCCCAACCTCGCCTTCTTCCAGCACGTCCTCGCCACCTGGAACCTGCGGGCCTTAGCCGACCGCCAGTTCATCGTCGTCGCCAAACGTCCCGACGGCGTCGGCCAGGCTGTCAGCAAACTGATGACAACGGCCCTCATCCTCTACCTGCGCAACATCCGCATCTACAGAACCCACTACTACCGCACCCAGGAGCCCGAAACCGCCCTCAACATCGCCAAGACCATCTCCGAGCGCGTCATCTACCAGATGCGCCACCTCGGCAACGACTTCACCGACGCCATCTGGGGCATCACCCACGACCTCGCCAACATCCGCCACCTGCACGGCGCCGTAGACGTCGACAAACTCAAAGACCGCTTCCGCGGTCGGCCGGCCGTCGTCGTCTCCGCCGGGCCGTCGCTCGAAAAAAACATGCGCCACCTCCCCAGACTCGCCGGCAAAGCCCTCATCATCGCCGTCGACACCATCCTCGCCAAGCTCCTCAAAAACAACATCGTCCCCGATGTCGTCTGCTCCATCGAACGCATCGACGAAGTCTACGAATACTTCTACAAAGGCAAGGACATCCCCGAGAGCATCGCCCTCATAGCCCCGCCAGTCCTTAAACCTTTAATATTCGACGAATACAAAGGCGCGCGCATCATCCCCTACCGGGGACCGTTGCCTGTCTATAAGTGGCTTGCCGAGGCCACCGGCGTAAACGGCGATGTCTTCATCGAAATGGGCGCCTCCGTCGCCCACCTCGGCCTCGCCCTCGCCGCCCACGCCGGCTGCTCGCCCATCATCCTCACCGGCCAGGACCTCGCCTTCGGCGCCAAGGACGGCGCCCTCGTAAGCCACTCCGGCGACACCATCTACGAAGACATCGACAAATGCACCGAAACGGACGACTACAGCCGCCCGTCCGCCGAAATCGAAGGCTACTACGGCGGCAAAGTAATGACCAGCCTGTGGTGGCAGGACGTCAGGCTCTGGTTTGAGAACCAGATCCGTGAAAACGGTCTCAACGTCATCAACGCCACCGAAGGGGGCGCGAAAATCCACGGCGCCGAGCAGCGGCCCCTCGGCGAACTCGCCGACCGGTACGCCGATCTCCCGCCGACTGATTTCGCCCGCGAACTGGCCTCCGTCCCCAAAAACAGCGTCGACCTTAAGGCTTTTGCCGCCAAACTCGGTGAAAAACGCGCCGATATCGAGGCGCTCGTCAAGCGGGCCCGCAAACGCGAACACAAGCTCAAAGCCCTGAAAATCGCCCCCCATACCCCCCGGAAAAGCCTCCAGCGCAGCTGGCACGAACTGCAGAACACCGACGAACTCCTCATCGATACCGTCAAAGACCCCTTCATGAACCAGCTCATCCACCCCAACATCATCCACATCGCCCAGAAAGTCAACGCCCTGCCCCAGCGCATCGACGCCGAAATCCTCGCCCAGAACCGCGACCTCCAGGCCGAACTGTGCTGGGTGGTCGGCTTCGCCGGCGACGAACTGATCAAGGTCATCGACGACACCATCGCCGACCTTGGCGCCGTACGAGAGAACAAACCGAAAAAAGACGCTAAAAAACGAAAATCCTCTTAAATTTCCCCCCAAAAATCACGATAAATAATATACCAGGCCATATTAAGCAAGGATGGTGATTCACATGGACGTGAATGCCCTGAAAAAGGTGACAGCAAACCCGGATTACGGAATATCCGGGGTCGCCGCCGAAAAACCCAGGTTTACCCCGGCGGAAACCGCCAAAGCCAAACAGGCCGACAGCGTCAAACAGGAGAAAACCGGCGACGAGGGTATGTCCCTCACCCACGAGGAAGTGCGCGAGCTCACCGAAGCCCTCAACAAGTTCATGACCTCGATGAACGCCGACCTCCAGTTTGCCCTCCATGAGAAGACGAAATCCCTCATGGTGCAGCTCATCGACCCCAAGAACCAGCAAGTCATCAAGGAATTCCCCCAGCACGAATTCCTCGACATGGTTGCGCGCATCAGCGAATACGTCGGCGCGCTCCTCGACAAAAAAGTATAAGACCCCGGGACCCGGCAAGGAGGTATGACCTATGGTTATGCGCACTTACGGTCTGAGCGGCTCCGGCATGGACATCGACCAGCTCGTCAAGGACCTGATGAAGGCCCGTCGCACCCAATACGACAACCTTTACAAAACCAAGACACAGCTGGAATGGAAAAAGAGTGACTATGTCACCATCTATAACAGTATCAACACCTTCCGCAGCCAGACCGTATTCAACTACACCCTCGACAGCACCCTGCAGGCCAAAGCGGCCGCCAGCAGCAACGAAACCGTCCTCACCGCCAAGGCAAACGCCGACGCCGCCGACATGAGCCACAGCCTCGTCGTCAGCCAGCTTGCCGACGGAGTCAAAATGACCAGTGCCGGCGCCATCACCGCCGGCGCCAACAAAGACTCCCTCGCCAGCCAGTTCGGCCTCGCCGCCGGCACCAGCTTCGACATCACCGTCAGCAACGGCGACCTCACCAAAACCCTCACCGTCAACACCGACAGCACCATCTACGACCTCGTCGGCCAGATAAACAACGCCGGAGTAAAAGTGCGCGCCAACTACGACGCCACCCTCGACCGCTTCTTCATCAACACCACCAACAGCGGCTCCGCCGCCGAAATCGACTTCGCCGGCAGCTCCGTCGAAGGCATGGACTTCCTCATCGGCAGCCTCAAACTGCCCACATTCGGCCATGCCGGCACCACCGCCATCACCAGCAGCGCCGCCATCGGTGTCGCCGACCCCGACGCCACCCTCGCCAGCGAATTCGGCATGGCCGGCTCCTTCAACATCCGCATCGCCAACGGCGCCAGCACGGCCGACATCGCCATCGACACAAGCGTCGACACCCTCAACACCGTCATCGGCAAACTCAACGCCGCCGGTGTCAACGCCAGCGCCGTATACGACGCCGGCACCGACACATTCTCCCTCGCCGCCGCCAGCGGCACCCTCGACCTCACCGGCAGCGACGCCGCGGCCTTCGACTTCTTCGCCAACAAACTCAACCTGTCGGAAAAAGGCCAGGACGCCAAATTCACCCTCGACGGCGTCAGCCTCACCCAGACAGCCAACACCTTCACCGTCTCCGGCGTCACCTACACCCTCAAATCCGCCGGCGCCACCACCGTCAACGTCACGAGCGACATCGACAAAACCGTCGAAACCGTCAAATCCTTCGTCGAATCCTACAACAAAATCCTCGCCCAGCTCTACGGCGAACTCGAGGAACCCAAATACAAAAGCTACCTCCCGCTGACAAGCGAAGAAAAGGCGGCCCTCAAAGACAGCGAAGTCACCGAATGGGAAAAATACGCCAAGAGCGGCCTCCTCCGCAACGACAGCATCCTGCGCGACGCCGTCTACAAAATGCGCTCCGACATCTCCACGCCCGTCTCCGGCCTGAGCGGCAAATACACCAGCGCAGCCTCCATCGGCATAACCACCGGCAGCTACCTGGAGAACGGCAAACTCTACTTCGACGAAAGCAAACTGCGCAAAGCCCTCGAAGAAGACCCCGACGCCCTCAAAAACCTGTTCAGGACCGATGGCTCCACCGCCGGCGCCGACGGCATCGCCGTCCGCCTCTACGACAACCTCAAAGTCATCTCCGACCGTCTCAGCCAGCAGGCCGGCGTCAGCGCCTCGGCCCTCTACGACACCACCAGCATCCTCGGCAAACAGATCAACTCCTACACATCCCGCATGACCGCCCTCAACAGCCGACTGGAGATGGAAGAAGACCGTTACTACGCGCAATTCGACGCCATGGAAGTCGCCCTCAGCAGACTCAATCAGCAAAGCTCCTGGCTAACCTCGCAGCTAAGCGGCTTATAAAAACGGAAACCGAATGGAGGCAGGCGCATGAACGCTGCTGTTACCGCCAACACCTACAAAAACCAACAGATCCTCACCGCTTCTCCCGAGGAACTGACCCTCATGCTCTACAACGGCGCCGTAAGATTCGCCAACGAAAGCATCAAAGCACTGGAGAAGGGCAACATAGAGCATTCCAACGCCGCCAACCAGCGGGTCCAGGACATCGTCCGCGAATTTATGTCCACCCTCGACATGGGGTACGAAATCTCCAAAAACCTCTTCGCCCTCTACGAATACATCGACTACCGCCTCATCCAGGCCAACATCCACAAAGACATCGTCCAGCTCACCGAAGCCCGCGACCTCCTGGTCGAACTGCGCGACACCTGGATCGGCGCCATGAAACAGACCCAGCTCGCCCGGGCCGTAGGCCGCTGACCATGGCCGTTCCGGCAACCCCCGCCCAGGCGTGGGAAGACTATCTCTTCCTCACCCGCGAAATGGACAAATTCCTCACCAGCCAGGACTTCGACATGTTTACCGAACTTGCCGGCCAGCGGGAAAAACTGCAGGCCATCATCGAAGAAATGGCGTCACGCGACTACCTCCGCACCCCCCGCGGGCAGGAGATCGCCGCCGCGGTCCGCAAACAAGACAAAGCAATGCAGGACAGACTACTGCTCCTCATCAACAAAACCAGGCAGGACCGCACGGTGACCCAGGCCTACGACCTCTACGGCGCCGCCATGAAACTCGGCAGCCGGATGGACAGCTCCCGCTGAAAGCGACAAACGGCGATAAAGGACTATCGCCCGTGATATCCACCATGGAGGGTATGAAAAATGAAAATCGCCAGCTCCGAAATCGCCATGGCCAGCAGCCACACCAGCGTCGTCCGCGATGCGAAATACGAAGCGGCGCGGCTGTGGACCGACGGTTCGTCCGGCGGCAGCCCCGCCGTCAACGTCACCATCTCCGACTTCGCCAAACAGCTCGCCGCCGGGCAGGCTGAAGCCCTCGCCCCCGCCGAGGACGAATACCTCCTCGAGCTCTCCGACAAAGACAAACAGAAAATCCAGCTCATCGAAGACCTCATCTACGCCCTTTCCGGCAAGCGGATCAAATTCGCCATCCCGAAAAAAATCCGCCTAAACCAGGACCAGATAACCCTCCAGACCCAGGCCGGCAAAATCACCGTCGGCGCCGACGCCGCCGCCCTGCAGCGCCAGGGCTGGGGCTTCACCTACGACTACCACGCAAGCCACTACGAAAAAGAACAGACCGCCGTCGTCTCCTCAGGCGTAGTCAAAACCGCCGACGGCCGCGAGATCGAATTCGACCTCGCCTACGCCATGAGCCGCGAATACAGCTCCCGGACCGACATCAGCATCCGGGCCGGCGACGCCCTCGTCGACCCGCTCGTCATCAACTTCGCCGTCCCCACCGCCAGCCTGTCCGGCGGCAAATACGCCTTCGACCTCGACGCCGACGGCGACAAGGAACAGATCTCCTTCGTCGGCCAGGGCAGCGGCTTCCTCGCCCTCGATAAAAACGGCGACGGCGCCGTCAACAACGGCAGCGAACTCTTCGGCCCGCAGAGCGGCAACGGCTTCGCCGACCTCGCCGCCTACGACGCCGACGGCAACAACTGGATCGACGAAAACGACGCCATCTACTCCCAGCTCAGCATCTGGACCAAAGACGAAAACGGCAGCGACCGCCTCCTCGCCCTCGGGCAGACCGGCGTAGGCGCCATCTACCTCGGCAACGTCAACGCCGCCTTCAGCTACAAAGACACGGCCAACCAGCTCCAGGGCCAGCTCCAGCGCAGCGGCGTATTCCTGCACGAGGACGGTAGGGCAGGGACGATACAGCAAATCGACCTAGCCGTATAACACGGCCGTTGATAACCCCCCATCTGCTGCGTACCCGCAGGGGGCAGGCCGCAGTTCTAAGCGCTGAAGCGCTAAGAACTTGCGCACTTGCTCCTCGGCTGCCATCCTCAGCGTACGTTCGTGTACGCTTCCGGTGTCAGCCTCCGGTGCGCCTCGCATCTGGAGGGTTCTGAACGGCCTAAGTAAAGCAAAATTTTACGCCTCCGAAAGGCTCGGCCCGCCGAGCCCTTTTTATTTTCCTTCGTCACCCCGCGCCCTGCGACTTAACCCACGGCAAAAAAATAAGCCTCCGGCCCTATTTACAATATCGGCGGATATGGTAAAATATTTATACATAATAATCTGACAACTCTTGAGCGATGTTTTGAAGGCGGTGGAAACCATGGCCGGTATCTCGGGCCTTAACCCCTACGGAACATACAACCTCATATACAAGCCCAACTCCAGAGGCACATTTGGCCTGACCGGCGCCAACGCTGACAGGTTCCAGCAGCTCGACACCCTCTTCAACAACCTCAAACTCATCGCCAACTATACCGACAGCCAAACGGCCTCCCGGCAGAGCTCCTACCGCACCCAGATCAAAGACTTCGCCGCCGGCGCCAAAAACCTCGCCGCCGGTGCCGACAGCCTCCGGAACCTCGACGCCACCGCCGGAACCGCCAAGAAAATAGCCGTCGTCACAGACTTCGCCGACAAATTCACCCGCCTCGCCGACACCCTCGGCAAGGCCGACAACCTCACCGCCGACGGCCGCGAACTCATGAACAGCCTCAAGGCGGCCGCCTCCGTTCGCGAAGACGAACTCAAGGCGATCGGCATCGCCTACGACAAAGACACCGGCGCCCTCACCGTCGACGAAGCCAAACTCAATAAAGCCGTCGAAACCGACTACGGCAAAGTGCAGGAAACGCTCACCGGCAGCTCTGGACTGGCCGCGTCCGTCGACAAGACCATTGGCGCCGCCGTAAAAGAATCGGTAAGCGAATACTTCGCCGCCCCTGCCGCCAAATCCGCCGACTACACAAAACTCCTCCGCGGCCTCAAAGCCAACGCCTACTATGGTGCCTACAGCCAGGGCCTGCTCCTCGACCTCCTGGCTTAACATAAAGCAATTGCAGCCAATAAGCAGAAAGCCCATTTCTTCAGACATGCGGATGAATGCGTCAGACGGAACAAACGTTTGGTGAATGGTTTCTTTTTGTGTTAGAATGTTGTTATGAAGACGTATTGCTTCAAACTCTACCAATCCAAGAAAAATAAGTGTCTACACCGGACTATCAACGTAGCCGGAGTAGTCTATAACCACTGTATCGCCCTGCACAGGCGGTACTACCGACTCTATGGCAAGTCACTGGGCCTCTACCGCCTCCAGAAGCACATCACCAAACTCAAACGGCGGCCGAAATATGCCTTCTGGAACACCGTAGGTTCCCAGGCTATTCAAAATATTGCCGAACGTATCGACCGGGCCTACAGGCTATTTTTCAGAAACCGTAAATCAGGTATCCGCACTGCCCCGCCGTCTTTCCAAAAGGTCAAGAAATACAAGTCCTTTACACTGAAGCAGGCTGGATACAGGCTCCTGGATGGAAACAAAGTGCAAATCCAGGGCAAGGTCTATAAATACTTCAAATCCCGTGACATCGAAGGTGCAATCAAGACCGTCACCGTCAAACGGGATGCCATCGGAGACATCTACATCTATTTTGCCTGCGAGGTCAAAGAGAACCTTGTCTTGCCCAGAACGGGTAAAAGCGTCGGGTTGGACTTCGGGCTCAAAACCTTTCTCGTAGGCTCAGATGGGCTGACAGAAGAATCACCGCTGTTTTTCCGGCAAGTTGCCAAAACCATCAAAAGACTGAACCGGGCCTTATCCCGCAAAAAGAAGGGCAGCAACAACCGGAAACGGGCTAGAATCGACCTGGCCAGAGCGCACCAGAAAATCGCCAATCGGCGAAAAGACTACCACTTCAAGCTGGCGACCCTTCTCACCGGCACCTATGCCGTCATCTG
>JAHDOI010000018.1 GCA_018434945.1 Selenomonadales bacterium
GGGAAAACACGTTCACACCGCCACTGGGGCAGTCGCCAGAAAGTTAACCAATATCGTCCATGCCATGCTCAGGGACAACACCGTATTTTCTCTTCATCCTTAGTTCCTGGTACTTGACTTTTCATAGCTGGTCTAAGCTCGTCGCCGACTCCACCGTACCGTCGCCAACGGACGTCCGTGTCCGATGGCTCCTCGCTCGGCCGTCCATGGCCTCGCGTACGGTGTCGTTAGCGGCTCTCTCGCTAAGTAGCGGCCGCACGCCGTTACGCGAATTGTGGCCGCGCCCAAGCGGCAACCTCCGCCCTCTTTTACAAACCAAAAATACACAACCATGGATAGCCGCGGCCGGTCAGAAGCCTCCAGATGCAAGGCGCACCGGAGGAGCGAGCCGCGCCGCGTACTCGCGGGTACGCAAGCAATCGCTCCGAGGAGCAAGTGCGCCACTCTTAGCGCTTCAGCGGTTAGAGTGGCGGCCTGCCCTTTGCGGGTGCGCCGCAGATGGGGGCTTATCACCGGCCGATCTTGTTTAAGAGCCAAGCCATGTTTTCGCCGAGGGCGCGCATGTTGGCCATCCCCTCGTCATCTTTCTCGACTTCGCCGATTTCGCGGCCGTAGACCATGTTCCAGTAGGTGGCGCCGACGAGGAACATCTGGTTGTAGTGGAGGAAGTGGTACATGGTGTCGAATGTGTGGGTGGCCCCGCCCCGCCGGACGGCGGTGACGGCGGCGCCGGCCTTGTGTTTGAAGAGGTAGTCGTTGGCCCGCGAGACGAAGCCGACGCGGTCGATGAGGGCTTTCATTTCGGCGTTGACGTCGGCGAAGTAGGTGGGCGAGCCGAGGATGATGCCGTCGGCGGCTTCCATTTTGGCGATGTAGTCGTTGATGAAGTCGTCTTTGATGACGCATTTGTGGTCGCGGTTTTTGAAGCAGGCGTAGCAGGCGCGGCAGCCGCGCACCGGCTGGCCGGCGACCTGGAGGAGCTCGGTTTCGATGCCGTGTTTTTCGAGTTCGCCGAAGATGGTTTTGATGAGGGTGGCGGTGTTGCCGTCCTTGCGGGGGCTGGTGCTGATGCCCAATACTTTCATGGTTGTCGCTCCTTCTTTATATGATTTTTCGTCAGCCGACGAGGGTGACGCCGACGAGGCGGCCGATGCCGTAGGTGGCGGCGGCGGCGGCCAGGCCGAAGAAGGTCTGGCGCAGGCCGGCGTAGAGGACGGGCTTGCCGGTGAAGAGGGTGATGGCGGCGCCGATGGTGAACAGGCCGGCGGCGCTGGCGGCGGCGCTCGTTATCACGGCGGCGGTGCCGCCTAGGAAGAGGAAGGGCAGGACGGGGATGACGGCGCCGGCGGCGAAGAGGAGGAAGGAGGTGATGGCGGCTTCCCAGGCCGAACCGCCGAGTTCGTCGGGGTCGATGCCGAGCTCGTCGCGGGCGAGGGCCTGGAGGGCGGTGGCGGGGTCGGCCATGAGTTTGCCGGCGAGGAAGCGGGCGGATTGTTCGTCGAGACCGCGGGCCTGGTAGATGAGGATGAGTTCTTCGGTTTCCTCTTCGGGCATGGCGGCGATTTCGTAGCGTTCGGTGGCAAGCTGTTTTTCATAGAGTTCGCGTGAGCTCTGGACGGATATCCATTCGCCGAGGGCCATGGAGATGGCGCCGGCGAGCAGGCCGGCGAGGCCGGTGAGGAGGATGCCGCTGCCGGAGATTTCGGCGCCGGCGACGCCCATGACGAGGTTGAAGTTGGAGACGAGGCCGTCGCTGGCGCCGAGGACGGCGGCCCTGAGGGCGTTGCCGCCGGCGGCGCGGTGACGGCCTTCGACGCGGGCGAGGAGGCTGCCTTCCATGCCCTGCCCGCGCGAGACGCGGTTTATCTGCTGGAGGAGGGCGGCATGGGAACGCTCTTCGGCGACCATGCCGGCCGCCTCGGGCTGGGCGGCGTAGCCGGCCGAGGCCTGGCGTTCGGTGGCGGCGATGGTGGGGACGACGAGCTCGGGACCGAATCTGCGGGCGAGCCAGATGAGGGTGCGGGTGCGCCAGTCGGGCCGGAAGGGCTTGATTTCGCCGCCGGCGGCGGCGATGCGCCGCGCCCATTCTTCGGCGTGCCTGGTTTCGGTGGCGGCGAGCCGCCGGTATACTTCGGCCAGCCTGGGATCGGCCTCGCGGTCGGCGAGGGCGGTGTAGAGGGCGGCGCTGTTCAGTTCGTCTTCGCGGTTGGCGTGAAAACGCTTTATGTCGTCTGCGGTAACGGTCATAATGATTCCTCCGGAGGGGGCAGGCCGTTGATGACCGCCATCTGCGGCGTTGTTCCTGCGGGCGCTTGCTAGCGTACGTCCCGAGTACGCGTCGCGGCGCGCCCTTGGAGCCGCCTTGCATCTGGCGGCCCTGAACGGCCTGCGCACAATTCTATATTACATAATATGCTTTAATATTTCCTCTGTTATATCTTCTTCGGTGTAGAGCTCAATACCAAGCTCAGCTAGTGCTGCGGCGGCGACGCCGTGGCCGTTCCGGAGGGTACGGGTGAAGCTGCCGTCGTAGATGGCGCCGACGCCGCAGGAGGGGCTGCGGGCTTTGAGGATGGCGGCGGCGACGGGGGTGGCGCGGACGAGGGCGAGGGTTTGCCGGACGCCGTTGAGGAAGGCCGGGGTGAGGTCGGCGCCGTCTGCCGCCAGGATACTGGCGCGGCCGGCGAGGACGTCGTTGCCGCTGCCGCCGACGATTTCGCCCGGCGGGCGGGGGGTGGGCAGGCCGCCTAGCTGCTCGGGACAGACGGGCAGGCAGAGGCCGGCGGCGGCGGGGGCGACGAGGGCGGGACAGAGGTTGTGGCCGCCGTCGTAGCGGCAGGAGAGGCCGAGCAGGCAGGCGCTGACGAGGATCATCGGTAGACGCGCCTTAGGAGGGCTTCCATTTCGGCGGGGGTCACGGCGACGGGGTTGACGCGGGTGGCGCCGAGCATGGAGCCGGCGACGAGCTGGGGCAGGGCGGCGGCGAAGGTTTGCTCGGCGACGCCGGCGGCCCTGAGGGAGGCGGGGATGCCCAGGGTTTGGTTTAGATCGTGGACTGCGGCGATGAGGTCGGGGACGCCGCAGATGGCGGCGAGGCGTTTTATCTGGCCGCTGACCCAGGGGTCGCGGGCGTTGAATTCGAGGACGTGGGGCAGGAGGATGGCGTTGACGAGGCCGTGGCCGAGGTTCCAGAGGCCGCCGAGGGAGTGGGCGATGCCGTGGGCGGCGCCGAGGCCGACGTTGCCGAAGGCGAGGCCGGCGAGGGATTGGAAGTTGTGGACTTTTTCGCGGCTTTCGACGGTTTTTTCGCGGTAGGAGACGGGGAGGTATTGGAGGAGGCCGGCGGCGGCGCCTGCGGCCATGGGGCCGGTGAAGTCGTCGATGTTGCGGTTTATGTAGCATTCGAGGGCGTGGGTGAGGGCGTCCATGCCGGTTTCGGCGACGACGTTGGGCGGCATGGTGAGGGTGAGGTCGGCGTCGAGGATGGCGATGTCGGGGATGAAGGCGGGGGTGCGGAGGCCGATTTTGAGGTTTTGGTCGTGGAAGGTGACGACGGCGACTTTGGTTACTTCGCTGCCGGTGCCGGAGGTGGAGGGGATGGCGACGAGCCGGATGGCTTTGCGGGCGGCGGGCAGGTTGCCGGCGAGGGCGGCGGCGAAGTCGAGGTCGGGGTATTCGGTGAAGAGGGTCATGACTTTGGCGGCGTCGAGGGCCGAGCCGCCGCCTACGGCGACGACGAGGTCGGGGGCGAAGGGCCGCATGGCGGCGACGCCGGCGAGGACGGCCCCGGTGTCGGGGTTGGCGGGGACGCCGGCGTGGACGAGGGTGGCGCAGCCCTGGGCCTGGAGGAGTTTTTCTATTTTGGCGACGATGCCGTGTTTGAGCATGGAGGAGCCGCCGGTGACGATGACGGCGCGGCGGGCGGGGACGGACGAGAGGTGCTCGATAGAGCCGCGGCCGAAGACAAGGGACTGGCCGCCGAGGATGTTTTTTTTCATGGTGATGTACCTCCTGTGGTTAGTTGTTAGGTTATTTCCTTCCCGGGCGGCAAATTCCTGCCTAAAAAAGGAAAGAAGCGGGCGACCCCGCTCCTTGGCTCAGGGGATGGGCTGATAGCCGTCGACGATGACGCGTATTTTGCCGCCGTGGGGGTCGAAGATGAGGCCATGGATGGGTATTTCCGCCGGGATGAGGGGGTTGGCGCGGATGCGGGCGACGACCTGGATGACGTTTATTTCGGGGTTTTTGATGTTGGCGAGCCAGGCGGAGAGTTTGCCTTCGATCATTTTGATGGCGTCGGGGGATATGCCGCGGGCGAGCATTTTGGCGGTGAGGCCGTCGGGGGTTGTGCAGGCGGCGCCGCAGTCTTCGTGGCCGATGACGAGTATTTCTTTGACGCCGAGTTCGAAGACGGCGAGGATGAGGCTGCGGATGCTGGCTTCGAAGGGGCCGGTGACGGAGTTGCCGGCGTTTTTGATGACGACGGCGTCTTCCCGCCTGATGCCGACGGCGGGTTCGAGGAATTCGACGAGGCGGGTGTCCATGCAGGTGAAGACGGCCAGTTCGCGCCGCGGCAGTTTGCTGGGTTTGGGGATCGCCCGGGGGAAGTCGGTCGGCAGGCGGGCGACGAATTGGCGGTTGGCCTGGAGGATCTGGTCGAGCACGGTCACTGTTATCGCTCCCTTCTCGGGCCGGAGAGGACCGATGCGCCGATTTTTGCCGCTCCGGACCGGGTGCTGCTTATTTTGCCCCTGCCGGTATGTTTTCCTATTTCGGTAAGTATTTATCACGGATAGAACCGGGGGCGAAGCCGCCCCGGCCGGACAAACGACAAAAGCTGCCGCGGCGGCCGCTTGGGGAGCGGGGGGAGAGGACGGACCGGCGGTTTGCCGGACTGTTACGGGGCCGAGGGGGCGAGGGCGGCCAGTGTGCGCCGCTCGTGGGCCAGCAGCCATTGTTTTTTTTCGAGGCCGCCGCCGTAGCCGGTGAGGCTGCCGTCGGTGCCGATGACGCGGTGACAGGGGATGAGGATGGGGAGCGGGTTGCGGCCGTTGGCGGCGCCGACGGCTCTGACGGCGGTGGGGTTGCCGACGGCGGCGGCGAGGGCGCGGTAGGAGGTGGCGGCGCCGTAGGGTATGGCGGCCAGTTCGTGCCAGACGGTGCGCTGGAAGGGGGTGCCGCGCGGCCGGAGGGGTACGGTGAAGGCGGTGAGCCTGCCGGCGAAGTATGCGTCGAGCTCTTGTAGTGCCTGCGCGAGGCAGGCGGGGACGCCGGGGTCCGGCGGGGGGACGGCGGGGGCGAAGCGGACGGCGACGATGCCGTCGGCGGCGGCGGTGACGGCGAGGGGGCCGATGGGGGTGGCGAGGCTGGCGGTGGTGAGGCCTGTCATGGGGTAACCTCCTCTTGGTGGAGTTTCAGCCAGGCGCGGGGCGAGAGGCCGGTGCGCGCGCGGAAGGCGGCGAAGAAGCGCGAGGGGGAGCCGAAACCGACGGCGTAGGCGACGCCGGTGCCGGTATGGCCGCCGGCGAGGAGGGTTTCGGCTTTGCCGATGCGGATTGTGTGGAGGTATTCGCGCGGGGCTTTGCCGGTGTGGTGTTTGAAGAGCCGGGCGAGGTGGGAGCGGCTGAGGCCGATGCGGGCGGGCAGTTCGCCGAGGATGGCGGGGTTGTCGTATTCGTTTTCGAGGAGGACGCACGCTTGCCGGACGATGTCCTGGACGGGGGCGAGGAGGGTGTCGGGGCGGCAGCGCTTGCAGGGGCGGAAGCCCCGGGCGAGGGCGGCGGGGGCGCCGGTGAAGAAGACGGTGTTTTCGCGGCGCGGCGGACGCGATTTGCAGGAGGGGCGGCAGAATATGCCGGTGGTTTTGACGCCGTAGCAGAAGGCGCCGTCGTAGCTTGGGTCGCTGGCGGCGACGGCTTGCCACATGGTGTCTTCGGTGTAGTCGTTCATGAGGCACCTCGCGTTGTTTGCTGATTATAGAATACCATATGGCGGCTTTTTTTTCGTCCCGGTTTGTGCTGTGTTATTCGGCGCGGCGGCGAGGATAGGCAGGATTTGCCACGATTTGGACAGAATAGCTGGATTGTAGAGCTATTCTGCTTTTTTCGGAGGACGATATGCGCAAGTTGATTATCGCGGCGATGATGGTGTGTTTCTGCCTGCCGGCGGCGACGGCGGGAGCGCAGACGATCGTTTTTGTGCCGTTCGACAACCGGCCGGTGAGCCTGGATTATGTGGTGGATACGGCGACGGCGGCGGGGGTGGAGATCGTGACGCCGCCGGCGGCGCTGCTGGGGAGCCGTACTGAGCCGGGGAACCCGGATGCTTTGTGGGCGTGGCTGGCCGATAATATCCGCACGGCTGATGCGGCGGTGGTGTCGAGCGATGCGATGTTGTACGGCAGTTTGGTGGCGTCGCGCCGGCATCAGTTGCCGGAGGAGGTTATCAAGGAACGGCTCGATCGCTTTTATGCGCTGAAGCTGGCGAATCCGGGGACGCGGCTGTATGTGTTCGGGACGATTATGCGGACGCCGCAGGCGAGCGCGGGCGGTGTGGAGCCGGATTATTACGAGGAGCACGGGCCGCGGATTTTCCGCCTGACGGCGCTGCAGGACAAGGCGGAGACGGCGGGACTGAGCCGCGGCGAGGAGGCGGAGCTGAGCGCCCTCAGGCGCGATTTGCCGGCGGCGGTGCTGACGGACTGGTTCGCGCGGCGGGATAAAAATTTCGCGGCGAATGTGCGGCTGGTGGAGTATGCGCGGAACGGGATTTTCGCGTTTTTCCTGCTGGGGCGCGACGATTGTTCGCCTTTTTCGCAGTCGCATATGGAGTCGCGCATGATGGCGGCCGAGTCCGCCGGTCTGCCGGCTTCGAAGTTCGCGACTTTCCCGGGTGCCGATCAGCTGGGGATGCTGATGATGGTGCGGGCGACGAACAATGCTGCGGTGCGGATCCCGCTTGTGCGGGTTTTTTACGCGCGGGGCGCGGGGCCGGATACGGTGCCTTCGTATGAGGATGTGCCGATCGGTCTGACGGTGAACGAGCATGTGGTGGCGGCCGGCGGGCTGCTGCTGACCGGTTCGGGGCCCGATCTGGTGCTGGCGGTGAATACGCCGGAGGACGGGGTGACGCATGAGGCTAACAGCGCGGGGAACCGCGGCCGTGTGACGGCGGCTGCGTATGTTTTCGCCGGCGAGGTGGCGGCGTGGGTCGCCAGGGGCGAACGGGTGGCTGTGGCGGATGTGGCGTATGCGAACGGGGCGGATAACGCGCTGATGACGGAGCTTGCCCGCCGCGGGCTGCTTTTTAAGCTGGATGCGTATTCGGGCTGGAATACGGCGAGTAATACGCTGGGGTACGCGATCGGCCAGGGGCTGCTGGCGCCGCGGATGACGGCGGCGGCGAAGGACCGCCTGCTGGCGGTGAGGCTGCTGGATGACTGGGCGTATCAGGCGAATGTGCGCGGGGCACTGGGGCGCGAGGTGCTTTATCCGGCCGGCGGCAATTGGTTTTACCTGGATGGGCTGGCGCCCCGCCTGACGGCGGAGGCGAACCGGCGGCTGAAGGCGTTCGCGGCGGCCAGGTTCCCGTCGTATCCCGCGGATAGGCTTAAGGTGGGCTTTCCGTGGAACAGGATGTTCGAGGTGGATATCGATCTGTAGATATGTTTTGAGATGCGAGAAGCGGCTGGCAGTGCGCCAGCCGCTTTTTTTGATGTGTTTTTCTAATAACTTATTAAGGCGGCGAGGAGGAGGCCGGCGGATACGCTGAGGAAGGCGGAGAATATGCCGACGGCGATGTTGCCCTGGGGGATTTCTTTGACGACGGTGAAGGGGGTGATGAGTTCGAATATGTAGAAGACGATGACCTGGAAGATGATGCCGATGAGGCCCCAGATGAGGAGGTCGGCGAAGTTGACGGCGTGGAAGACGGCGGAGGCGAGGACGAGCGACAGGCCGAGGATTTTGCCGCCGAGGTCGCAGGCGGCGGCTTGGGCGGCGCAGGCTTTGCAGCGGTCGTTTTCGTCGCCGTCGGCGATGAGCTTGAATTCTTTGTAGGGGGTGGTGAGCATGAAGAGGTAGATGCCCAAGCCCAGCAGGGGGAGCGAGACGCCGAGATAGCTTACGAAGTTGACGATGTTTGCCCATTGGCTACCCAATGTGATCAGCCTCCTTGTTGTTCGCCGTCACTTATGCGAGACGGACGGGGACGAAGTATGCCATGTCGTCGGTTATCAACCCGCCGAGGCGGGCGGCGACGGCGGACGGACTGCCGTTGACGAGGAAGGAGCCCCAGACGATGCGTCCGGCCTTGGGGCCGGCGAGGGTGGGCAGTTCGGCGGTTTCGAGGTCCTGGTACTGCTGGTAGATCATGGGCTGGTCCCAGTAGTGCGGCTCGCGGTCGCGGTCGATGACGGCGCCGTCGGCGGCACTGATGGTTATGCCGCCGCCTTCGCGGCCGAGCACTGGTTTGGCGACATGGGGACAGCGGCCGGCGAAGCGGTTTTCGTAGTAGGTGGGCAGCATGTGGGCGGCGACGGCGTCGTGTTCGGCGGCGGTGAAGAAGCCGCCGGCTTCGCGGAGCGCCCAGACGAGGGCCTGGAGGGCTTTGCTCTGGGCGATGAGGGCGCCGGGGGGGTTGATGACGGCCAGCCGTCTGCGGGCGATGAGGCTGAGGACGTGGGCGCCGGTGGGGTAGCCGTCGTCGTCGCGGTCGGCGGCGAGGAGGCCGAAGGGGTGCAGGCGGTACCAGAGGTCGATGGGCAGGAGGTCGCCGCCGGTGAGGGCGCAGAGGCGGTCGTCATGGACGCGCAGGTCCTTTAGGGGGACGAACCGGCCGTCAAGGCCGGAGATTTTGAGCAGGTAGCGGGCGGTGCCGGCGTCTTCGGCGTGCCAGTCGAGGGCGCTGAAGGCGACGCTGCCTGTCGGGTAGCCGAGGTAGCGGTAGCGGTCGGCCGCCGCGCGGAAGGCGGCGGGCAGCATGGCTTCGAGGCCGGCGTTGGGGTCGGCGGCGTTGTGATGGGCGCAGACGCGGCCGTTGACGTGGAAGGCCTCGACGACGCCGCCGGGGGTGTCGCTGTTGAATTCGAGCAGTTTCCAGCCGGACGGGGTGCGGGCGAAGTCGAACCGGCCGATGAGGGTGGCGTCGTCGGGGAGGACGGCCAGACGCACGGCGTCATGGGCGGCTTCCGGGATGCCGAGCTCGGCGAGCAGTTCCGCCGGACCGGCCTGGACGACATCGACGGTGCGGGCGAAAACGCGCCCGAGGGCGGCGGTGGCGGCGCGGAGGTCCGCCAGTTCGCGGGCGCCGATGGCGTGGGGCACGGCGAGGGCGTATTCCTGGCCGTACAGCCAATCCCAGGTGAAGACGCCCTCGGCCCTGAGGGGCCGGTAGATTTCTTCCCGGACGGCCGCGTAGTCCATCAGCCGCCGCCGCCTACGCTGCTGCTGCCGATGCCGCCGCGGGCGGCTTTGCCGCTTGTTATTGTGGCCCCTTGGCTTGGGGCGGGGGCTGTCTGGCCGGGCGCGGCGACGCCGGAGCGGGTGCCGCCGAAGAAGAAGGGGGCGCCGTAAAAGTGGCTCCCGCCGGCGCGGGCCGGCATCTGTTCGCCGTCCTCGTCGCAGTAGCCGTCGTTGTTGCGGTCGACGTGGGTGTGGCCGGGACGGTCCTGGCCGCCGGCGGAGCAGCCGGCAGTGACGGTGAGGAGGGCGGCCATGAAGAGGCCGAGCATTTTTGCGGTTTTGTCGGTGCGTTCCACAGGCGATCCCTCCTTACATTTTATGGGCGTAATAGATATAAACCCTGCGGTCCTCGTCGAGGACGGTCAGCGTTTTCCGCCACTCGTCGCCCAGCCAGTAGAAGTAGTCGCTGCCGAGACAAAGGACGACGTCGAAGGGGTCGGCGAACTGCCGCGTTTCGATGAGCAGGCCGGGGGTCTCGCTTTGTCCGTCCTGGCGGATCTCCACCCTGACGCCGCGTTCGCCGGACGGCGGCGCGGCGGCCGCGGGGGCGGACGGCCCTTCCTCCCGGAGGTAGATTACGTAGGTCAGGGGTTCGCTGGCGGTCGAGGTTCGTTCGTACACTTGGCCGTCTTTGATGAGTTTGTCGCACAGGAAACGGGCGGCGATTTCGCCGCCGCCGATGGCGTCGTAGGAGAAGAGGACGGGAAAGTCGGCGGGCTCGTCGAGCAGCCGGTATTCGAGGTTTGCCAATGTTATCCTCCTATGCCCCGTTGTGGTGCTATTTTACCACGGAGAGGGTGTCTGCGGCGATGGTTTTTTACGCCAGGGGCGTCCTAAGACGGGCGTTGCCGCGCATGTCGACCGCTATGGCGCATTCCGTTTCCCCCCGGCGGTGGCCGACGAGCCAGCTTGTCATGTTGGCGGCGGCGCAGGCGTGGTTGGGGATTATGGCGATTTTGTCGCCGACGGCAAGCCCGGTGTCGCCGGTTATGGCTATGCGGCCGACTTCTTCCGACAGGCCGGCGACGGTGAGCCCGGGGTGGCCGGCGACAAGGCCGTAGCCGGCGAGCAGCGCGCTGCCGTGGGCGCCTTTGTCGAGGCCGAGGCATTTGCTGCCGGCGTCGATTATGAAGGTGTCGGGGCGGGGCCGCGACAGGATGGTGACGAGGACGGCGAGGGCGCAGCGCTCCGGGGGGACGACGCCGAGCGCGACCTGGGTGTTGTCGTGGAAGACGTAGTTGCCGGGCCGGAGGGCGGTGACGACGCCGCTGGCGGCCGCCAGGGACGCTGTCGGGGTGCTGCCGGTGGCGACGATGTCCACGGGATAGCCGTGGGCCAGGAGTTCTTCCCTGGCCTGGGTGAGGGCCGCGATTTCTTCCGCGGCCGCGGCCGCGACGCCACCCGGACCGCTGGCGCCGTATACCTGGCCGGGGTGGGTGGCCACGCCTCTGAGTTTGAGCTTTTTATGGCCTGACAGGGCGGCGGCGAGTCCGGCCGCCTGGCGGGGCGGCACGCCGAAGCGGTGCAGGCCGCTGTCGATGATGATGAGGTAGTCGAGGTCGGGGCTGTCGTCGGTCAGGGCGTCCGCCAGGGCGCGGGCGGCTTCGGCGCCGTCGAGGCTGAAGGTCACGCGGGCCTGGCGGGCCAGGGCGAGCGCGCGGCCTAAGTTGGCGCGGCCGGCGACCGGATAGGCGAGCATCAGGTCGGCGAAGCCGGCGGCGGCGAGCTGCTCGGCTTCGTCGAGCGTGCCGGTCAGGAAGCCGGCGGCGCCGGCGTCCTTCTGGCGGCGGGCGATGGCGGTGCTTTTATGGGTTTTGACCATCGGCCACAGCTCGATCCCCGCCCGGGCGCAGAGGCCGGCCATGTCGCGCACGTTGGCCTCGAAGACGTCGAGGTCGAGCAGAAAACTAGGGGTGGCGAGGTCGTTGATTTTCACAGGCATCACCTCACATTTAATATGTGCGGTTAATTGGAGATAAATTCCACACCGTCTGAACGGTTTCCTTTATATTATTCGTAATATCACGGACCGTTCAGAAGCCCCCAGATACAAGGCGCACCGGATAAGCAGACACACAACGCTTTAGCGTTGATGTGGTCGCTTATACCCGGAAGGGTGCGAGCGCGCCGCGACGCGTACTCGGACGTACGCTAGCAAGCGCTCTGAGGAGCAAGTGCGCGAGTTCTTGGCGCTTCAGCGCCTAGAACTGCGGCCTGCCCCTTGCGGGTACGCCGTAGATGGGGGCTTATCAACGGTCCCATTGTTATTCGGCAGGAGCGTAGCGGATTTCCCAGGACAGGGTGCCCTTCCTCGCCGAATCCTTGAACACCCTCCGCTCGTGGAAGCTATAGCCGAGTACGCTGATCTTCTTCGCCCGCCGCTGGGGAGCCAGGACAAGGTTTTTGCTCCCTGGCGGAATGGTTTCGACGCCTCCGTCCTCCCATTCGATTCTGATAGCCGATTTATGGGCGTTTTCGCCGCCGGCGCGGAAGTCGACAATGACGATCTCCGCGGCACTGCGGCCGGCTAGCTGCTGAACGATTTCGGTCCTGCCCTGAAAGGAAACTTCTTCGCCGCGCAGGTTGAGGAGCGGCGGCAGGCTTTTGATGGTGACGGCGCCAGGCGGAATTACGGGCGCGGCCTGGGGCGCTTCGCCACCGGGACGGCCGCAGGCCGCGAGGGTTATCGTCAGCGCCGCGAGGACGGCGCCGGTGAAAAGCAGGCGGTGGTTTGTCATCTTTCATCCCTCCGCCTCTATTGTAAAAGAGTTGCGGGCAGGCCGCAAGGGTCCGGCAGGAAACAGGCGGGCGCGCAACAACCGCAATTATTGTATATATTGTAATTACAAAATATACAATAATTATTGCGAAATCGCGGGTGCCGCGCAGTTTTGGGGGGGGGCACGCCGTTCTCAAACGGTCCCCTCCCCTCCCCTTCTCTATCTTGCCGGCTCGCCGGCAGCGAAAAAAGAACGTCAAATTACTGAGGGCCTTACAGACGGCCGATTTCAGCGGCCGCCTGTAAGGCCCCAGGAAGGGCGAAAAAATATCCCTGAGGGGATTTCCCTTCAGAGATATTCTCCGTGTCTCAGAAAGGCTGTCAGGGGACGCGGCAGTCGAAAACGGCCTTGAGCCCGCCGGGAGGGGCGAAGGCGGCCGGACCGTCGGCCAGGCGGAATGTGCCGCCTACAAGCGGTTCGACGTCGACGAGGCGCCGCGCCAGCAGACGGAGGGCGGCAGCCGTCGGCCCGCAGCGGGAGCCGACGAGGGTGAGTTCCTTGACCACCCACATGGTGGACGACAGGAGGGCGTCGGCGGCGAAGGTGCTTTTGAGGACGATGCGGCCGCGGGGCTTGACGATATCCTGGGCGCAGGCGAGGCCACCGGGGGTGCCGGTGCATTCGACGACGGTGTCGAAGGGGCCAAGGCCGGCCGCGTCGCCCTGGGTGACCGTGATCGCCCGGCCGGCGAGGAGGGCGAGTTTGGCGGGATGCTTGCCGATGACGGTGAGGTCGCAGCCGGTGAGGCTGAGCGCCTGGGCGATGAGCTGGCCGAGTTTGCCGTCGCCGAGGACGGCGACGCGCTCGGACGGCCTGATGTGGCACTGGTCGCAGATTTCGAGGGCGGCGGCCAGCGGCTCGGCGAAGACGGCGGCGAGGTCGCTCACGCCGGGCGGCACCTCGTGGAGGTTGGCAAGCGGCAGGGTGAGGTATTCGGCGAAGGCGCCGTCCTTGCCGGTGATGCCGAGGACGCGGCGGCTTTGGCAGTGGTTGGCGAGGCCTTCGCGGCAGCGAGGGCAGGCGCCGCAGCCGAGGTTGATGTCGGCGACGACCCTTTTGCCTTCCCACCCCTCTCCAGCTTCGACGACGCCGACGAATTCGTGGCCGAGGATGCCGGTGAAGCCTTTGTAGCCGGCGAGGATTTCGCGGTCGGTGTTGCAGACGCCGGCGTAGAGGACTTTTACGAGGGCTTCGCCGGGGGCGGGCGCCGGGACGGGGCAGTCGTCGCGGTATTTCAATTGGCCGTCGAAGTAGAGGCAGCGCATGGGGGACCTCCTTTTATGACGAAAGATGTTTTTCACGGTTTACCGGCTGCTAGCCCCGTTTGTCCACCCAGGCGTCGGCCGGATAGCCGCGCTTCTCCCAGTAGCCGCTGTGGGGCCGATCGATGAGTTCCATGGCTACCAGCCATTTAACGGCTTTATAGGCGTGCATCTGCGGTACTACCAGCCGGGCGGGCCCTCCCAGGTCGGAAGGGATAGGGCGGCCGTCGATCAACATGGCGACCATGACGTCGTCGAGGCGGGCCTGGTCAATCGAAAGGGTGTCGGTGTACACGCCGTCGCCTGACAGGAGCTTGACATAGCGGGCGGCAGGCTGGACAGCCGCTGCGTCGAGCAACCAAGCGAGAGGGATTCCTTCGTAGGTGATGCGCCGGACCGACCAGCCTTCGACGCAATGGAAATCGCTGACCTGGACGCGGCGGGGCAGACCGACGAATTCTTCCCAGTTGTATACGCGGGGTTTGTCGACAAGCCCGCCGACGGTGAAACGCCAGGCGCTGTCCGCGCAAGGGATGGGGGCGACGGTATAGACGCGGAATTTTCCCTGGTAGCCGCCGCCGACCGGAGGCGAGGATTGGGGAGCAGGCGTGGGCGGCGGGGTGAGGCTGTTGCAGTCTTTGAAGGCGGCAGGATCGCCGGGAGCCTTGCCGCCGGCGGGGAGCAACCATTGCCAGGCGGCACCGAGGGAGAGGGCCGCAAGCCACCCAAAGGCCTGAATGAAAAAGGCTCGCCGACCAATGGCTGTGTCCGCGGCCTCCGCAGCCGGCCGCGGAGCGAAGCGGGCCCGTACGGCGTGGAACAGGGCGGCGGCGGAGCCGAGGACGGCCAGGAAAAGGTGGACGGCGGACAGGTCGCCGGGGATGGCCAGCCAGCCGGACTGACCTAAGGAGAGCCAGCCGCCGGTGACAAGCCAGGCCACGGCAACGGCCAGCAGCAAAGACTGAACCGGGTCCCGGCCTGCGGCTGCCTGGCGGAAAAAGGGGATGTTGGCGGCCAGCAGCGCGGCGAAGACCAGGCCGGCGATAATGTGGCCGGCGCGGAGGAAGGGCCGGCTGTCGGCAAGCGGACCGCGCAGGACAGGCAGATAGAGAAGGAGGCCGGTGACGGCCAGTACGACCAGGGCGGCGGCCAGCAGACGGTGAGTCCTTTTCTCTCCACAGGTCATGGCGTTCTCCCCCCCAAGCTGCGCAGGGTGCGGGCGCGGGCGGCGGCGAAGTTGATCTCGGCTTGCCAGTTGGCGCGTTCCTGGGCGACTTCGCCGGCAAAGCGGTCGTAGTTTTCGATCGCCTGGGGACGCTGGCCGAGCAATTCGGCGCGGAGGCCGGCGATGAGGTATTTCAGGGGCGCCTGGGCTTTGTCCAGGCGGTAGGCCTGCTCTAGCTTGCCGATGGCGACGGAGTAGTCGCCTTCGTAGGCGTGGACGAGGCCGAGGTTGCCCCAGGCGGGGGAAAATGTGCCGTCGATTTCGAGGATGGCGGTGAAGTCGGCGCGGGCGGCGGCGTACTGGCCGGTGAGGATGTAAGTGTAGCCGCGGCTGTTGAGGTAGTGGACGTCGCCGGGGGCGAGGGCGACGGCGCGGCTGTAGTGGACGAGGGCTTCGGGGTACTGGCCGCGCTCGTAGTAGGCGTGGCCGACGGCGAACCAGGCCCGGTGGCTGCCGCCGTTTGTTTCGAGGTAGCGGGCGAGGTCACGGAGGCCGGCGTCGGGCTGGCCGGCGTCGAGGAGGACGGTGCCGCGCAGGTAGTACATGTGGGTGTTGGCGGGGTTCCTGGCGAGGGCGTCGGTGGCGGCGGCGACGGCGTCCTGCTTTTTGCCGAGGTAGAGCCAGGCGTGGGCTTCGACGGCGGCGAGGTAGCCGCCGAGGAAGAGCCAGACGCCGGCGAAGAGGGCGAAGGCGGCGAGGAGCAGGGCTCTGGCCGCCCCGGAGATTGTACGGCTTTCCTCGCCGAGGACGGGACGGAGGACGAGGGCGGCGAGCGCGCCGCCTAAAAAGCCGCCGAGGTGGGCCCAGTTGTCGATGAAGGGGTCGGAGAAGCCGAGGAAGATCTGGAGGAGGGCGAGGGCGCCGATGAAGGCGCCGATGCCGCGGTCGCGGAGGTAGAAGTCGGCCCGCCGCCGGTAGAAGAGGACGGCGAGGGCTCCCATGAGGCCGAAGATGGCTCCCGAGGCGCCGACACCAGGCCCCGGCTGCATGACGAGGCTGAGGGCCGAGCCGGTGACGGCGGCGAACAGGTATATGGCGGACGTTCTGGCGAGGCCGAAGGCGTGCTCGGCCGCCAGGCCGAGGATGTACATGAAGACGGTGTTGCCGAGGATGTGGTCGAAGCCGCCGTGGAGGAAGGCGGCGCTGACGAGGCGCCATACCTCGCCGGCCAGCACGTTGTCGCGGTAGAGGGCGCCGGCGGCGATGACCGAGTCCTTGCTGACGAGGGCGCCGGTGGCGACCTCCCACAGGAAGACGGCGACGTTGACGAGGATGAGGAGGGTGATGAGGACGGGGAAGTAGGACATGTCTTTTTCGAAGGGGACGCGGCTGTCCTTGGGGCGGGCGGGGACGAGCATGTCGGGGGTGATGAGGATAGGCTCCTCCGCGGGCGGGGACCAGGCGGCGGGTTCGCGGTTTTCACCGTTCATCAGCGTCCCTCCCCGGTGTCGAGCAGTACGCCGAGGGCTAAAGCGACACGCCGGTCGACGGCGCCGGTGGCGTCTTCGCCCATGTCGAGGGTGTAGCGGTCGAAGAGGGTCATTTTGCGGTTGAATTCGCCGCGGATTGTTTCGCGGTCGGGGGCGTAGAAGACGAAGTTTGTGCGGAAGAAGGCGAGGTCGACGATGTAGCCGGTGAGGCGGCGGAGGAGGGACAGGATGATGGAGTCCTCCTGGGCGACGAGCAGCAGGGCGCCGTCGGGGCCGTAGACCCACCACCTTTTGCGGAGGAAGTCGGTGAAGCGGTTCTTTTTGTAGGTGGCGAGGATGTTGTCGTTAAGGTCGCGGAGGGTGAAGCGGGTGGTGGGGAACTGGACGACGTAGTCCTGGGTGACGGTGAGGATGGCGGATGTTTTGTTTTCGTCGGGGTAGAAATGGATGTGGCGCACCGGCCCGATAAAGTAGGCGGCGACGAGGGCGAGCGGGAACCAGGGAAAGGCCGGCATGGCGGCGGTCAGGACGACGCCCAGCAGAAGGAACATGACGACGAACGCGATCCTCTGGACCACCAGCGCCGGGCGCTCGACGTAGAGGAGGGGGTTGCCGTCCTCGTCGCGGACGTGGTATTTGGTGTTGATGGCGAAGTGTTTTTCGCGCAGCAGGAAGATGTCGCGGTCGAAGACGGCCGGTACCCGCCGCTCGGGGGCGCGGAAGACGCCGCTGCAGGCCGGGCACTGGAGGAGCCGGCCGGCGTACTGGCTTTTGAGGTTGTAGAAGGCGTCGCAGGTGGGGCAGTTGACGGGGACGGCCATGAAGTGCTCCTTTGTCCGCGCTTCGGCGGAAACTTTTATTGCCGGGCAATGGGAAGATGGAACGAGAAGCACTGAAAACTTAGTCTGCTTCGCGGAAGCTAGCCTCGCCGCTCGCGTGTCTGCGGCTGAACGCGCCGTAAAACTTGCGCCGACTCAGCCGTACCGGCGCCAAACGGGCGTCCATGCCCGTTGTCGCCTCTCCCGGCCGTCCATGGCCGGGCGTACGGTTTCGTTAACGGCTTGCTGCGTTAACGGCGCGTAACATCCTCCGCCAATGCTCGCTTGCGAGGCCATCTTCCGCAAGATAATCTTCCAATACTCCCCTAAAATTGGCGAACGGCCGTTCAGAAGCCCCCAGATGCTAGGCGGGGCGAGGAAGCGCAGCGCCGCGTACTCGGAACGTACGCAAGCAAGCTCCCGCAGCCCCAACAACGCAGATGGGGGCTTATCAACGGCCGTCAAACTACAATTGCCGCACAAGGTTCCGGCCGGATTGTTTGGCGTGAAAGAGCGCCTCCTCCGCCTTCGCCACCAGCGCTTCGGGGCTGGCCAGCTCGTCGGGGACGACGGTGGCTGTGCCGACGCTGACGGTGAGGTGGCGGTGGATGGCCGAGGCCTTGTGCTCGATGCCGAGGGTGGCGACGGCGACGCGGATGGCTTCGGCGACGACGAGGGTGCCGAGGCTGTCGGTGTTGGGCAGGAGGACGGCGAATTCCTCGCCGCCGTAGCGGGCGGCAAGGTCGCCGGCGCGGGCGATGGTGGCGGCCAGGGTGCGGGCGACTTTTTTGAGGCATTCGTCGCCGGCCTGGTGGCCGTAGGTTTCGTTATAGGCTTGGAAGAAGTCTATGTCGACGAGGATGACGGACAGGGGCGTCGCTTCGCGCAGGGCGCGGCGCCACTCCTCGCCGAGGCGCGCTGTGAAGCGGCCGCGGCTGTCGATGGCGGTGAGGCCGTCGAGGGTGCCGAGGCGGGCGAGTTCCTGGTTTTTGGCGGCAAGTTCGCGGCTGAGGGTGTCGAGGGTGTGCTGATATTCGAGGATGCGGCGGCCGACGGCGAGCCGGTTGCGGAGCAGGGCGGGATGGACGGGCTTGGCGAGGTAGTCGTCGGCGCCGGCTTCGAAGCCGCGGGTGATTTCGTCCTGGCCGCTTTTGGCCGTGAGGAGGATGATGTAGACCTGGCTGAGGGTTTTTTCTTTTTTGAGCCGGGCGCAGAGTTCGAGGCCGCCGGGGCCGGATATGCCACCGCCGAGGAGGACGAGCAGGGGACGGGGTTCCCCGCGGAGCGCCCGCCAGGCCTCGCCGCCTGCGGCGGCGTCGACCTCGTAGCCCCATTCCTTTATCATCGGTTCGAGCATGGCGCGGCTGGCTTCGTCGTCGACGATCATCACTTTCATCCGTCATTCCGCCTTTGCGTTGATTTCCGTGGTTTGTTTCCAGTTTCTACAAAGGCGGCGATTTTCCTGCTCTCCTGCGGGTCAGCCGGCGAGGGCGGCGACGAAGTTGGCGAGCAGCCTGCCGCCGTCGGGGGTGAGGACGGATTCGGGGTGGAACTGGATGCCTTCGACGGGAAAGTGTTTGTGCCTGACGCCCATGATGAGACCGTCGTCGCTGGCGGCGGTGACGGCGAGGCAGTCGGGGAGGCCGGCCCGGTCGAGGATGAGGGAGTGGTAGCGGCCGGCGGTGAAGGGCTGGGGGAGGCCGCGGTAGAGGCCGTGGCCGTGGTGGGTGACGGCCGAGGTTTTGCCGTGGACGGGCCGCGGGGCGCGCACGACGCGGCCGCCGAAGGCTTCGCCGATGACCTGGTGGCCGAGGCAGACGCCGAGGATGGGCAGGGTGCCGGCGAAGCGGGCGACGAGGGCTTTGCTGATGCCGGCGTCGTCGGGGGTGCCGGGGCCGGGGGAGATGATGACGGCCCGGTAGCCGCCGGCGGCGATCTCGTCCAGGGTGATGCGGTCGTTGCGGACGACGCGCACCTGCTGCCCGAGGTGGGCGACGTATTGATAGATGTTGTAGGTGAAGGAGTCGTAGTTGTCGATGAGCAGAATCATTGCTGTGCGCCTCCCATTACCTGGAATAAGGCCCCGGCTTTGTGGAGTATTTCCCGGTATTCGGCGGCCGGGACGGAGTCGGCGACGATGCCGGCGCCTGTCTGGATGACGACCTGGCCGCCGTCGATGATGAGGGTGCGGATGGTGATGCAGGTGTCGAGGTTGCCGCGGAAGTCGAAGTAGCCGACGGCGCCGCCGTAGGGGCCGCGGGGGGTGTTTTCTAGGCCAGCGACGATTTCCATGGCGCGGATTTTGGGGGCGCCGCTGAGGGTGCCGGCGGGGAAGCAGGCGGCGAGGACGTCGGTGGGGGTGTAGCGGGGGTCGAGGGTGCCGGTGACTTCGGAGACGATGTGCATGACGTGGGAGTAGTTTTCGACTTCCATGAGGCGGCTGACGGCGACGGTGCCGGGGAGGCTGATGCGGCCGAGGTCGTTGCGGCCGAGGTCGACGAGCATGGCGTGCTCGGCGCGCTCTTTGGCGTCGGCGAGGAGGTCGGCGGCGAGGCGGGCGTCTTCGGCGGCGTCGCGGCCGCGCGGGCGGGTGCCGGCGATGGGGCAGGTGTAGAGCTGGCCGTCACGGAGCTTGACGAGCATTTCGGGGGAGGCGCCGACGAGCTGGCGGGAGCCGAAGTTGAGGTAGAACATGTAGGGCGAGGGGTTTAGGTGGCGGAGCCGCCGGTAGAGGTGGAAGGGCTCGGTGGTGAGCGGCCGGCGGAAGGGCCGGGAGAGGACGGCCTGGAAGATGTCGCCGGCGGCGATGTGTTCTTTGGCCTGTTCTACGGCGGCCAGGTAGTCGTCGCGGCCGTCTTCCTCCTCCCCCCTCTCCCCCTCCGCCTGCACGGCCTGGGAGATGGCGGCCGGCTGGCGCAGCCTGAGGGCGAGGGCGGCGAGGCTTTCGGCGGCGGTTTCGTAGGCGGCGGGGGCGGCGGCGGGGCTGTCGACGGGGGCGAGGTGGATGAGTCTGGCGGTGTGGGTGAGGTGGTCGAGGACGACGATGGTCTGGCAGATGAGGTATTCGCCGAGGATCATGTCGTCGGGGACGGCGAGGCCGCGGATGCACTCCCAGGTGGCGGCGGCTTCGTAGGCGAGGTAGCCGACGGCGCCGCCGCAGAAGGGCGGCAGGCCGGGCAGGTCGGGGAATGAGTAGCTTTCGAGGATGCGCTGGAGGACGGCGAGGGGCGGGCCGGCGATGGCGGAGCGCTTGCCGCGCCGGCGCACGTCGCTGTGGCGGGCGGTGGCGGTGAGGGTGAGGAGAGGGTCGGTGCCGATGAAGGAGTAGCGGCCGAAGTTTTTGCTGGTTTCGGCGCTTTCGAGCATGAAGCCGGGGCGGTCGCCGACGATTTTGCCGTATACCGATACGGGGGTGTCGAGGTCGGCGGGGAGGTCGGCGCTGACGGGGATGAGGTTGTGGCCGGCGGCGAGGCGGAGGAATTCGTCGCGGTCGGGGAAGAGCTTCATGGCGTGTCACCTGGCCGGTCGAGGGCCTGGCGGATAGAGGCGACGAGGGCGCCGACGCCTGCCGGACCGCCGGCGGTGAGGCGCTCGATGACGGCGCTGCCGACGATGACGGCGTCGGCGTGGGCGGCGGCGGCGACGGCGGCTTCCGGACCGCCGATGCCGAAGCCGATGGCGACGGGGGTGTCGCCGGCCCGGCGGGCGGCGGCGATGAGGGGGGCGAGGGGGCTGTAGTCGACGGCCTGGACGCCGGTGACGCCGGTGGTGGAGACGCAGTAGAGGAAGCCGCTCGCCTGGGCGGCGATGCGGGCGACGCGCTCGGGCGGGCTGGTGGGGGCGATGAAGCGGATGAGGTCGAGGCCGTTGGCCTGGCAGACGGCCTGGAGGGAGGCGGCTTCTTCAAGGGGGAGGTCGGGGACGATGAGGCCGGCGGCGCCGGCGGCGGCCGCGTCGGCGGCGAAGCGCCCGGGGCCGTATTGGAGGACGGTGTTTGTGTAGAGCATGAGGGCGATGGGGACGGGGGCGGCGGCGGTGAGTTCTTTGACGAGGGCGAGGACGTCGGCGGTTTTGAGGCCGCCGGCGAGGGCGGCGGTGGCGGCGTGCTGGATGACGGGGCCGTCGGCGATGGGGTCGGAGAAGGGGATGCCGATTTCGATGATGTCGGCGCCGGCTGCTGCGGCGGCGAGGACGGCCTGACGGGTGGCGGCGAGGTCGGGGTAGCCGGCGGCGAGGTAGACGATGAGGCCTTTGCCGCCTGCGGCGAGGCGGGCGGTGAGTTTATCCTTGAGTTTGGACATTTTTATAATCCTCCCATGGTTTTGGCTACGGTGTCGACGTCTTTGTCGCCGCGGCCGGAGAGGCAGACGACGACGGCTTCGCCGGGATTTGTTTTGGGCATGAGTTCGTCGAGGTGGGCGAGGGCGTGGGCGCTCTCTAAGGCGGGGATGATGCCTTCGAGACGGGCGAGGCGGGCGAGGGCGGCGAGGGCCTGTTGGTCGGTGACGGCGACGTAGGCGGCGAGGCCGCTGTCTTTGGCGTGGGCGTGCTCGGGGCCGACGCCGGGGTAGTCGAGGCCGGCGGAGAGGGAGTGGGCTTCGGTGATCTGGCCGTCGCCGTCCTGGAGGAGGTAGCTGTAAGCGCCGTGGAGGACGCCGGGCCGGCCCCGGGTGAGGGAGGCGGCGTGGAGGCCGGTGGTTATGCCTTGGCCGGCGGCTTCGACGCCGATTTTGGCGATGGTTTTGTCATGGAGGAAGGGGTGGAATAGGCCCATGGCGTTGCTGCCGCCGCCGACGCAGGCGACGAGGTGGCTGATTTTTAGGCCGGCGGCCGCGGCCTGGCTGCGGACTTCGCGGCCGATGACGGCCTGGAAGTCGCGGACGATCATGGGGTAGGGGTGGGGGCCGACGACGGAGCCGATGATGTAGTGGGTGTCGCGGACGTTGGCGACCCAGTGGCGGAGGGCTTCGCTGGTGGCGTCTTTGAGGGTGCCGCTGCCGTTGGTGACGGGGACGACTTCGCTGCCGAGGAGGCGCATGCGGACGACGTTGAGGTGCTGGCGCTCGATGTCTTCGGCGCCCATGAAGACGCGGCATTCGAGGCCGAAGTGGGCGGCGACGGTGGCGCAGGCGACGCCGTGCTGGCCGGCGCCGGTTTCGGCGACGATGCGTTTTTTGCCCATGCGGCGGGCGAGGAGGGCCTGGCCGAGGGCGTTGTTGATTTTGTGGGCGCCGGTGTGGAGCAGGTCTTCGCGTTTTAGGTAGATGTCGGCCCGGCCGTAGTGGGCGGTGAGGCGGGCGGCGTGGTAGAGGAGGGTGGGCCGGCCGGCGTAGTCACGCAGGTAGGCGGCGAATTCGCGCTGGAAGGACTGGTCTTTTTTGAGGCCGTGGTAAAAGTCGTCGAGCTCGATGAGGGCGGGCATGACGGTTTCGGGGACGTAGCGGCCGCCGTAGGCGCCGAAGCGTCCGGTGATGTCAGGCATTTTGTGGTTCCTCCTTTGTGTGTGGGGCTTGCGGGGCTGGCGTTTCGCCGGCCCGGGCGAGTTCGCGGGTGCGGGCGAGGATGTCGGGGGCGGTGACGAGACCTTCGCCGACGAGGATGCCGCGGACGCCGGCCTGTTTGAGCCGCCGGGCGTCGTCGCCGCCGGCGATGCCGCTTTCGCTGATGACGAGGCGGGTGCCGTCGGTGTGGGGCAGGAGGGCGAAGGTGGCGGCTATGTCGGTGGTGAAGGTGCGTAGGTCGCGGTTGTTGATGCCAATGATGGGGGCGGGGGTGCGCTGGACGCGCTCAAGCTCCTCAAGGCTGTGGACTTCGACGATGCAGTCGAGGCCGAGGCTGTCGGCGACGGCGAGGAAGCGCCGCAGTTGACCGTCAGTGAGGATGGCGGCGATGAGGAGGACGGCGTCGGCGCCGGCGTCGCGGGCTTCATAGAGCTGGTATTCGTCGATGATGAAGTCTTTGCGGAGGAGGGGCAGGGGGCTGACGGCGCGGACGGCGGCGAGGTCTTGGATGCGGCCGCGGAAGGGGGCGCTGGTGTGGACGGAGAGGGCGGCGGCGCCGCCGGCGGTGTAGATGGCGGCGAGCTCGGCGACGGTGTGGTGGCCGGTGAGCAGGCCTTTGGCGGGGGAGGCGAGTTTGCATTCGGCGATGAGCGCCCAGGGGGCGGCGCGGAGGGCGGCGGCGAAGGCATGGGTGGCGGGGGGTATGTTTCGCTGCAGGGCGGCGAGGGGGACGGTTTGTTTGCGGGCGGCGACTTCCTGGCGGATGCCGGCGACTATTCTGGCGAGCATGGCTCTCCCCTTCCCTGGGCCGCGCGGGCGGCGGCGACGAATTGATATATTTTGGCGGCGTCTTTGGCGCCGGCGGTTTCGACGCCGCCGGAGACGTCGACGCCGGCGGGCGCTAGGATGGCGATGGCTTCGCCGACGTTGGCGGCGGTGAGGCCGCCGGCGACAAGATATGGGGCGGAGAGGGCGGCGGCGAGGCTGCGGGCCTGTCGCCAGTCGAAGGCGAGGCCGGTGCCGCCGGCCTGGCCGGGGACGAGGGTGTCGAGGAGGATGTATTCGGCGGAGTAGGTGGCGACGACGGCGGGGTCGAAGCCGGGGCCGACGGGGATGGCTTTGATGACCGGCCGGCCGACGGCCCGGCAGTAGGCGGGGGGTTCGCCGCCGTGGAGCTGGACGTAGTCGAGGCGGCAGCGGCGGGCGGCGTCCTGGACGGCGGCGAGGGACTGGTTGACGAAGACGCCGACGCGGCCGATGCCGCCGACCTGGCGGGCGATGGCGGCGGCGTCGTCGACGCTTATCCGCCGCCGGCCGGGGGCGAAGACGAAGCCGATGAGGTCGGCGCCGGCGTCGCGGGCGGCGCGGGCGGCTTCGAGGGTGGTGATGCCGCAGATTTTTATGATAATGGTAATCCCTCCTTATAGTCGGCTCCGAAACGGCGGAGGGCTTCGAGCCGCCCGAGGGCTGCGCCGCTGTCGACGCTGGCGGCGGCTAAAGAGAGGCCCTCGCGGATTCCGCCCGCTTTGCCGGCGACGACGAGGGCGGCGGCGGCGTTGAGGAGGACGATGTCGCGCCGGCCGCTTTTTTCGCCGCGGAGGATGGAGAGGATGATGGCGGCGTTGTCGGCGGGGGCGCCGCCGCGGTAGAGGGTGCTGTCGCCGCGGAGGCCGTAGTCGGCGGGGTCGAGGAGGTAGGTTTTGACGCGGCCGTCCACGACTTCGGCGACTTTTGTGGGGGCGGCTGCGGAGATTTCGTCGAGGCCGTCGAGGCTGTGGACGACCATGGCGCGCCTGGTGCCGAGCCGGAGGAGGACTGCGGCGACTTTTTCGGGGAGGGCGGGGTCGTAGACGCCGATGAGCTGGCGGGCGGCGCCGGCGGGGTTTGTGAGCGGGCCGAGGAGGTTGAAGACGGTGCGGAAGCCGAGCTCGCGCCGCGATTTGGCGACATGGCGCATGGCGGGATGGTATAGGGGGGCGTAGAGGAAGCTGATGCCGAGGGTATCGAGGGCGGCGGCGGCCGCGGCGGGCGGGAGATCGACGCGGACGCCGAGGGCGGTGAGGACGTCGGCGCTGCCGCAGGCGCTGGATATGCCGTGGTTGCCGTGTTTGGCGACGGTGACGCCCGCGCCGGCAACGACGAGGGCGACGGCGGTGGAGATGTTGAAGGTGCCGCGGCCGTCGCCGCCGGTGCCGCAGGTGTCGAGGACGTCGCCGCCAGCGCCGACGGGAACGACGAGGTCGCGCATGGCGCCGGCGAAGCCGGCGATTTCTTCACTGGTCTCGCCTTTCATCTTGAGGGCGGTGAGGAAGGCGCCGAGCTGGGCGTCGCTGGCCCCGCCGGACATGATGGCCGCCATGGTGCGGCCGGCTTCTTCGTGGGTGAGGCTGTGGCCGGCCGCCACCCGGCCGAGGGATTCTCTGAGCATGGTTTTTTCCCTCCTGTTTTTTCGGAGTATTTGTCCCGTGAAAATAGAAAAAGCCATTTCACCCGTAGGGGCGAAATGGCTCGCGGTACCACCCTGTTCGGAAAGCGAAAGCTTTCCCTCGTTCGGATACGGGATTTGCGTCCGATATCCTAGCCCGCTAACGGGGGCGGCCGGCCCTTCCTAATTGCATAAGCGTTCGGGGGGCAGCTCCCAGGTCCATTCGCTGTGCTCTCCCGGCCGGTCGTCTCACCTCCGGTTTCCCGGTCACCGGCTCGCTGGGCGGGGGGTTACACAGTTACTCGTCCTGTTCTCAGCTTTTGGGTATTCAGTTTTGGGGAAATAAAAAAAGCCGCTTTCACCTCAGGGGCGAAATGGCTCGCGGTACCACCCTTTTCGGAAAGCGAAGCTTTCCCTTGTTCGGATACGGGACGTAAATCCGATATCCTAGCCGGGTAACGGCGGCGGCCGGCTCCTCCTACTGGCAAAAGCTTTTCGGGGAGCAGCTCCCAGGTCCATTCGCCATGCTCTCCCGGCCGGTCGTCGCACCTCCGGTTTCCCGGTCACCGGCTCGCTGGGCGGGGGGTTACACAGTTACTCGTCCTGTTCAACGCTGTTGTTGTTAAATTAGCACTATTTTATCGCGGGCGGCGGCCGTTGTCAAGGAGGCTGGAAATATATTTCCACCGGCGAAAGCCATTGACAAATTTTCGGCTGCTTGGTATTATTCTACCAATAACTAAATACAGGGTATTTTCTCATCAAGAGAGGCGGAGGGACTGGCCCGATGAAACCTCGGCAACCACGGCGGCTTTTACGGCTGACCGCAGGTGCCAATTCCTGAAGGAATCGCGAGATTGCTTAAAGATGAGAGCAGGCCGGAAAGCTGTTTTTCTGCCTCTTTCATCTGCGAGCGGATGGGGAGGATTTTTTATGGCCAAAACGTTTGCCGAGATCAACGCGAAGATCAAGAAGGGCGAGGCGGTGGTGCTGACAGCCGAGGAGGTCGTCCGTATGGCGGACGAACAGGGCCTGAAGGCGATGGCGGAGAAGGTGGATGTCGTGACGACCGCGACATTCGGGCCGATGTGTTCGTCGGGGGCGTTCGTGAATTTCGGCCACAGCGACCCGCCGATCAAGATGGCGAAGGTGTGGCTCAATCAGGTGCCGGCCTATACGGGGATCGCGGCGGTGGACGCGTATATCGGCGCGACCGAGCTGGCCGAGGGCCGCGAGGACTACGGCGGCGCGCACGTGATCGAGGAGCTGGTGGCCGGCGGGAAAATCCGCCTGAAGGCGGTCGCCCAGGGGACGGACTGCTACCCCCGCAAGGAGCTGGAGGGGTATATCAGCAAGGAGAGCATCAACGAGGCGTTCCTGTTCAACCCCCGCAACGCGTACCAGAATTATGTGGCGGCGACGAATTCGACAAACCGCATCCTGTATACGTATATGGGCATGCTGCTGCCGAAGTTCGGCAATGTGACGTATTCGACGTCGGGGCAGCTGAGCCCACTTTTAAACGACCCGTATCTCAGGACAATCGGCGTGGGGACGCGCATCTTCCTCGGCGGCACGCAGGGGTATGTGGCGTGGCACGGGACGCAGCACAACCCCGGCAAAGCGCGCGGCGAGAACGGAGTGCCGGTGGGCGGGGCGGGGACGCTAAGCCTGATCGGCGACCTGAAGGCGATGACGACCGAGTACCTGAAGGCGGCGGTGTTCAAAAATTACGGGGTGAGCATGTTCGTGGGGGTGGGCATCCCCATCCCGATGCTTGACGAGGATATGGCCCGCTTCGTGACAGTAAGGGATCGGGAGATCAAGACGACGCTGCTCGATTACGGGGTGCCGGGGCGTAGCCGGCCGACGCTGAAGGTGGTCGATTACGAGGAGCTGAAGTCGGGCTTCGTGGAGCTGAACGGCCGCAAGGTGCGGACGGCGCCGCTGTCGAGCATTTTCAAGGCAAGGCGGATCGCCGTGACGCTCAAAGAATGGATAGAGCGGGGCGAGTTCCTGCTCCAGGAGCCGGCGGCCCCGCTGCCGGCGGACGCTACGGTGAAGCCGCTGGATGTAAAGGAGTTGGACTGAGATGGTGAAGGAGCGTTTCACGTTCGTTTTCTCGCCCGATACGTACGCCAAGCCGGTGACGTATCACCTGGTGAAGGATTTCGATCTGCGGATAAACATCCTGCGGGCGGAGATCACCCCCGGCGAAGAGGGCCACCTGCTGGCCGAGATCGAGGGCGAGGAGGATAACCTCTGCCGGGCGCTGGAGTTCCTGGCGGCGGAAAGCATCGAGGTCATCCCGACGACCAAGCAGGTGACGGTGCGGCAGGAGGAGTGCGTCCACTGCGGGGCGTGCACGGCGGTGTGCTTCTCGGGAGCGATGGCGATGAACCGCGAGGAGTGGAAGATGGAGTTCCGTCCGGAGAAGTGCATCGTGTGCGGGCTGTGCATCGAGGCGTGCCCGCTACGGATAATCAGCGTGGGCTTCGGCGGCGGCAAGACGTGAAATCGGCTGCCTACGAGCCGCGCCGCTACCGCGACAGTATGGCCGGTCCCGGCCTGCGCTGCTTCACGGTGAGCCATCTGGAAAGCGACATGTGGGTGGCGGTGGCGACGGACGCCCCGCCAGAAGCCGAGGAGGCGGCGCGGGCGGCGATGCTGGACGCGCGGCGCGGGCTTGAGGAGTATATCGCGACCGCCCGGGAGTTTCTGACGGCGCTGGTACCGTACGAACCGCGGCCCGGCTGCCCGGCGCTCGCCCGCGCGATGGCGGCGGCGGCGGCTTTGGCCGGCGTGGGTCCGATGGCGGCGGTGGCCGGGGCGGTGAGCGCCTATGTCGGCCGCCGGCTGGAGGAACTTTTCGGCCTTACTGAGGTTATCGTGGAGAACGGCGGCGACATCTACCTGCGGTCGAACGTACCGCGGCGCATCGCCATCTACGCCGGGGCGTCGCCGCTGTCGAACAGGCTGGCGCTCACCCTCTCCCCCACCCTCTCCCCGCTCGGTATCTGCACGTCGTCGGGCACGGTGGGCCACTCGCTGAGCTTCGGCAGAGCGGACGCCGCCACCGTGCTGGCAAAAGACGCGGCGACGGCCGACGCGTACGCGACAGCGCTCGGCAACCGCATCCAGGGGCCGCAAGATATCGACGCCGCCCTATCCTGGATCGCCGCCTCCCCGGAGGTGCTGGGGGCGGTGGTGATCGCGGGGGACCGCGTAGGGGCCGTAGGGCAGGTGGAGCTGGGGCCGTACAGCGGTGAATAAAAAACTCCCGGTAATTCCGGGAGTTTTTCTATTTTCGCGTGCGAGGCTGGACCAGTATCATGGGATAGCGACCAAGCATCACGAAAAGTAAAAAATGTAAAAGCGTCAATACTATAGGCGGTATATGGCCCCCCCAACAGGAGGCAAGGAGGGGGTCGCCAGGTGGGAGGATTATGAGCAGGGAATATTGGGGTATCGCCGCGCTGACCCTGGCCAGTATTTTGCTTGTGACGGTGTTTGGCCGCACCGCCAAGCCCCGGGAAAGCCTGTTCCTTTTTATCGTGGGGCAAGCGGTGAGCTGGCCGGGCACTATTATCCTGACTTTTATGGGCAGTTTCGAAGTTCCTGTGCGGTTGTTCCCTAAAGCCACCGACAGCAATTTTGCCCTTGCGTTTATTTTCCTGCCGGCGGTATATGTCGCGTATTATTGGCATTTTCCCGGGAACAAGAGCCGTATTCTCCAGATCGCGTATACCCTTGCGGTTACGGGCGGCAGCGCGTTGGCGCATGTCGCCGTGCAAAAATATACCGATTTGTTGCTCTATATCGATTTTACGGGCTACCGGCTGTGGCTGATCAATATTATATCGTATTACGCAGGCCGTATCTATTGTGATTGGTTTTTCAGCCAAGTGGCGAAGGCGAGGGGACGGAACCCGCGATGAGATTGGAGGGCATGATTTTAATCGCCGCGGTGGTGATTTCGATACTGTCGCTCGCGCTCACCCCGAGAAACAAGCTGCTGCAGATGCAGTTTATCATCCTTTTCGTGCAGCTTCCCACCTGGCTGCTCGGCCTGTCGGCGGTGGAGCTGGGGCTGCTGGAGTATCCCTACCGGGAGCTGGCCAGCGTCAACAGGACCAGCTTTATTTTCGAATTTATTGTTTTGCCGGTGTTGTGCGTCCATGTGAATAATTATTACCCGTGGCAGGCGACGGCGCTGACCAAGGCGGGGTATCTGGCGGGCATCAGCCTGCTTCTGACCGGCTTTGAGGTTATTTTGGAGCGATATACCATGCTGATCAGATATACCGGGTGGGAGTGGTACTGGACCTCGGTCAGCGTGCTGTTTATCTTGTGGCTGACCCAAAGGACGGTGGCATGGTTTTTTGACGGTGATCGCGGGGGATAGGGTCGGAGCCGTGGGGCAGGTGGAGTTGGGGGTGTATTGAGGGAAATAAAAAAATCCCGGACATAAGTCCGGGATTTTTGCTAGGATTATTCACCCTAGGATGATATACCCAGAGGCATTATATAAAGCTGAAGAAGAGGTATAAAATACGTCATTACAAATGAACAGGCAACACTGATTATAAAAAGAGTAATTCGTTCCTTCTTATCTTTCCCAAACAATGCTCCAAACAGTATCCCGACGATTATTAATACTATTTCCGGATTAATCATATCAGCAATTTCGCTGGGATAATACCCTGGCCCCCATAAAATTTCATAATAAAGATAGGCCCAAGTTACCCCTGCTATCGAGGACAAAACTGCTACAATCAATCTATTATGGCGAGACGCGAAAGTGTTCATAATCGGTCCCCCAATAAATCCTTGCAGACATTTTTTATCGATTCTATAATTCGCCGCAATATATAATTTCCCTTTATCAGGAAAAACGTGGGGGCTAAGTTGAAGGTGCTGGCCTGGGCCGCCGCCTCCCCGGAGGTGCTGGGGGCGGTGGTGATCGCGGGGGACCGCGTTGGAGCCGTGGGGCAGGTGGAGCTGGGCGGCGTATTATGCTACGGCCGATTGATAGGGCCAGGAGAAAAGGGAAACTCCCGGACGGAAGTCCGGGAGTTTTTGTGCGTAAGTCGCCCCTTCAGGCGGTTTCCTAGTGAATATCGCTATTTTACTTCAGAAGGGTAAATCCGCGTAAAAACCGAAGCCGCAGTCCAAGGATAATATAAGGCATTTGGACTTAAAAATCTTAAATGTGATTTTTTGAATTTAAAACATGGACTGTACTGCGTTTTGCTTACCCCATCCATAAAAACATTTGTAGAGGAAGATAATTCTACCATAAGGTAATCGTAATCGCCATATTTCTTATTGGGGTCTATTAAGTTTGATTTGATTATTACCCATTGTTTTAAACTGTCGTCAAGCCAAATGCCTTCAATCGTATCCGATTGTCTTCCCTCAAAGTATTTATTGATAACTTGCTCTTGAGTCAGTCCGCGAAAGGGATTCTCCGCAACTGCAGCAGAAGCGATTCCCGGAAAAGCAAAGACTAGCAGTATAAGTAAGCAAAGTATAGTCTTTTTGCCCATTATTATCCCTCCTGAGTTTGTATTTCTGCTTTCTTCTAGCGCAGGAAGCAAAATCCTTTATTTTACAAATCTGTTTACCGACGTTCCCGGCATTGGGTCAACCCACCGTCAGCGAGGACGGCGGCCGCTACTTGGCGAGAGAGCCGGTAACGGCTGCCGGCGCGAGCCATGGACGGCGAGCGAGCCGCTATCGGTCAGGAGACCGTTAGCGGCGTACGGCCAGCTGTCGGCGACGAGGTTAGTAAGACCGCCGCCCGCAGCGGGTGGGATGACCCAATGCCGGGGACACCAGCACAAGAAAAAAAGCCTGATTCCGTAAAGGAACCAGGCTTAAACATTTTACTGGCGGCTGGCGGCGGCGGGGTCGGCCTCGGGGGCATCGACGAGCCACTCATTTAGCTGCTTGACCCTTTCCCAGGTCAGCTCGGCTTTGTAGAGGTGGTATACCATCGGGTACATGCTGCCGTAGGAGCTTTTGTCCTCTTTGGGGAAGACGGCGTCCAGGTGGGCGTCGCGGAAGGCTATCCACGCGACTTGGGCGGCGGTGTATTTGGCGATGAACTCCCGGTCGTCCTGGTATTTGGCCGATACTTTGTTGTAAACGGCGCTGAGCGTGTCGTCGGCCCGCTTGTATTCCCTGGCGGCGGCAGCGTTCATCGCCGCCTGGCTGCGGTCGCCGTCCGGGTATGTAAGCTCGACTTTGAAACGATCGGTATCAAATTCCGGCTCGTTGCCGGCATTGGCGCCCACAGCGGGGAGAACGCCGGCCAGGGCGAGCAGCAGCGACGCTATTACGGCAAGCCTTCTCATTAGTAATACCTCACAATTTTTTTATTTCATTTTTTGTCACCACCCAATATTAACATTGCCGTCCGGGGATTACAATGGCAGTTCACACCATAAGGCCGGGGCAGGCCGCCTGCGTTTTCGGCAAGACGCGAAAAAGCCTGACTCCATAAAGGAGCCAGGCTTTTAGCTGCTTCCCCCGGCGCGACAGGCACGCCGCCCGCCATAGTCGACATAGGATGGTGTATGGGAATCCATAACCCATGCTGATTTGGAGGGGTGGCAATGCTAAAATTCCTGATCGTGTACCCTTTCGAGAAGGTCGGCAAGATAATCGACATCGCCCAGGGCGCCGGCCAGGACCCTTACCATGTGGCGGTCTTCACGCGCACCGGCCTGCTGCAGGCGACGGTCGACGGCGTGGTCGTAAGCCGGTTCGATTTCTTCGCCGGCCGCTATACGCGCACTTTCGGCCTGATGGTGCCCCACCCGGAGAAGGTGGACGAGTTCGCCGCGCTGGTGGCGGGCGAGGAGTACGATTATATCGGCGCGGCGGCGGCGTGGATCTACCAGCATACGAAGCTGGTCGTGCCGGTCGATGTGGAGGGCCATTCGTTCTGCTCTGATCTGGCCGTGCGCGCCGGGCGCTATTGCGGCGGCGATCTTTTCGGCGATACGCCGGCCTACTGCATCGGCCCGAAGCTGTTCCTGGCCGAGATGGTGAGGATCGGGGCGGAATTTAACGAGGAGTGAGCTATACCTGCGGCAGGTCGGCGAGGTATCTGGCGAGGTCTTGTTCGCCGCAGGGGGCGTCTTTGGTTTCGCCGGCGAGGTAGCTGTCGTAGGCGGCCATGTCGAAGTGGCCGTGGCCGGAGAGGCTGAAGAGGATGGTCCTCCCCTTCCCTTCCTCGCGGGCGGCGAGGGCTTCGACGATGGCGCCCTGGACGGCGTGGGCCGATTCGGGGGCGGGGATGATGCCTTCGCTGCGGGCGAAGGTGAGGGCGGCCTGAAAGATCTGCCGCTGGTCGAAGGCCTGGGCTTCGATGAGGCCGTCATGGTAGAGCTGGCTGACGAGGGGCGATTCGCCGTGGTAGCGGAGGCCGCCGGCGTGGATGCCGGAGGGCATGAAGTTGTGCCCGAGGGTGTACATTTTGACGATGGGGGTGAGTTTGCCGAGGTCGCCGTAGTCGTAGGCGAAGACGCCGCGGGTGAGGGTGGGGCAGGCGGTGGGCTCGACGGCGAGGGCGCGGACCTGGCGGCCGGCGATTTTGTCGTGGAGGAAGGGGAAGGCGATGCCGCCGAAGTTGCTGCCGCCGCCGCAGGCGCCGATGACGACGTCGGGGTAGTCGCCGGCTTTGGCGAGCTGGGCTTTGGCTTCGAGGCCGATGACGGTCTGGTGGAGGAGGACGTGATTGAGTACGCTGCCGAGGGCGTAGTTGGTGTCGGCGCGGCCGGCGGCGTCTTCGACGGCTTCGGAGATGGCGAGGCCGAGGCTGCCGGGGGAGTCGGGGTCGAGGGCGAGCATCTTCCTGCCTGCTGCGGTCCTGTCGGACGGGCTGGGGATGACTTCGGCGCCGTAGACCTGCATGAAGGAGCGGCGGTAGGGCTTTTGGCGGCTGCTGATTTTGACCATGTAGACGACGCACTCCAGCCCGTACATGCTGCAGGCGAGGCTGAGGGCGCTGCCCCACTGGCCGGCGCCGGTTTCGGTGGCGAGGCGGGTGATGCCGGCGGCTTTGTTGTAGTAGGCCTGGGGGATGGCGGTGTTGACTTTGTGGCTGCCGGCCGGGCTGACGCCTTCGTGTTTGTAGTAAATTTTCGCGGGGGTGTCGAGGGCTTTTTCGAGCTCGTAGGCGCGGATGAGGGGGGTGGGCCGCCAGATGCGGTATTTTTCGACGATTTCTTCGGGGATGTCGATCCAGCGTTCCTGGGTGACTTCCTGTTTGATGAGCTCCATGGGGAAGATGGGGGCGAGGTCGGCGGGGCCGATGGGCTGTTTGGTGGCCGGGTGGAGGGGCGGGGCCAGTTTTGTGGGCATGTCGGCCTGGATGTTGTACCAGCGCCGGGGGATTTCCTGTTCGTCGAGGAATATTTTTTTGTCCTTCTGCATGGTTGCATCTCCTTTCTTTCTCTGGAAAATATAAAAACCCCTCGTCCTGATAGGGACGAGAGGTTGCTCGCGGTACCACCCTGTTTGGCCGCATGTGCGGCCCAACTCGCTAGGGCGCGGACGGCGATGGCCGTCGATGCCCTTCCCCTGGTAACGGCGGGGACTTACCCGGCGGCTCCTACCCCGCATAATGCGGCTCGGGCTGCATTTCCCAGGCCCATTCACCGTGCCCAAAATACCGGCCTTCCACCACCGCCGGCTCGCTGTGATTCTCCACCACGGCTACTCTTCCTGTTCATCAACTTTGGCTGATCTGGGTTTGCTTGGATTATAGCAGTAAAGAGGCGGGCCTGTCAAGAAGGGTTTATTGGCCGACTTCTTTGAGGTGTTGAAGATATAACTCGTAATTTTTCTTGATGAGCTTAGGGATGGGGAGGTTGTAAGGGCAGCGGGTGAGGCAGACGCCGCATTCGGTGCAGTTCTGCACTGATTCGATGGCTTTTTTGGAGAAGCCGACGGCGACTTCCTTGGACATGCGGTGGGCGACGACGGGATAGGCCATGGCGGGGGTGATCATTACGCCGTTGGGGCAGGGCTGGCAGTATTCGCACCGGCGGCAGAACTGGCGGCCGAGGCGGTCGCGGTATTCGGCCATGAGGGCGCGGTCGGCGTCTTCTACGACGTTGGGCCGGGCGTAGATGGCGGCGACTTGGTCGACGTATTCCACGGAGTCGAAGCCGGGGATGGGGATGACGTCGGGGAACTGGCGGAGGTATTTGAAGGTGAGGGCGGCGTTGTCGAGGACGCCGCCGCCGAACGGCTTCATGGCGAGGATGCCGAGGCCGAGGGAGCGGGCGGTGACGTGGAGTTCGTCGGCGGCCGCGGGTTCGACGAAGCTGAAGGGGAACTGGATGGTGGCGAAGTGGCCGGTTTTGATGAGGCGGTTGGCCATGGCGAGGCTGTGGGAGGTGAGGCCGATGTGGCCGATCTTGCCGTCCCGCTGGGCCTTGGCTACGGCTTCGAGGGCGCCGCCGGGGCCGGAGATGGCCTGCCAGTCTTTTTCCTGGGAGACCTGGTGGAGCTGGTAGAGGTCGATGTGGTCGGTGCGGAGGAGGCGGAGGCTGGTGTCGATGTGTTCGGCGGCGCCGGCGGCGTCGCGCTTCATGGTTTTGGTGGCGAGGATGACTTTGTCGCGCATGCCGGCGAAGGCGCGGCCGATTTTGTCCTCGCTGCCGACGTAGGCGTTGGCGGTGTCGTAGAATGTGACGCCTACGTCGTAGGCGCGCTTTAGGACGGTGACGGCTTCGTCGATGCCGAGGCGGATGATGGGGATGCCGCCGAAGCCGAATTCGGATACCCGCAGGTTTGTTTTGCCGAGGAGCTGGTAGCGCATGGTCTCCCTCCATTTTCCAGATGTCTTTATGGGGATATTTCTGCCGCCCGGGGCCGGTTTCCTGCAAGGGGCGGTCGGTGCGGCGGACCGATTTTCGGGCGGGGAAAAGTTGTATCCGGGGCTCAAGAGTGTTAGTATATATTATATCGAGATTATCTCTGCCAATTTTACGGAGGATGGAATGAAGTTATTCGGTTCGAAGAGTAGTGACGCCAACTACCAGAAGTGCATCGCCGAGGCGCGCAAGTGGTTCGAGCGCGAGGACCGGGAGAAGGCGTGTTATTGGTATACGAAGGCCGGGCTGGCGGAGCGGGCGGATGCGGATATGCGCGATCTGGGCGATTACCTGGTGGTGGCGACGGAATACCGGCCCGAGATGGCAAGCGAGGTGGCCCGCCTTATCCTGGGGCGGAGCGGCCCGATACCGGCGATGTATTTGCAGGATGTTTTCTGCTGCGCGTTGTTCGTGCCCGACCGGGCTCTGGAGCAGGAGGCCATCCGCCGGGTGCTGGGCGATAAGCTCAATCCGACGGTATGCGTGCGGATCGCGGATATGTATTTCGAGTATGCGGCCGACCGGCGGGACCAGGTGCAGGCGGTGCAGTGGATCGAGCGGGCCGCGGGCGCCGAGGCGAAGAGCTTCAGCGATTGGGCGGCGAAGGCGTATGCGCTTTTCCTGCTGGTGGACGAGGATGAGAAGGCCAAGCTGGCTGTGCTGGGCTGCGCGCAGAAGGCGCTGGAGATGGCGGGGACCGATCCGGACGTGAATGTGGACGCGCTGGAGGACCTGTTGGAGGCTCTGGGGTTCCTGGAGTACGACGGCAGCCTGATCGCGAAGTACCTGTACGAGAAGCTGCTGGCGAACAATAATATCGCGCTGCCGGAGAAGCACCGCATCTGGCAGGACCTGAAGGAGCTGCAGGAGCACCTGAAGGGGTAGGAGCGACATAAAAGCCTGAAACCGGAATACGGTTTCAGGCTTTTTTAATGTGTTATACTATTTCATTTTATCTGGCTGGCACTATGCTTATTTCCCCCGGACTGGACGCTCCGACGATAAACCGCCGCAGCTGGCCGGCAAGGTCGCGGAGGGAGCCGCCGTCGGTGCCGGGGGAGCCGCTGGCGTGGCCGGCTGCCAGGGGGGCGGGGCCTTCGGGGGGGACGGCGACGGTGGCAAGGAAGGTGTCGACGATGCGGGGGTCGAGTTTGCCGCCCCGCGAAGAGAGGAGGACTTCGCAGGCGTGACGGGGCTGGCAGGCGGCGCGGTAGGGACGGTCGGCGGTGACGGCGTCGAAGTTGTCGGCGACGGCGACGATGCGGGCGAAGACGTGGATGTCTTCGCCGGTGAGGCGGCCGGGGTAGCCGGTGCCGTCGTAGTTTTCGTGGTGCTGGCAGGCGATGTGGGCGGCGGAGATGGGCAGCGCCCACTGGCGGCGCAGGGTATGGAAGGCTTCTTGGCCGTGTTGGCGGATGGCTTGCCATTCGGCGGCGGACAGCGGCCCCGGCTTGTCGAGGATTTCGTGGGGGATGCGGGTTTTGCCGAGGTCGTGCAGGAGGGCGCCGACGGCGAGCTCGGCGAGCTGACCGGCGGACAGGCGCAGCCTGGCGCCGATGAGAACGGAGAGCAGGCATACGTTGAGGGAGTGGCTGAATGTGTAGTGGTGGTGGATGCGGAGGCTGGAGAGGTGGCTGAGGACGTGGGGGTTGTCGATGGCGTCTGCGACGGTTTTTGCGATGACCGCTTTCAGCCCGCCTATTTCGATATGGCGGTCGCGGAGGAAGCGCCCGGCGGCGCGATGGATGAAGCGGAGGGCTTCGGCTTTTGTGCGGTGGTCGATGAGGTCGCCGGGCTGGATCGCTTTGTAGGGTGCCAGGCAGGAGATGAGGCGGGTTTCGGGGATGGGGCGCGAGAGGTGATGGGTGGCCGGTACCGAGGAGACGTCAAGCAGGTCGGCGTTTGCGTCGTACGCGCTGCGGGCAGGCGCCATCGCGGGTGCGGGTTGGCCGGTTGACAGGCTGAGCATTGTTCTCCCCCCCGATTGCTTGGTGTGCTTTCGCTCGTTTTTACATCTTTCCCCATGTTTCCCAATATAATCCTAAATTTATCTTAATTTATTCTTAATAAATTATTATGTCGAACTATAGTTGCGCAGCGGAATTTCTTTCCGACATTGTCCGTCAACTTCCGTCATCCGGCGGCGGCGATGCGGACAATGTACGACAGAAGACGGCGGAAAATGTGCCCGGCTGCAGCTTTGCCGCCGCGCCGGCCGGTCGCTTCGTGTCGAAATAATCATGGCGGCGGACGGGCTGATAGAGGTAATTTTTTCATGCCAGCCTTTTTGCAAAAATATGTTACTTTACTTGCCACTTGAAAATTAAATGTGTTATACTATTGTCGTAGATAAGAGCGATTGGTACATATTATTGATGAGCAAGAGCGATAATGATGCATACCATTTGGGAGAGTGATAGTTGGTGAAGGCCAGAATTGCCATCAACGGCTTCGGGCGGATTGGCAGGATGTGCCTGCGGGCTTCGCTGGCGCGGGAGGATATCGAGGTCGTGGCGATCAACGGCACGATGGATCCGGCGTCGCTGGCCCATTTGCTGAAATACGATTCGGTGCACGGTGTGCTTGACCGCCCGGTTGTGGCTACCGACCGGGAGATCGTGGTGGACGGCAGGCCGATCAGGATTTTGTCGGACCGCAATCCGGCGAATCTGCCCTGGGGAAGCCTTGGGGCCGATATCGTGATCGAGTCGACGGGCAAGTTTAATTCGGGCCGCGATTGCCAGGTGCACCTGGATAACGGAGCCGGCAAGGTGATTATTTCCGCACCGGCGAAGGACGCTGTGCCGACATTCGTGATGGGCGTAAATGATGACGATTACAGCCATCAGAAGCATCATATCGTTTCGACTGCTTCGTGCACGACGAATTGCCTGGCGCCGGTGGCGAAGGTGCTGCACGAGCGGTTCGGGATCGTGAGCGGATTTATGTCGACGGTGCATGCTTTTACGACCGATCAGCGCAGCCTCGACAACAGCCATAAGGACCCCCGGCGGGCGAGGAGCTGCGTGCAGTCGATCATCCCGACGTCGACGGGCGCCGCGAAGATGATCGGCGAGGTAATCCCCGAGCTGAAGGGGAAACTTAATGGGATCGCGATCAGGGTGCCGGTGCCGAATGTTTCGCTGACCGATCTGGTGGCCCAGCTGAGCCGCCCGGTGACGGTGGATGAGGTGAATCAGGCTCTGTGCGCGGCGGCCCACGGCCAGATGAGGGGCATCCTCGATTTCTGCGAGGAGCCGCTGGTGTCGGTGGATTTTCTGAAGAACAGCCATTCGGCGATTGTGGATGCACTGTCGACGATGGTGGTTGGTCCGAATTCGGTGAAGGTTTTGGCCTGGTACGATAACGAGTGGGGTTATGCCTGCAGGGTTGTCGATTTCGCTTGCCTGATGGCCCGGAGGGCCGAGGAAAATGCAGCGTGGCCGACCCGCAAAGCGGCCGGTTGAGGAGGGTTATGTAAATGTCTGCTCATTCTCATTGTCCCGACTGCGGAGGCCGGGGAACGGTTGCTGTCGATTGCCCTTATTGCCGCGACAGCGACGCTCACGAGCACCACGATCTTGATGGTAAGATTTGTCCGAGCTGCGGCAGCACAGGTTATCTGGAGGATGCCTGTCCGTCCTGCAGCGGGAGGGGGACGGCCGGCCACTATCGCAAGGTGAGCTGACCGAAAGAAAGAACCGGGCCTGGTTAGCCCGGTTTTTTCTTTCGCCGTGACGGGGATTTTTCCGGAGACGCGAGTGGGAAACCGCGGTCGCAACGACCGCGGTTTTGTTATTGGATGGTGAAGTTGTAGTCGCCGATGTGTTCGCCGTCGAAGTAGAGTTTGACGGTGTAGCGGCCGGGCTGCCAGGGGCCTAATTCGGCGGTGCCGGCGCCGGTGGTGAAGCGGGCGGATTCCCAGTCTTTCTTGGGCTGGGCGGTCCGTTTGATTTCGGCGACCTGCCGGCCGGCGGGGTCGATGTAACGGAGGACGAGCGGGATGGCGGCGTCGGCGATTTTGTAGCTGTTGTTTTTGTAGGCGATTTCGGTGTAGATCATCCTGGAGCGGGGGCTGAATTCGCCGGCGTAGGCGCGCTGGGCGATGGCGGGCGGATTCTGGCCTCCTTCGAAGAAGCGGACGGCGGTGATTTCGCCTTTTTTGCCGGCGGCCGGCGTGGTTCCGCCGGCGGGGGCGGGCGGTTGCTGCGGTGCCGGCGCGGGCTGTTTGTCTTTGGCTGGCAGGATTTTGCCGGCGAGTTCGCGGAGGGTTTTTTCGAGGTCGAGGCTGCGGAGGGATTTTTCGAGGTCGCCGCCTAGTTCCTGGGCGGGTTTGGTGTCGTCGAGCGAGCGGAGGCCGACGACGACGTTGCGGACGAGGAAGCCCCCCGCGGCGAGCAGGAGGAGAATGACGAGGGCGATGACGACGAGTTCTTTTATGATTCCCGACCGGTTGTTGTCCACACGGCCTCTCCCCTTTCGGTTTTTTCGCTCAGGGACGGGTTCAGAGGATGGCCCCGCCGTCGACGACGAGGGTTTGGCCGGTTACCATGCCGGCGGCGAGGAGCAGGGGGACGACGGCTTCGGCGACGTCGTCGGGGCCGCAGACCCTGCCGAGGGGGGTGCCGGCACCCAGCCTGACGACATGGTCTTCGCGGCCGGCGACCCAGCGGGTGAGGACGATGCCGGGGGCGACGCTGTTGACGCGGATTTCAGGGGCGAGGATCTGGGCGAGGGATTTTGTGAGGCTGATGGCGGCGGCTTTGGAGGCGGCGTAGGCGATGGAGCTGCCGCGGCCGGTGATGCCGGCGATGGAGGTGATGTTGACGATGGCGCCGCCGGTTTTTTTGAGGTGGGGGGCGCAGGCCCGGCAGGCGAAGAATACGCCTTTGACGTTGACGGCCATGATGTCGTCCCAGTACTCGCCGGCCATGCCGTCGAGGTCTTTGGCGTCGACGAAGTGGGTGGTGCCGGCGGAGTTTACGAGGTAATCGAGGCGGCCGAAGTGCCGGACGGCGTCGTCGACCATGCGGCGTACCTGGGCGTCGTCGGCGACGTCGGCTTTGAGGGTCAGGCACGCGGTCCCCGCTTCCCCGACGGCCGCGGCTGTTTCGAGGGCGTCTTTTTCGGAGCGGGAGTAGTTGACGACGATGTCGACGCCCTGGGCGGCGAGGCGCAGGGCCACGGCCCGGCCGATTCCCGTGCCGCCGCCGGTTATGAGGGCTACTTTCCGGTTGTTCATTGTTTGGCCTCCCGGGCGAGGCGTGACGACCCCGCGTGTTGTGCGATATTGTAATGGTTTCTACGCCGGCGCGTTTATCCCTGTAGGGCTGCGGGGAAAATATGCGAACCGGCGGCTTGTCATGCTTTTGTCATATTTGCGGGTTATCATGAGTGTCATAGGCGGTCGGCACAGCACCGGTTAATCCGGAAATAATTGTTTGGTTTTAGCTGAAAATAATCCGGTGCATAGCCGACCATTTCCATATATTGGGCCAACCGGCCGTCAACCCAGGCTGCGGCTGGTTTCCCGGGGATATGGGTAATTTTGTCCGTTGACCGTCGCACCCCAGCCTTGTTATATTAACCCTGGGAGGAGTATACATAATACCAGGATTATGCCAGTTTTAAGGAGGTTTTGCTGTGAAGAGAATCGTACTTACAGTGGCCGCTCTCCTCACTTTGAACGCCGCCACCGCCCTGGCGGCCCCGATCAACGATCTGGGGCGCGGCCAGACTGCGCTGGGCGTGGGCACCGATGCCGTTTATCTGGAGCATAAGCTGTCAGACAGTTTTACGCTCGGGTTCGAGAATGTTGACCGCAGTTCGAGCATGGATGGGATTTACGGGCAGTTCCAGCTTGCCGAGAATTTCCGCGGGATCGTCGGTAGCCGAGACGTGGCCGGCGATTCGAAGCTGTATGTCGGGGCGGCGGTACACGCTCCCCTGGCCCCCGAGTGGGACGGTTACGCGTCGCTGATCGGCGGCGGCAATTTCAACGAGGTGCAGGTGGGGGCCAATCTCCGCCTGGCAAGCAATGTCGATCTCAATGTCGATTACCATTCTTTCTCGCCCGACTACGGCCGCAGCAAGAGCGGCGTGGGCGTGGGCGCGACGGTGCGGTTCTAGGCTGCGGATATAGGAGAGAGGCATCGTAAGCCCCTGCCGGAAAGATTCCGGCAGGGGCTTATTATTTTTGTAGGATAGCGGCGGGAAAGGACGAATTAGTATTGTGCAGTATCGACCGCGCATACAGGAGGTTTCCCGATGTCTTCAGTCGCTCTGGTGTTTGTGACGCTGGCTGTCATCGTTTTCCTGCTGAACCGTAAGGTGAAGATGGGTCTGGCGATGGTGGCCGGAGCGGCGATTATTTTTTTCGCGACCGGCCCGACGACGGCCAAGCTATGGGCGGCCGCAGCGGCGACCGCTACCGGCCGCGCGACGTGGGAGATCGTCCTGGCGTTGTATTTCGTGATGTGTCTTGAGTACCAGCTGCGCACGGGCGGTATTATCGACGGGATGATGGCGGCGGCCCGCCGCCTTTTCCGCAGCGACCGCTTCCTGCTGGTGCTGATGCCGTCTTTCCTCGGCTTCCTGCCGTCGCTGGGTGGAGCGATATTTTCCGCGCCGCTGGTGGAGAACGCCGCCAAGCCGTTTGGCCTCAGCGCCGAGAGGAAGACGACGATCAATTACTGGTTCCGCCATGTGTGGGAGTTCACTAACCCGATTTTTACCGGGATGCTGCTGGCCAGCCAGCTGTCGGGCATCCCGCTGGGCGAGCTTGTTTCGTCGATGCTGTGGGTGACAGCCTGGGCGCTGGCGATCGGCTGGCTGGCGCTGATTTCGCCTCTTAAGGCGGCGGCGGCCAGCGCATACCAGCCCGCGGCCGACGACGGCACAGGGCGGCGATATCTGCTGCTGGCGGCCGGGCCGATCCTGGCGAACTTCGCGCTGGTGGTGCTGTTCAAGCTGAGCGCGGCGGTGTCGATGGCGCTGGTGGTGGCGTCGATGGCGCTGATCCTCCGCCAGCGGGCGGCGGACATCGGCGCGATGCTGGCCCACGCGCTTGACGGTAAGCTGCTGGGGGGCGTGGCCGGTATCCTGTTCTTCCAGCATATCCTCAGTTCCTCGGGAGTGATCGGCGATATCACGGTGCTGATGAACGGCCTGGCGGTGCCGGCGACGGCGGTCATCGGTGTCGTCGCGTTCCTCGGCGGCCTGCTGACGGGGACGTCGCAGGGGTTTGTGGCAATCACTTTCCCGTTCATCGCGCTGCTGTCGCCCGGCGATCTAACTCTGGTGATGATCTGCTTCGTGACGGGAACGGCGGGGCATATGCTCTCCCCCGCCCACCTGTGTCTGCTGGTGACGCTGGATTATTTCCAGGCCGATTTCCTGCGCTCGCTCCGCCCCATTTTCGCGCTGGAGGCGCTGATGGTGGCGGCGGCTTTTGCGGTGGCGGCGTATTGACCAGATAAGCAAGCGTAAAAACGGCCCCTGCGGGGCCGTTTTTCATTTTCCTTAGCCTTCTTCGATGAGTTCGACGATGCTGATTTCTTCTTTCTGGAGATCGAGCATCATGCCGCTGGGGATGCAGACGACCGGTTTTGTCCAGTAGCGGTCGCGGGTGTTGAGGACGATGATTTTCGCCCGCTGGCCGGTGCTGAGGATGACGCTGTTGCCTGTCAGGAGTTCGCGCATGTTGTCGAGGAATGTGAGGCAGACGCCGGTTTCCAGTTTGTCGTGCATCTGCGCGGCGATGACTTCGAGGGCGGCCAGGGGCGTAAGCCGGCGGCGGTAAGCCCGGTCGGACGTCATGGCGTTGTAGATGTCGGCGATGGCGATGACCTGCGCGAAGGGGTGGATGTCGTCGCCGGCGAGTTTGCCGGGGTAGCCGCTCCCGTCCCGCCGTTCGTGGTGCTGCAGGACGCCGAGTTTTGTCTCTTCGGCCAGCCGCGCCTCGCCCCGGACGAGGTTGTAGCCTTCCTGGGGGTGGCGTTTGATGATTTCGAATTCGCGGGGCGAGAGGGTGCCGGGTTTGTCGAGCACGGTCAGCGGTACGAACAGTTTGCCGATGTCGTGGAGGAGGCCGGCGAGGATGAGGTTTTTGAGCTGGGCACCCTGGTATTTCCGCCAGCGGCCGAGGACGGCGGCAACGATGGCGACGTTGAGCGAGTGCTGGAATGTGTGGTCGCTGTGGAGCCTGACTTCGTAGAGGTAGTCGAGGACGCCGACCGTGTCCGCCAGGAGGGATATCTTCTGGTCGACGAGTTCTTCCATTTCCAGGACGGGGACTTCGCGGAAGACGCGGATGTGTTCGAAGGTGTGCCGGATGGCGTCCACCGTCCGGACATATTCGCCCAGGAAGGCGGCGGCGGACAGCGGGCCCGGCGATGCGGCATCGAGTGGCGGCTGGGTTTCGTCGATTAGTATGTGGGGTATCTGCCAGTTGCGGAGGTTGGTTATCTGCCATGGCGTGAGCCGCGTGCCCCGCTCCAGCAGCACCACTCCTTCCGCGGAGATTACTTCCCTGTCCACGGTCATTCCCGGTGTCAAATCTTGCACAGCTATTTTCTTCAATGCTCGAACCTCCTGGAGAGTATGAGCGATATAACAAAAACACCGGTTAATCATCCAGTGCTTTTATTGGTCCCCGTGCAGTACCCCGGGCTATTCCCTGGAAGCCGGCTCGGCAAGCGGTTCGAGGAAACAGTATGCATATGCGACGCCCAGGTTGATATAGCATTTTTCTACAAAATTCTACAAAAATTGTACCTTTTTCATGTAAAAATTACCAGGGACTTTAGTCCTGAATAATTGGGACCAAAGTCCTAATTTTGGGTCTAAAGTCCTAGTTTCGGCAAAAAAAGAACCGGCTTAACGGAAGGGGGTGTTAAGTCCGGTTCTCGCTATTCCGGCACTAAGGCCGGCTAGGAAGGGGCGGGGTTATTTTTTCTTGTGTTTGGCGATCTCGTCGAGGGCGGCTTTGTAGTCGGCGCCGAGTTTGTCGACGGCCGGTTTGGCGGCAGCCTGCCACGGTTTCATGTCTTTGACTTCGGTGACGGTTACGCCGCCTTTGATGAGTTTGTCGAGGGCTTCTTTTTCGAACTTGTTCCAGGCTTCGATCTGGAATTTTTCGGTGTCTTTGGCAGCCTGCATGATGAGTTTCTTGTCTTCGTCGGAGAGTTTATCCCAGGCGACGCGGCTGACCATGAGGACTTCCGGCACGCGCTGGTGGCTGTCGAGGATGTAGTTCTTGACGGCCTGGAAGTGGTTGGCGGTCAGGTAGCTGGGGGGATTGTTCTCGGCACCGTCGATGACGCCGGTCTGGAGGGCGCTGAAGACTTCGCCGTAAGGCATCGGGGTGGCGCTGGCGCCGAAGGCTTTCATGAGCTCGACGTTGACGGCGTTCTGTATGACGCGGATTTTGAGGCCTTTGAGGTCTTCGGGGCTCTTGACGGGGTTCTTGGTGTAGAAGCTGCGGGAACCGGCCTCGTAGTAAGCAAGGCCCATCATACGGGATTTTTCGAGGTCGGTGAGCATCTTACGGCCGAAGTCGCTGTTGAGGAAGCGCCAGACATGTGCCTGGTCGTCGAAGATGTAGGGCAGGGAGAATACGCCGAATTGTTTGTTGAATTCGGCGAGGGTGCCGCTGGAGATGCGGGTGAATTCGATGGAGCCGAGCTGAACCTGCTGGATGACGGAGTTTTCGTCGCCGAGCTGGGCGGAGTCGAAGACTTTGATCTGGATGCGGCCTTTGGAACGCTCGTTGACGAGTTCGGCGAATTTTTTGTCGCCGAGGGTGGTGGGGTAGTCGCCGGGATGGGCTTCGGCGAGCCGGAATGTGTACTTGGGTTTGTTGTCGGCGCCCGGGGCGGCGTCTTTTTTGCCGCCGCAGCCGGCGACGAGCGCGCCGATCACGAGGATGACTGCCAGACTGACTGCTAACCATTTTTTGCTGTTCATTCTTTTCCCTCCATATTTTTGCTGGACATTTATTTGCGGTCGTTTAGCGAGTTACTGCCGCCCCCTCCCGATAATGTTTCCGTTATTCGGCCCTATTTGAACAGGGACGGTAACCATAGGACGGTCTGGGGTATGTAGGTGATGAGCAGCAGTACCACGATCATGGCGTAGAAGAAGGGCAGCATGGCTTTGGTCCCCTGGGAGATGGTGACGCCGCCGATGGCGCAGCCGATGAAGAGGACGGTGCCCACTGGCGGGGTGAGCAGGCCCATGCCGGAGTTGAAGATGAGCATGAGGCCGAAGTGGACGGGGTCCATGCCGAAGGATACGCAGACAGGCAGGAGCACGGGGGTGAGGATGAGGATCATGGGGGCCATGTCCATCGGGCCGCCGAGGATGAGGAGGAGGATGTTGATGAGCATGAAGATGACGTATTTGTTGTCGGATACGGTGAGGAACCATTCGGTGATGAGGTCGGGCACGCTGAGGAAGGCCATGACGTAGCCGAAGGCGGCCGAGGCGGAGATGAGGAAGTAGACCATGAGGACGGTGCGGAGGGTGCGCTTGAGGACGTTCCACATCCTTGAGAGCGGCACTTCGCGGTAGACGCCGAAGGCGAGGACGAAGGAGTAGACGACGGCGAGGGCGCCCGATTCGGTGGCGGTGAAGACGCCGGAGATGATGCCGCCGAGGATGATGAAGGCCGGCGAGAGGGAGAGCAGCCCGTGGAATATTATCCCGCCCCACTCGGAGCGGGGCACGGGGTCGCTGGCCGGGTAGCCGCGTTTTACGGCCATGAAGTAGGCGACGGTCATGAGGGAGCCGAGCAGGAGGAAACCGGGTACGATGCCGCCGAGGAAGAGGCTTTTGATGGAGATGCCGCCGGCGACGACGGAGTAGAGGACGAGGTTGTGGCTGGGAGGGACGACGACGCCCTGGATGGCGGAGGAGATGGTGATGCCGACGGCGTAGTCGGCGTCATAGCCTTTCTTTTTCATGGCCGGGATCATTACCGAGCCGACCGAGGCGGCATCAGCGCCTGCGGAGCCGGAGATGTTGCCGAAGAACATGCAGGCGATGCAGTTTACGAGGGCCAGACCGCCGCGGATGCGCCCGACGATGAGGCTGGCGAGGTTGACGAGCCGCTGCGCCAGCCCCCCCTCCCCCATTATCTGGCCGGTGAGGATGAAGAAGGGGATGGCCAGCAGGGAGAAGGTTTTGACGCCGTTGATCATCTGCTGCCCGATGGTGGGCAGGGGGACTTCGAGGAAGGTCATGGTGAGGAGCGAGGAGGCGAAGAGCGCCTGGGCGACAGGGAGCCTGAAGAGGGTGAAGACGATGAAGGTGATGCCGAGCAGCCATACGGCGATTTCGTTAACGTCCATTATTGCTTAGCCTCCGTCTCGTCTCCGCCGATTTCGATGTCTGAGCCCTTGTGGCGCCGCGTGTCGAACCCGAGCATCTGGAGCACCGAGTAGACGCAGACCATGAAGCCGCTGACCGGCATGACGGCGTAGACGACGCTGTTGGGGAGCTTGGTGGCCGGGAGGGTGGATTCGAGCATGAGGACGGTGAATTCCCAGCCGTAGACGACGAAGTACAGTCCGAATATCAGGCCCATGATGTCGATCCATCTGTCGATCCATCTGTTGACACTGGCCGGCAGGCGGTCGGTGAGGGCTTCGACGCCCATGTGGACGCCTTCGCGGAAGCCGATGGCGATGCCCATGAAGGCGAACCATACGAGGCAGACGAGGATGGCTTCCTCCGACCAGAAGAAGACGAAGTTGAAGAGTTTGCGGGTCATTACCTGGACGGCCATGACGAGGATGACGCCGAGCAGGGCGAGGATGGCGCAGGTTTCGAACAGGGTGTCTATCTTGAGGGCGAGCCGTTTCAGTATCTGCATTGTTGTTTCCCCTCTCCGCGGGGCTACCTTTCGATAGCTTTTCTCTTTAGACGCCGCCGTAGGCCATGAAGCCGCCGTCGACGGGGACGACTATGCCGGTCACGAAGCCGGATGCGTTTTCGTCGGCGAGCCAGACGAGGGTGCCGAGGAGTTCTTCCGGCTTGCCGAAGCGGCGCATGGGGGTGTGGGCGATGACTTTTTCCGCTCTGGGGGTGAGCGAGCCGTCGGGGTTGGTGAGCAGGGTGCGGTTTTGTTCGGTGAGGAAGAAGCCGGGGGCGATGGCGTTTACTCTGATGCCGGCGTCGGCCATGTGGACGGCCAGCCATTGGGTGAAGTTGCTGACGGCCGCTTTGGCGGCGCTGTAGGCGGGGACTTTGGTGAGCGGGCTGTAGGCGCTCATGGAGGAGATGTTGATGATGGTGGCGCCGGTCCGGCCGACCATCTGGGCGGCGAAGATCTGGCTGGGGATGAATGTGCCCATGAAGTTGAGGCGCATGACGTAGTCGAAGCCTTCGGTGGCCATGTCGAAGAAGGTTCTGATGGCGTCGTCTTTTTTGTCCATGTCGGCGAGCTGGAGGGTTTCCTTGCTGGTGGTGCCGCGCGGGTCGTTACCGCCGGCGCCGTTGATGAGGATGTCGCAGGGGCCGAGCCGGCTTTCGACGGTGGCGGCGGCTTTGATGACGCTTTCCCGGTCGAGGACGTCGCAGGATACGCCGATGGCCGTTCCGCCTGCGGCGACTATGTCGGCGGCAACTTTTTCGGCTTTTTCGGCGCTGCGGCCGAGGATGGCGACTTTGACGCCGAGGCCGGCGAGTTCGCGGGCCATGGGGGCGCAGAGAATCCCGCTGCCTCCGGTGATGACCGCTACTCTTCCTTTTAAGGTTTTGCGCATTTTTGGTCCCCCTCGCTAATTTTTTTGATGGCATCCCATAGTCCGTGGAGATATACCGCGCCTAGCGCCCTGTCGTACAGGCCGTAGCCGGGCATCCCTTCCTCTCCCCAGATCATCCGGCCGTGGTCGGGACGGATGGGGCCTGTGAAGCCTACTTCGTGGTAGGCTTTCATCACTTCGAACATGTCTACCGAGCCGGTGTCGTCTTTGTGGGCGGTTTCGTAGAATACGCCCGGGCGTTCGATGATGATGTTGCGTACGTGGCCGAAATGGAGCCGGCCCATTTTGCCGAACCGGCGGATCATGGCGGGGATGTCGTTGCCGCCGTCGGCGCCGAGGGCTCCGCTGCAGAGGGTGAGGCCGTTGGCGGGGCTGTCGATGAGCCCGACGATGCGTTCGAGGTTGGCGCTGTTTATGACGATGCGCGGCAGGCCGAATACCGGCCAGGGCGGATCGTCGGGATGGATGGCCATTTTGATGCCGCACGCCTCGGCGGTGGGGATGATGCCTTCGAGGAAGTATTTGAGGTGGGCGAACAGTTTTTCTTCGTCGACGTCTTTGTAGAGGGCGAAGAGTTTTTTGATGTGGGCGAGCCGCTCTTTCTCCCAACCGGGGAGGTCGAAGCCGTTGGCGCCCTGCTCCATCTGTTCGACGAGGACTTCGGGCTTGAGGCCTCTGATTCTGTCTTCTTCGTAGAAGAGCGCGGTGGAGCCGTCGGGGAGGACTTTGGCGAGGTCGGTGCGCATCCAGTCGAAGACGGGCATGAAGTTGTAGCAGACGACTTCGATGCCGGCCCTGGAGAGGTTCCTGAGGGTGGCGCAGTAGTTTTGTATGTAGCGGTCCCGCGTGGGCAGGCCGAGTTTGATGTCTTCGTGGACGTTGACGCTTTCGACGGTTTTGAAGGTGAGCCCGGCGGCCTCGATCTGGTTTTTGAGGGCGAGGATGTCTTCGTAGGGCCAGATTTCCCCGACGGGGATGTGGTAGATGGCGCTGACGACGCTGGTGACGCCCGGTATCTGTTTGATGTGTTTGAGGGGGATGGTGTCGAGATTTTCCCCGTACCACCTGAAGGACATCTGCATGGTGTTCTCTCCCTGTCGAGTGTCTTATTTCGCTGGTTTGATGTTTGCTCCGTTTGTTTTGCGGGGCAGGAAGTAGTGGCCGTATTCGCCGCGCAGGTATTCGAGATCGACGACGACTTTGTTGAGGTGGAGGTCGATCATTTTTCTGGCCAGGGCGCGGTCGTGGTCGCGGATGGCCCGGATGAGCTCTCTGTGCTGGTGGATGAGCTGCTCCCAGTCGAAGCCGACGGCGAGGTTGAGCATCCGTACCCGGTTGTAGTGGGCGTTCATGTGCTGGAGCATCGACCAGGTGCGGGCTTTTTTGCAGCCTTTGAAGATGGTGGCGTGCATGATTTCGTCGAGTTCGAAGAATTTGTGGTAGTTTTTTTCGCTGATGCACAGTTCCTGGAGGGCCAGGCAGGATTGGAGCTGGAAGAGGTCTTCACCGGGAAAGGCTGTGCAGGCTTGCTGGATTACTTCTTTTTCGAGGGTTTCCCGCACGAATTTCGATTCTTCGACCTGGTCGGTGTCGATGAGCGAGACGTAGGTGCCTTTTTGGGGGTAGATGTCGAGGAGTTTCTCCTGAGACAGTTTGATAAACGCTTCGCGGACCGGGGTGCGGCTGACGTGAAGCCGCTCGGCTATTTCCTGTTCGGAGATGCTTTGGCCGGGCTGAAGGGTCAGGTTGATTATGTTGGTCTTTAGCAGCCGGTAAACGTATTCGCGGGCTGATTCCTGCTGAAAGCGCTCAATTGCAATCAATTTCCGTATTCCCCTTTCACTGTCTCCACGCAAATTCTACCATACTACCATACTAGTGTAAATAGTATACTTTTCAATTTTCTGAAGAATTCCGTATTGTAAAACGAGGCTTTGGGCCGCTTTGCGCAGGTGGGCCGGGAACGCAGGAAAGACGCGCCGCAAAGGCGCGTCTTTCCTGAGATGTGTGTTTTGCGGATTTCTCCGGGTTATTTGGGTATAAACCAGCTCATGGGCACAAGCACAAGTTCGGGGAAGAAGGTGAGCAGCAGCAGCAGCACGATTTCGATCCACATGTACGGCATGACTTTGCGCATGATCTCTTCCATCGATACCTTGCCGACGCCGGCGGCGACGTTGAGCACGGTGCCGACCGGCGGGGTTAGGACGCCGATCATGTTGTTGAAGACGAACATGAAGCCGAAGTAGATGGGGTCGATGCCGGCTTTCTGGATGATGGGCATCATTACCGGGGTGAGGATGAGGATGGTGGGGGTGGCGTCCATGGCGGTGCCGACGAGCAGGACGATGATGTTGATGACGAACATCAGCAGGATTTTATTGTCCATGATCGGCGCCAGCATGTTGGCGATCCACGCGGGGATGTTGGCGACCGCGATTAGCCAGGAGGATATCATGGCGGCCGCGCACAGGAACATGACGATGCTTGTTACTTTCGCCGCGGAGACAAGGACGTCGCAGATGTGGTTGAGCTTGAGTTCGCGGTAGATGAATACGCCGACGAACAGGGCGTAGAAGACGGCGATGGAGGCGGCTTCGGTGGGGGTGAAGACGCCGCCGCGCAAGCCGACGATGATGATGCCGGGGAGGATGAAGGCCCAGATGGCGTCGCGGGCTGTTTTCAGAACGACGGAGAACGGCTGCTTCGGCTGCATTTTGAATTCTTTATTGCGGGCCAGCCATGTCCAGGTAAGGGCGAGGAAGATACAGAGCAGCAGGCCGGGCACGATGCCGGACATGAAGAGTTTGGGGATGGAGACGTTGCCGGTGACGCCGAAGATTATCATCGGCACGCTCAGCGGCATGATGGGCGGGATGATGGCCGCGGCCGCAATGAGGGAGGCCGCCATGCCCCTGTCGTAGCCGGCTTCGACCATGATGGGGATGAGGATGGCGCTGAGGGCGGCGGTGTCGGCGACCGCCGAGCCGGACAGACCGGCGAAGATAAGGCTGGCGATGATGGCCACATAGCCGAGGCCGCCGCGGACGTGGCCAACGAGGGCCATGGCGAAGGCGATGATGCGTTTGGAGACGCCGCCGGCGTTCATGAGTTCGCCGGCAAGGATGAAGAAGGCGATGGCCATGAGGGGGAAGTTGTCGGCGCCGTCGACGAGGGTGGCGGCGAGGATCTGGGTGTCGAACATGTTAAGCTGGAAGAGCAGGAAGACGCCGCTGATGATGAGCGAGTGGGCGATGGGTATCCCCAGGGCCATGGCGGCGAGGAGGGAGCCGAGAAATACGAACATTGTCATTTCCATTATTTCTTCGCCCCTTCCTCGGCTTCGCCGGCGATCAGCTGGGTGTCTTCGTTGTCGCTCGTCATGACGAGCTCGCTGTCGGCCATCTTGCCGGTTATCAGCCGGTAGAGGTTATAAATGGAAATGCACACCATCGAGACGCTGCAAATAAAACCGGATACATATACCCAAGCCAGTGGTATCTGCATCGACGCCGAGACCTGGTCACTGGTGAGGACGGTCATCTTCCAGGTGCCGTGGACGACCAGCCCCATGGTGGCGAGGAGGATGATGTTGTTGAGGATGAAGAGTTTGCGTTTGTTTTTAGCGGATAGTCTGTTCACAAGCGTGTCGACGCCCAGGTGGACGTTCTCCTGATAGGCGACGATAGCGCCGAGGAATATCAGCCAGATGAACAGATAACGGGAGGCTTCCTCCGCCCAGGTGAGTCCTTCGTTGAAAAAGTAGCGCAATATTACGTTGGCGAAAACGAATGTGGCCATGCAGGTCAGGCAGACCGCTATCGCTGCGTGGAGCAGACGGTTTATCTGTTTGCTAAAGCTGCCCATATTCCGGCTTCCTTTCGGGGGAATGCTTATCCCCGTTTTCAGTTTGCGCACGGCAATTAATAATTGCGGTCGTGCAAAAAAACAAGCGGGACTGTCGAAAGCAGGCGCTTCCGCGGATACTTGGCGACAGTCCCGCCGCTCGACCAGGTGTTACTTGGAGGCCTTGGCGATTTCGGCTTTTACTTCGTCGATGACATCTTTGCCAATCTCTTTTTCAAATTGGGCGGCGATGTCCTTGGTGGCGTCCATGAAGAGTTTTTGCTGTTCGGGGGTCAGGGTGGTGACGGTCATGCCGGCTTTGGCCAGGCCTTGGGCGGCTTCGGCGTCAACTTTGCGGTTGTACTCGCGCTGCCATTTGCTGGCTTCCTTGCCGGTTTTCATGAGGAGCGCCTGGTCTTCTTTAGGCAGGGTGTCCCACAGCTTCTTGCTGTACATGATGACGAACGGGGTGTAGACGTGTTTGCTGAGGGTGGTGTATTTCTGGACTTCGTAGAACTTCTGCAGGAAGTTGGTGGTGTTCGGGTTTTCCTGACCGTCGATGGTCTTCTGCTGCATGGCGTTGAAGACTTCGCTGAACGGCATCGGGGTGGGGTTGGCGCCGAGTTTACGCCAGGCGGCGAGGTGGACGGGGTTTTCCATCGTCCTGATCTTCAGGCCTTTGATGTCGTCCGGGGTTTTGATTTCGCGCTTGCTGTTGGTTACCTGGCGGTAGCCGTTTTCCATGTACATGAGGCCCACGAGGCCATGGGCGGAGAGCGAGTCGAGCATTTTCTTGCCGAACGGACCGTCAAGAACGGCGTCGACTACTTTCTCGTTGGGGAACAGGAACGGCAGGTCGAAGACCATCCAGCGCTTGTCGATGGTGGCCATCGGCGAGCTCGAGGGGCCGGACATTTCCAGCGTGCCGGCTCTGAGAGCGGTCATGGTTTTGATGTCGTCGCCGAGCTGAGCGCTCGGGAAGATCTGGATTTCAATACGACCTTTGGATTCTTTGGCGACAAGTTCCTTCCACTTTTCCAGGCCTTTGTATTCCGGGCTGGCATCATTAAGGCCGATGGAGACCTTGATGACTTTTTTCTCGACTTTCTGCTCGGCAGGTTTCTTGTCGCCGCCGCCGCATCCTGCCAGCAGGGTTACTGCCATCGCGAGAACGAGCAGTACGCTGGCTACTTTGAGAGCTTTTTTCATCCTTCTTCCCTCCACTTTTAATATGCAAAACGCCAGGTCAGACGCTCCCGGCATTTTGTCCGGGTTGATCGGGGGCGCGGGCCCCTCAGCCCAGGAGCGGCACGGTGTTGGCCGCCTGGGTCATTACGGTGATGGTGTAGTCTTCCCGGCCGATTATCCGCCGGGCGAGGTCGTAGGCTTCGTCGAAGTTGGTGACCGGCCTGAGGCCGGCTTCGCGCATGACGGCGAAGTTTTCCGGCCGGGTGACGCCGAAGATGGCGACCTGTTTGGACATGTCTTTGAGGCGGAAGGCGGAGTAGCCGGGGACGGTGAATTTTTTCCTCACGGCGAGCTCGAATTCAAGCGGGTCTTTGTAGCGCAGCCATTCCATGTATTCTGGAGGCTCGTTGATGTCTTCGCATTCGAGGAAGCAGATGATCGCGCCGCCGGGCTTGACTGCCATGAAGGCGTTGTCGAGGGCTTTGATGGATTGGTAGAGGTTGATGTCTTTGGGGAAGCCGCCCGCCGAGGCGACGACGAGGTCGGCGCGGTCGGCGATGGGCACGCCGTAGGTCGCCTCGACCGTCCGGCAGCCTTCTTCCCAGGCTTCGAGCCAGTGGCCGGCGACGAAGCGGCCGATGCGGCCTTCGGGGGTGAGGACGGCATGGAGCAGGAAGGCGGGGTTGACCATGGCGGCCATTTCGGTCATGTCTTCGTGCATTTCGTTGCCGACGGTGCGCCCCGACTGGCAGTTGGGGTTGAGGCCTTTGCCGATTTCGGCGCTGAGGCAGTAGCGGTGGTTGCCCTGGATGGTTTCGTAGCCGCTTACTCCGGGCATGATGCCTTTGCGTCCGCCGCCGAAGCCGGCCATGAGGTGGAAGGCTATGCCGCCGGTGAGGATGACTTTGTCGGCAGCCATGATGGTTTTGTTGATGTGGGTTTCGACCCCGCGGCTGGTGGTGCCGACGTAGACGAGGTTTTCCTTGTCGTGGGCGTCGTGCTGGAGCATTCTGACGCGGTGGCACACTTTTTCGCCGCACAGGACGGCGAGTTCTTCGCCGGTGTTGCGGCGGTGGGCGCCGAGGGCGACGATGATGGTGATGTTTTCGTCAGGGACGCCGCAGTCGTTGAGTTCGTCGAGCAGGACGGGCAGGAAGGTGTCGAACTGGACCCAGGCCCTGGTGATGTCGCTGACGGTGATGGCGACTTTGTCGCCGGACCGGACGACTTCACGGAGGGGCGGGGTGCCGATGGGCGCTGCGAGCGCCGCTTTGACGGCGGCCGGGATGTCGGTGATGGCGGGCAGGTGTCCGCCTTTGATGTCGTAGAGGATTTTATCGGCCGGCAGTGGTACCGAGATGGTATCGCGTCCGTAGAGAAAGGCGATGTTTCGCTGTGGCAATTGTCGATCCCCCTGATATGTTTGTTACTGTCTGCATCGCGGCGTTGTCCGGATTCGCTCCGGCTGCCGGGCCGGAGAAAGTCCCACAACGCACAATGTTTATAATATTCTGGAGGCATCGTGTCTTTCCTGCGTGGAAATGCACGATATGGGACGATAATTTGCCAGGCTGCATTAATCCTGCCGTAGGTTGCGCGATCCGGCCGTTCGTCAGGCTATTGTTTGCGGGCCTCGAATTGGGCCAGTTTTTCGTAGAACTGGACGATGCCGCTGTGGTCGTTCTGGCCTTTGCCGTCGATTTTGAGGGCTTGCATGATTTCCATGACCTGGCTGGTGAGGAAGAGGGGCACGCCGACGTCTTTGGCGGTTTCGAGGGCGTTATTGAGGTCTTTGATGTGCAGGTCGATCTTGAAGCCGGGTTTGAAGTTGCCGGCGATGATCATCGGCGCTTTGGCGTCGAGGACGGTGCTGCCGGCCAGCCCGCCGCGGATGGCCTGGAAGATGACTTCGGGGTCGACGCCGGCTTTGGCGCCGAGGACGAGGGCTTCGCTGACGGCGGCGATGTTGAGGGCGACGATGATCTGGTTGGCGAGTTTTGTGGTGTTGCCGGCGCCGATGTCGCCGCAGCGGACGACGGATTTGCCCATCTGGGCGAGGATGTCTTTGACGCGGTCGAAGATTTCCTGCTTGCCGCCGACCATGATGGAGAGGGTGCCGTCGATGGCTTTGGGTTCGCCGCCGCTGACGGGCGCGTCGAGCATTTCGACGCCTTTTTCGGCGGCTTTGGCGGCTACTTCCTGGGCGGCGAGGGGGGCGATGGAGCTCATGTCGACGATGATGTCGCCGGCTTTGGCGCCTTCGAGGAGGCCGCCTTCGCCGAGGACGACGGTTTTGACGTGGGGCGAGTTGGGCAGCATGGTGATGACGATGCGCGCTTTCTCGGCGACTTCACGCGGCGAGGCGGCGGCTTCGGCGCCGGCTGCGACCACTTCGGCGACGGCGGCGGCGTTGAGGTCGTAGACGACGAGGGAGTGGCCCGCTTTGAGCAGGTTCTTGGACATGGGCTTGCCCATGATCCCGAGACCGACGAAACCTAGTTTCATTGTTTTATCTACTCCTTACCGATGATTTTCTTGATCCGCGCTTTGACGGCGTCGGCCGTCAGGCCGTAGTAGACGAGGAGTTCGTCGTAGTTTGTGGCCGAGGTGCCGAAGCGGTCTTCGATGCCGACGATGGCGAGGGGAATGTCCTTTATTTCGCTGAGGGCTTCGGCGATGGCGCTGCCGAGGCCGCCGATGACGCTGTGCTCTTCGGCGGTGACGACGGCTCTGAAGCCTTTGGCCATGGCGATGACGGCCTGTTTGTCGAGGGGTTTGACGGTGCTGACGTTGACGACTTTGACGGAGATGCCTTCGCCGGCGAGGGCTTCGGCGGCTTCGACGGCTTTGGAGACCATGACGCCGTTGGCGAAGACGATGACGTCGCCGCCTTCGCGGACGGGATAGAGTTTGCCGATTTCGAATTCACTCTCTTCGTCGGTGAAGAAGGGCAGGTCGTTGCGGTTGATGCGTATGTAGCAGGGTCCGGGGTGGGCGGCCATGGCCCGCACCATTTTGCGGGTTTCGATGGCGTCGACGGGGACGAGGACGGTCATGCCGGGGATGACGCGCATGGTGGCCATATCCTCTACGGACTGGTGGGTGGAGCCGTCGCCGAAGTCGGACAGGCCGGCGCTGGAGCCGCAGATGTTGACGTTGAGCCCGGCGATGGCGATGGTCTGCCGAAGCTGGTCGTAGCAGCGGCCGGTGGCGAAGACGGCGAAGGAGTTGATGAAGGGGATTTTGCCGGTGAGGGCGAGTCCGGCGGCGGTGGAGGCCATGTTGGCCTCGGCGATGCCCATTTCGAAGTAGCGCTCGGGGAATTGCTGCTGGAAGAGGATGGACATGGTGGATTTGCCGAGGTCGGCTTCGAGCGCGACGATGTTCTTGTTTTCCTTGCCCAGCTCTACCAGGGCTTCCCCGTAGGCCTGACGTTGACTTTTCGTAGCCATTTATTCCTACCTCCGCAGCTTGTTGAGGTCAGATTTGGCGATTTCCCACTGTTCGGGGGTCATGGCGCCGTTGTGGAAGGCGGGGTTGTTTTCGGCGAAGGAGATGCATTTGCCTTTGACGGTTTCGGCGATGATGACGGTGGGTTTGCCTTTGATCCGGTCGGCTTTGTCGAGGGCGCCTAAGATGGCGCCGATGTCGTGGCCGTCGATTTCGATGGTTTCCCAGCCGAAGGCGGCCCATTTGGGGGTGACGGGGTTGGTGTCGAACCGGTCGCAGATGGCGCCGGTGGCCTGGAGGCGGTTGCGGTCGACGATGGCGACGAGGTTGTCGATCTTGTAGTAGGAAGCGGCCATGGCGGCTTCCCAGATCTGGCCTTCGGCAAGTTCGCCGTCGCCGATGAGGACGTATACTTTGCTTGCCTGGCCGTCGAGCCTGAGGCCGAGGGCCATGCCGCAGGCGATGGAGAGGCCCTGGCCGAGCGAGCCGGTGTTGGCTTCGATGCCGGGCGTCCTGGTCATGTCGGGGTGTCCCTGGAGCATGGCGCCGAGGGTTTTGACTTTTTTCATCTCTTCTTTGGGGAAGTAGCCGGCTTCGGCGAGGGCGGCGTACTGGACGAGGGCCGCGTGACCCTTGCTGAGCAGGAAGCGGTCGCGGTCCGGCAGGGCCGGGTTTTGGGGGTCGTGTTTCATTTTATGGAAGTAGAGGGCTGCCACTATTTCCGCGCTCGAGCACGAGCCGCCGAGGTGGCCGACCTTGCCGACGCCGGTGAGGTCGTTGACGATGTGATCCCTGAGGGCCAGCGCCTTTGCTTCCAGATGGTCGATAGTCGCTTGCGATGCCAATGTTATTCCTCCCTTAAGGTCTTGTCAGTCGATGGGAGTGAGGACGATTTTCAGTCCCTGCTTGGATTCCATGAGTTCGAAGCTTTCCGCCCACTTGTCGAGCGGCAGTTCGTGGGTGATGATGTCGCCCACGTCGATGATTTTCTTTTCCATGAGGACGAGGCTCTTTTCCCAGACGTCCCAGGTGTGGCTGAAGGTGCCCTGGAGGGTGACGACTTTGGCGATGATGGGGTCGAGGGAGAAGCCGACCGGTCCCGGGCCCCAGCCGACTTTGGTTATCTGGCCGTAGGGGCGGACGACGTCCATGGAGAGTTTGAGGGTCGGCGAGAAGCCGGCGCAGTCGACGACGGTGTGGGCGCCGTAGCCGTCCTGCAGGCCCATGATGACAGGTACGGGGTCCTGTTTGGAGCTGTTGATGGTCAGGGTTGCGCCGTATTTTTTGGCGATTTCGAGGCGTTCTTCGTCGCCGTCGGTGCCGACGACGACGATGTCGGCCGCGCCGAGGATGCTGGCCACTTTCGTGCAGAGGATGCCGATCGGGCCGGGGCCGATGACGACGACGATGTCGCCCGGCATGATCTTGGAGTTTTTGGCGAGGGCGTTGTAGGCGACGCAGACCGGCTCGGTGCAGGAGGCTTCTTTGAGGGTTACGCCGGCCGGCAGTTTGTGGAGGACGCGGCTGGGTACCCGGACGTATTTGGCGAAGGCGCCGTCGGCCTGGAAGCCGAAGCCTTTGCGCTGCCGGCAGACCTGGTAGTGGTTTGTGCGGCACATTTCGCACTTGCCGCAGTAGTCGGCGTGGGTTTCGCAGGTGACGGCGTCGCCGACGGCGAAGCCCTGGACGTTGGCGCCGAGTTTCTCGATGGTGCCCGAGAATTCGTGGCCGAGGATGAGCGGCACGTTGACTTTGTAGGAGACGCGGTTGTGGTGCATGTGGGGATCGCTGCCGCATACCCCTATGTAGGCAACTTTCACCAGGGCGTCGTCCGGGCCGATCTCCGGCACCGGCACTTCTCTCACTTCGGTGGCGCCCGCCACGTTGTCGTACTTGACGACCGCTTTCATTTTCAACATAATTCCTCCTTCACTGGCTTGGGGCGATAGCGCGGCAAAAAGACAAAGAGGTGCCGGCGGCGTAGCGCTTGCTATACGCTGATGGCACCCCGGTCGAAGACATCCATGATATGGGCTTTGATCGCCGCCTTGGCTTTTTCGACGTCGCGCTCTTCGAGGATTTCCATGAGCCGACGGTGGTCTTCGTATACCTGGTCCTGCTTGTGTTCGATCTGAGGGTGGACGATGTTGATGAACCGCCGGACATGGCCGTTGAGCATCGCCCAGATGCGGTTGTAGGCTTCGATGCCGCTCCAGGCGACGATGGTGCGGTGGAATTCGATGTCGAGGGCGGAGATGGCCGAGTAGTCGGCGTGGCTTCTTTGCTTCTCCCCCATGGCGTCGACGATGTCGTGGAGGGCGCCGAAATCCTTTTTGGTCAGTTTCGGCAGCATGAGTTCGAGGGCCGACGATTCTATGTAAGATCTGAGCAGATGCATGTGGTACATTTCTTTGTTGTCGATCTCGGTGACGAAGGAGCCGGTGTATTTGACGGATTTGACGAGGCCTTCCTCCTCAAGCCCGCACAGCGCCTCGCGCACAGGTATCTGGCTGACTTTGAGTTCCCGGGCGATTTCCGTCTCCACGACCCTTTGTCCGGGCTGAAGTTTGTTTTCGATTATTTTGGTGCGGATAAATTGTTTAATTGTGTCTTTCAAAGGATTGTTCTCTCCATCGCCGCGATCTGTCTGGTTCATCTCAGCACTCCACTCTCGGATAATATATAATTCATTACATTATATATTATCAAGATAATTATATATATTCGCAAAGATTGTGTCAATGTCGCCGTTGGGGGCATATTATACACTTTGCCGCTATAAAACCGCCCTAATCGAATAAGGGCGGTTTTATAGTGCGAATTATCGTATTTTTACGGACCGCATTGTGAACTATCAATGCCATCAGGCAAAACTTCTGCAGGAAGATATCGCCATTTATTAGTATATTTCCCAAGACGCATCCGTCGCCGCCCCCGCACCGGAAGAGGCCGTCCGCCGGCAGGCGCGGCCACTGCTTGACCATGCCGACGAGGAGGGAGATCGCCAAAGTTGCCGTGTTTTGACCCGGACAAAAGCCAAGAGGAGTGAACCGACTTGCTATTTATCAATAAGCTCGTGACAAAGTTTGAGCAGTGCAGCCTGATTTTTCTCATCACGATCATGACTTTTCTGGGGTTGGCGCAGATTGTCAGCCGGTTCGTGATCCAGAGCCCGATACCCTGGACCGAGGCCTTGCTTACGTATATGTTCGTGTGGACGTGTTTTCTGGGGGCCAGCCTGGCGGTCGAACAGAGCGCCCACTTCGGGGTGGAGATTTTCGTCGTGATGCTGCCCAGACCCGTTCAGCGGTGGGTCGAGATCGCCGTCTATCTGCTGATCACCGCTTTTGCCGCGCTGATGATCGTCAAGGGGATGATGTTCGTGGAGGGCAACGCCGACCAGGAGATGGCGGCGATGCCGTTTTCGATGATCTGGCCGTATCTGGCTATTCCGGTGAGCGGGTTGTTCATCGCCATCCACGCCCTGAGCGCGGTCTATTGTTTGGTCAGGGGGGAGAGATAGCATGGCGGCGACGATTTTCCTGTCTTTCTTTCTGCTGCTTTTCTGCCGGGTGCCGGTGTCGTTCAGCCTGGCGCTGTCGTCGGTGCTGGCGCTGGTGCTCAACTCCACGATGGATACGGCGGTGATCATCCAGCGGATGTATACCGCCTCGGAGTCTTTTTCGCTGGTGGCGGTGCCGTTCTTTATCCTGGCGGGAGGGCTGATGGAGAATGGCGGCATCTCCCGCCGCCTGGTGAAGTTCGCCACCACCCTGGTGGGCCATATCCGCGGCGGTCTGGCGATGGTGAGCGTCGTGGCCTCGATGTTTTTCGCCGGCGTGTCCGGCTCGACGGCCGCCGACACCGCCGCGGTGGGCAGTATCCTCATCCCGGCGATGGAGAAGCGCAACTACGGCAAGGATATGGCGACGAGCATCGTGGCCTGCGCCGGCGCGATCGGCATCATCATCCCGCCCAGCATCCCGATGGTCATCCTCGGCGTAACGGCCGGCATCTCGATCGGCGGCCTTTTCCTGGGCGGCTTCGTCCCCGGCATCCTCATCGGCATCGCGCTGATGGTGACAAGTTATATTTTCGCCAAGAAGCGCGATCTGCCGGCGGAACCGCGCTGCTCCGGGGGCGAGGTGTGGACGAGTTTCAAGGATTCCATCCTGGCGATCATGACGGCGATCATCATTCTCGGCGGCATCCTCTCGGGCGTCTTCACCGCCACCGAGGCGTCGGTGGTCGCGGCGGTCTATGCCTTCATCGTCGGCTTCTTCATCTACAGGGAGCTTAGGCTGTCCGACCTGCCCCGCATAATCGCCCAGACGGGGGTTACCACCGGCGTCGTGGTGCTGTGCGTGGCCACGGCCTCGGCGTTCGGCTGGATCCTGGCCGCCGAGCGCATCCCGGCGCTGCTGGCCGAGTTCGTGTTCTCGATTTCCACCAACCCGTTCACGGTGCTGCTGCTGGTCAACGCGCTGATGCTGTTCATGGGGATGATCCTCGATGTCACCCCGATAATCATCATCCTCATCCCGATCGTCTTCCCGATTATCATGAAGCTGGGCATCGACCCCATCCACTTCGGGGTGATGACGATCGTCAACATGGCGATCGGCCAGTGCACGCCGCCGGTCGGCGTGGCACTGTTCGTGGCCACCGGCATTTCGAAGATTTCGCTGGGGGCGATGCTGAACACCTATTACCGCTTCATCGGCGCGATGATCGTCGTGCTTGTCCTCATCACGCTTATTCCCGACCTGATCACCTTCATCCCGAGGCTGGTCATGGGCGGCAAATTATAAGGCCAGGTTTAATACGGCCGATTGGCGGAGGTGGTAGGGAGAGAAGCGGTTCCTTATCTTTCATTTATTAAAATAAACCTAGGAGGGAAAAAGAGTGAACAAAAAGTTTACGGTCATCCTGGCGATCGTCATCGCCCTGAGCCTGGTTCTGACGGCCTGCGGCGGCGGGCAGAAGGCGGCGGCGCCCGAGAAGAAAGCCGAAAAGCAGGTCCTGAAGCTGTCTTCCGTGCTGCCGGAGGCGCATCCCACCCACCGGGCGATGCTGTTCTTCGCCGAGAAGGTGAAGGAAAAGACAAAAGGCCAGATCGAGATCCAGGTGTTCCCCAGCAGCCAGCTGGGCGAACAGCGCGATGCCCTCGAGGGCATGAAGATGGGCACCCTCGATATGGGCCTGACTTCCTGCGGGCCGCTCGGCCAGTTCGTGCCGACGATCGATGTCCTTAACCTGCCGTTCATGTTCAAGAGCCCGGCCCATCAGTATAAGGTTCTCGACGGCAAGCCGGGCGAGCAGCTGATCGCCGATATCAACAAGGCGGGGTTCGTGTTCCTGTTCTGGGCCGACTCCGGGTCGCGCAGCGTCATCAATAACAAGCGCCCGATCAATACCCCCGACGACCTCAAGGGTGTGAAGATCCGCGTTATGAACAGCCAGCTGATGGTCAATACGCTGAACAGCATGGGCGCGATCGCGACGCCGATGGGCCAGGGCGAAGTGTACAGCGCGCTGCAGCAGGGCGTCATCGACGGCTGGGAGAACAGCCCGACGACCCTTTACACGCTCAAGCTGTACGAGGTTTCCAAGTATTTCTCCTGGACCCGCCATTTCAGCACCCCGGACGCCATCCTGATCAGCAAGAAGGTGTTCGACAAGCTGACCCCCGAGCAGCAGAAGATCCTCATCGAGGTGGGCAAGGAGACGACCCTCAAGTCCCGCGAGCTGTGGACCGCGGACGAGAAGAAGGTCGTCGAGGAGCTTGTCAAGAAGGGCGTGCTTTTCAACGAGGTCAAGGATGTGCAGCCGTTCATCGAAAAGGTCAAGCCGGTGTGGAAGGCTTACACCGACAAGCACGGCACCGCGCTGGTCGACGCTATCCAGAACACGAAGTAACCACGGTATATTCGGAGAGAACCGCCCTGGCGGTTCTCTTTTTTATTTGTGCGGGAACACTAAGGTGGGAATATCCTCCGCTCGCCGGTATCTTGATTTTTTATAGATATAATAATATAATGTCTATGTATTCTATAGACCATTATGTGAGGTGTTTATAATGCACGATGTTTCGGAGCTGTTCTGGCAGGCGTCGGCGGCGGAGGTGAAGCAGGGATACCGTTACGACGAGGCCGCCGGCGTGTATATTTGCCTGATTTGCGGCCGCACGTTCGAGGACGGCCAGGTCTACCGGCACGGCGAGCTGCTGTACGAGGCGAGGAAGTACGCGGCGGTCCATATCGCCGAAAGCCACCGCTCGGTTTTCGATTTTCTTCTCAGCCTGGATAAGAAGCTGACCGGCCTGACCGAGCACCAGAAGGCCGTCCTGGAGCTTTTCCACGCCGGGAAAAGCGACGCCGAGGTGGCGAAGGAGCTGGGCACAGGCAGTGTGTCGACGGTCCGCAACCATCGTTTCGCGCTCCGGGAGAGGCAGAAGCAGGCCAAGGTTTTCCTGGCGATAATGGAGCTATTGGCTGAGCGGACGCCGAAAAAGACCAGCTTCATCGACCTGCCGCTGAACACGCGGAATGTCGATGAGCGGTTCGCGATCACGGCGGAGGAAAATGAGATGATTCTCGCCGCTTATCTCCCCAACGGCTCCGACGGACCGCTGAAGATCTTCCCCGGCAAGGAGAAGAAGCGGCTGGCCATCCTGAGGCATATCGTGAAGTATTTCGACCCGGCGGCCACGTACACCGAGAAGGAGGTCAACGCTGTGCTGAAGCGCTTCTACGACGATTACGCGCTGCTGCGCCGCTATCTGGTCGACTACGGCTTCCTGGACCGTACGGTGGACGGGAGCAAGTACTGGATTAAACCATAGGGTCTTACAGCCTGGGCGGGACGGCATCAACGCTTGCTGGTCTCCGGCCGAACGCGCCATAAACTCGCGCCGACTCAACCGTACCGTAGCCAACTGTCGTCCGTGACAGATGGCTCCTCGCCCGTCCGTCCATGGACGGTCGTACGGTATCGTTTGCGGCTTGCTTCGCCGACGGCGCGTAATCGGCCTCCGCCAATGCGCGCTAATGATGCCGTCCCGCCACATAGTCAATAGTCAGGATACGCCGAAAAAGGAGATGAATATTATGGACAGACGCAAGGAATTGAAGCTGGAGTATAAGGAGACGCCCCGCCCGATGGGGGTGTATGTTATCAGGAACACGGCGAACGGCAGGCTGCTGGTGGGCAGCAGTATGAATCTGCCGGCGGCTTTCAACTCCCAGGGTTTCCAGCTGCGGATGAGGGTCCACCGCTGCAAGGAGCTGCAGGCGGACTGGGACGGCAGCGGCGGCGACGCTTTCGCTTTCGAGGTGCTGGAGGAGATCGACGCGGCGAAGGTGCCTGCCGACGAGTGGCGCGAGGCGGTGGCGGCGCTGGAGGACAAGTGGCTGGAGAAGCTGCAGCCTTATGGCGATAAGGGGTATAACGCGCGTAAGAAAACGAAGGCGCCGACGGCGCGGTGAAAAAGAAAACGGCCCGGATCCCCGTCTGGGGATCCGGGCCGTTTTGTCTTTTGGATGGGCCATGGTTGGCAACGCGCCGCTATTGACGGCCGGGGCGCCTTGTAATACGTTTATAGGGAAGATAACGTCGCAGGGGGGCTGTTTGCGGGATGAAAAGCATCAATTGGGGCATTATGTCGACAGGTACGATCGCGAAGAAGTTCGCGGCTACCATTTCCCGGCTGGGCGACACCGGCAAGGTGCTGGCGGTGGCGTCGCGCAGCATGGCGACAGCCGCGGAGTTCGCGGCCGAGCACGGGGTGCCGCGGGCGTACGGCGATTACGACGCGCTGGTCCGCGACGGCGATATCGATGTGGTGTATGTGGCGACACCGCATTCGCACCACTACGAGAACGCCAGGCTGTGCCTGGAGCACGGCAAGCATGTGCTGTGCGAGAAGTCGTTCACGGTGAACGCCGCCCAGTCGGCGGCGCTCATCGCTCTGGCGCGGGAGAAGCGGCTGTTCATCATGGAGGCGTTCTGGACGAAGTTCCTGCCCGCGTACGGGCTGCTGGCCGGGGAGCTGGCCGGCGGGGCGATCGGCGCGGTGACCCATTTCCGGGCCCAGTACGGGTTCGCGCCGACGGGGGCCCGCTATGTGCGCAAGTTCGACCCGGCGCTGGCCGGCGGGGCGCTCTTGGATATCGGCGTGTACGCTTTGGGGGTGGCGGCGATGGTGCTGGGGTACCGGCCGGCGGCGCTTCATTCGCGGGCGGTGCTGGGCGAGTACGGCACAGATAAATTTGACAGCATCATGCTGGAGTACGACAACGGGGCGACGGCCCATCTGGTGACGACGATCGGCAGCGTTATCCCGACCGAGGCGGCGATTTTCGGGACGGAGGGGCGGATCGTGCTGCCGGAGTTCACGGCGCTGCAGGAGTTCGCGGTGGTGACCGGCAACGGCGAGCGTACGGTGAAGGCGTCGTTCGAGGTGAACGGGTTCGAGTACCAGATCAGGGAGACGGAGCGCTGCCTGCGGGCCGGGCTGACGGAGAGCCCGGTGATGACGCACGAGCAGACGCTGGCGGTGATGGGGATGATGGATACGGCCCGCGCCCAGTGGGGGCTGCGGTTCCCGGGGGAGTAGCCGGGGCGGGATAATTACCGGGCTTCCGCACATTTCCAGATTTCTTTGCCTGTTAAAGTGGCGACGCCGTTTCCTTTCGTTTTAGCGGAGTTTATCATGGCCTGCGCCAATATCTCTGTCGGCATGGGTTTTTGCGGGCGGAAAAGTCCTAGCTGATTGAAAAACCGCATGACGTTCACTGCGGCGACTTCAAGTGTTCTATCACTGTTTTTCCGTATCAAAGCAGGCGGGTTGAAGATTGACAGCTTTGGAAACCCCAATGCCCTCACAGCTTCTTCCAACCGGCCTTTCATCCTCGGATAGTAGAATGGAGACCGGGGCGAAGCGAAAGCGGAGGATACCAGGATATAATGACTCACATTGTTTTCTCTGGCGAATTTAGCAAACCGGTATTGATACTCGTAATCGATCTTCCATTGTGCTGCTTTGCTGCCCGCGGCTTTAAGGGTCGTCCCCAGACACGAAAACAAAACATCGCCCTTGATTAGCTGCTTCCATTGTTCCGGCCTGTCGAAATCGATAACGTGGACCTTTAATTTTTCGTGGTGGAAATCCGGACTGCGCCTGACAAAAATCTCCACCCGGCTGAAGTAGTCGTCTTTTAGTAATAAGCCCAGCAAGTCTTTACCTGTCGCTCCCGTTGCGCCGATTAACAATGCGTGCATATATTTCCCCCACGTTTTCATTAGCGCTGGCACTGTTGGCACCGCGAGCCGCAATCCGCGGCGCAAATGCTGCCGGAGGCCAGCGGTGGTCTTTTTTTTATAGCGAAAGGACGAGGTACGCTGTCACAATCGCCGCCACGACGGACGGTACGAGGCTGCCGCCGCGGAAGGAGACGGCGGCGGCGACGGCGATCGCGGCGAGCGTGGCCGGCATCATGCCCGGGCCGCTTTCGGCAACGCCCCTGGTTATCAGCGCGCCGAGGGCGGCGAAGGGGATGCAGCGGAGGAAGCGCCGCACCAGGGGCGGCAGCGGCCGCCGCGTGAGGGCGGCGAGCGGCAGCAGGCGCGGCAGGTAGGTGACGAGCATCATGCCGAGGATGAGGGGCAGGTATTCGGTCATGCTTCCTCCTCCCCGGCGCCGTCTTTGAGCGTCGCCAGGCCGGCGGCGGCGGCGGCGATGATGGCGGCGATGAGGCTCCAGCCGGAGGACAGCGGCGTGAAGCGGCTGAGGAGCAGGTAAAGCAGGCCGGCCAGCAGGGCGATGGCGAGGGCGCCGGCGTGTTTTTTGAGCCCGGGGACGAGGATGGCGGCGAACAGCGCGTAGAGGCCGATGCCGAGGCTGCTCTGCACGGCCGCCGGCAGCACCTGGCCGACGAGGTAGCCGGCGACGGTGCCGCCGAACCAGGCGACATAGGCGGCGCCGTTGAGACCGAGGAGATAAGGGGCGGTGAGTCCGCCGGGTTTGAAGGAAGCGACGGAGAAGGTTTCGTCGGTGACGCCGAAGGCGACGATGGGCAGCAGGCCGCGCCGCACGCCCCGGAGGCGGACGGCGAGGGCGGCGCTCATCATCATGTGGCGGAGGTTGAGGAGGAAGGTGGCGAGGACGATGTCGACGGCGGCGATGCCGGCCTTGATGAGGTCGAGGGCCATGAACTGGCTGGCGCCGGCGAAGACGACGAGGGAGAACAGGCAGGCGTCGGCAAAGGTGACGCCGACCGTTTTGGCGAGCAGGCCGAACGCCATCGCCACCGGAAAGTATCCGACCATTATGGGGATGCCGTCAACCGCGCCGTCCCTGAAGCCCGGCTGTTTTTCCCGATCCACCGTCAACCCTCCCGCCTGCCTGTTTTTGTCAAAGTAATATAATAAGCGTATTATATCGCAACGGGAGGCAAAATGAAAGGTTGGGCGGGAAGGCGATTTGTTTGACGCCGGCGCGGATATGTGGTATCTTTAACAGGTGTGTCGGAATTACAAGCCGCCTTTATCGGACGGCTTTTGCTTTTTACTGGCAGCGCGGCAAGTTTTACGCAGGAGGCGATGTTTTTATGATAAGTACAAACGGTCTGAGTCTCGGGTTCGGGAAACGGGTATTGTTCAAGGATGTGAATATAAAGTTCACCCCCGGCAACTGTTACGGCCTGATCGGCGCTAACGGCACGGGGAAGTCGACTTTTCTGAAGATCCTGGCCGGCGAGATCGAGCCGACGAGCGGGACGGTGGATATAACGCCCGGCGAGCGGCTGGCGGTGCTGCGCCAGAACCACTACGAGTTTGACGGTTTCGAGGTGCTGAAGACGGTCATCATGGGCCACGCGCGCCTGTATGCGATCATGGAGGAGAAGGACGCACTGTACGCCAAACCCGATTTCTCGGACGAGGACGGCCTGAGAGTGTCCGAGCTGGAGGGAGAGTTCGCGGAGCTGAACGGCTGGGACGCCGAGACGGAGGCGGCGAAGCTGCTGAACGGCCTGGGCATTCCGGAGGAGCTTCACGGCCAGAAGATGAGCGAGCTGAGCGGCAACGAGAAGGTGCGGGTGCTGCTGGCGCAGGCGCTGTTCGGCAACCCCGACATCCTGCTGCTCGACGAGCCGACCAACCATCTAAACACCGAGGCGATCCGGTGGCTGGAGGATTTCCTGTACAATTTCCCCAACACGGTGATCGTGGTTTCCCACGACCGTCACTTCCTCAATCAGGTATGCACCCACATCGCCGATATCGATTTCGGCAAGATCCAGTTATTTGTGGGCAACTACGATTTCTGGCTGGAGTCGAGCGAGCTGGCGCTGAAGCTTGCCAGGGAGGCGAACCGCAAGACGGAGGAGAAGATGAAGGAGCTGCAGAGCTTCATCCAGCGGTTCAGCGCCAACGCGTCGAAGTCGCGGCAGGCGACGTCGCGCAAGAAGCTGCTGGAGAAGCTGACGCTCGAGGATATCAGGCCTTCGTCGCGCAAGTATCCGTTCATCGCTTTCAAGCCTGACCGCGAGGCCGGCGACCAGCTGCTGACGATCGAGGGGCTTGAGAAGAGCATCGAGGGCGAGAAGGTGCTGGACGGGTTCACCCTGCGGGTGGAGAAGGGCGACAAGATCGCGTTCGTGGGCGAGAACGGCCTCGCCAAGACGACGCTGTTCAAGATCCTGGCGGGCGAGGCGGCGGCCGACGGCGGCGAGTTCAAATGGGGCGTGACAACTTCGCAGGCTTATTTCCCGAAGGATAACAGCGCCTTCTTCGACGGGTGCGAGCTGAGTCTCGTCGACTGGCTGCGGCAGTTTTCCCGCGACCAGGAGGAGACGTTCATCAGGGGCTACCTGGGGCGGATGCTTTTCTCGGGCGAGGAGAGCCTGAAGGAGGCGAATGTGCTTTCAGGCGGCGAGAAGGTGCGGTGCATGCTCGCCAAGATGATGCTGAGCGGCGCGAATGTGCTGATATTCGACGAGCCGACCAACCATCTCGATCTGGAGTCGATCACGGCGCTGAACAACGGGCTGATCGCCTTCGGCGGCACCATCCTGTTCGCTTCCCATGACCACCAGTTCGTGCAGACGGTGGCCAACCGGATCGTGGAGATAACGCCGGCCGGGGTGATCGACCGGCGGATGACGTACGACGAGTACCTGGAACAACGAAGCGCGCTGCTGCGGAGTCTGGCGTGAGAGGAGCCTGCGGCATTCCGGCCGCGGGCTTTCCGTTTGTGACGTATCGGCTGCGGGGAAAGCAGGCATAATAGAAAAGTATGGCCGGGTTGGAAACATATGCGCACAATCGATGAGGAGCTGCCCGATAATGAGAGATAGGTTCGCAGGTATTCTGGGTATGGGTTCGTATGTGCCGGACAGGGTCGTTACCAACCGGGATATGGAACGGCTGGTGGATACGACTGACGAGTGGATAAAGGAGCGCACCGGCATCCGCGAGCGGCGCATCGCCGCCGAGGGGGGAGACGACGTCGGCCATGGCGACGCGGGCGGCCGAACGGGCGCTGGCGGACGCCGGCGTGGACGCGGCGGAGCTCGACCTTATAATTGTCGCCACGGTGACGCCTGATATGCTTTTCCCGTCGACGGCCTGCCTGGTGCAGGCCAACCTGAAGGCGACGCGGGCCGCCGCCTTCGACCTTACGGCGGTCTGCTCGGGGTTCGTGTACGGCCTGGTGGTGGGCGGCGAGTTCATCAGGTCGGGCATGTACCGCAAGGTGCTGGTGATCGGCGCGGAGACGCTGTCGCGGATAACGGACATGACCGACCGCAATACGGTGATCGTGTTCGCCGACGGCGCGGGGGCCGCCGTGCTGGGAGAAACGGATCCAGGGTACGGGATCGTCGGCGTCGATCTGGGGGCGGACGGCACGGGCGCCGAGCTGCTGAATGTGCCGGCCGGCGGGTCGCGGCAGCCGGCGACGGCGGCGACGGTGGCCGGGCGGCTGCATTACATCCGGATGAGCGGCAAGGAAGTTTTCAAGTTCGCGGTGAAAATAATGGGTGATTCGGCGCTCAAGGCGCTGGCCAGGGCGGGGGTCGAGCCGGCGGATATCGCTTTGCTCGTGCCCCACCAGGCGAACATGCGCATAATCCAGGCGGCGGCCAAGCGGCTCGGTATGCCGATGGAGAAGGTGTATGTGAATGTGGACCGGTACGGCAACACTTCGGCGGCGTCGGTGCCGATCGCGCTCGATGAGGCTGTGAGGGCCGGGAGGGTGAAGAACGGCGACGCCGTGGTGATGGTGGGTTTCGGCGGCGGGCTCACCTGGGGGTCGTGTGTCGTGAGGTGGCTGAAGAAATGAGCGCTGTAATGCCCGGTCTTGCAGGAAGCTGCAAAACCGGGTATAATTTTTTAGTACGTTTTTAATTAATGGCTGTCGCCGGTATTTAGCCCGGCGGCGGATAAGCGGAGGAAAGATGTCTTTTAACGAAACGAGCCCCCGCCGGACGTTCGCGATCATTTCCCACCCGGACGCCGGCAAGACGACACTTACGGAGAAGCTGCTGCTGTACGGCGGGGCTATCCACCTGGCCGGGTCGGTGAAGGCGCGCAAGGCCCAGAAGCACGCGGTGTCGGACTGGATGGAGATAGAGAAGCAGCGCGGCATTTCGGTGACTTCGAGTGTGCTGCAGTTCGATTACAACGGTATCCGCGTCAATATCCTCGATACCCCCGGCCACCAGGATTTCAGCGAGGATACGTACCGGACACTGATCGCCGCCGACAGCGCGGTGATGATCATCGATGTGGCCAAGGGCGTGGAGGAGCAGACGAAGAAGCTTTTCCGGGTGTGCAAGGACCGGGGCATCCCGATCTTCACGTTCGTGAACAAGCTGGACCGCTACGGCCGCAACCCTTTCGAGCTGATGGAGGAGATCGAGAAGGTGCTGGGCATCCGCGCTTACCCGATGAACTGGCCGGTGGGCGTGGACGGCGATTATAAGGGTGTCTACAACCGCCAGCTCGCCCAGGTGGAGCTGTTCGCCAAGGACGAGTCGCACGGCCAGCGGGCCGTGCCGTCGACGACGGGCAGCGTGGCTGACGCGGCTTTCCGGCAGGTGCTGGGCGAGGATGTCCACCAGGCGCTGTGCGACGATATCGCCCTGCTCGATATGGCCGGGGACGAGTTCGATCTCGGCAAGGTGGCCCGCGGCGAGCTGACGCCGATGTTTTTCGGCAGCGCGATGACGAATTTCGGTGTGCAGCCTTTTCTGGAGGAGTTTCTGCGGCTGGCTCCCCCTCCCTCGCCCCGCCGGTCGTCGCAGGAGGTCGTCAGCCCCGAGAGCGATGTTTTCTCGGCGTTCGTGTTCAAGATCCAGGCGAACATGAACCCCGCCCACCGCGACCGCATAGCGTTCATCCGCATCTGTTCGGGAAAGTTCGAGCGCGGCATGACGGTGACCCACGTGCAGTCGGGCAAGCCGGTGAAGCTGAGCCAGCCCCAGCAGTTCCTGGCCCAGGAGCGGACGCTGGTCGAGGAGGCCCGGCCCGGGGATATCATCGGGCTGTTCGACCCGGGAATTTTCGCGATCGGCGATACGCTATGCCAGCCGGGGCACGAGATCAGGTTCGAGGATTTCCCCGTTTTCCCGCCCGAGCAGTTCGCCCGCGTGCAGGCGAAGGATACGATGAAGCGCAAGCAGTTCGTCAAGGGGATGACGCAGCTGACCCAGGAAGGGGCGGTGCAGGTTTTCCGCCAGCCGGGGTCGGTGGAGTCGTTCGTGGTCGGCGTGGTCGGCAGCCTGCAGTTCGAGGTGCTGCAGTACCGCCTGAAGCAGGAGTACGGAGTGGATATCCTGATGCACCCGCTGCCTTACGGCCTCGCGCGCTGGGTGGCCGGCCCGGGGCTCAACACCAAGGCGCTCAAGGGCCTGGATAACGGCATGCTGCTCGAGGATACCAAGGAGCGCCCGCTGGTGCTGATTACGACGGAGTGGCAGCTGAACTGGGTGAAGGAACGCAACCCCGGCGTGGAGTTTTTCGCCGCGCCTCAGGGCAATGCCGCCAGTTCGCGTAATGTTGTATAGGCGGCGCACTTGAGGTACAATAGGTACAGGTTATTATCCGAGAGGGAGATGATGTTGTGGTAGAGGAAAACGCCAAAGAATTTTTTGCAGCCCTCGGGTTCGCGGAGACGGAGATCGAGGACGGCCTGTCGACGTTGTTCTATGAGACGAGCCCCGAGGAAAGCTTCGCGCTGCTGACCGACGAGGAGGGGGCGGTGCCGGGGAGCCTGGAACAGCCGCTGATCTTCGCCTGCTATATGCCGGACGGGTCGTTCGAGTGGAGCGCCGGGTTCAAGAACGCGCACGCGTTCCGCGACGTGTGGGCCGGGCCGGCGACGGTGAAGGAGAAGCTCGCCGCCGTGCTGAGGCATCGCGAGCAAGGTTATATGTAGAGATGAGAAAACGGCCTGAACCAAATGGTTCAGGCCGTGGTTTTTTTAATTCCCCGCCTGCGCGGCGGCCGGTTTGGCCGCCTGCCCGGGAACGGTGAGCGTGAACGCGGCCAGGGCGGCGACCAGCGGGACGGCGGCGATGACGGCGAAGGCCGGGACGAGGCCGTACTGGTCGGCAAGCCAGCCGAGCACAGGGGTGGTGAGGCCGCCGAAGCTGACGGCCAGCCCCAGGGTGACGCCCGACGCGAGGCCCATGCGGTTGGGCAGGTATTTCTGGCCGAGAACGATGGTCGGACTGAAGGGGATGTAGAGGCAAAAGCCCAGGGGGATGAGCAGCAGGGTGGCGGTGGTGGCGCTGTCGGCGGCGAAGAAGATGAGCATGGCGGGGACAAGGGCCGCATAGCCTGCCCTGACGACCTGCCTGTAGCCGTATTTGTCGGCGAGCCGCCCGCCGATGAGGGTGCCGACCGCGCCGGTGAAGAGGAGGACGGACAGGGCCGTGCCGCCGGCGGCTTTGGACTGGTGGAGGATGTTTATCCAGTACAGGGGGATGAAGGTGGTGAGGCCGTAAAAGATCGTCGAGCGGCTGAAGATGACTACCATGAGGCGGGAGAAGGCCCCCCATTCGTCTTGCGCGGGCGCGGGCCCGGAGCCGGCCTCTTTTTTGACCGGAGCCGGGCGGAACTGGCGGAGGGATTTTATCTCCAGGGCGAGGCAGGCGGCCATGACGGCGACGGGAACAAGAAGGACGAGCGTACCTTTGAGGCCCCAGAAGAGCAGCGCGGCGGTGGTGACGATCGGGCCGACGGCGATGCCGGCGTTGCCGCCGACGCCGAAGATGCTGAGACCGGTGCCTTTTTTCTCGCCGGAGACGAAGTTGGCGAGCCGGGCGGCTTCGGGGTGAAAGGCTGCTATGCCGATGCCGCTGACGGTGACGGACAGGAAGAGCAGCCAGTAGGCGTCGATAAAGCCTGTGAAGGCGAGGCCCAGCCCGGCGAGGAGCACGCCCGCCGGCATGAGCCAGGGCAGGGGTCTGCGGTCGGCCAGGTGGCCGATCAGGGGCTGGATGACGGAGGAGACGAGGTTGGCCGCCAGGACGAGGGTGGCCGCCGAAGCGTAGCTGAGGTTGTGTTCGAGGATGAGGAACGGCAGGATGGCCGGCAGGGCGCCCTGGTTGAGATCGGTGAAGAAGTGGCCGGCCGACAGCAGGCCGAGATATTTACGTTTCACGGGTTTCCTCCCCACATAGCGATGAGATTGCGCGTAGCGCTTTTTCGGCGCAGCTTTTCCTGAGAGATAATATTCCAGGGAATAATCCAGGCTCCTGCCTGACAGCGGACGATATACATAAAAAAGGCCCCGGCGCTTGCTCCGCAAGGCCGAAACCCGGGGTATCGGAACAGCCGCCTATATGCCCAGCCGTTCTTTGACGATGATGACGTGGATCCTGTCTTTGTCCACCGGCATCTGGCCGTTGATGACGGTATAGCAGCGGCATATCCGTTCAGGCGAACTGCAATCCGAGCATACGCCGGTTTTCGCGCACGGCGTCGCCCGGCCCAGTTTTTCCGCCAGTGCGGGCGCCGCCTTTTCTTTCAGGCGCCGCCAGGCTTCGTCCTGATTCTTGACGATTTTGTTTTCGCCGACGACGATAACGACCTTATCAGGGCCGAACATCATGGCCGCCACCCGGTTGCCCTTGCCGTCGATATTAACAAGTTCGCCGTCGAGCGTCAGGGCGTTGGCGCTAGTGAAGTAGACGTCCGCCAGCATTCCGGCCTTGCGGCGTTTGAGATTTTCGGCGGCCGGTATCCCCGGTTCGAATTGATTGATTACGTTGTAGGCGCCATTAACCAGGGAGTCGAATATTCCCGTCTCGCGCAGGGTGGCGGAGTTGCCCATCGCGACCGTCGCCCCGGGGGGTATCAGGCTCAGGGCAAGGTCTCTGGCCTCGCCGCAGTCGCGGGCGACGTATGCCTGGATGTTTTTGGAGCGGAGTTTTTCGAGCAGTTTTTCCATGGGCGTTCTCCTGTCTTCGTGCTTGGACTGAGGAAAGACGGCATGACCATCAGCCTAAAACTCTATTATTTCCGGTTTATAGGCGTCAGGCAATTCTTCTTCGTGTAAGAATCTGAAGCTGTCGTCATTCAGTATCGGGATGAATATGTCGTAGGGAATCATGGCAAACTCGCAGGCGTAATTGCTGGCGCCGAACCACATGCCCGCCTTGCCGGTCAAATTCAGGCCGCGGGCAAACTTCGTGTGGTTCGAACAGTCGTGAACCGCCAGATCCCAGTTTTCGTCAGCAGCGATTTTCATGAATTTCAGGGTGAGTTCCCGGCTCCAGATCGGCGAGATATAGCCATGCCGTGATATATACATATTTTCCCCGGAATAGTTGCCGATATTATGCTCATTTAAATGCAGTTCGGCGCAATTGATAAAGTCGAGGTTTGTCGCGAAAATCGCCTGTTTTTTCTTAAAAAAGGCGTCGTAAAATTGGCGGGTCATCGGCGTTTCGATACCGACTGTTTCGATATGTTTTTTCGCCAGCCCGATATTTTCGATCACTTTGTCCGCGCAGTTGGAAGCGCCCAGGTTGAAGCGCAGCTCGTCAAGCCCGGCTTCGCCCAATGCTTTGAGGGTCTCTTCCGTGGCCAATGTGCCATTTGTGTATAGATGCTGATGGATGTGCGCGTCGCTGAATTTCTTTATGACCGGATAGTATTCCTCGATTTCCATGAAGGGCTCCAAATAGACGTAGGAGATGCCGGTGGGTTTTTGGTGGATGGCAAGCAGCAGATCGATGTCCTTTTCGTAGAATTTCGTGCCGCCGATTTCCCACATGCCTGCTCCCACGGGATGAATCGCGTCGAGTTCGCCGTAGTTGTAACAGAACTTGCACTCCAGATTGCATTTGTTCGTTTTCCTGATGGCGCTCAAGCCGGTGCCCGTCAGGCAGGAACGGCAGCCCTGGGGGAATTTGCCCTCATTGCCGACGAAAAACGTTCTGTTTTGCAGGGTTTTCAGGTTTTTGATTTCCGCCAGCAACGCGTCGTTCCGATGGTCGATCGCCGCCTCGATCTGGGCGAAGGTGGCGTAGACGATTTCTTCGTGTTTTATACTGATTTCTTCATCCTCAGGCAATTGTGCGAAGAAATCGAACCATATCAGCGCGTCTTTCTTGGAGATTTTCATAATATATCCGCCTAGCTGAATTTTTTACTTTTCTACCGTTATAGTTGAAGTTTTCCTAAAACCGCCAAGAGTTATAACAATTTTCTTGTCCCCCGGACTGACAAAGACATAGTTTTCATGCATCTGTACGCCATTGGCGGTGATATCAAGCTGATCGCCGCTGTAATCCTCGGTGGTATTGTCTTCAAAGTAGCATCTAACAGTATATTTGCAGGTATGAAAAGCTTCGCCGACTTTGTATCTGCTTTGGTCAGGTTCATTTATAAGCTCGTAACGGCTCACAGCCTTATCGAAGGCAGGAACTACCGTCAGCGGTTGTTTAATATTGTAGTTTCCTAATCGAATGACAAAGTTTTTATCGCCGGCATCTTTAAACTTATATCCTTTGGATAGTTTGACTCCGTTGGCATAAAACTCTAAGTCGCCAGCGCTAAAGTCATCAGATGCGCCATTTGTATAAACACATCTTACTGTAATCTCGGAAGGGTCGAATAAATCTAATGTTTGTCTATAGGAAAACTCCGGGGGAGCGTTTAGTATATGACATTCTTTGATATTGGCGCCGAGGTTGGCGGGAAACACCTGCAAATCATATTGACCTTGCTTACCCTGATATTTTATCGTGATCGTTTTTTTACCGGGAGTTTTAAATATGTAGCCCTCTTCGATCGGCACTCCATTGGCCCAGTACTTCAACTCTTTATGTCCATGGTATTTAGCACGATTTTTAGCGTAATAGATATGCATGCCTACATCGCTGGTGCGAAATGCTTGCCCAACCTTATAAACTCTGGTTAATGCTACAACCTCAACCGAACCGGGAGGTATATTAAGACGTCACGTAGAGGCCGCTTTAACCTCCGACTGAAATGACATGAAAAGGGCAACAGCGATAACTGCCGTGAAAAAAGAAAATATTTTTTTCATTCAGGCTCCTCCTGTAATCATGCATCATTAGGATAAATGAGGGTTAATAATATCATCTTCCTGAAGATAGATCAGTTGAAAGGCAATATTTTGTGTAATTACAGCAGTGCCATTACCAGTGATACGGTTCACCGCGGCTGATTTTGAAGGCGCGGTAGAGCTGTTCGACGAGGAGGAGGCGGATCATCCGGTGGGTGAAGGTGAGGGCGGAGGTTGCTAGTATTTTGCTTGCAAACCAATAAGGGTGGTACCTCCGAGATTACCTGACAGATAAGCCACATTGAGTTCGATGTTCTTATCAATCTTAACACCGGCACCATAGGTCATTGCACCGTGGTAGTTGCCAATACGGGCGCGCACGTTATTACTTAGCTTGTGCTCAAGACCTATAGAGTATTCTGTTTCTGATCCCTCAGTCGGTTTAGCATTATAAACATCAGCTGCGATTATCGTTTTGTTATTCGGGCGGTACGCAATACCCGGGCGATAATTTCGTTCCATCTCGTCACGGCCAAAAAGGGCTTTCGGTTTGTTTGCATCTTGAACTAGCATACCATATGACCACTTGCCCGCAGTACCCAGAAAGCCTAAGTCTATACCAGTATTACTGGCGCTATAGCTTGTTGACTGTCCAACGCCGTTAATTATCTCTTCGGAAGCACTATCCTTGACTTGCCGTACATTTATGCCAACTGCAAAGTTATCGGCCACTTTTGTACCATAAGAGAGTGTAAACCATTTACTTTTGTAGTCTGCAAATCCAGTGTCCGAAGAAATTCCGAAATAATCAGTATCGCGGTTATTGGTATAATGAAAGCCGATTCCCGAAATGCCTTTTTTAAGTGGAGTAACGTATTCAATGACGTCGATATAGTTGAAGCTATCACGGTTATTTGTCATGCGCTGTAAACCGATCTCTGTTGCTTTAATATTAGACAATCCTGCAGGATTCCAGTAAACGGTATTCACGTCATCCGCCACAGCTATAAACGCTCCGCCCATTCCCATCGCGCGAACACCATAACAAGCAGATGCAGGTGGTGCGATTAAACCCATCACAAGCGAAAATAAAGCCAAAATGCCAATAACCTTTTTCATCGTACTTTGCCTCCAACATTAGTCGATTTGTTGCAGCGAGTCAGCATCGTGCCTTCGCATAGGCTACCGACAAGTCGTCTTAGCTGTACTATGTTCCTTAAAAACGCAAGAAACTCCTGCCAAATCTTTGAGTCTTTGGCAGGAGCTTCTTGCGCCGTTCGAACAACATGTCCGCCTATACACAACGCTGACGACAGGACACCACGATGGAATGCAGGCGGTACCCTATCTGATTTCGTAAAATTGTGAAGGGGAAAAGGAATATTTTGTAGAAGACGATTAAGGTTATCCTTTGTGCGGAATGGTATTGCAGATTACGAAGTCCAATTCGCAAGGATATAAATCATAGCAAAATCTAGCATAATGAGGAGGCAGAACATGAAGAAAATGTCGAGACGCACTTTCATTCGATCAGGTTTAGCCGGAGCGGTCTTAGTTGCCTGTAGTGGGTTTTCACCAAAATTACTGCACAAGTTGGCAGCTGCGCCGGGTTACAAGTCAACAATTGCCCGTACCGTTATCCCGGTTCCTGTGCCGGCAACATCGCCAAAGCTTCAGCCTACGGAAATCTCCAAATATGCGCAGTATGGGTATGGGTTATGGCAGGAAGGCGCGGGACTGGGTCTGCAAAAAAGACTGGATCTCATGCCTGCTTCCTATACAGGGTTGAATGTTACCAAGACTGCCAGGCTTCTGAACTTTTTTACGATTAGCGATATCCATATTACTGATAAGGAATCGCCTACGCAGGCTATCTACCTTGGCCTCAAGCATGGTGTTTTTTCTGCCTATTCAGGGGTTATGCTGTACACGCCTCATGTGCTTGATGCTGCCGTACAGGCGATAAATGCTGTACATAAGCACAACCCCATCGACTTTGGCCTTTCTTTGGGAGATACCTGCAATAACACGCAGTACAATGAAACACGCTGGTATATTGATATTCTTGACGGCAAAACTATTACGCCAAGCTCGGGCGCTCATGTTGGAGCCGATACCATCGATTATCAAAAACCCTTCAAGGCCGCAGGTCTTGATAAGAGCATTCCCTGGTATCAGGTGCTTGGTAATCACGATCATTTTTGGATGGGGACAAACCCGGTCAGCGATTATTTAAAGCAGGCTTATGTCGGCGAGGATATCCTGAAGATGGGCGATATTTTCATGCCCGGCGGCATCAATCGCCGCGATTATTATATGGGCGTGCTTGATGGACGGACGCCGTATGGTGATGTTGTTGGTGCCGGACCGGTCGACACTACCAATCCGCCGAAGATTGCTGCTGATCCTGCTCGCCGTTCGCTGTCGCGAAAAGAATGGATGCAAGAATTTTTCACGACTTCTTCTCAACCGGCAGGCCACGGTTTTAGCCAGGCTAACGTCGATAACGACTTTGCTTGCTATAGCTTTGAACCTAAGCCCAATATACCTGTTAAGGTTATTATGCTTGATGATACCCAAAAAGACGAAGACCCCGATCTACATGGCTATGGGCATGGTACTCTTGACAAGGAGCGTTATGAGTGGCTTGTCAAGGAGCTTGATCAGGGACAGGCTGAAGGCAAGCTCATGATTATCGCTGCCCACGTACCAATTGGTGTCGAAGGTCCTGAGTCTCTTCTGGGCTGGTTTTCCAACGCTTATGTGTCTGAACGGCAGCTGATTGACAAACTGCAGGAATATCCGAACTTTATTCTGTGGCTTGCCGGACATCGTCATTACAATACCATTACCCCATTCGCATCACCTGCTGCCGATCGCCCGGAACTGGGCTTCTGGCAGATTGAAACCGCATCACTGCGCGATTTTCCTCAGCAGTTCCGTACTATTGAGATTGTCTGCAACAGCGACAGTACTATTTCCATCTTTACCGTTAATGGTGATACATTAGCCGAGCCCGGGTCGCTTGCCGCTAAATCCCGGTCTTGTGCGATCGCCGATCAACAGCTATATACAACTGGCAAGGATCTATCGGCAAATCCAGGGTTGAAAGCGCTATTGCCGAGTGGTTCTTACAATGCTGAGCTTGTAATGAAATTAAGCCCGGAAATGCAGGCAAAACTGCAAAAATCGGGGACACTTATCCGCGGATAGTTCTAAAGAAAAGGGATGGATATGAGGAAACTACTCGTTGCTATTCTGATAGTGGTAAGTTGCCTGGTGTTTGGGCAATTTTCGGCCTTGGCCACAGAAGGCGGGTCAAGCTACTACTTCCCTGGCGCCGCCACCACCTTTGCCCCCCGCAATACCGCCGGCGCCTGGCTTTATGACGGCCAACCAGATGTTGTTTTACAGCGGTGATGCTGGTAAGGCAGTGTTAGGCGGACGGCTAAGGCTCGATCTGAAAGACAAGGCTTTTTATAATTATTTCGGTGGCTTTTATACGTTTGACAAGCCTGTGTTGGGAGGCAAGCTGCAGCTAGGGGCCGCTGTGCCTATCGGCTATAATGATCTTTCCGTCAGTGCCGGTACAGCCCATTTTTCAAAGGGCAGATCTGACAGCCATACGGCACTTGGTGATGTCGTGTTCACGGCCGCGCTGTATTGGAAGGATGGCGATTGCCATTATAAGCTGACAGAATCGGTTTTTGCGCCGACAGGCAGTTATAGTACCAACAATCTGATAAATGTCGGCCGCAATTATTGGGGCTTTGATACTTCACTCACCATGACGTGGCTGAATGTCAAGACCGGGGCGGAATTCTCCATTACACCTGGTATTATGTTCAATACCAAGAACTCTGCTACCGATTATAAGTCAGGCACTGAGTTTCACGTGGACTTTGCCCTGAACCATCATTATTTTAAGAAAAACCTGGCAATCGGTTTGCAGGGTTATTACTACAAGCAACTGTCCGCCGATAGTGGCAGCGGTGCCGTGCTTGGCAGCTTCAAAGGCGAAGCATTCGGTATCGGGCCGGCTATTCTCTGGAAGCCCAAGGCGTACAAGGGCGACCTTATTGTTGTGGCAAAATGGCTGCATGACGTTCACGAGAAGAACCGCCTGCGCGGCGATTATGGGCAGCTAACTGTCGGCTATAAGTTTTGATGACTTCCAAGCTTCGCTACATTTAATACACGAAGCGGCAGACCAACAATCTTTTATCATTGCGCTTTCGCGGCCAAAATGTTATCGATAAGCGACAAGCCCCTTCCTCCGTAAACCCGGTGGAAGGGGCTTGTCATGTGAGTGAGGCGTTGTTCTTTTGCACCGCTACCAGTGGTACGGTTCGCCGCGGCTGATTTTGAAGGCGCGGTAGAGCTGCTCGACGAGGAGGAGCCGGATCATCTGGTGGGTGAAGGTGAGGGCGGAGAAGGAGAGCTTTTCGGCAGCCGCGGCCAGGACGGCGGGGGCGAGGCCGAAGGCGCCGCCGATGACGAAGGTGAGGTCGCTTTTGCCGGCGAGGGCGAGGGCGTCGAGCCTGGCGGCGAGGTCTTCGGAGGAGAGGCTGGCGCCGCCGCGGTCGAGGACGATGAGGTGGCTGGCGGGACGGACGGCTTTGAGGATCCTCTCCCCTTCCCGGGCGAGGACTCTGGCCTTGTCGGCGGCGGAGGGGCTGTCGGGCATCTTTTCTTCGGCGAGTTCGGCGATGTCGAGCCGGCAGAAGGGGCCGAGGCGTTTGGTGAATTCGCCGATGCCCTCGGCGAGGTAGCGCTCTTTAATTTTTCCTACGGCGACGATGGTTATGCGCATGGCGTCACTTGCTCGGCATTTCTTCGAAGAGGACGCTGCGGGCGGAGATCTGGCCGTTTCTGTTGACGGTGACGTCGGCCCGGCTGCCGACCGGCTGGGCGTCGACGGCGGATCTGAGATCGACGACGGTGTTGGTTTCCTTGCCGGCGATGGCCAGGATGAGGTCGCCTTCGCGGATGCCGGCTTTGGCGGCGGGGCCGCCGGGCTGGACGCCGGCTACGTAGACGCCTTTGTCGACGTTGAGCTGGTAGCCGTAGCGGGCGGCGGTGGTTTTATCGAGGATGCCGACGCCGAGGTAGGCGCGGACGACTTTGCCTTTTTCGATGAGGGACTGGACGATGGGCCGGACGGTGTTGACGGGGATGGAGAAGCCGATGCCTTCGACGCCGGCGGCGGCGAGTTTGGCGCTGTTGATGCCGATGACGAGGCCGTCGGCGTTGACGAGGGCGCCGCCGGAGTTGCCGGGGTTGATGGCGGCGTCGGTCTGGATGAGTTTGAAGCGGCGTTCGCCGATTTCGATGGAGCGGTTGAGGGCGCTGATGACGCCGGCGGTGACGCTGCCGCGGAATTCGAGGCCGAGGGGGTTGCCGATGGCGATGGCGGGCTCGCCGACGAGGAGGGTGTCGGAGTCGCCGAAGACGGCGGCGGGCAGGCCGGTGGCGTCGATTTTGACGACGGCGAGGTCGGTGGCGGGGTCGGTGCCGACCGCGCGGCCGGTGAAGGTGCGGCCGTCGGCGAGCGAGACGGTGAGCTCCTGGGCGTTTTCGACGACATGGTTGTTTGTGACGATGTAGCCGTCGGCGGAGATGATGACGCCGGAGCCTGTGCCCTGTTCGACGAGGATCTGGCGGTTGAAGAAGTCGCGGACGTAGCCTTTGTTTGTTATGCCGACGACGGCCGGGCCGACGGTCTGGGCGGCGCGGACGACGGGGGTGTTGCGGGCTTCGGAGACCTGGGCGTGGGCGACGGGGGGCATGATGGTGTTCTGGGGCGGCGGGGCCTGGGGGCCGCTCTTGGCGAAGAAGGGGGCGCCGTAGCCGAGGACGAGGCTGCCGCCGATGAGGGCGCCGAATACGGCGACGATGAAGTAGGGGGCGAGGCGTCTGTATAGCTGTTTCATACCGTATCCTCCTTGTTTTGCTCGAGGCTGGCGGTTCGGTCGGGGTGGGTGAGGGTGAGGGTTATGTCTTTGCCGAGCTGGCAGCCCTGGTCGCCGAGGATGCCGGCGACGGTGGCTTCGGCCAGTTCGGGGCGGTTGTTTTCCTGGCTGAGGTGGGCGAGGAATACGTGGCAGTGGCTTTTGCGCGGCAGGCGGGCCAGCGTCCAGCCGGCGTCGGTGTTGGCGAGGTGGCCGCGGTTGCCGAGGATGCGCTGCTTGAGGAACCAGGGGTATTTGCCCTGTTTGAGCATGTCGACGTCGTGGTTGGCTTCGAAAACGATGGCGTCGGCGAGGGCGAGGCCTTTTTTGACGGTGTCGGTGACGAAGCCGAGGTCGGTGGCGAGGCTGCATTTCCGGTGGCGGTCGTAGAAGCTGAAGCCGACGGGGTCGGCGGCGTCGTGGGAGGTGCTGAAGGGCTCAATCTTGAGTTTGCCGATGTCGAGGGCGGCGGGCAGGTCGCGGCGGCATTCGCCGGCGACGCAGGCGCCGATGCCGTCGTTGTCCATGGCTTGCCAGGCGGCGGGACGGGCGTATATGGGCAGGCGGTATTTGCGGCTTAAGGTTGGCAGGCCGGCGACGTGGTCGCGGTGCTCGTGGGTGACGAGGACGGCGTCGAGGTCTTCGACGGCTGTGCCGACGGCGGCGAGGGCGTTTTTGATCCGCCGGCAGCTGATGCCGGCGTCGACGAGGATGTTGGCGCCGGCCATTTTGATGAGGGTGGCGTTGCCGGTGCTGCCGCTGGCCAGGACGTGTATCTGCATGACTGGCTCCTTTATACAAGATGCTGTGGCATTATATGTTATTCGCGACAAAAAACCACAATTCCTCTTGTCAGAAGCTGGATTGGCCGTCAGCCGGCGGTTATCCTGGGACGGACGGCTTCCCGCAGGGAGACGGGCAGGGCGTTGAGGAGGATTTCGCCGATTTCCGTAAGGCGCTCAGGGGTTTTGGCTTCGAAACGGAATGTGAAGAGGGGCTCGGTGACGGAGGCACGGATCATGCCCCAGCCGTCGGCAAATTCGATGCGGACGCCGTCGATGAGGTTGGGCCGGTAGGGGGCGAGGGCGGCGGCGGCGGCGGCGATTACGGCTTCCTTGTCGGGGTGGGGGTAGGGGATGCGGATGTCGGGGGTGAGGAAGTAGTCGGGGACGCTGGCGGCGAGAGCGGAGAGGGGGCCGCTGGCGGCGGTGATTTCGGCGACTTTGAGGGCGGCGAAGGCGCCGTCGTCGTAGCCGAGTTCGCGGAAGAAGAAGTGGCCGCTGATTTCGCCGGCGAAGAGGGCGTTCTCCCGCCGGAAAGCCTGTTTGCTGAAGGTGTGGCCGGCGCGGGCCATGACGGCGCGGCCGCCGGCTTTGGCGATCTCCTCGGCGACGACCATGGAGCATTTGGCGTCATAGACGACGGCGCCGGGGCCGTCGGCGAGGTAGTGCCTGGCGAGGAGGACGATGATGTCGTCGTTGTCTATCGGCCGGCCGGTTTCGTCGACGAAGCCGACGCGGTCGCCGTCGCCGTCGAAGGCGGCGCCGAGGGCGGCGCCGGTGCGGCGGACCTCGGCGCCGAGGGCGGCGAGGTTTTCGGCGAGGGCGGGGTTGGGAGGCCGGTGGGGGAAGCTGCCGTCAGGCCGGCAGTATAGCTCGATGACGTCGTAGCCAAGGCTGCGGAAGAGCGCGGGGGCGAAGCGTGACTGGGCGCCGCTGCCGGCGTCGAGGACGATTTTGAGGGCGCCGCGCGCGGCCCGGGCGGCGGTGAAGGCGAGGTAGTCGGCGGCGACGGGCAGCCTGGTGTGGCTGCCGCAGCCCGCGGTGCGGGCGCCGGCGGCGACGAGGCGGGCGATGTCGGCGATGTCGGCTTCGCTGACCGGCTCGGGGCCGAGGACGAGTTTGAAGCCGTTATAGGGGGCGGGGTTGTGGGAGGCGGTGACCATGACGCCGCCCGCGGCCGCCGTTGTCTGCAGGGCGTAGGAGAAGACGGGGGTCGATACGGTGCCGATGTCGAGGACATGGCAGCCTGATTCGACGAGAGCTTCGATGACGATGGCCTGGAGGGCCGGGGTGGAGAGGCGGATGTCGCCGCCGACGACGACTTTTTCGCCGGCGAGTTTGCGGCCGACGGCGAGGCCGATCTTGCGGGCGGCGACGTCGGTGAGGTCGCGGCCGGCGATGCCGCGGATGTCGCAGGCGTGGAAGATGCTCATGGGTGGTCTCCTTTCGGTGCGCGGTCGGGTTTGCTTCGGCTCATATCATTGCCCGGGTTTTTTATCAACCGCGGAAGTTGCGGGGTTTACGGGCGGGGCCGCCTGTGTCTTTACTTCCACGCGACGTTTCAAGCGGTCTTCCAGGATATTTTGAATGGTTTTGAGAAACTTGTCGTCGATAACGGTAGGACCGGACAGCTTTACGGTTACAATGTAGGTGCCCGTGCTGTTGCGGTATTCCAACGAAAAATCATCAAGCCTCGTGCCAGGCAATAAGGCTGTTTTTTCGCGAATGACAGTTTCTATCACGTCTTCGGGCGTGGAGGCTTTGATGATTTCCACGACTTCCTTTTCCGTCACCTTGGGCAGCAGATCGCGGAATGTATCGATGTTGGCTTTGTTGTTCACTTTTTGCACCAACACGACATCGGCGTTGACGCTGACGGGTTTACCGAGGCGCAGTTCCAGTAAGTTCTCCATTTGTCTGATGTTTTCGGGAACGATGATTTTTGTGGTGCGAAAAGCCGCCCCTACCTGAATTTGGTTGTCCGTATCCTTATAGTCCACCGACATCAGCGTGGACTGCGGGGCAATGACGTCGAGAGATTCCGCCAGCGAACTCTTGATGATCCTTTCCGTGCTGGCCTGGGTGTAGGTCTTATACATGATAAACGCCAACGGTACGGAAATCAGGACAAGCAGCACCACTGGATAGATCATCCGGTACTGCGGTTTCACACAAGTGTTATCGTCGTTTTCGCCGCATGAATCTTTCGAAAAACCGGCCAACTGGAATAGGGCGATGGCGGCGACGTTGATGGCTACCATGTTGGCCAGAAAGAGCAGCAAAGCCCCCGAGACCACGCCAAATTCCTGTTTGGCGAGGCCGATTCCCACGACGCACAGAGGCGGCATCAATGCCGTGGAGATCGCGACTCCCGGCAGTGTCGCCCCCTGAGGCTTCATGCAGATGGCGTATGTACCGGCAGCCCCCGATGCCAGGGCGATAACCAGATCCAAGATGGTGGGAGAAGTTCTCGCCAATACTTCAGGGGTCAGTTCCGCGCTTGGCAGGACCAATGTCAACAAGGTCGCCAAAACAACCGCGGTGACCGAGCCCAACGCTTCCGTTTTGGCGGACAGCTTGAGCAGTTCGTTGCTGTTGGTCGCGATAGCCATCGCGCCGCCAAGTATCGGACCCATCAGCGGCGCGATCAGCATCGCCCCGATAACGACCGCGGTGCTGTTGGAGAGCAGCCCGTAGGTGGCTACGGTGCAAGATAGCACCACCATCATGAAGTAGTAATGATCCGGCTTAGCATCACCGAAAACCCCGGCAAAAATCCGTTTCTGCTCGTTTTCGTCCGGCCACTGTATCATCGTCGGCACCTCTCCCTAGTCCATCGCTTCTCCATTAATAGCATATATTGGCTATATTTCATTATATCGCCCCAAAGTTCCTGCGCTGGCGGAACAGACGCAATTAACCGCAGCCTAAATTGCGCGGCCGAAATATTGGTGCCGGCAGGCGGTATGTTACATAACTCAATACCCTGGCATAGGATATATAAATTAACGGAGGAGGCGCTTTTATGGAGGAATGCAAGGCTGCGCCGCCGGCCCGCCAGTGCTTCCGCCTGGAGGAGCGGGCGCCCGGGTTCCGCGCGCCGGCGTACTGGCGGGGCCGGGAGGTGGAGGTAAGTCTGGGCGATTTTTATGGCAAGTGGCTGCTGATATTTTTTTATTCGAGCGATTTTACGTTCGTCTGACCGACCGAATTGGCGGCAGTTGCCGACATTTTCCCCTGCCTGCGTAAGCTCGGCGCAACGGCGGTCGCGATCAGCACGGACAGCGTTTATGCCCACAAGGTTTTCCACGAAACTTCCCCCCATGCTAGCCAGGTTCAGTACCCCCTGCTGTCCGACCGGTCGGGGGCGATCGCCCGCGCTTACGGGGTGTGGGGCGCGGAGACGGGGGCGGCTTTCCGGGCGACGTTCATCGTCGATCCCGCGGGGCGGATCCGCTATTATTCGGTGTACCCGCGGGAGGTGGGCCGCAACGTGCGGGAGATCGTGCGCACGCTGGCGGGCATCCAGTACGGCGAGGCGACCGGCGAGGGCGTGCCGGCGGGCTGGCAGCCGGGCATGCCGGGGATCAGCCGCGATTTCGATCTGGTGGGTACGGTATAGGAAAAACGCCGCTAACGGTTAGCGGCGTTTCTCGTCATCTTGGATTGGCGAGCGGCCGTTCAGAAGTCCCCAGATGCAAGGCGCACCGGAAAAGCGCGCCGCGCCGCGTACCCGGGACGTACGCAAGCAAGCGCTTTGAGGAGCAAGTGCGCAAGTTCTTGGCGCTTTAGCGCCTAGAACTGCGGCCTGCCCCTTGCGGGTACGCCGCAGATGGGCTTTCTACGCGGCCTCAGATAATCAGCGGCTTTGCATTAGCAAGATTGACGGCGTGGACGGCGCAGGTGAAACATGGGTCAAACGAGCGTACAACCCTCCCCACCTCGACCAAACTGTTTTCGTCGGCGACGGGGGTGCCGATGAGGGCTTCTTCGACCGCGCCGCGTTTGCCGCTGCCGTCGCGGGGCGAGAATTTCCAGGCGGTGGGGGTGATTATCTGGTGGTGGCTGACTTTGCCGCCTTCGAATTTGAGCCAGTGGCCGAGGGCGCCGCGCATGACGTCGGTGAGGCCGACGCCTTCGCCGCGGGGAGGGAGGGTGTACGGCTGCAGGGTGGGCTGGCCGGGGACGAGCCGGGCGAGCCAGTTTTCGGCGAGCAGGCATAATTTGCGCGTTTCCTGGGCGCGGGCGATGATGCGGTCGGCGACGCCGGTGCCTTTGCCGCGGTATTCGCCGCTGAGGACCGCCCGCGGCAGGGGGCCGCTCTCGAACGCCAGCCCTTTGTAGCGGGGGGCTTTTGTCCAGGAGTAGGCGCCGGGCTTGTCGGGGTCGGGGACGGTGCTTTCGGTGTCGGGCCGGCCGCCCGTCCCTTCGCGGTACCAGCCGTAGCGTACGTCTTCGCTGATCTGGGCGGGGTCGAGGTCTTCGGTTAAGCCGCCTGCGAAGCGTACGCCGGCTTTGAGGACCCGCTGGCCGTTCGGCGGTTCGGGGAACATGCCGAAGGAGATGAAGTTGTCGACGCTTTTGCCGATGATGTGGTAGTCGGGGTAATAGACGGCGATGGTCTGGGCGTCGGGGAGGTAGACGCCTTCGACGAAGTAGCGGATTCTCCTGAGGAGGGCGGCGGCGGCCTTGACGTTGTCGGCGTTAAGGTGCTGGGTGACGCCGGTGACCATGATGGTCTGCTGGTGGGGGGCTTTGGCGCCGAACATGGCCAGGAGCTCGTGAGCGGCCGCCGACATACGGATGGCGGTGGGAAAATGTTCGACGAAGGCGGCATTTGTTTTGGCAGGCAGACGGAGGTCCGGTTTGGGAGGGCGGGGCGTCCAGGGGGGCGTATCGGGGCCGGAGACGAAGTCCGGCAGGGTGAGGAGGTAGAAGTGGCGGATATGGTTCTGGATGGTGTCGGCGGCGAGGATTATGTTGATGAGGTGCTGGCCGTTGACGGTGGGGGCGAGGCCGGTGGCCTGCTGGAGAGCGAGGGCGTCGGCGACGGCGTGGGCGGTGGAGCAGATGCCGCAGATGCGCTGGGTGAAGAGGATGGTGTCGCGGACGTCGCGGCCGAGCATCATCTGCTCCCAGCCGCGGTAGAGGTGGCTGCTCACCCAGGCGTCGGTCACCCGGCCGCCGGCGATTTCGACATCGATCCTGATGGGTTCGTGGATGCGGGTCATGGGAAAGATGGTTTTTCTGGCCATTACTTGTCCTTTCCGGTCTTGTCTTCGGTGCGCCAGAAGCTTATTACGCGCCGCAGCCACGATTTTTTCCGGCGGCGCGGCGCGGCGGCCTCGAGTTTTTTGGCTTCGCTCATGAGGGCGTTCTGCTGACGGATGAGGTCGTCGAGTTCCTGTTTTACCTGGGCAAGGTTTTCCGGCGGGGTCGGGTCGCTGGGTTTTGTGCCGTCGAGGTAGTGTTTGTGGATGCGACGGGCGAAGATGCCGGCGGCGAGGTGGGTGGCGACCGCACCCACGCCCAGGGCGGCGAAGGCGGCGCCGATTTTTTTGACGCTGACGGCGACGGCCCGGGTCTTGACATCGGGCAGGTGGTTATAAAAGGGCATCATGCCGTCGGGGAAGTGGGGACTGGCACAGCCGATGCAAGGCGCGCCGGCCCTGACCGGCCAGTTGACGGCGCCGTTCCACTGACGGTAGGGGCAGTCAGAGTGGGTGACCGGGCCTTTGCAGCCGACCTTGTAAAGGCAGCCGTCGTCGCCGGGGAAGGCGGCGAAGATGCCGTCTTCGAACTGTTGGCGGCGCTGGCACTGGTCGTGGATGGTGCGGCTGAAGAAGAGCTTCGGGCGGTTGTAGGCGTCCAGCTCGGGCAGACCGTAGAGCAGCAGGTGGCTGAAGGTGCCTGTCATCCAGTCGGGGTGGCTGGGACAGCCGGGGATGTTGACGACGACCCGGTCGGTGACGACGTCCCAGACGCCTTTGCCGCCGCCGGGGTTGGGGTGGGCGGCGCCGGGACCGCCGAAGGCGGCGCAGTCGCCGACGGCGACGATGTAGCGCGCCTTGGGGGCGAATTCTTTGAGGGCGGCAAGGCCGGTGACCATTTCGCCGTTGCGGGAAAAGACATGGTTGTAACGCCCGTCGGCGGCTGTCATGACCGACCCTTCGACAATCAGCCAGAATTTGCCGGCTTCTTTTTCGACGGTGTCGAGCAGCACCCGCACGGCCGCGTCGCCGTGGGCGGTGTTGTATACCCAGTGGTAGCGCAGGTCGAGGAATTCGGTGAGCAGTTGATAGAGGTTGGGGTTGAGGCTGTTATCGAGGGATACGCTTTCCCCGGTGCAGGAGCCGAGCTCGAGCCAGACGACGGGCGGGCGGGGCAGCGGGCTTTGGGCATACGCCTGCCTAATGGCCGGGACGAGGAGGTCGGCAAGGGTGGTGGCGGCTGTCGCCGCAAGGCATATTTTGATGAATTCCCGCCGCGAAAGCATCGGCTACCCCCGCTTCGAATGACGTTCTTCCTCGTGGAGCCAGACGAACAGCCCGGCGTACAGCAGGTAGCCCGTAAGCCCCAGCGCCAGCCAGGCGTAGCCGGCGAACACAAGATAGCGGCCCAGCGCCGGCTCGGCGGCTATGGTGGCGAAATCCCCGGCCGCCAGCACAAGCCCGCCGCTGACGAGGAAGAGGGCCAGGATGCGTTTCATGCGTTCGCTGATATCGAGCCTGGGGGTAAGCCATAGGGGGATGGCGGTCATCGCTCCCGCCAGCGCGAGGTGCAGGGGGATACGGGCCTGAATTTCCGCCGCCCCGCTTTCCCGGCCAAACTGGCCGGCGAAGGCGCTGGCCATGGTGATGTCGCCTTTGGCCGCCATGTTAAGGGCCATGTCGAGGTTGTAGTGGATTGCCTGATGGCGGGCGGGCAGGAGGAAGCCGTCGTTGAACAGCCCGTAACCGATGCTGAGCAGGAAGAGCAGCAGTCCGCCGATGAACAGGATGCGTTGACTTGTCATAGCAGCCTCCGGTATTTTTTGGTCACCTACTAAAATTCCCAGTCATGGCAATTTTATGCCTGGCAGGCGCCGGGGCGGCACGGCACCACGCGTAGACCGGCGGCATATTATGTAGTAGATGACGCGAGGAGGTATGTAAATGGCTGTTATCCGCAGGAAAAAAGCGCGCGGACCTTATGATAAAATCGTGAAACATGCGCAGGAGTTCCTGCGCCAGGAGCTGGCGCCCATCCGGGCCGACCAGCAGGCGATCATGGCCCAGAACGAGAAGATCGCCGAGTATACCCGGCAGATATGGAAGAGCGTTGCCGATCGTCCGGACGATAAGGGCCAGGGGTAGGATAAGATAAAAGAAGAGGCGCGCCGTGGAGGCGTGCCTCTTCTTTTATTGCATATTGTCGCGTGCCCACTCGGGCCACTCGTCCGCGAATTCCGCGTAGTCCATCCCCAGGGACGCGGCGACGGCGTCTTCGATGGACCGGCCGGCGGCGAGGGCGGCGATGACGTTTTTGAGGTCGCTTTCACCGTGGACGGCGGCGATATAGCGCACCGCGGCCAGCGACTGGCGGTAGGCCAACGCCTGGTTGGCGAGGTCGTCGAAGCCGCGGTCGAGCTCGGCCTGGGTGTATCCCTGCCCGCGCAGGGAGTTGCCGGGCGTCCGCCACTCGTAGCCGTTGACCGTGTATTCGAGGTACTGGGCGAGGCCTTCGGTGAACCAGCGGGGATAGTTGCCCCGGCTCAGGTGGTCGAAGACGAGGTGGGTGTATTCGTGGACCATCGGCCCGGAGCGGATGAATTCGCCGGCCGCTCCTTCCTTGAGCCAGGCGCGGGGGGACAGCACCTGGATGACGCCGCCCCAGTATACGCCCATGGCGCTCTGGTCGCCCGACCAGCCGAAGGTTCTGTTGAGTTCGCTCCGGTCGCGGTAGAGGATGACAAGGGTTTTCCCGGCCGGTGCGTAGCCGAGCATGGCGGTTACGGGCGCATAGGCCGCTTCCGCCGCCTCGGCGACAAGCGCGACGGCGGGCTGGTCGGCAGGTGAGTATTTTATGATGAAGTGGGGCGTTTCGTAGGCCGCCAGCTGGCGCGTTTCGTAGTTCATCTTGGCCTGGGCCGCCTGGCGGGCCAAGGGGTAAAGCAGCATCCGCGGCTTGGCCGGCGCTGGGAGCAGCGCGGCCGCGGCCAGGCTGAGGGCGGCGGCGACGGAAACTGCCAGTATGACCATTTTGCGCACGGACCTCCCCTCCTCCCTATCTGCTAACAGGCAACCCATTATAGCACAGGGGGCGGTCCGCGCCTATCGGTATTTTATGTTAACTAAAGGAGGGCGGCGCCGGCGCTTGTGCCCAGCCGGGTGGCGCCGGCGGCGATCATGAGCTCGGCCTGCTGGCGGGTGCGGATGCCGCCCGAGGCTTTGACGCCGGCTTTGTCGCCGACGACGGCCCGCATGAGGCGGACGTCCTCCTCGGTGGCGCCGCCGGGGCCGAAGCCGGTGGAGGTTTTGACGAAGCCGGCGCCGGCGACGACGGCCGCTTCGCAGGCGCGGCGCTTTTCGTCGTCGGTGAGGAAGGCTGTTTCGAGGATCACTTTGACGAGCTTGCCGTCGGCGGCGGCAACGACTTGGCGGATGTCGTCGGCGACGGCGTCCCAGTGGCCTGCCCTGGCGGCGGCGATGTTCATGACCATGTCGATTTCGTCGGCTTTGCGCAGGATGGCTTCGCGGGTTTCGAGGGTTTTGGCGGCGGTGAAGGTGGCGCCGAGGGGGAAGCCGACGACGGTGGCGACACGCACGCCGCTGCCGGCGAGGATGTGGGCGGCGAGGTCTATGTATACGGGGTTTACGCAGACGGCGGCGAAGCGGTGTTCGTCAGCTTCGTTGCAGAGTTTGACGATGTCGTCGACGGTGGCGTCGGCTTTCAGCAGGGTGTGGTCGATGTATTGGGCGATGTCCATTTTGCGTACCTCCTTTTCGGGGCTTTATTCGGCAGGTAGCGGCGTTGTTCCTCCGGAAAAAAGAAAAACCCGTCCAGAGGACGGGTTCCGGGATGCGAGTTGTGCGCAACGAGTAAAAGGCTCCAGATGCAAGGCGCTCTGAGGAGCAACGCCGCAGATGGACCTTTTACGAAGTTGCCCTCTTATTGCTTCTCGATCTTGTCTTTGGGTGCGCCGCACTGGGCACACTTGCCCGGCTTGCAGCGCCCTTCGGTGGTGGCGCCGCAGGCGCCGCATTTGAACACCGCCATGTCTGTCACCTCCGTGGTGTTAGTTGGCCGGCTTGCCCTGGCAGGTCGGGCAGTAGCCGTAAAAGTAGAATTGCTGGCCGGCAAGGCGGTAAGCGGTCTTGTCGGCGACCTGGCCGATGAATCCCGCGATGTCTATTTCGTGGATGTCGTCGACCCTGCCGCACTGGAGGCAGCGGATGTGGGGATGCATGCTGATGTCCGCGTCGTAGCGGAAGCTGTCTTCCCCGGCGTTGAGCACCTGGATGAGGCCTATTTCTTTGAGGATTTCCACCGTTTTGTAGACGGTCGCCAAACTCATTGTGGGATAGTAAGGCTGTAACTGCTGAAAGATCATCTCGGCGCTGGGGTGGGCTTTGCTGTTGGCCAGAACTTTATAGATGGCCAAACGCTGTGGGGTGACTTTGAAGCCTTTCTCCCGCAGCAGGGCGGTTACCCGGTTTTCCACCGAAAACACCTACTTCCAAAGAATGCGGATAACTAATAATAGTTATCCATTTTATATTTATTTTTTATTTTACATTAGGCCAAGAAATAAAGTCAAGTCCCAAACGAAAAATAGTCCCGCGGTCCTATAACCGCGGGACTATAGTACTATTGCATCCCCTGCTGCTGCGCCTGGCCGCTGAACTTGCTCTGAGCCTGGGATATATCCTGCGGGGTGGCGTTCTTGACGTTGTAGTAGCCTTTTTGCTGCATGTAGTCGTAGAGCTGTTTTTCCTGGCTGTAGATTTCGCCGAGGACGGTCATGTAGTCCCGCCGCAGCTGTTCGTTGGCGGCTTCCTGGATGTAGATGTTGAGCGAGGTCGCCATATGCTTGGCTTCATTCAGGCAGACTTGCATGATGTCGCGATCGGAAATCTGCGCGCTTTGGCCGCTCATCTGGCCCTGCTGGCCCTGCTGGCTTTGCTGGCCTTGTCCCGATGTTTGCGCCATGGTGTTCACCCCTTTACTGAAGGTTTTGTCCCGCATTGAGATGTTTGCTGACGGTCTGGAAGTTCTGCTGGTTGCGCTGCGCCATCTGCTGGAGAAGCTGCTTGCCCTGGTTGTCTTGCAGCTCGCCGGAGAAATGGTTAAGGGTTTTCGCGCAGGTCTGTTCCATCGTCAGGAAGTCTTCCAAGTGCATCAATTCTTTAGCCGACAACACTATTAAATCCCCCCTTTCCGCTTTTACCACCCATAGCATGCTCCGTGGCGGACAGAACTATGCGCCCGGCAGGCGCGGGCGCGGACTCCGCTGCCGGGGGGATAGCCCGGCAGCGCCGGCGAGTTTTACGCGGCCGCACCCTTGCGTCAGGCGGTTTTATGCTTTAATATGAGACTTAGGTCCTACATTTTCGGGACGATTCGACAATTCCCGACCGCCAGGAAAACGATATATAATTGATATAGTGGCATTTTTGCGGCAAGGAGGTGGGACGGAATGCGGATAGAGGACGCCGGCGCGGGCATGGTGCTGACTCAGGATGTCGTTGACGAACGCGGCAATTTGTTGCTGGAAAAGGGAATTTCCCTTACCAGGTCGTATATCGCCCGCCTTAAACGCCTCGGCGTCGAGGGTATCAGTGTTTTCGACCCATACGCCGAGTCGCTTAAACAGGCCAGGGTTATCGGCCCCGCGCTGCGAACCGAGCTGCAGGAGTGCTTCAGCACGCTGTTTCAGATGAAGTCGTGGGATATACTCAACTTCCGGCCGCCGGCCGCCCATATGGAGCGCGTCGGTGCGGTGGTCGACAGCGTCATCGACGAAGCCGCGGGAAGGCTCGATCAGATCGTCAATGTGCAGGTGCGGCAGCCGAGCGAGGACGAGACACAGCATGCCGTGAATGTTTGCCTGCTGGCGGTCGTCACCGGCCTGTATCTGAAATTCGAGCGCAGTATTCTGCGCGATCTCGCCCTCGGCGCCCTTTTTCACGATCTCGGCAAATCGATGCTGCCGGTGGGCGACCTGGATAAATCTTTTCTCCATACGATATACGGCCGCGAGCTTTTGCTGCGCAGCAATATGGCCGCCGCAGTGCCCAGGATCGCCGCCGAGCATCACGAGGCTTTCGACGGCTCCGGGCACCCGAAGGGTCTGCCGGTCAAGGATGTCCACCCTTTGTCGCGGCTGGTGTGCATCGTGAATCATTTCGATAATGTGATGAATGCGAGCGAGCAGGGCGGCGAGTCGCGCAAGGAGATCATCGACGGGATGGTGGCGAACGGCAACCGCGTGTTCGATCTTAATCTGCTGCGCGCTTTCCTGAATACGGCCGCGCTCTATCCGGTCGGCAGCCTTGTCCGCCTGAATACCGGCCGGACGGGGTACGTCGTCGCCAACCGGGTCCATTTCCCCCTGCGGCCGATGGTGCGGGTTATCGAGGATTACGGCCATACCGATATCGATCTTGTGCTCAAGCCCAATATTGTTATCACTGAACTGGTCGCCGGCTGACCGGCCTGTTTGGGCATAAAAGGCCCCGCTTCCGATGAAGCGGGGCTCAGACTGTCGATAAAGGCCCATCTGCGGCGTTGCTCCTCGGAGCGCTTGCTTGCGTACGTCCCTCAGTACGCGGCGCGGCGTGCTCTTCCGGTGCGCCTTGCATCTGGACCTTTCTCACCAGTCTGGCTTTGTCTACAAGCGAAAGGCCCCGCTTCCGATGAAGCGGGGCTTTCGCTTGTGCGTCGCTGCGCGTTAGGGGAGTTGAGTCTGCCGTTTGATGTTCTCGTAGATGAGTTTCTTGGCGGAGATAAGGACGCCGACCAACAGCCAGAAGGCCCAGTACATCATGACAAGCGGATAGCTGAGGGCAAAGGACGCTCCGGCGAACAGAAACAGGGGTTTCAGGACGAGGAACCAGGAAGCCATGCCTGTGCCGAGGGCGAATGTGAAGATGCACAGCGCCGCCAGACAGGGGTTGTTACGCCGGATCGCCGCCTTGCCGCCACGGTCGCCGACCAGCACCAGCAGGGCGATGACTATTATGGCCGCCAGGAAGGGTTTCACCACCTCAAAACCGCTGATAACGCTATTCCACACTGCTTGCACACCGCCACCCCCACGTAATTGTACTACTTCTATATATTGAGGGTTCAGGCAAATTATGCTAAATATTTTTCCAGGCCGTTGATAAAGCCCCATCTGCTGCGTTGCTCCTCAGAGCGCTTGCTTGCGTACACAAGTACGCGGCGCGGCGCGCTCTTCCGGTGCGCCTTGCATCTAGGGCTTTCTGAACGGCCTGGGAACGACGTCTTATTATTGCATAGCATATTATGCTAAATATTTTTGGTCTTTTCCCAGCTGCCGCCGGTGAAGCGCCGCCACAGGACGATGCTGCGCAGCAGGAAGTCGGCGGCGGTGACCAGCCAGGCGATGGTGATGTCGCACCGCAGGACGACGATGAGGAGGTAGATGAGCGGCATGCGGGCGACCCATACGCCGAGGGTGGTGACGTACATGGGCCATTTTGTGTCGCCCGCACCGCGGAGCGCGCCGGCGAGGACGTAGGTGACGGCGATGGTCGGTTGCTCGAGGGCGGCGATCATGACGCAGAGGGTGCTCCAATGGAGGACGGCGGGGTCGTCGATGAACAGGGCGGTGAGCGGCCGGGCGAAGATGAGGAAGATGATGCCCATGGCACCCATGCCGGCAAGGGCTATTTTGCCGGTCTCCCATACGTATTGCCGGGCGCGGTGGGGCAGCCCCCGGCCGAGGTTGATGCCGGTGAGGGTCATGACGGCGACGGAGAGGCCGAAGCCGGGCATGAAGGAGAGGGATTCGGCCTGGACGGCGATCTGGTGGGCGGCGAACTGGACGGTGCCGACGCCGGCGAGCATGAAGGTGAAGACGATGCGGCCGCCCTGCATGGCAAGTTGTTCGCCGGCGGCCGGCAGGCTGATGGCGAGGATGCGGGCGACGACGGCACGGTCGCAGCGCAGGACAGCGCCCGGCCTGAGCCGGATGCGGGGGTCGGCGGCGAGGGCGGCGAGGACGGTGACGCCGCCCAGGAACTGGTAGAATGTATTGCCCCAGGCGACCCCGCGGGCGCCGAGGACGGGACCGGCCCAGCCAAAGGCGAGGGCGGCGCTGACGGCAAGGCCGACGAGGTTGGTGGCGGTGGTGATTACGAAGGCCCGCCGCGTCTCCCCCATCCCCCTGAGTATGGCGTTGCCGACGGCCATGACGAGGTATAGAGGGGTGAAGAGGAACATGATGCGCAGCAGGTCGGCGGATAAGGCGGCGACGGCGGGGTCGGCGCCGATGAAGGCGAAGACCGGCCCGGCGACGGCGAACCCGGCAAGGGCGAGCGCGCTGCCGAAGAGGGCGGCGAGCAGCACGGCCTGGCCGGTTACGGCGCGGACGGCGGCCCAGTTGCCGGCGCCGACTTCGCGGGAGACGATGGCGGCCGAGCCGGTGCCGGCGGCGGCGAAAACCATGGCGCTGGAGAACTGGACCATGGTGGCGAGGCCGACGGAAGCCAGGCTGACGGCGCCGAACTGCCCGACCATGGCGGTGACGACGACGCTGACGAGCATGACGGCGGACATTTCCAATATCACCGGCCAGGCGAGCCGGAATATCTGTCTGCGCATGTAGGCTTTTACGGGCAGCATGGTAGGGCCCTCCGGGGTTTATGATATAATATATGAGTGAAAATAATTTGACGATTAGGTTGGTGACAGTGTGCTTGTAAACGAAATCCCTTCGGTCGTGGCCCGCGAGCTGGGCGTAAGGCCGGCCCAGGTGGAGGCTGCTTCGAGGCTTTTGGACGAGGGCAACACGGTGCCTTTCATCGCCCGCTACCGCAAGGAGGCGACCGGCGAGCTGGACGAGGAACAGATCCGCGCCGTGGAGGAGCGGGTGCAGTATCTGCGCAATTTCATCAAGCGCCAGGAGGAGATCCTGACGAGCATCGCCGAGCAGGGCAAGCTTACCCCCGAGCTTGAGGGGGCGATCAAGGCGGCCGGCAAGCTGCAGGAGCTGGAGGATCTTTACCTGCCCTTCCGGCCGAAGAAGCGCACCAGGGCCCAGATCGCCCGCGAACGGGGGCTGGAGCCGCTGGCCGAGCTGATGCTGGCCCAGGAGGTCGCCGAGGGCGATCCGCTGGCGCTCGCCGCCGGGTATGTCGACGCGGACAAGGGCGTGGATTCGGCGGAGGCCGCTCTGTCCGGGGCGCAGGATATCGTGGCCGAGGGGATCAGCGAACGGGCCGATATCCGGGCGATGGTCCGCAAGCAGCTGTGGACGGGGGGCGAGATCGCGACGGGTCTGGCGGTGCCGGAGGCCGAGGGCCAGGAGTTTTTGAATTACCGCGAGTACCGCGAGCCGGTGCGGCGGATTCCGTCCCACCGGGTGCTGGCCGTGAACCGGGGCGAGCGCAGGGAGATACTGAAGGTCGAGCTTGTTACGGCCCACGAAGCCAATGTCGATATGGTGGCCCGCGCCGTCGTGACCCGGCCGTCGATATTCGCCGAGCTGCTCCGCGCCGCGGTGGCGGACGGCTATAAGCGCTTGCTGCTGCCTTCGCTGGAGCGGGAGATCCGCAATCAGCTGACGGAGAACGCCGAGAAGCAGGCTATCCGCGTTTTCGGTCTGAATCTGCGCCAGCTGTTGCTGGCGGCCCCGCTCTCGGGCCATACGGTCATGGGTCTCGATCCCGGTTACCGGACGGGGTGCAAGATGGCGGTGATAAGCCCGACCGGGGCGGTGCTGGCGACGACTACGCTGTATATAACGGCGAGCGATAATCAGCGCCGTCAGGCGGCCGAGACCGTCCTGGAGGCAATCAGGCGCCATGAGGTGAGCCTGGTGGCGATCGGCAACGGGACGGCTTCTTACGAGACGGAGGAGTTCGTGGCGGGGCTGATCGGCAGCCACGGGCTGGCTGTGCGCTATTTGATCGTGAACGAGGCGGGCGCGTCGGTGTATTCGGCTTCGAAGCTGGCCAAGGATGAGCTGCCCGGCCTGGATGTGTCGCTGCGGGGGGCGGTATCGATCGCCCGCCGGGTGGAGGATCCGCTGGCCGAGTTGGTTAAGATCGACCCCAAGTCGATCGGCGTCGGCCAGTACCAGCACGATGTCGATCAGAAGGAGCTGGGCGGAGCGCTGACGGGCGTGGTGGAGTCGTGCGTCAACCACGTGGGCGTGGAGCTCAATACCGCGTCGGCCGAGCTGCTGACGTACGTGGCCGGCATCAACGCGTCGGTGGCGAGGAATATCGTCGCCCGCCGCGACGAGAGCGGCCCGTTCACGGACCGCAAACAGCTTTTAAAGGTGCCGCGGCTGGGGCAGGCGACTTTCACGCAGTGCGCCGGGTTCCTGCGGCTGGCGGGCGGCATAAATCCGCTGGACAATACGCCTGTGCATCCCGAGTCGTACCATCTGGCGGAGGCTATCCTCGCCAGGCTCGGGTTCGCGGTCGGCGATCTGGCCGACAAGGAGAAGCTGGGCAGGCTGCAGGGCGAGCTGTCGAAGGCTGATGCCGCCGAGCTGGCCGCCGCAATGGGGGCGGGCGAGCCGACGGTGCGCGACATCCTGACGGCGCTGGCCAAGCCGGGCCGGGACCCGCGCGAGGATCTGCCGCAGCCGCTGACCCGCAGGAATATCGTCAAGCTGTCCGATCTGACGGTCGGCTCGGTGGTGAAGGGCACCGTCCATAATGTGACCGATTTCGGCGTGTTCGTCGATATCGGCGTGAAGACGAACGGACTGGTCCACCGCTCCGAGCTTAGCGACAAGCCGTTCCGCCACCCGCTCGACGTGGTGTCGGTCGGCGATATCATCGAGTGTCTCATCCTCGGCGTGGATGAGGGACGGGGACGGATTTCGCTCAGCCTGAAGAAGGCGAAGGGACAATAAGAGACCCGCTGAGGCGATATATTATTTCTGGGGCAGGCGCTTTCGCACCTGCCCCATTTTACATCGCAAGGATTAGCGGGATTATTGGCGGTACCGCGGCGCTATGCCCGCATGACGGCGAAGGCCGGGACGCTGTAAACCTTTGTCTCGATGGCGGCGGTAAGCGCGGCGGCGCGGCCGCGGAGGAGGCGCGCCTGGTCGCGCAGTCCGTCGGCGACCGTTTGGTCGGTGAGTTCGGGAAGGTTGACGGCGACGTTCAGGAGCGCGCCCATAAGGCCGGCGTGGCAGGAAAGGACGCCGACGGTGAGGTCGCTGACGGCGTGGGGGTTGACGGCGCCCAGCACCGCTTCGGCTGTTTCGAGGACGGACAGGCAGGCGCGGGCGGTGAGGAGCGGCACTTCGGCTGCTTCTCTCAGCGCCTGCTGGAGGGCGGCCGCGCGGGTTTCCTGCTCCGGCCGGGTTGCGGCCGGCAGGTCGCAGGCGGACATCACGGCGGTAAAGGCGGCCGCGTCGCGGTCGACGAGCAGCTGAAGGTCGATGCGCAGGCGTCCGAGCGCCGCCTCCCGGGCGGCGAGCATTTCCTCGTGGGCGGCGAATTCTTTACGTCCGCGGGTCAGGCTGATGGCCATCTCTACAAGGGCGGCGCCGATGAGGCCGGACAGGGCGGCCGCGCTGCCGCCGCCTGGGGCAGGCTCTTGGGAAGCCAGCCTGGCGGTAAATTCGTTGAGCGTGAGTGTTGTCAGCATGGGTATCCCTCCCGGGTTTCGCTGTGAACGGGCATGAAGCCTTAAATATTATTTTGCCAGAACGGTTTCGCCAAATATACCCATGCGGGAAAAGGAAAAGACCGGGCGTTTGGATTTTCCGCCCGGTCTTTTCCTTTTAAATCGCCACGCCGTGCTTTTTGGGGGGAGAAGGTTCGACAATTTCGGTGTCGGCGCCGTGCACGCCGCACTCCTGACACATCCAAATCTGAACCCTGAGGAGCACTTCGCCGCGAGCGGAGTTGTATTTCAGGGTGGTATACCGGCAAGTTTTGTCCAGGTGTTCACACCAGTTCGTCTGCATCGCCAGGCCTCCTTTGTCAACAAATAATATTATCTGGTACTATTACTAGTTATTATATTCGCCGCCGCTCTTTTTATACCTCCCGGATGGCAAGAAATTTTTCTGACAAATTGCGTCAGGATGTTCCCGTCTGCGGGGCGGGAAAAGGAAATCCCGCGTGAAAGGCGAAGAATAACATACTGTTTTGTTTTATAAGGAGAACGGCCTATGGACAAAAAGCTGCTTTTCGCCCTCGATATAGGCACCCGCAGCGTCGTCGGCCTGGTGGGCGAACAGACGCCCGCCGGCATCAGGGTGCTGATCGCCGAACGACAGGAGCATACGACGCGCGCGATGCTGGACGGCCAGATCCATGACGTCCCCGAGGTGGCCAAGGTGCTGGCCAGCGTCACTTCCCGCCTCACCGACAAGGTCGGCGAGCTGAAGAAGGTGTCGGTGGCGGCCGCCGGCCGGGCGCTGTGCACTTTGAGAGCCGGCGCGGAGATCGACTGCGGCGGACGCGGCGCCCTGACGGGCGACGAGGAGCGGGCGCTGGAGCTCGCGGCTATCCAGGCGGCGCAGCACCAGCTGGCTACGTCAAAGGCGGTCGCGGACCCGACGTGTTACTATTGCGTGGGCTACAGTGTCGTCCGCTTCACTCTCGACGGCACGCCGATGAAGACACTGGTCGGCCAGCGCGGCAAGACCGCGACCATCGAGGTGATCGCGACTTTCCTGCCGCGTCAGGTAATCGATTCGCTGCAGGCGGCCATCGAGACGGTCGGCCTGGAGATGGCCACCCTGACGCTCGAACCGATCGCCGCGATAAACGTCCTCATCCCGCCGACAATGCGCCACCTGAACCTGGCGCTCGTGGATGTGGGCGCAGGTACTTCCGACGTCGCGATCACCCGCGACGGGGCGGTCATCGGCTACGGCATGGTGCCGTTCGCCGGCGACGAGATAACCGAGGCCCTTTCCCAGGCGTTTCTGCTGGATTTCAAGGTGGCGGAGATGCTCAAGCGCAAGCTTGGCGACGTCCGCAAGAAGGTTTCTTTCACCGATGTGCTGGGTGTGACGCATAAGCTCGCCGCCGGCGAGATCGTGGAACGCATTTCGCCGATGGTGGCGGATCTGGCCAAAGCCATCGCCGCCCAGATCCTGGCGCTGAATTCCAGCCCGCCCCAGGCGGTGCTGCTGGTGGGCGGCGGCTCACTCACGCCCGGCCTGCCGGAGACGCTGGCCGCCGCTCTCGATATCGCGTCTTCGCGGGTGGCGATCCGCCGCCCGGACGCGGTCGACAATCTTCTGGACATCCCGGCGGCGCTCGTTGCTCCCGACGGGGTCACGTCTCTCGGCATCCTCAAGCTGGCCGGCGGCAGCTCGCTGACTTTTGTGCAGGTAACGCTCAACGACCGTCCTCTGCGCCTTTTCAATCTCGGCAAACTGACGGTGGCCGACGCCCTGCTGGTGGCCGGCATCGATGTGCGCAGCCTGCACGGCAGGCCGGGCATGGGCTTCACGGTCACGATCAACGGCCAGAAGCGCTTTCTTCCCGGCAGCCTCGGCCAGCCTGGCTATATCCTGGTTAACGGCGCAGAGGCTTCGTTCGGCGACAACTTGAATGAGGGCGATGTCCTCAAGGTGGAGAAGGGCCGTGACGGCAGCAGCCCCCGCCCCACCGTCGGCGATCTCGTCCCTGTGCCTGCTCCTTTTACGGTGATTATCGACAACGAGCTTGTCACCGCGGGGCCGCTGATCACCGTCAACGGTAAAGCGGCGACCGCGGCCACGAAGCTGGCGGACCGCGATCAGGTTGTCTGCCGCCAGCCGGCGACGCTGACCGAACTGCTGAGCCTGGCAGGCCGCCCGACCGATTCGCGGGAGTACCGCTATGTCGTGAACGGCAGCGAGCGGACGTTCGTCCGCTGGCCGGAATATATGGTCAACGGCGTGCGCTGTGGACCGTCGGCGCCGGTAAACGACAACGATATCATCATCACGGTGCCGGTCGCCGCCCCTACGCTCGCCGAGCTGCTCGGCTGCGACGAGGAGAGCGAGGAGGCTTATATCGTTCTGTTCAACGGCGGCAAGTGCCGGGTGCCGCTCCGCCGCTGGTCGTTCACGGTGGCCGGCAAGCCGGCTGCGGCTGCTGATACCGTACGGCCGGGAAGTTATGTGGATTATTCGTGTTACGAGATCCAGCCGATGGTGAGCGATGTGCTGCTGGCCGCGGAGTTCGATCCCCGGTCGCTGCCGCCTGGCAGCCGGGTGGGCATCATGGTCAACGGTGAGGCGGCCGAATTTACTACGTCGGTGAAGAACGGCGACAAGGTGGATGTGGCTGTCGGGAAAATATAAGAGCGGCGGGAGCCTTTGGCTCCCGCCGTTGTTATTCCATGTAGCTTCTTAGCTTTTCGGGCTTCAGTAAGACCATTTTGTCGCCGACGATGTCGACGATTTTGTCTTTTCTGAGGGCGCTCAGGGTGCGGGTGACCGTTTCCCGGGTGGTGCCGACGAGGTTGGCCAGTTCCTGCCGCGAGAGTTCGATGGCGATGACGATGGCGCCGTCTTCACTTAGGCGTCCGTGCTCGCTGCCGAGCCGGAGGAGTGTTTCGGCGGTGCGGGCCAGCACGTCGCCGAGGGCGAGGTTCTTGATTTTCTGCTGGGCGTAGAGAAGGCGCTGGCTGAGCGCCTTGATGAGCTGCAGGGCGAGTTTGTTGTTGCCGAGAACAAGGCGTTCGAGGTCGCTGTTTTTGATGATGCCGATGCAGGCGTCTTCGGCGGCCACGGCGGTGGCCGGGTAGGGCTGGCTGTTGAAGAGCAGCACCTCGGCGAAGAGGTCGCCGGGGGTGAGGATTTTGATGATATGCTCGCGTCCGTCGCCGGTGGCCTTGACGATTTTAACCTTGCCGGTTTTGACGTAATGGAAGCCTTCACCTTTGTCGCCCTCGAAAAAAATGACCGTTCCACGGCGGTACACCCTTTCGATGGTGTACTGGTGGATGGCCAGCAGGGCTTCGTCGGGGAGGTCGGCGAATACAGGTATCCTTCTTAGGTATTGCACGTCTTTCACGATGTCACTCCCTGGCTACATGCCGTATTTTACCGCCGCTTCGGGCTTGAGGTAGGACTGGACGTTGTTGCGGCCGAGCTGCTTGGCGCGATAGAGGGCGCGGTCGGCCTGCTCGAAGATCACCTGGCTGTTCATCCCCGGCTTTTTGACCGAGACGCCGATGCTGACTGTGACCGGTATGCGGCCTTTTTCGCCCTCGAAGGTCCATTCGGCGACTTTGGCGCGGAGCCGTTCGGCGATTTTCAGCCCGACCTGGGCGGTGGTGCCGGGGAGGACGACGACGAATTCCTCGCCGCCGTAGCGGAAGGCGAGGTCGCCGCTGCGTACGCTCGCTTTGATGATGTTGCCGAGGCCCACAAGCACTTTGTCGCCGATGAGGTGGCCGTGGGTGTCGTTGAGTTTCTTGAAGTGGTCGATGTCGATGACGAGGAGGACGTATTGGGACAGGCCGTCGATCCGCTCTTTGTAGGCCCGGTGGTTGTAGAGGCCGGTGAGGGCGTCGGTGAGGGCCATGCGGTAGTTGCGGTCGTTCTGTCTGATGAGTTCGAGCATCTGCTTGTCGTCGCTGGCATGTCGGGTGATGAGGGCGTCGATGTAGACGGCCGCGTAGGTGACGACGGCGGCGCCGAGAAGGTTGAACAGCATCCCGGCTATGGCGGCGGGGGTGATGTCGCCGGTGACGGCGGCGGTGGCGCTGAGCTGGACGGCGACGATGATGAGCGCGATGCGGACGGCCCGGCGGCGGCCGACCCTGAGGGCCATCCTGAGGAGCAGCAGCGGATAGAGGATATCGCTGTAGCCGGCCTGAACGAGGGTGAGGCCGGCGCAGAGGGCGAGGCTGATGAATAGTTCGCCGAGGCCGGGAGGCGCTTTGCGCCTGCAGAGGGTAAGACTATATAGTGCGTAGGCTACCGCCAGGCCGACCGCCAACTCCCATGCGGATGACTGGAGGTACCAGGCGCTGAGGCCGCTGAAAGCGGCGAAGGCGATGCTCGCCCGTCGCGCCAGTATTTGGATGGATTCGGCGCTGCCGGCGATGCCGGCCGCCCTGTCGTCGTACATCTGTACACCATCCTGTGACAGGTTCCCAAAGCTTATATCGAAACAAATGAGCGTACTGTTAAGCCTTATTTGTGTATTATTCCCGGCGAAAACGGAAAATCCTACTAAATATTGTGCTATTTTGGAAATAATATATTAATTTGAGGCTGCGGTCCCATAATTCCGGGACCGGGAGCCGGGCATGCCGAAACCCCGGCGAGAGCGCCGGGGTTATTGGGCATGCGGGAGTGAATGCAGGCCGTTCAGAGCCTCCAGATGCTAGGCGGCTCCGCCAAGCGTGCCGCGCCGCGTACTCGGTCGTACGCAAGCAAGCGCTTGGCGGAACAACGACGCAGATGGGGGCTATCAACGGCCTGCTCTGTTCTAGCCTTTGAGTTTATACAGGCTGCGGTTGCGGTATTTTGTATGCAGCAGGTGATGGGATATTTCGCTGAGCGGCTGGCGGAGGAATTCTGCGTAGAGTTTGGCGACCGCCGGGTTTTGATGCGATTTGCGCAGAGCCAGGCCGGCGTCGACGCGGTAGGTGGCTTCGATGCGCTGCCTGCGGACGGTGTCGGTGGTGCCGTAGGGCTGGCCGCCGCCGCCGATGCAGCCGCCGGGGCAGGCCATTATTTCGATGAATGTGTAGTCGGCCAGTCCGGCGCGGACGAGGTCCATGATGCGGCGGGCGTTGCCGAGACCGTGGGCGACGGCGACTTTGACGGGGGTGCCGGCCAGGTCGACGGTGGCCTCCTTGATGCCCTGGAGACCGCGGACGGCGGTGAATTCGACGCTCTCGAGCTCCTGGCCGGTTACGACTTCGTAGACGGTGCGCAGGGCGGCTTCCATGACGCCGCCGGTGACGCCGAAGATGGCGGCGGCGCCGGTCGAGATGCCGAGCGGGTCGTCGAAGACGCTGTCGTCGAGGGCGGCGAAGTCGACGCCGGCCTGTTTGAGGATGCGTCCGAGTTCGCGGGTGGTGAGGACGGCGTCGACGTCCTGGTGACCGCTGGCGTTCATTTCCGGCCGCTGGCTTTCGAATTTTTTGGCGGTGCAGGGCATTATCGAGACGACGAAGATGTCGGCGGGGTCGATGCCGGCCTTGCCGGCGTAGTAGGTTTTGGCGAGGGCGCCGAACATCTGCTGCGGGGATTTGCAGGTGGAGACGTGGGGCAGCAGTTCGGGGTAGCTGTGCTCGATGTATTTGACCCAGCCCGGGCTGCAGGAGGTGATGAGCGGCAGGGCGCCGCCGCTTTGGAGGCGGTGTAAGAGTTCGTGGCCTTCCTCCATGATGGTGAGGTCGGCGGTGAAGTCGGTGTCGAAGACGCGGTCGAAGCCGAGTTTGCGCAGGGCGGATACGAGGCGGCCGGTGGCGATCGTGCCCGGCGCCTGGCCGAATTCTTCGGCGATCGAGACCCTGACGGCCGGGGCGACCTGGACGACGACGTGCTTGGCCGGGTCGTCGAGGGCTTCCCAGACGAGGGCGGTGTCGTCTTTTTCATGGATGGCGCCGACCGGGCAGACGGCGGCGCACTGGCCGCAGAGGACGCAGGCGACGTCGCTAAGGGATTTGCCGTATTCGGGGGCGACCTGGACGTCGACGCTGCGGTAGTGGCTGTAGAGGATGCCGGTTTCCTGGACATGGTGGCAGACTTCGGCGCAGCGGCCGCATTTGATGCACTTGTTGGGGTCGCGGACGAGCGAGGGGGTGGAGGTGTCGAGGGGCAGGGCGTCGGTGGCCATTTCGCCCTTGACTTCACGGATGCCGTAGTCGGCCGCGAGACGGCGGAGTTCGCAGTTGCCGTTGCGGATGCAGGTGAGGCATTCCTGGGGATGGTTGGCGAAGATGAGTTCGAGGATGGTCTGGACGGTTTCGCGGATGCGGGGCGAGTTGGTCCTGACTTTCATGCCGGCGGTTACTGGTGTGGCGCAGGAGGCGGCGAGGTTTTTCTGGCCCTCGACTTCGACTACGCACACGCGGCAGTTGGCTTTTACCCGCTGGTCGGGATGGTGGCAGAGCGAGGGTATTCTGACGCCGTGGAGCGCCGCCGCATCGAGGATGCTGAGCCCGGCGGGCACGGCGACTTGCTGGCCGTTGAGGGAGAATGTTATTGTTTCGGTCATGCTGTCGCCTCCTTTGGCGCGGCTTCGCCGCGGTCGCGGCACATGGCCTCGTATTCGCCGCGGAAGTATTTGAGCGAGGAGATGAGGCTGTTGCCGGCCGCCTGCCCGAGGCCGCAGAAAGCGGCGTTCTGCATTGTGCGGGTGTAGCGTTCGAGGTTGTCGATGTCGGCGAGGACGGCGTTGCCTGCCAGCAATCTGTGGATTATCCGCCCCGCCTGGCGGAGGCCCTCGCGGCAGGGGGTGCATTTGCCGCAGCTTTCGTGGAGGAAGAAGTCGACGCGGTTGCGGACGTTTTCGAGGATGGAGCGGCTGTCGTCCATGACGAAGACCGCCCCGGAGCCGATGGTGATGCCGTGCTGGCCGCAGGCGCTGTATTCCAGCGGACAGTCGAGCTCCCACGGCGGCACGACGACGCCGGAAGCGCCGCCGATGTTGACGGCTTTGAGCCGCCCCTGCCTGACGCCGCCGCCGCAGTTGTCGATGATTTCGCGGAAGGTGGTGCCGAAGGGCACTTCGTAGAGGCCGCGGCGGACGACGTCGCCCGAGAGGGAGATGAGCTTGGTGCCGTGGCTGTCGGCGGTGCCGAGGGCGCGGTACCAGTCGGGGCCGCGGTCGACGATGGGCGGGATGTTGGCCAGCGTCTCGACGTTGTTGATGAGGGTGGGTCTGCCCCACAGGCCGCTTTGCGTCGGGTAGGGGGGCTTGAGGCGGGGGCGGCCTTTTTTGCCTTCGATAGAGGACAGGAGCGCGGTTTCCTCGCCGCACAGGTAGCTGCCGGCGCCGGAGAATATCTCGATGTCGAAGGAGAAACCGCTGCCAAGGATGTCGCCGCCGAGAAGGCCGGCCGCCCGGGCGGCGGCGATGGCACGGCGCATGGTTTCCTGGGCCTCGGGGTATTCGTGGCGGATATAGATGAAGCCTTGCGCGGCGCCGACGGCGTAGGCGGCGATGGTCATGCCTTCGAGGAGTTGGAAGGGGATGTGGGTCATGATGAAACGGTCTTTGAAGGTGCCTGGTTCGCCTTCGTCGGCGTTGCAGATTACGTAGCGCTCGCCGGGCGGGTTGTCCCGGACCATCTGCAGCTTGGCGGCGGTGGGGAACGCGGCGCCGCCGCGCCCGCGCAGGCCGGCGGCGCCGATGTCGCCGATGACCGCTTCGGGGCTGCCGGCCAGGGCCTTGGCAAGAGCCTGGTAGCCGCCGAAGTCGCGGTAGTGCATGAGGGTGGGAAAATCGCGGAACAGGCCGAGGCGGAAGACTGATTTGGCGCTGTCAAGCTGTGTGCCCAATGTTCTCCTCCTCCCGGCAGCGGCGGATTATCGCGACGGCAGCTTCGGCCGTCAGGTCGCCGTACAGCTGGTTGTCGATTTTGATAGCCGGCGACATGTAGCAAGCCCCCAGGCAGCTGACGCCTTCGAGGGTGAAGCGGCCGTCGGGGGTGGTGCATCCCAGGCCGACGCCCAACTCCTGTTCGAGGGCGGCGAGGACGGCCTGTTTGCCGGCGTTTTCGCACGGGGCGTTGATGCAGACGCGGACGATATGGCGGCCGCGCGGCTTGAGCGATATGACGCTGTAGAACGAGGCGGTGGAGTATACGCGGCTGCGGGAGATGCCGAGGAGGTGGGCGATTTCGTTTACCGCCTCCTCGCTGACATAGTTTTCGGGGCTGGCGTCCTGGACGGCCAGCAGCGCCTGCAGCAGGGCCGCCTGCCCGGCCGCCGGGGCGGTGACGATATCTTTGACAGACTGTCGCTGTGTAGACATAATCTTTCCTCCTGTCGTTTTCTCGCTTTCTGCGCTAAGGGTCTTTGTTGTAATTTGATTTTAATTAAATAAGGGCATAATGTCAATTAAGTTATTTATAGAACGTTATATGTTTCACTTACTAGATGTTAGTATGTTAATTTTGTCACTTAATTAATAATTTATATGTGATAGATTTCTCTTTCACATGCTTTTATTTTATGTAGAGTTAACTGCCTGTTCGGCAGCGCAGGAAGAGCGACTGCGTGACAGGACGAACACGCAGGACACAACCCGCCCGTGCTCGCCTGTCCTGCATGGACGCGTTCCTGCGCCTGCCCGCCTGTTCCCCGCCATGCAAAAGGCCTCCTGCCGCAGGTGCGGCAGGAGGCCTTTGTTTGCTTTTCCCGTTATCTCGTCAGCAGGTAGACATTGGACACCGAGCCGACGCCGGGACCGTAATGCAGGGCGTATATTCTCACGTAGACTGTGGTGTTCTGGGGAAGATACGGGGCAAAATCGATGCTGGCAGGCGAATGATAGACGCTCCGCGATCCGACCTTCTCGACATCCCGCCCATCGTATTTTATCCGGTCATTTCCGCCGCCGACAACCAGCCGCCGGACGGAGTATCCGGACTGAAACTCGATGAATAGGAACCCTGTCACGCGCCAGTCGGCGGTGCCTTCCGCATTGCCGGCGAGGACCAGTTTTTGGCCCGGCTGCACGGCGACTTCGCCCCTAAAGCCGGGGGCTATGTAATAGGGAACTTTATCGAAGATGGTATCGACTTCGAAGTGCCTCGCTTTTTCGTTGCCGGACATAGGCAGGCTTGTGGAGGAAAACACTTTTATGCTTGTCGTCGGGGCGGGCTGCGGGGGATAGTAAGGCGCGGGCGTAACGGCAGGCTGGGCGCCCTGGGCAGAGCGCTCGGCAAACCACCCTAGCTGCTGGTTTCCCGGCAGCAGGAGCAGGCCGGCCATGGCGCTGTTTTTTTCGCCTCCCTGGAATATGTAGCCCGTGTAGCGCTGCGGTACCCCAGCCTGGTCGACGGAGAATTCGATCCCGCCGTCTGGTCTGACCTTGCCTGCCAGCTGCGTATCAGGCGATTGATAGTTGAGCGGATGCAAAATCCCTTCAAGCTGTTCGCCTTTTTCCAGCAGGATCATTTTATAGACCCAGCCGTTGGCATTCAATTTCCATTCGCCGGACAGACCGAAGGGAGAGGCGCCCGCCTGGGCTGAAAAGGCTAAAACGACCGCCGCGACGCACAGTATTCTCAAGAGCCGCAAAAAAAATCCCCCTCTGCTTCCCATTGTTTACTTAATTATTCCATTATTCGCCTTGCGGCAAATGTTTTCCTACCGCCATGGCGGGAACCCTGGCCCTTTTCGCCAAAAAAACATCACCCCTTAAGGCTTTCTGTTTTGCCTTAAGGGGTGACGGGACGAGTTTGGTTGCGGATTACCCTATCGCTTTTGCTTTGCGCTCGATGGTCGCCGGCGTGCTCGTCGCCAGGCTCACGACGACGAAGACCACGAAGTTGACGACGAGGGCGACGAAGCCGGCGTTGAGGTGCAGACCGGCGATGGCGAACGGATCGAGTTTGTTGAGGACGAGGTAGAATACCAGGAATTCGCCGGTGATCAGGCCGCAGTAGGCGGCGATCTTGGTGGCCCGCTTCCAGAAGAGGCCGAGGACGATCATCGGGAAGAACTGAGTGACGCCGGAGTAGCCGGTGAGGAGCAGGTTGACGAGCATGCTGGGGGCGTAAATCGCCAGGGCGAGGGCGATGGCGGTGAGAATGAGAACCAGTAACCTGGCGAGTCTGGCCTGGGTTTCATGGCTGGCGCCCTGACCGATCGTGCGGACGTAAATGTTGCGGGTGAAGAGCATCGAGGTGGAGAGGATGAGGTCGGCGGCCGGAATCATGCAGGCCAGCGCGCCGGCGCCGCCAACAAGGCCGAGAGCCCAGCCGGGGAAGACCTGCTGGACGATGGTCATGAAGGCCATGTCAGGCACTTTGAGGGCCGGGGTGAGGACCAGGAGGGCGGTGAAACCGATCAGCATCGGGAAGATGAGGCATATCTGATAGAGCGGCAGATAGATGGCGTTGTGGCGCAGCACGTCGGGGCTCTTGGCGCTGAAGCTGTTGGCCGAGAAGTGGGGCCACATGTAGAAGCCGAGGCTGGTGAGGACGAGGGTGGACATCGCCCAGCTTACGTCGAGAACCTTTGTGCCGCCCGGCAGAGCCAGGAAGCCCGGTTTGGCGGCGTCCAGGGCCTCGAACATGCCGCCGACGCTGCCGAAGAAGTGGATGGGCAGGTAAAGGCCGAAGAAGACGACGGCGACGATCATGACGACGTCTTTGATGACGGCGGTGGAGGCGACGCCTTTCAGGCCGCTGAGGTAGACGAAGGCGGCGACCATGGTGAAGGCGATGAGCATGGCCGGCACGCGGCCGATGACGCCGTAGGAGCAGGTCTCGATGATCAGGCCGAGGCCGGTGAGCTGAAGCTGCAGGTACGGCATGAGGAAGGCGACGCCGACGCAGGCGGTGAGGATGCCGAGCCATTTGCTGTCATACATGTGTTCGACGAGGTCGGGCTGGGTCATGAGGCCGTGTTTGCGGCCGATGGGGGCGATGGCGGGCAGGACGTAGTAGCCGACGACGTACGCCAGGGCGCCGTAACCGAGTATGTAGAATGTGGGGCCGCCGCGGGCGTATGCCCAGCCGCTGCCGCCGAGGAAGGCGAACGCGGTGTATATTTCGCCGGCGAGGATGAACCAGTTGAGCCAGCGTCCGAAGCTACGGCCGCCGACCGCCCATTCCTCGAGGCTCATTTTTTTGTTCATGCCGGGGATCATGCCGACGATGGTGGTGCCGATTACAAAAGCGAATATTATAGCAAGGGCCATTGTTTCGTTGGACATAATTCGCATTACCTCCTTTCAACTATTCCTCTTCGTTTTTGCCGGAATCCATTTTGTAGAGAATGCTCAGACATATGAACGAGATCGGGATGGTGCAGCACAGCCAGAAAGCCAGGAAGGGCAGGCCGAATACGATCGGCTTGACTGTGTTGACGAAAGGAAGCATGCCAATCGTCCAGACGAAGGGGATGAGGGTCAGGATTACTTTAACCGGATTCACGTTCTCACCTCGCTAATAAATTTTTCTGGGGGAAGCCCCTTATGATCAAGCACTTCGTTGTGCCTTGATTTTCCCCGATTACCGGGCGAGCAGCTTGAGAACCGTTCTGGCCATCGTTTCGGCGCCGTATGCCAGGGCGTCTTCGTCGATGTCGAATTTGGGATGGTGGTGGGGATGGACGCAGCCTTTGGCGGGATTGCCGGCGCCGATGAGGAAGAAGGCGCCGGGAGCCTGATGCTGGTAGTAGGAGAAGTCTTCGCCGACCATGAGCGGCTTGACTTCCTGTACTTCTACGCCCGCCACCTCCCGTCCTGCTTCGGCGACGACCGCGGTGATCTTCGGGTTGTTGACCACCGGCGGGTAGCCGAAGATGGGGTCGATGGTGTAGCTGGCGCCCGAGGCGGCGCAGATGCCGCGGCAGTAGGCCTCCATCTGGGCGAAAACGGCGTCGCGCACGCGCTGGTCGAAGGACCGGACGGTGCCTTTGAGGACGGCGGTGTCGGGGATGATGTTGAATACTTCGCCGGCCTTGAACATGCCGATGGTGAGGACGGCCTGTTCGCGGGGGTCGACGTTGGCGCCGGTGATGGTGCGGAGGGCCAGCACAATCTGGGCGGCGACGAGGATTGAGTCGATGGTGTCCTGGGGCATGGAGCCGTGGCCGCCTTTGCCCTGGATGGTGATGGTGAACTCGTCGGGGGAGGCCATGAGCGCCCCGTTGGTGACGCCGATGACGCCGACCGGCAGCGGTTGCCAGAGATGGGCGCCGACGACGGCGTCGACGCCGGCCATGGCGCCGGCCGCTATCATGATTTCGGCCCCGCCGGGGAAGCGTTCCTCGCTGGGCTGGAAGATGAGGCGCACGCTGCCGGGCAACTCTTCGCCCATGGCGGCTAGCGTCTTGGCAGCGCCGAGCAGCATGGCCGCATGGCCGTCGTGGCCGCAGGCGTGACAGACGCCTTTGGTGCGGGACTTGTAGGGTTTTTCTATTTCATCGGTGATGGGGAGGGCGTCGATATCGGCCCTCATGGCGACGGTCTTGCCGCCCGGAGCGCCGGGGATGTCGGCGATGACGCCCGTGCCGCCGGCTTCCCGGGCTTTAACGCCCAGTGCCGCAAGCTCGGCCATGATTTTTTTCTGGGTTTCGCGTTCCTCGCCGCCCACTTCCGGGTACATCCGGAAGTGCCGGCGCATGGCCACGACGTAGTCGCGGTTGGCCGCGACCCGCTCTGTGATGTCCAAGGATAAAGCACCTGCCTCTTTGAAGAGTGTTTTTGCTGCTGACTTTCCGCGTGCAGACAAAAGTGCGCCCAAGATGTATTTATTTTAACACATATAGGAGGATGCGGCACTACCATAAAATGCCGTACCCCCCATAATTTAAATGTATACACAAAAATGCCGCTATTTTTGCCGGTGATTATTTGTTTTTCAGATAATCGGCCACTTGGGCGAACGCGGCGGCGCTGGCGGCGATGGTGGCGGCGATGTCGTCGTCGGAGTGGGCCGAGGACATGAAGGCGGCCTCGAACTGGGAGGGGGCGAGGTAGACGCCCTGGGACAGCATGGCGTGGAAGTAAGTGTTGAAGGCGCCGACGTCGGAGAGCTTGGCGCTGTCGTAGTCGTATACCGGCTTGGCGGTGAAGAAGAGGCCGAACATCGAGCCGAGCTGGTGATGCTGCAGTTCGAAACCGAATTTTTCGGCCTGGGCCCTGACGCCGGCGCACAGCACAGCCGTCTTTTCGGCAAGGCGCTCGTAATAGCCGGGGGCGCCGATGGCCTTGAGGGTGGCGATGCCGGCGGTCATGGCGAGCGGGTTGCCGCTGAGGGTGCCGGCCTGGTAGACGGGGCCGGCTGGGGCGATATGTTCCATGATGTCGCGCCGGCCGCCGTAAGCGCCGACGGGCAGACCGCCGCCGATGACTTTGCCGAGGCAGGTGAGGTCGGGGGTGATGCCGAAGGCCGCCTGGGCGCCGCCGTAGGCGACCCGGAAGCCGGACATGACTTCGTCGAAGATGAGGAGGCTTTCGTATTTGGCGGTGAGGTCGCGCACCGCCTGGAGGTACCCTTCGCGGGGCAGGACGAGGCCCATGTTGCCGGGCACCGGCTCGATGATGACGGCGGCGATGTCCTCGCCGTGGCGGTGGAAGAGGTCGGCGAGGCCGGCGACGTCGTTGTAGGCGGCGGTGAGGGTGGTGGCGGCGATGCTTTCGGGGACGCCGGGGCTGTCGGGGATGCCGAGGGTGGTGGCTCCCGAGCCGGCTTTGACGAGCAGGCTGTCGTGGTGGCCGTGGTAACAGCCGGCGAATTTGACGATTTTGCTGCGCCTGGTGTAGGCGCGGGCGAGGCGGAGGACGCTCATGGTGGCCTCGGTGCCGGAGTTGACGAACCGGACGAGGTCCATGGAGGGCACGGCCGCTTTGACGAGCTGGGCCAGTTCGGTTTCGAGGAGGGTGGGCGCGCCGTAACTCGTGCCGCGGCCGACGGCCTCGCGCAGGGCTTCGGTGACCGCCGGGTGGGCGTGGCCGAGGATCATCGGCCCCCAGGAGCCGACGTAGTCGATGTATTGGTTGTTGTCGATGTCGTAGAGGCGGCTGCCTCTGGCGGCGCTGATGAAGGGGGGCGTGCCGCCGACGCCGCGGAAGGAGCGGACGGGGCTGTTGACGCCGCCGGGGATGTGGCGTTTGGCTTCTTCGAAGGCGGCGGTCGATTTGTCGAGTGTAAAGGCCATGCTCTTTCCCTCCTTTAGCCGTTGAGCCACCGGACTGCGTCCGGGGCGTGGTAGGTGATGATGATGTCGGCGCCGGCGCGTTTGAAGCCGGTAAGGGTTTCGAGGACGATGCGGCGCTCGTCGATCCAGCCGTTGGCCGCCGCCGCTTTGACCATGGCGTATTCGCCGCTGACGTTGTAGGTGGCGACCGGCAGGTCGAAGTTGTCTTTGACCTGGCGGACGACGTCGAGGTAGGCGAGGGCCGGTTTGACCATGACGATGTCGGCGCCTTCTTCGATGTCGAGGGCGACTTCTTTGATGGCTTCGCGGACGTTGGCGGGGTCCATCTGGTAGCTGCGGCGGTCGCCGAACTGGGGCGCGGACTGGGCGGCGTCGCGGAAGGGGCCGTAGTAGGCGGAGGCGTATTTGGCGGCATAGGACATGATGCTGACGTTTTCGTAGCCGCTCTTGTCAAGCGCGGCGCGGATGGCGGCGACCCGTCCGTCCATCATGTCGGAGGGGGCGACCATGTCGGCGCCGGCGACGGCATGGCTGAGGGCGGTTTGGGCGAGCAGCCCGAGGGTGGCGTCGTTGTCGACGTCGCCGCCTTTGATGAGGCCGCAGTGGCCGTGGCTGGTGTATTCGCACATGCAGACGTCGCTGATGACGGCCAGGCCGGGGACGGCGTCCTTGATACGGGCGATGGCCCGCTGCACGGGCGAGTTGGCGTCCCAGGCGCTCGAGCCCTGTTCGTCCTTGTATTCGGGCAGGCCGAAGACAAGGACGGCGGGGATGCCGAGGGCGCGGGCCATCCTGGCCTCCTCGACGGCCATGTCGGTCGAGAGGTGGTGGATGCCGGGCATGGAGGGTATCTCGTTCCTGACTTTTTCGCCGGGAACGACGAACAGGGGATAGACCAGGTCGGCGGGGGTGAGTACGGTTTCCCGCACGAGGGCGCGGACGGGTTCCGAGGCCCGCAGGCGGCGCGGGCGGATGTACGGTTTTGTCATGCCAACCCCTCCTTGTATAGCTTGCCGATGGCCTCGACGAGGCCGGTGACGGTGAATTCGTCGGCGACGATGTCGGGTTTGATGCCTTTGTCCAGGCAGGTGGCGGCCGTGATGGGGCCGATGCAGGCGACTTTTGCTTTGGCGACGAGGGCCGGACCGCCCTCCCCCAGCAGGTCGAGCAGGTTGGTGACGGTGGACGAGCTTGTGAAGGTGACGAGGTCGATGTCGCCGGCGGCTAGAGCTCCGGCCAGGTCTGCGCCGTCGCCGCCGCCGCTGACGGTGCGGTAGGCGGTGACGACATCGACGGCCGCGCCCAGCTCGCGCAGTTTGTCGGGGAGGATGTCGCGGGCGACTTCGGCGCGCGGGATGAGCACTTTCATCCCCGGCACGACGAGGTTTTCGAGGGCGGCGATGATGCCTTCGGCGCGGAATTCCGCCGGGACGACGTCGGCGAGGATGCCCTGCCGGCGGAGCCGTTCGGCGGTGGCGGCGCCGATGGCCGCCACTTTGCGGCCGCCGAGGGCGCGGGCGTCGCGGCCGGCCTGGTGAAGGCGGGCGAAAAAGTGGTCGACGCCGTTGGCGCTGGTGAAGATGAGCCAGTCGTAGGCGGCGAGGTCGCCGATGGCGGTGTCGAGGGCGGCGTAGCTTTCGGGGGGGACGATTTTTATCGCCGGAGCTTCGCGGCATTCGGCCCCGAGCTCTTCGAGGGCGGCTGTGAGGATGCTGGCCTGTTCGCGGGCCCGGGTGACGAGCACTTTTTTGCCGAACAGCGGCCGCTTGTCGAACCAGGCAAGTTTGTCGCGGAGGGCCACGACGTCGCCGACGAGGAAGATGGCCGGGGGTTTGAGGCCGCGCGCGGCGACGTCGGCCGCTGCCGTGCCGATGGTGGTGACGAGCACTTCCTGCTCGGGCTTTGTGCCCCAGCGGATAACGGCCGCGGGCGTGGAAGCCGGCCGGCCGTGCTCGATGAGTTTGGCGGTGATGTGGGGGAGGTTTTCGATCCCCATGAGGAAGACGAGGGTGTCGGCGCCGTGGGCGAGCTTTTCCCAGCGGAGGGAGGACTCGGTTTTGGCGGGGTCCTCGTGGCCGGTGATGACGGCGAAGGAGGTGGCGATGCCGCGGTGGGTGACGGGGATGCCGGCGTAGGCCGGGACGGCGATGGCCGAGGTGACTCCCGGCACGACTTCGAAGGGGATGCCGGCGGCGACGAGCTCGAGCGCTTCCTCCCCGCCCCGCCCGAAGACGAACGGGTCGCCGCCCTTGAGACGGACGACGGTTTTGCCTTCCCGGGCCTTGGCGACGAGCAGGGCGTTGATGCCTTCCTGAGTGAGGGTGTGGTCGCTGGAGGCTTTGCCGACGTAGATGAGTTCGACGCCCTCGCGGGCGTGCGCCAGCAGGCGGTCGTCGGCCAGGCGGTCGTAGACGAGGCAGTCGGCCTTGGCGATGCATTCCCGCCCTTTGACGCTGATGAGTTTATAATCCCCGGGACCGGCGCCCACGAGGTATACCATGCCGTTATTCATTTCCTTCCTCCTTGACCTTTCCGTACCCTACGAGGCCGGCGAGTATTTCCCGTCCGCCGGCGGCGTACATGCGGCGGGCGAGCGCGCGGCCGAGGCTTTCGGCTTCCGCCGGCGGGCCGCTGACGGTGTCCGCCAGTCTGGTTTTGCCGTCGCCTGACAGGATGACGGCGTCCAGCACAAGCGCGGCGTTCTCGATGCGGCCGAAGACGCCGATGGGCACCTGGCAGCCGCCTTCGACCTCGTTCAGAAAGGCGCGCTCGGCTGCCACGGCGGCGGCCGTTTCCCCGTGGTGGAGAAAGGCCAGCATTCCGAGGACGCGCAGGTCGCCTTCGCGGGCTTCGATGGCCAGCGCCCCCTGCCCTACCGCCGGCAGGCATATCCCGCGCGGCAGGATCTGGGTGATGCGGTCTTCCCAGCCAAGCCGGACAAGGCCGGCGACGGCCAGGACGATGGCGTCGAGCTCCTGGCTGGCGAGTTTGGCCAGCCGGGTGTCGAGGTTGCCGCGCAGGTCGGCGATGACGAGGTCGGGGCGGTATGCCAGGAGCTGGGCTTTGCGCCGCAGGCTGGAGGTGCCGACGCGCGCGCCGCGCGGCAGGTTGTCGAGGGTTTTGTATTTGGGGCTGATGAGGGCGTCGCCGGGGTCGACCCGTTCGGTGACGGCGCCGAGGACGAGCCCGGGCGGCAGTTCGGTGGGCATGTCCTTGAGGCTGTGGACGGCGAGGTCGATGCCGCCGCCTAGCAGCTCTTTTTCGAGTTCCTTGGTGAACAGGCCTTTACCGCCGATCTTGGCCAGCGGCACGTCGAGGATTTTATCGCCGGTGGTGAGGATATGTTTGAGGGTTACTTCCAGGTCAGGGTGGCGTTCGCGGAGGCGCCCGGCGATGTGGTTCGCCTGCCAGAGGGCCAGTTTACTGCCGCGGGTGCCGACGACAAGTTTCGCGTTCACGGCGTCCCTCCTCTCCTGCGTCTTCCAGCTTGAACAGGGTGCGCAGCGCTTCCAGGTAGTAGTGCTCCCGGCCGGTGCCCGCCGCCTCGGTGATGTTTAGGATGGGGTCGCGGAGGATCTTGCGCATCAGCATTCTGGACATGTTTTCGATGACTTTGCGGTCCTCGGGGGCGGCGTCGGGCAGTTTGGCGAAGGCCCGTTTGAGCACCCGCTGGCGGATGCTTTCGGCTTTGGCCTTTAGCCCGGCGAGGGTGGGCCGGAAGGCGAGGTAGCGAAATTTGGCGAGCACCTCGGCGACCGCCTCCTCGATTATGGCTTCGGCGGCCTGGGCTTCCTGGAACCGCTCGCGGATATTGTTCTCGACGACGGCTTCGAGGGCGTCGATGTTGTAGAGGCTGGCGCCGGCGATGGCCGCGACCTCGGGCTCGACGTCGCGGGGGACGGCGATGTCGATGAAGATTATCGGCCGGCCGCCGCGCTTGGGCATGAGGTGGGCGACGTCCCAGGCGCGGATTATGTAGTGGGGGGCGCCGGTGGAGGTGATGACGATGTCGGCATTGACGGCGGATTTCATGAAGTCCTCGAAGGGGACGGCCACGCCGCGGAATTTCTCGGCGAGGGCCTCGGCCCGGTCGAAGTTGCGGTTGGAGACGAACACCGTCTTAACGCCGTTGTCGACGAGGTGGCGGGCGGTGAGTTCGCTCATTTCGCCGGCGCCGAGCAGCAGGACGTTGGAGTGCGACAGGTCGCCGAAGACTTTTTTGGCGAGTTCCACGGCGGCGTAACTGACCGATACGGCGTTGTAGGCGATGCGCGTCCTTGTGCGCACTTTCTTGCCGGCGGCGATGGCCCGGTGGAAGAGGGTGTTGAGGACGGTGCCGGTGGTGCCGCTGTCGCGGGCGATGGAGTAGGCCTTTTTGACCTGGCTGAGGATCTGGCCCTCGCCGACGACGAGGGAATCGAGGCTGGCCGCCACTCTGAGAAGGTGGCGGATGCATTCGTCATCGTTGTAGTAGAAGAGGTAGTCGGCGACGGTGAAACGGCCGCCTGTCATGCTGGCGAGGTATTCCTCCAGGACGGGCAGGGCGTCGTCGGCGTCGTCTATGACGGCGTACATTTCGGTGCGGTTGCAGGTGGACAGGATGGCGCATTCGAAAATTTCGTCGTATTGATTCAGATGCCTCAGCCCGTGGCGGATCTGGTCTTCGGACAGGGAGAAGCATTCGCGGATCTCCACGGGAGCGGTCTTATGATTGAGTCCCAGAACGACTAACTGCATGTAGTATCTTCTCCTCCGCTTCTCGCTCTTTGCCGGCGCGCAGGAGGGCGAGGATTTCCCCGTCCAGCGTTTCGCGCCAGAATTCCCCCCGCGCCGCGGCGGTGGCGAGCCGCTCCTTGACTTCGTCGCGCAGCTTGGCAAGCAACGCCAGATATGCACCGTATTCCGGCCCGTAGCGCTCCTCGAGCTCCTGGCGGAGCCGGCGGGCGAACGCCGGGCTGTGGCCGCCGGTGGAGACGGTGATGAGGAGGTCGCCGCGGGCGACGCTGGCGGGTACGGTGAAATCGCACAGGTCGGGCGCGTCGACCACGTTGACGAGCGCCCCGGCGGCCCGCGCCTCGGCGGCGGCCTGACGGTTGACGGCGGGGTCATCGGTGGCGCATATGACGATAAAAAAAATCCCTATCGCTCCCGGCCGGTATGCGGCCGGCTTATGAACGATCTCCCCGGCGGCAGCCAAAGCCGCCAGATGCGGCGTAAGCGCTGGGCTGAGCACGGTTACGCGGGCCGCGGCGGCCAAAAGGGCCCCGACCTTGCGTTCGGCGACCGCTCCGCCGCCGACGACCAGGCAATCGCGCCCGGCAAGCCTTAAGTTTACTGGATAGCAGACCATTTTCCCATCTCCCATAACCATACTGATATTCAGCGTATGGGAGTGAATATCCTCCTTACTCAGGCCGATTGGAAAGGCGCAAGCACCGCAGTCAATCGGTCTGGCCGGGCGGAGGCGTCTTTATCTTAGATGGCGGCAGGCCGAAATATGCGTCAAGCACTTTGCGCACGACCGGACCGGCCGCCACCGAACCGTCGCCGCCTTCTTCGACGAGGGCGGCGACGACTATTTCGGGGGCGGCCGCCGGCGCGTAGCAGGCGAACCAGGAATGGGTGGTGCCCCGGCCCGTCTCCGCCGACCCCGTCTTGGCGGCCGCGGTCTGCCCGAAGCCCTGGAATACGGTGTCCGCCGTTCCCTGGGTGACGACGCGCTCGAGTCCGCGGCGGATGGTCTCCCAGGTTTCGGGGGCGAGGTGGATGGTGCGGGCTATGACGGGATCGAGTTTTTGGCGCGGGGTGCCGTCGGGGTCGAGCACTTTGTCGACGAGGAGGGGCCGGTAGACGACGCCGCCGTTGGCGACAGCCATGAGCAGGGACGCCTGCTGGAGGAGGGTGGCCAGGTAGTAGCCCTGGCCGATGGCGGCGATTATCGTCTCGCCTGGGTACCAGGGTTCGCCGTAGGCGGCCGTTTTCCACTCCTCGGTGGGCACGAAGCCGTCCGCTTCGCCCGGCAGGCCGATGCCTGTGGGTTTGCCGTAGCCGAAGGTGAGCGCGTAGGAGGCCAGGGTGTCGGCGCCCATGCGCCGCCCGAGTTCGTAGAAGACAGGGTCGCTGGACATGGCGAGCGCCCCTGCGAGGTCGAGTTTCCCCAGCCCTTTCGGGTTCCAGCCGAAAAAGTCCCAGCCGGCAATGCTGTAGACGCCTTTGTCGTCGAATATTTCTTCCGCCGTTACCAGTCCCCGGTCGAGGGCCGCGGCGGCTGTGACGATCTTGAATACCGAGGCGGGGGGATAGGCGTTGCGGGTGACCCTGTCGGTGAGCGGGTTGCCGGGGTTGGCCAGCAGAGCCGCCCAGTCCTTGGCCGAGATGCCGCCGACGAAGGCGTTGGGGTCGAACGCCGGGATGCTGGCGAGAGCGAGCACGGCGCCGCTGCGGATGTCGATGACGACGACGCCGCCCCCTTTGGCCGGCTCGCCGATGCTTCTGCTGATAGCTATCTGGGTATCGAGGCTCTCTTCCGCCACCTTCTGGAGGTTGGCGTCGAGTGTGAGCACCAGCCCCTTGCCAGGGATGGCCGCTTTTTCGCCGGCCGCGCCGATCTCTTCGCCCCGGGCGTTGACTTCGACTTCACGGCCGCCGGGGGTGCCGCGGAGGACATCCTCCCACACAAGCTCCAGGCCGTCTTTGCCGATGAGGTCGGCCGGGTTGTAGCCGGCCGACTTGCGGGCGGCGTATTCTTCGGCGTTGATGCGGCCGACGTAGCCGAAGACGTGGGCGGCAAGCCCGCCGTAAACGTAGTGGCGGACGGGGATGGCCTCGATGACGACACCGGGCAGGGCGGTTTTGCGTTCCTCGATTTTGGCGAGGAGGTCGGGGCCGGCGTCGCGGATTACGGGTACGGCCGTATAGGGAGCGTCCTTGCCGGCCGTGAGCATGGCCTCGATTTCGCCGCGCGGCAGGCCGGTGAGCGCGGCGAGCAGAGGCGTCGCGGCCTGTGGGTTGGCGTATTCGGCCGGGATGACGGATACGGCGAAGCTGGGGCGGTTGCTGACGAGGACGGCGCCGTTGCGGTCGTAGATTGTACCGCGCGGCGCCTGGGCGTAGTGCCTGCGCAGGCGGTTGTCTTCGGCGATCAGCTTGTACTGGGCGCCCTGGAGAAGCTGCATCCAGGCCAGCCGGAAGACCAGCAGGCCGATGACGGCGACGACCAGCAGGGCCAGCACGCGCAGCCGCCGTGAAGTTTCGATTTCCCACATCGCAATATTCCTCCGGCAGCCAGATCGCTAACTTTTTTATTGTTCCCGCAGGCAAAAAAAATAGCCCCCGGAGGGGGGACTATCGGATTGTACCAAAACCAGAGGCCGTTCAGAAGCCCTCAGATGCTAGGCGGCTCCGCCGGGCGTGCCGCGACGCGTACTCGGGGCGTACGCAAGCAAGCGACCTGAGGAGCAACGAAGCAGATGGGGGCTTATCAACGGCCGAGTTTTACTTATAGTCTTTGCCGATGTAGACGGTGGCCTGCACCGCCTGCCTCTCGTTTTTGATCTGCAGGACGTATTTGAACGGCAGGCTGGTGAGCTGGTTGACGACGGCGCCGCTGGTGGAGTGGGAAACGACGATGGTTGTGTTGGCCGGGGCGGCGCTGGTCGTAACGCCGGTGACTTCGAAGCCGCGGGCTTTGAGGACGCCTGCCATCTTGGGGCCCAGGCCGGCGTTGCCGCTGGCGTTGACGATGGCCACGGTTATCTTGCCTGGCACCGGCGGGGAGGCTTTTTCAGCCGCGGCCGGCTTGTCGCCCGGTTTTACCGCCGCCGCCTTGGGGGCGGTGGCCGCTTTGGGAGCTTCGTGGACTTTCATCTCCCGCGGGATGGAACGTTCGTACTCGGCGTCGAGCTGCTCGGCCGCGGCAAGCTGTTTGCCTTCGAGTTGGCCGCCCTGAACCTGGGCGATGTGCTCGCGGAGGGCGACGATGTCGGGCAGCCAGTAGCTGATGTCGCGTATGTACGCCGGCCGGCCGGGCACCATGTCGGTCTTGAGGCCTTTTTTGCGGGCGTCGCTGAGCAGCTTGGCCATGCTGAGCATCTCGCTTGTGGACATATCGGTTTTGACCGCCGAGCTGACTTCGCGGATGATGGAGGGGACGCGGGGGATGATGGAGGGGCTGGTGACTTTGTCCAGCATGGCTCTGATGAATTTCTGCTGCCGTTCGATGCGGCCGATGTCGCCGTCTTGGCCCCGGTAGCGGACGTACTTGATGGCCGATTTGCCGTCCATGTGCTGGCGGCCGGGCCGGAAGTCGATTACGAGGTCGTCGTACGGGTCATGATAGTACATTCTCTTTTCGACGTCGATGTCGACCCCGCCGACCGCGTCGACGATTTTGCCGAAGGCGGCGAAGTTTATGACGACATAGTAGTCGAAGGGGATACCCAGCAGCCCCTCGGCCGCCTCCTGGGACAGCTTTTCCTTGCCTATGGCGTAAGCGTGGTTGATCTTGTCCCAGCCGTGCCCGGGTATCTTGACCCGGGTGTCGCGCGGCACGGACAGGAGGGCCGCTTCGCTGGTGCCGGTGTCGACGGTGACGGCGAACATGGTGTCGGAGCGGCCGACGTCACCGGCCCGTTCGTCGACTCCCAGGACGAGAACGTTGATCTTGCTCGATGAGAACATCAAACCGCTGCCGGTGCGCATGATTCTGTTCAGGCTGATGAGGCTGCCCCCGAACCAGATGTAGGAGGCGGTCACAGTCATCAGGAATACCACCAGGCACACCGCGATGACCCAGTTGCGTCTTCTGCTGCTGACGCGCTGTTCGGACAGGCGTCGTTCAAGGCGAGTGGTCAAGGGTCGTTGTCCTCCTCTCGCGGGTTAAAAAACAAGCCCCCGCGGGTGGGGGCGTTTTATTAGAGTATAACAAATTATGCGTTAAATCGTCAATGGCATGCGCCGGAACAATGGCAGGCCGTTGATAGCCCCCATCTGCGGCGTTGCTCCCGTTATATCACACTACTTTGTAGCCTGCTTCGTCGACCGCTTTCTTTACATCGTCCAGACTGGATTTTGTGGGGTCGAAATCGGCTTTGAGGGTTTTGGCGGCCAGGTCGACTTCCGCCGCCATTACGCCGGGCAGGGCGCGCACGGCTTTCTCGACCGCCGCCTTGCAGTGGTTGCAGGTCATGCCTTCGACCGTGAGTGTCACTTTTTCGATGCTGCCGCCGTGGCAGCCGCAGGTCTTGCACATCGTTATTTCCCTCCTGATTGAAGTTTGTCGGTGACGGCTTTTACTTTGCCGGCCATTGTGGATACTTTGTCGCGGCGGTCGTCGACGCGGATGAGGGTCGAGACCCGCTGGGCGCCGGCGGCGAAGGGGACTTCGTGCATCCGGCGGATTACCTCGAGGATGCGGTCGAGGTCGCCTTCGATGATCGTGGCCATGGGGGTGAGCTGGTGTTTGAGGTCGGTGGCTTCTTCAAGCACCTTGTGGCAGGCGGCTACGTATTTGCTGATGCTGGGCGTGGCCGTGCCCATCGGGGCGATCGTAACTTCGACGATTGCCATTTAATTATCCCTCCCGCTTATTTCTTCAAGAGAGCCAGTATCTGCCGGCAGAATTCCGGCAGGTCGGCCGGGGTCCTCGATGTGACGATTCCGGCGTCGATTATCGCCGGCAGGTCGTGGTAGATGGCGCCGGCGTTGAGGATGTCGGTGAGAACCGATTTGTAGCAGGTGACGTTGAGACCGCGGACGATGTCGGCTTCGATGAGCATCTGCGGGCCGTGGCAGATGGCGCCGATGACGAGTTTGCGTTCGTGGGCGGCTTTGACGATTTCGACCAGCCCGTCGTTGATCCGCATCCGGTCGGGGGCCTGGCCGCCGGGGATGATTACGGCGGCGTAAGCGGCGATGTCGACTTCTGCGGGCGACAGCGCGGCGGTAAGCGGGTAGCCGTGTTTGCCTTTGTATACGGCGCCCTTGGCCGGACCGACTACATCGACGGCGTACCCGGCCTCTTGCATGCGGTAATATGGGTAGATGGCTTCGGCGTCTTCGAAGCCGTTTTCGACCAGCAATAAGACTTTTTCCAAGATATTCCCGCCTTTCCCATGTCTTCTTGCCTAATTATTATTTCTTACCAGGACAGGAAAAAACCTGCCGGCGGGACCAGGCAGTTTTTTTTTCGCAATTTCTTTACTGCTGCTTGGGAAATTTTTGGTCGATGGTCTGCCATATCTCCGGCTGCTCCTGTCCGAGCCGCCAGATGGCGATGCCGGCCGGGTCGTATTTGGCGACGATATCGAGTTTGGCCGCCGTGCTCCGCTGGTCCTCAAACCAGACTTCGTGGTCGTCGTAGGTGTAGTGGGGGGCCTGATCCTTCTCGTCGTAAACGATCTTGGCGCCTTTCTGCTCGGCCTTGACGATGGCGTTGGCGTAGGTGACTGTTTCGCCTTCGCCGCCTTTCTTCCAGTCGTAGCCGTAGGCGCTGATGCCGGCGATTATTTTGTGGGCGCCGCCGCCGTTGTCGATGGCATACTGCAGGTTTTTGTCATACCATTCCACGGGCGCGATGGCTCCCGGCTCTGAGGTAGCCCAGTGCCTGTCGTAGAGCATGATTTGGAGGAAGTCGGCGTTTTTGGCGAGCTCGGGGTAGTTGTAGGCTCCTGAGACGCTCTCATGGACGTCGACCTTCGGGAAGACGGAGATGATGACCGTCTTGTTGATGGCTTTCATTTTCGGGTACAGCTCGGCCATGAAGGCTGTCAGGTTGTCGCGGTGCTTAGGTGGCAGGAGCTCGAAATCGATGTTGATGCCGTCGTAGTTTTTGTCCTGCACGACTTTGACGATGTTGCCGATTGTTTTCGTGCGGGTGGCCGGGTCGCCGAGGACGGCGTCGGTGGAACCTGTTTTGTTGGTGACGAGCGGGTACATTTTGAGACCGAGCGATCTGGCTGTGTCGTAGACTTGCTGGCTGTCCTTGGTTTCGAGCGTGCCGTCAGGGGTGGCCTTGTACCAGAAGGGGCCGACGGCGGACATGCTTTTGGCAAAGGTTTTCATCGAGGGGAAGGAGCCGCTTTTTTCAGGGGTACCGGGCCAGGGGTTTTCGTAATAGCCGACAACCATGCGCGGCGGCTTGGTCACCGCCCCAGGCGTGCCGGGCTGGGGCTTGGGAGCGGGTTTCTTCATGCAGCCCCCGGCCGCGGCGACGGCGACGGCCACGAATATCAGAAGCACGAGGATGGTGATTGTTTTGAAGTACCGCATGTCGCATTCCCTCCGCCTGTAGTTTACCGTTAGTATTGGCGGGGGCGGGTTTCTTATGCGCACCGCATGTTGCCTGCGCTCTGCCGTCTTCACCCGGCTTGTCCACCCTCTGACGACAGTTTTTCCGGCCGAGGTTGCGGTCCTGCCGATGGTGCGCCGGTGAAAGGTCGTCTGTTTTCCTATCCGATGCCACAGGTCCACGAATTATTGTCAGAATATTGCCTCCGGGCGAGGAAAATCGTTCTCCTCGCCGTCCAAGATTCGCTGGCGTCGTTTTTTGCCCTTTTTGTTCGACGCGTTGTGACATCCCGGATGATATAATGATAGTGTAACAATTGCATAGAGTAACGATAGGGAGCGTGGGTACTATGCAAGAAGACAAGTTCTTTTCCCTACCGCCACTTGACGGGAGAGCGGTCAAGACTATCGAGGATGCGCTCAGCAGTTCCCCCACAAAGGCGATTTTGCTCGAGATCAACAACGCCCTGTATCACCTATCCCGCGACGGACGCTGGTTCAAGTTCTCGCTGCTGACCAAAAAGCGCTCGCCGAAGCGGACGACGATGTTCGCCACTCTGAGCGACCTGTACAACGAGGTCATGCACGGGCACTCCTGGCGGATCGCCGGTTGCGGCGCGTTCTAGAGACACAAAAAGAAAACCCTCTGCATTGCAGAGGGTTTTTATATTTTGCCTGGGTACCAACTATAGCGCTCGGCAGATTTCGACGAAGTTATACATCACCCTCGCCGTCAGCCCCCAGATGACGTATTTGCCGTAGCGGTAGAACAGGACGGGGTAGACGGCGCGGCGGCGCCAGTCGTGAGAGTAGCCGGGGATGAGGTCGGCGGGGAAGCCGGGCAGCGGCCGGGTGGCGACTTCCATTTCGGCGGTGAGCGGCTCGTTCTCAAGGAAGAAGTTCAGGGGGACGGTGAAGGTCTCGGCCACTTCGCCGGCTTCCGGTCTGATCGCGGCCGGGTCGGCGATGTAGCCGGCGAACGGGTGGACGATGACGCCGATGGGGCTGACGAGGTAGTCGAGCGGCCCGAGGAGGCGCAGACCGCCGGGAGGAAGGCCGAGTTCCTCGTACGCTTCCCGGGCGGCGGCGTGTTGCGGGTCGGGGTCGGCGGGCTCGATCCTGCCGCCGGGGAAGCATATTTCGCCCGGCTGCCAGGCGAGCTGGGCCGCGCGGACTTCGAAGAGGACGGCGAGTTCGCCGCCCTGCGGCACGAGGGGCACTACGACGGCGGCGGCGAAGTAGTCTGTTTCGTTCTGGATTTTGAGGACGCGCCCGGCGAGTTTGGTTTCGAGGGCGCGGCATAATTGGTCGGTTTGCATTCGCTTCTCTCCCTGAGATCAGGTTTGGCGCCCGGGGCCGGGTTCGTGACGGTGGATGTGGACGTGGCCGTCGTCGCCGTGGAGGTGCACGTGGTAGCGTTCGTCGATGAGGTTGGCGGCCAGGAGCAGTTCGCGGTCCTGGAGGATGTCGGCCGGACGGCCGTCGGCGGCGATGGTGTGGGTCTCGTTCATGACGATGACTCTTTCCGCCAGTTCGCTGACGGTGTCGAGGTGATGGGTGGCGGTGATTATCGTTTTGCCGGCGGCGGCCAGCTGGGCGAGGGCTTCGAGCATCCAGCGCTGGGTGCGGGGGTCGAGGCCGTTGGTCGGCTCGTCGAGGATGAGGACGTCGGGGTTGACGGCGAGTACGGCGGCGATGGCGACTTTTTTCTTTTCGCCGCCGCTGAGGTGATGGGGCATGCGGTCGGCGAGGGGGGCGATGCCCACGAAGGCCATGATTTCTTCGGCCCGGCGCCGCGCTTCGTCCGCCGGCAGCCCGAGGGCCAGGGGGCCGAACATGATCTCGTCGAGGACGCTGGCGCAGAAAATCTGTACGTCGGCGTTCTGGAAGACGAAGCCTACTCTGCGCCGGAAGGCTATGGCGAACGCGTCGTCGCGCATGGCCTGGGCGGTGATGGGGCGCCCGAAGGCGGTAACGAGTCCGGCGGGAAAGATCAGGCCTGCCAGCACTTTTTCGAGGGTCGATTTCCCGCAGCCGTTGGGGCCGAGGAGCGCGACCCGCTCGCCGGCGGCGATGGCGACGTTTATGTCCCTGAGGGCGTATTCGCCGGGACGGTAGGCGTAGTTTACATCGTTGAGTTCAAAGACCGGCGTATTAGCCAAGATTGATGCCTCCCAGCAGAATAAAGCAGATGGCGATGACGGCGGCCAGGTAGACGGCCTCGCCCGGTCCGGGGCGAACTGCTGGCGCCGGCTGGGCCGCTCCGCCGAAACCGCGCGCCGTCATGGCGGCGGCTATTTCCCGACTGTATTCGCCGGCCAGACGCAGAAAGCCTGCCAGCGTGCCGCCGATCCATTCCAGCCTGTCGAGGGGCGATTCGCCGCCGACCAGGCGGCTGCGGCGGCCGAGGAGAAAATCGGCCAGCAGGAGAAGGAAGAGAAAGAGATAGCGGTATGTCAGTTCGAGGACCAGGACGAAGACGGCGGGAACGCCGAGGGACTGGAAGGCTTTGGTGAGCGCGGGCCAGCGGGTGGTTTTGACGAGCAGCATGACGAGCCCGAGGGAGGCGGCCGAGCGCAGCAGCACCATGACGGCGGCGGTGAGCCCCTGCCGGGTGACGGCCAGGTCGGCGGGCAGGGCCAGCGGGCCGAGGCGCCACTCCCCGCGGTAGACGAAGATAAGTGGGTCGCCGGGGGTCACCCAACTGAAGATGGCCGGCAGGACGACGAGGCCGGCAAAGAGGAGAGCCGGCAGCCAAACCCGGAGAAGGTAGGTCTTAGGGCCGATGCCTGAGGCCAGGGCGGTCAGGATGAGCAGGCCGTGGAGGGCGGCCAGCGCCGGAATGCTGGCCGTGAGCGCGACCGCGAGCAGCAGCATCACCAGTCCGACGACCTTGACCCGCGGCTCGATAGGCTGAAGAAGGCCCGGACGGGCGGCGACCCCGGTCTGGAGCATGTCTTCGGCCATTATTTTTTGTATGTCGGCGAGGGTTTTGGCCAAATAATCGGCCCGCCGCCAGCGGCGCTTGGCCGACGGCAGCGGGCTCGGCTCGCCCGTGGAGAGCCAGCTGGGCAAATGTGTCATTTCGACCTCGCAATAACTTTCATATAGGTGATGGCGGCCAGATAAACGAGCGCGGAGCCGACGAAGGCCGATATGAGGTAGCCTGCCGTTTCGCCTACGCCTTTGACGCTGTAGTCGGGCAGCAGGGCCTGCCACCAGGAGGCAGCCTGGTCGATGCCGCGCGGCACGAAGCCGAGCATCGCCATCAGGTCTTCGGCCCCCCATTCGCCCCAGGCGGTCCCTTCCGCAAGCAGGCCGAGGGGGGTGAGCAGGGCCATTATGACGAGTATAAGCCAATAGCGCCTCAGCATGATGTTTCCTCCTCAGCGGCCGGCCTGGCCGCGACCAGCATCTCCGGCGAGGTTTTGAGCACGTATTTGAGAGCCAGGGCGGTTACCGCCGCTTCGGCGAAGCCGGCGATGGTCAGGTGGGGAATGAGCATGGCCGGGATGGCGACCTCCAGGCCATAGGGACAGTAGAGGGGTGTCCCGTCGGCGGCGGTGAAGAGGAGCGGCTGGATGCCGAACTGGACAGCGGTGGCCAGAGCCGCGAGGTTGAGGCCGATGTAGGCGCCCAGGGCGGCGGCGAACAGCCGGCGGGCCGAGCCGGCCGGAGAGCTGCCGGCGGCGAGGCGGTAGATGTAGTAGCCGGTGAACGGCATTATGAAGGCCAGGTTGAGGGCGTTGGCGCCGAAGGAGAGTACGCCGCCGTCGCCGAAGAGCAGGGCCTGAATGAGGAGTGCCACGCTTACGGCGATAACGGCCGCCCACGGCCCGAGGACGATGGCGATCAGCACGCCGCCGGCGGCGTGCGCGGTGGTGCCGTCAGGGATGGGGATATTGAACATCATGATGAGGAAGGAGAAGACCGCTCCCATGGCCAAAAACGGCACGCGGGCGGCGTCGAGCCCGGCTCGGGCCGCGGCCGAAGCCCTGTACCAGATAGGCAGCATGGCGCCGGTGAGTGTGAGGCAGGTCGATGGGCTGAGGTATCCCTCGGGAATGTGCATAAAAATTCCTCCAGAAAAATAAAATCCACAAATACCCTGGAAATCCTTTTTCCTCGGCCTTCGTGGACCAGTTCGTTTATGAATATGCGGAAGAACGCGCCAGCCCCTTCATGGGGTCGGTCTGTATAGGCTTAATTATACCTGATTTGGCCGGGGGATGGCAATAATGCACGGTCACTTTTCGATTTCCGCTTTGCCTTCGAGTCCGGGGCTAACCATTACTCTGCCGTCGGCGGCGATCATTATCGCGTCGACGCCGGGAAACTGCTTCAGCAGCTCCAGACCGCGCTGCGGGCCGAGGATGAGGAGGGCGGTGCTGAAGATGTCGCCGTCGGCGGAGTTGTTGATTGCCATCGTTACACTGACAAGATGGCGCGGCTGGCGGCCGGTACGGGGGTCGAGCACGTGGGAGTAGCGTGTGCCGTCTTTCATTATGTAGCGCTGGTAGTCGCCCGAGGTCTCCATGGTATCCCACTCGGTCAGGGCAAGTTTGGCAATGATGGCGTCGGCCTTGCGGGGATGCTGGACGCCGATGCGCCAGGGGTTGCCGTCGGGGCGCCTGCCGATTACCCGCACGTCGCCGCCGGCGTTGACGAGGGCGGAGGCGATGCCGTGGGTTTTGAGGATGGCGACGGCTTTATCGACTGCGTACCCTTTGGCGATGCCGCCGAGATCGAGCTTCATGCCTTCTTTGGGAAGGTAAACGGTGCCGGCGGCGCCGTCGATGGCCACCAGTCGATAGTTGACGAGAGGCAGCACTTTGTCGATGTCATCCTGGGAGGGAACGAAGTCGCCCTTGCGGCCGATGCCCCATAGGTCGGTCAGCGGTCCCACGGTGACGTCGAATGTGCCTTCGAGTTTGTCCGCCAGTTCGTTCGACCGCCTGAGCATGGCGATGAGGTCGGGGTCGGCCTTGATTTTGTCGCGGCCGGCGGCCTGGTTGATTTTGGACACCTGGCTGGCGGGATCGAAGTTGTTGGTGATGTCGTGGAGCCGCTTGATTTCTGCGAAGGCGGCCTTGACGGCGTTCTCGGCGCCGGGGCCGTAAGCGGTCATTTCCACGATGGTGTCCATGAGAAACTGCGTTTCTTTATAGGGCTTGGCGGCCGGCGGAGCGCCCGGGCGGCAGGCGGCGGCCAGCAAGGCGAGGGCGATGAGGAGGCTTGCCCAAAATATTATCCGCTGTTTCATCGGTGCTCCTTGCGGCTTATTCTTCCCCGCGGGCGCGGGCGACGACCATCCGGGCGAGCAGCAGGGTGGCGTCGAACCTGTCCAGGGGGACGGTGAAATAGGGGAAGAGCAGCGGCACTTCGGTGCAGCCGGCCAACACGGCGGCGACGCCGGCCGCCGCATGGCGGGCCAGCATGGCGTTGATGCCGTCCAGATAAGGGTTGTTAGCCAGTTCGCCGGCCTTGACCCGGCGGACGGCTTTGTCGAGCATGACCTGTTCGTCCTGGTCCGGCAGGCGCAGTTCCATCCCTTGGCCGGCAAACGCCCGCTGGTATAGGCTAAGGCGGATGTTGGCCTCGGTGGCGAGCAGCAGGACCCGCCCCGAAAGCGCGCGGTGATTGGCCGCCATGTAAACAGCGGCGTTGTCGATCATGCCGTAGAAGGGGATGTCGACCGCGGCCTGCAGTTCGGCCAGCCAGTAATGGGCCGTATTGCAGGGCATGACGATGAAGTCGGCCCCTGCCGCCGCCAGCAGTTTGGCTGATGCCGCCATGGCCGGCAACGGGTTCTCGCCGCCCTGCATTATCGCCTCCACCCGCGGCGGTATGTGGGGATTGTTGTCGATTATGATCCGCAGGTGGTCCTGATCGAGTACCGCCGGCGTATTTTCAACGATTTTCGCGAACAGGTCCACCGTTGCCAACGGTCCCATGCCGCCGAGGATGCCTACCGTCTTGCTCATGTTTCTGCCTCCGTCGTGTGATTATATTATGCTTCGCCCCATGCCGGCCGCATCCCTTCCGACAGGTATTCGAATTCGCTGCGCTTCCTGGATGATCACTTTGTTCGTATTTCCTAAAATTGGTAATTAGTGGGCCGAATATAATTGACAGACAATTCCTGCAAAAGTAAAATTGAGTTAGATTGATAGTTCGCCCGGTTCAAAAAAACAATTTAGGAGGTCAGCAAATGCATCTGTCCAACAAAATCCTCATCGGTCTGGTCCTGGGCGTGATCGTGGGCCTGGTCATGGGGCCCGAGGGCCTCGGCTTCGCCAAAAAGTGGGTCGCTCCGGTAGGCACATTGTTTATTAACCTGATCAAGATGATCATCGTTCCTCTCGTGCTGGCATCGCTGATCGTCGGCGCGTGCAGCCTCGGCGACGTGCGGAAACTGGGCCGCATCGGCGGCAAAACGATCTCTTTTTATCTGATAACGACCGCATTCGCCGTCACCATTGGCATCATTGTGGCCCTGGTCATGTCGCCGGGCGAGGGCCTGAAGCTTCCGGCCAATGCCGTCTACAAAGGCAAAGAGGCTCCCCCCATTATGGATGTACTTATCAACATCATCCCTACCAGCCCCGTAAAGGCGTTGCTTGATGCCAACATGCTTCAGATAATCGCATTCGCTCTGTTTATCGGCATTGGCATCACGCTTGTCGGGCAAAAGGCCAAACCGGTCGAGGCGTTTTTTGACGGGTTGGCTGAGGTCACATACAAAATAGTCGGCATAATCATGGAGCTCGCCCCTTATGGTGTGTTCGCGCTCATTCTCCCCGTCGTGGCCGCGAACGGCCCCAAGGTGCTTATCCCGCTCGCCAAGGTAATCGGCGCCGTTTATATTGGCTGTATCATCCATCTGGCAATTACATATACCGCAGCGCTGAAAATCCTTGGCAACATGAGTCCGATGAAGTTCTTCAAGGGTATCCTGCCGGCCCAGATGATCGCTTTCTCGACCTGCAGCAGCGCGGCCACGCTGCCGGTGACAATGAAGAATACCCAGGAGAATCTTGGCGTGTCGAAGGAAGTCTCCAGCTTCGTGCTGCCGCTGGGCGCGACCATCAACATGGACGGCACGGCCATCTACCAGGGCGCGTCGGCGCTGTTCGTCGCCCAGGTCTACGGGATCGACCTTTCATTGAGCCAGATGCTGATAATCGTGCTGACCGGAACTCTGGCCTCGATAGGAGCCGCCGGCGTTCCCGGCGCCGGGCTCATCATGCTGACCCTGACGCTGCAATCCGTCGGCCTGCCGCTGGAGGGCATCGCGCTGATCGCCGGCATCGACCGTATCCTCGACATGGCCCGGACGACCCTAAACATCACCGGCGACGCGGTCTGCTCCGTATTTATCCAGAATTCCGAAAACAAGCGCAGCGCTTCGACGCCGTCCGTCTCCGCCTGATATTACCCGCGGCTGCTGACTCGGTCGCTCAGTTCTCTTGACGCAAGCACCACCTGTTCAAAAAGCACTCTTCGGAGTGCTTTTTTCTTTTTATCGCCCAAAGCATCCAAATCGGGCATAATAGGGCACAGTGGTATCTAAGGGGGCCGCGGCCAAGACCGCTTGGCGCGGCCCCCTTCTTTCCCCCGGCCGCGGGAGCGTCAGCCGGTGAAATCGTTAAAGGATTTTCCCTGCCGGCAACGAAAATACTCGGCATAGGACATTCCGGTTTTCCAATTATATATACTCTAGCATGCAGGAGGTATTGCCATGAATCTTGCCCGCTTTCCCCGCCGCCGCTATACCGAGGGTCAAACCCCGCTCGAGTTTTTGCCCCGTCTGTCGGCCGCCCTCGGCGGGCCTGCCGTTTACATCAAGCGCGACGATCTGCTCGGCCTTGCTTCCGGCGGCAATAAAACCCGCAAACTGGAGTTTCTCGTCGCCGACGCGCTGGCCCAGGGCGCCGATACGCTCGTAACCTGCGGCGCCGTCCAATCCAACCACTGCCGTCTGACTCTGGCCGCAGCTGTGAAGGAAGGTCTCAAGTGCCGTCTGGTGCTGGAGGAGCGCGTCCCCGGCAGCTACAAGCCTCAGGGCAGCGGCAACAATTTTCTTTTCCACCTCCTCGGTGTTGAGGCCGTTAAGGTGGTGCCTGGCGGCTCTGACATGCTGAAGGAGATGGATAAGGTGGCCGCCGAGCTGGCTGCCGCGGGCCGCAAGGGTTATATCATCCCAGGCGGCGGTTCGAACGAGATTGGCGCCACCGGCTACGTGGCCTGCGCCGAAGAGATTCTCGCCCAGTCTTTCGATAAGGGCGTAAGCTTCGATTACATCGTCACCACCAGCGGCAGTGCCGGCACGCACGCTGGCCTGTTGACCGGCTTTTACGGCAACAATACCAGTATCCCGGTCATCGGTATCAACATCAGCCGCAAGCAGGACGTGCAAACGGAGCTGGTTTACAATCTGGTGCAGGCGACCGCCAGGCGGGTCGGTCTCAGGCTGCCCATCCCCCGCGAAGCGGTGAGCTGTATCGACGAGTATGTCGGCCCGGGTTATTCCCTCCCGACCGCCGAGATGGTGGAAGCGGTGGAGATGGTGGCCCGCCTTGAAGGCATCCTTCTTGACCCGGTTTACACCGGCAAAGCCATGGCCGGCCTCATCGGCCTTATCCGCAAGGGCTACTTCAAGAAGAGCGATAATGTCCTGTTCGTCCACACGGGCGGGTCGCCGGCCCTGTACGCCTATACCGATACTTTTTACGGAGTAGGGAAATAGCCGCTGGTAAAAGGAGCCTCGCGGGCTCCTTTTCTTTAGAATGGTAGCGACAAGGAGGAGGAAGCGTATGAGCTGCCGCAGCCAGTATCTGCGTAAGGTCAATTATCAGGGAGACGGTCTTCGGGCCGGGACGTGCTGGGACGAGGGCGACCTCGCCAAACCTCAGATTCTTATCGACACGGCCCACGGCGACAGCCACCCCGGCAGCGTCCATCTCGGCCGACTGGCGGAGGAGGCGAAGCTCTCGGTCGCCGAATGCAGGGGCAAGGCGGCACTGTACGCCGTCACCGACATGTGCGACGGGATTGCGATGGCTCACGACGGCATGAATTATTCGCTCGTCAGCCGCGAGATCATGGCGTTCATGTACGAGATCCACGCCCTGGCTTCACCGTTCGACGGCTGCCTGTTCATGGCGTCGTGCGATAAGTCCATCCCTGCCCAGTTGATGACGATGCTGCGCCTCGACCTGCCGTCGGTGCAGGTGCCGGGAGGCGCGATGCTCAGCGGCCCTGATTTCATGTCTTCGGAGATCCTCTATGGAGCGGGCGACAGGTTTGCCAAAGGCGAATTGACTCAGCAGGCGCTGTCCTATTTCACGATGAACTGCTGCCCCAGCCCCGGCGCCTGCCAGTTCATGGGCACGGCCAGCACGATGCAGACGATGTCGGAGGCCTTGGGACTTTCTTTGCCCGGCAACGCTCTCGTGCCTGCCTACAGTATGCATCTCAGCCGTTACGCCCGCGAGGCCGGCCGCCAGATCGTCGCCAATGTCGGCCATGATCTGCGGCCCCGTCGGTTTGTTTCCAGGAAGAACTTTCTCAACGCGATGATCGTCCACGCGGCACTCGGGGGCTCCACCAACGCCCTCCTCCATCTGCCGGCCATCGCGCGTGAGGTAGGCATCGAAATAAGCCCGGAGGATTTCGAGGACGTCAACCGCCGCACGCCGGTGCTGGTGAGCTTTAAGACGGGCGGCCAGTGGCCGACCGAGCTGTTTTGGTACGCCGGTGGCGTGCCGGCTGTCATGCGCGAACTGGGCGATCTGCTCCACCTCGATGCTATGACCGTAACAGGCAAGACTGTCGGCGAAAACCTGTCCGCCCTGGAGGCGTCAGGCTGGTTTGCGGCTGTGCAGAGTTATCTGGTCAACTACCGCCTGACTGCGGATGAAATCATTAAGACTCGTAAAAACCCGGTAAAGGCGCAGGGCAGCATCCGCATCCTCAAGGGCAATCTGGCGCCCGACGGCGCGGTTATCAAGCTGTCAGGCGTGGACGCGGCCATCCACAATTTCCAGGGTCAGGCGAAAGTCTTCGATTCGGAGGAGACGGCTGTAGCGGCATTGCTGAGGGGCGATATCGGCCCCGGGACCGCCGTCTTCATCCGCGGCGAGGGTCCCAAGGGATCGGGGATGCCGGAGATGCTCCGCACGACCGAAGCCTTCTGGAACATGCCAGAATTATCCAAGAGTGTAGCCCTTTTTACTGACGGGCGCTTTTCCGGCGCTACCCGCGGGCCGGCGGTCGGCCACATCGCCCCCGAGGCCGCCGAGGGCGGACCGATCGCTTATCTGGAAGACGGCGATCTCATCAGGATGGATGTCGCCGCCCGCCGTCTTGACGTCGTGGGCGTGAACGGTCAACTGCTGCCGCCGGAGGATATCGACGGGGTGTTCGCCGCCCGCAAGGCGAAAGCGCCCCCTCTCCCCGCTAAGGCAGACACCCCGGTGCTGCGGCTTTACAAGAAGCTGGCTCTCGGCACAGACCGCGGCGGCGGGTTCGGCTTGTAGCTAAAAGCAGAGCTCAACTCCAGCTCTCAGGCGTCACATTATGCTGTATCGGATAATAAAATACAGCATAATACGGCTGGATGGAGATGAGCCTTTTGTTCAAACGCCGCCTGCCCGTTTTTTTCTGCGGACTGCTGCTGGTGCTGCTGGTTTTGAGCTTTTCGGCACCGGCGCTGGCCGCGCCGAGCCTGTCGTGGCACACCGACACTGTTTATTACGACAGCCACGGCCGCATCGTAATCGAAGGTTATTTCTTTAACAATGGAAGCCGTACGGTAACCTGGGTGAACCGTTTTGACGTCCAGGTCTATTTCCGCCAGGCGGGCACCGATTGGTGGCAGCAGGCGGCAGCAAGCTACTATGACCTGAATGTCTATCTCAACCCCGGCGATTCGCTGCGGTGGACCTTCCGCATCACCAACGTCAGCTATTCCTACTTCGATTACTGGAACGTTAGGTGGAACGTCAATTATCAGTACCAATAAAAATACAAAACCCGCTCGTATAAACGAGCGGGTTTTGTCTGAATCAGCGGCTACCTATCCTCCCAGGCCGTCGCCAGCCAAGTACTTTCGGCGTATAGGGGCTTAACTGCCGTGTTCGGTATGGGAACGGGTGGATCCCCCTAGCTA
>JAHDOI010000084.1 GCA_018434945.1 Selenomonadales bacterium
CAAATCTGGGGTCTCGACAATACCGCCGGCCGATATTCCGCCGAAAGAATTTTAACCGGCGATACAATCTGGCGTTTTCTTCTCGGCGATTGGGTCAATTCCTAACCGGCGTTGGGTCACTTTCTTTCCGGCGTTGACAATAATCAGATTAAAGTCTTTTAAGTAGGTAATTAATAGACGAAATTGCTTGAGGCTAGTTTGTCTTTTTCTATTCAACCCCATTTTGTCCTGGAAGCGTTCTAATAGCAAATTATAAATTGCACTGCGGTTTATATGAGGCTTTTCCGATATTATTAATAATATTTCTAGCAGCCCGAAAAATGCTTCCAAGAACCCTCTACAAATTATAAATTTGGGGTCACCACTGGGAGCAAAACATTGAACCCCATCGGTCGTAAGCACAACATGCTTGTCTTGAGTTAAGCGTATTAAATTAGCCCTCTCAAGAATCTTCCGTGAGTTATAGCAATTATCTATTGTAACTCCATAATATGTTTGAAACCAGTAATTATACTCATCAATAGGAATTCTTTCATCTCTACTGAGGAATGACAAAATGTCGAGGATCGTTTTATAGTAGTCACCTCGGCTTCTGGGAAGGGATAGTATAGAAGAATACCTTCCACAACTATCGATAGTTATTTCCTTGAGCGTTGTCAGCTCCATGCGTTGCGCCCCAAACATAATAATATACTACTATTATTATAAACAACCGGGATATGAAATAAACACAGGGAGGGGTGATGCACCCTACCTGGTTTGTGGTGACTGCACAGACGCTAAGTAGGTCTTAGGGGCAGAAACTTGCTTCTATTAAAGTGAAGATGATGTTAAAATAGGTGACGGTATTTCATAAACAGTATTTGACTGGTTTCGACTAGAATTTATATAATAGAGACATACCACAAATTGCATTGCTATCGGAAGAACAACACATTGCTAAACGGGAGATGAAAATGGACTTGTTAAATCAGCAGGATACCTTAATGGATGTTCGAGACGAACTAAGTCAACAAGAGCTTAACTTATTAGCACAGGCAAAACTACTTGACTTAGCGCCGGTTGAGGCGTGGACAGCGATTGGGACTAATATGCAGCTCGCATATTCTACTCATGGGATATTCCGCTACTTCGGAAAATTCCCCCCCCCTGTCGCTGCACATCTCATAGAGAAGTTTACGGAAGTTGGAGATTTGGTCTGGGATCCTATGTGTGGTAGTGGAACAACCGGCGTTGAAAGTCTCTTAAGGGGCCGAAAAAGTATCTTATGTGATGTTAATCCTCTCTCTAGATTACTCTCGAGAGTAAAGACGCGTTTTTTATCCCAAGAGGTTTTAGAACAAGCTGTCAATAGAGTTATTGAAGGCTATAGACCTTGTGGATACGATGAATACGATTTTTTACCAATAGGGCTTAGAAATGCCGAGCATTGGTTCTTGCCGGAGACAGCTAATTCCCTGAGAGGCCTCAAGCGAATTATTGAAGAAGAAAACAACGATCTTATTAAAGATTTCTTATTAGTTCTATTTGCGTCTACTGTCAGAATCGTCTCGAGAGCGACAACACAACAAGGCCGACTATTTTTGGATGTTGTTACTGCAAAAGAAGATGCACTACCAACGTTCATCTCCAAGACGAAAAAAGCAATTAATGCTGTATCTTCTCTGCCGGAGGATGCGGAAAAATTCGTGAGTATTGTTGATCATGATATTCAACATGAATTTCCTTTAAAACACCAATCTACAACTAAACTCATAATTCTTCATCCACCGTACTTTAACGCGTATAGGTACAGTAGTGTTAATTCATTAGAATTATCCTGGCTTGGATTCAATCATAATGTTATTCGCAAATCCGAGGTTAGAGAATCATTTAAAGTAGGCAAGCCTGAGAAAGTTAATGAATACTTGGATGATATGAGCGTATCAATAAAAAATGCCTGCGGGCTTTTAGTTCCAGGGGGTCGTATAGGACTAATGATTGGAGACACTTTTATGAAAGGGTCTTATATACCCGTTACAAGAATGCTACTCGATACTATCCCCAGTGATATTAAAATAGAACAAGTAGCATTACGCGTACCTAAGTATACCGAAGCGACTTGGGTAGCAAGTCAGCGAAGAGATGGAACCGCTATCGGAGTAAACTTATATGATTTTATCATAACATTAAGGAAGTGTTGATTTGAGCAAGATAATAGCCGCTAAAACTCACCCACCTGAATATATGCTCCACAAATATTGGTCACGGAAGCCACATAATGTATTGTCCAATTTTCTCACACGGCTGGTACCTCAAAGAGGAACCGTTGTGGATCCTTTTTGCGGAAGTGGAGTTTTATTACGCGAGGCAGCACTTCTTGGATTAAATGTATACGGTTTTGATATAAATCCTGTAGCCGCTTTACTATCCTCAGTAACCTCCAACCCCCCTAATAAAGATGATTTTGCCAAAATTGTAAACCCTATACTTCAAGAGGCAGAAGAAGAATACGGCTACTTATATGATGTCAGGCCATATCCTGCTAGGGCCCAATATTTGGTTCACGAAACAGTGGTAAAATGTGGTAGTTGTTCAAAACTAGTCACATTTGGACAAGCAGTTAGGAGTGGGTCTAAATATAATTGTCCCGATTGTAATAATAAACTAAGATTTAATCTAGAAAATCTTCATTCAACCAAGATCACTGCCATAGTACTTCAACGTAAGGAGACACTTTCTGACCCTTCTCTTCTTGAAGAGCAAGCCTTACTTTCAAGTCAAGGGTTATCCTTGAAGCGTACTTTTGACTATCCTTTTGAAGAAAACCGGCGCATACTAGCCTTTAACGGAATGAAGACGTCTCATTTATATACCCCTCGGAATTTCTCCATTTTATGCTTATTAGCAGATCGCTTTCACTCCATAGAAAATACTATTATACGTTCCGCTGCATTACTTATGCTAACGGCAAGTCTAGCTCAATGCTCTAGGCTTATTCCTTACCGTAATGATCTGACTACTGGGGGCCCAGCATGGACAGTTCCGGGATTCTGGGTTCCTCCTCAACACTTGGAGACAAACCCTTTTGTCCATTTGCAAGCTCGGTACAGCAAATTTTTGAAAGGGTTAAGTCAGCTTTCAATAGGCAATATTGAGCACTCGGTAAAAATTGAGTGTAAAGACGCCGTCAAAGGTTTAGTCGATATTCGAGAAAAACAAAAAAAAGCGGATCTAGTTTTTTTTGATCCGCCTTACGGAGACAGCGTTCCATATTTAGAATTTTCCTCATTGTGGAACAGTTTTCTCGATAATGTGCCCGATAATAACCTAGATATTAGTGTAAGCGACCGGCAGCCTAAACATATCGCTTGGAAAAAATACAGAGACAACCTCTCTAGCGTCATCGAAGAGATTAGTAGAATTCTAACTGAAAATGGCCATCTCCTAATTACTTTTAATAATAATGACGAAAAGGCCTGGGAAGCCCTTTTAGCCGCATTACAAGCCAACAACTTTACTTGTTCGGATGTTGTATATCAAATCCCAGCTGTAGTTTCCTCAAAAGCTCAGTTTTCACCAGACAATAGCTACATCAGTGATATTTACTCTGTTTATAAAGTTTCACCAAAGGCTGCGCCGACCTATTCGTTACAGCCGGTAGTGGCCGCATTGATCGAGTGTGCATCATCACGAGACGGGCTAATACCTAGAAACATGGCCCCTCGAGTTGCTACTATAGCTTGGATGAAGAATAACATCGCTGTTGAACTTTTTAAAGAAAGAGATGCCCTGATCTCATCGTTATTCCAACCAGAAGGAAAATCCCATTTAAGACTACAGGTACCAATTAAACAGGAAACTCCTAATTTTGTTGGAGAGGTACGAAAAGCTGCCGCGGCGTATTTATCTAGCGGCCCTTGTGACTGGCCAGATTTGTATCAATACGTTGCATCTTCCGTCTTGAATCTTGGTATTCCTGATCCCGATGAGATAAGAAAAGCGCTTGACGGCTGCGTTATATTTAATAATAAAAGATGTATGGCAGTTACAAATTATAGTTTATTCGACGGGCAAGCTATGGAGTAAATCGTTAGCAGGAAGCCCTGGGCAAACTAAACCTTGGTTGGACACATAACCAAAACATTTAATTGAGTCAGTGTCTTTATCATACCATGACTCTATACCTAAAAGTACGCTACTATGCACCCCAACTCCTAACGCCGTTCTATACGCATCAAATAGTTGTTGCCGGCTAACCGCGCCTGTTTTCTTTTTGCTACCCCAAAGAAATCCGGCGACCACAGTGTAGTTAGCTCGTTGCCCCCAGAATGGGTGGTCTCCTTTACTTATCAAAATGTCTGATAGTGATAAAACTACATTAGCTGACTTCGTAACTTGGTTAGAGTCAAGTAGTTTAACCAATGAGTCCTTTGCTTCGATTATTATTATTATCCGTAAATCATCATTAAATAGAACAATGTCCGGTCTTTCCTCCTCGCGCGCAAAACGGTATACTTCTCCCCATCGTCCACTCCTATCCATTCCTTGAACGATCTTCCATGGTCCCGCGGAAGGGTTTGTATATGCAATTTCCCAAGAAGTTTGTTCTAATGCCACTTCAAAAGCATAACGAGCTATTTCCTCTGTGAGCCTAAAGCTATAAGAATTCATATTACTCCTCCTCGGGCTAAGGGCATAGCTACGCCACCAGTGAAAATTAAATAATCCGTTAATTCCCTCATAATAGTTAGACCCTTATTACCGGCCTCTCCCGCTTCCCGGCATGCTAACCCATGTGATTGGTGTGGAAAATAAGATACTATCACACGCGGTGTCTCGTCAAATTTACCGAATGCCAAACCATATCCCGATAGCTGCCCCGTATATGGGTCTCCAAAGATCCGTCCTGGCTTTAGACTATTACTAATATAGATAAAAGCTGGTCTTTCGTCCATTGAATGGTCCAGCCGCCCTCTGAGTCTAGGGTAGGCATTCTCGATGGTTTCCCTTAAATCTCTCCAGCGATCATATAAATATACAATGTTTTTTGCCGTTGTCATATGTCGTAAACCACTGTCCGTTTCAGGAAAATCTTCAACACGTAAAGGAAAGGGCAGCCCTTCTATAGGAAATAAATCAAATACTGCTCTTTGGTCACTGATCCATCTCCGTATTTTTTCTACCGGCTGGGGCTGACCAGAACCAGCATTATCCGAAAGTATATATGCTTTGCCATGATTGAGATCGTCCTCAAGTAAAGCACAAAGTGGATCGTGTTTAATTAGTGGTTTAGACCCCTGCTTTTGACGAATTGCAGGAGGAAGTCCCGCTGTTCTTGGCCAAATTAAAAAGTCCGCTGGCAGTTGGGTAATGGGACCTTGTTGCCTACAAGCAAGCGCCGCAAACGCCAAAGCTACCCTATCTGAACGCAAATGATTTGCGCCCGGGAAATAGTCTACGACATTGTCGCGCTGAGAATCAATAAAAGCAAGCATATTTTTATATTGTTCCGTTAAGATGGTTGTGAGAGTAGACGTATCACGTCCAGTTATGATATGGTTAAGTACTACTTGGGCTAATGCGCGAAATAAAGAGTCCTTCCCTACCCCTTCACTGTAATCTTCCGGCCTTTCTGCACTTGAATAATGAAGAACAACGCAAGGAATATGCTCCTTTTGCGTAAGTTTCAAGGCTTGAACAGTAGACCAGATTGAATCTCTCCTTACGCCACCGTCCCCATGAACTCCATACTCGCTTAGAAGAAACCAGAACGGTATACCGGCACGAGCACTCCCAAAAATTCTTTCGCAGCGCTGCATCGCCTGATTACCGGTTGGAGTTGCCGCAGTTTCTTCTACAGCAAAAATAATCTTATTCTCTGCCGGATCATAGGCTAAAAAATCTGGTTTTCCCCAGCACAGCAGGTCGTCAATTATTTGCGGTATTGGTGACCATGATCTGTTGTCAATTAGCAGAAAAAAGCACCCAAGCCTGGGCTTATTTTTGCAAATTAGGCCGGACATATAAGATTATTACATCCGCTTCAATTTGCTATAATTATTTTTATATTCTTACAGCAAAGGAAGTGGATTTTTCATGCC
>JAHDOI010000005.1 GCA_018434945.1 Selenomonadales bacterium
ATCCCGCAAAAAGAAGGGCAGCAACAACCGGAAACGGGCTAGAATCGACCTGGCCAGAGCGCACCAGAAAATCGCCAATCGGCGAAAAGACTACCACTTCAAGCTGGCGACCCTTCTCACCGGCACCTATGCCGTCATCTGCGTCGAAGACCTCAATCTCAGGGCGATGCAGCAGCTGTGGGGCCGGAAGATCGGCGATTTAGGTCACGGCCAGTTTCTCGGCATCCTGGCGCATCAGAGCGCAAAGGTCGGGGCTATGTTGTTGAGAATCCCGCGTTTCGAGCCGACCAGCAAGACCTGCTCGGCCTGCGGCCAAGTGTTGGACGAACTACCGCTTAAGGTAAGAATGTGGGTATGTCCGGCCTGCGGGACTGTCCACGACCGGGATCTGAATGCGGCAAAGAACATTTTCCGGGTTGGGACGTCGACCCTTGGAGGAGAGGGTGTAAGACCGGCATAGCCGGCGACCCTCATTGATCCCAGAATCCCATTCCTTCAGGTGTGGGAGTACGTCAACGTATTTTTTTACTTGCTTTTTTTTGCTACCGTCCTTATAATTTGGGGTAAAGAACCTTTTGCTTAGGTCTGTGGTTGAAAATCGATGCCAGTCGCAGGCGAAACGATCCACGTAAGGGGCCCAAAGAGGCTTTGAGCATGGTGCGGCTTAGAAGTAAGACCTGCCGGCGCGCGCCTAGGCGCAGCGGCCGAGAGAAGCAGTAGTGAGGGGATTGAATTCCTAGTAGCGGGACTTCCAGCAGGCGGGTGTGGGGGAAAAGACCAGGTCGGCTAAGCAATGGTTTTTTAATTTGAAGGTGAGGGGATTTCGAGGAATGGCTTTCGAGGACAAGACCTTAAAGTGCAAAGACTGCGGAGGAGACTTCATCTTTACGGCTGGAGAGCAGGAATTCTATGCCGAAAAAGGCTTCGAGAACGAACCTGCCCGCTGTCGCGAGTGCCGCGACGCACGCAGGCGCGGCCGGGAAGGCGGCGACGCCAGAGCCCCGCGGGAAATGCACGAAGCTGTCTGTGCCGAGTGCGGCGTCACCACCCAGGTACCCTTCAAACCGCGCAACGACCGTCCCATATACTGCCGCGAATGCTTCGCCACAAAGAAACAAAGCTGACACAACAGAGCATGCCAACGCCCGGATATCATCCGGGCTTTTTTTATGTCCTTCCTCCCGCCGGCAACCATTTCCCTGTCCACACAGGATTATCCCCAGCGAAAATCCCGGCAAATAAGGTTATCAACACATTTATCCACATTATCCACAGAAGCGGCGTGGTGAATTCTGTGGAAAAATGTCTAAGGAAAGCTGGCTGCCCTTGTTGATTAATTATACCTAACCCCGTATAATTATAATCGTTGCACACATTTAAACCGGGAGGGACCACCATGTCCAAGAAAACGCTCTCCATCGCTCTACTGATCGCTCTTTCCATCTCCCTGCTCCTTGCCGGCTGCGGCGGGCAGGCCCCCCAGCAGGCCAAAGTCCTCAAGATCGGCACCGACGCCGCCTTCGCGCCCTTCGAATTCCAGGACGAAAAAAGCAAAGAATACGTCGGCTTCGACATCGACCTCATCAAAGCCATCGGCAAACAGATGGGCTATGAAGTCAAAATACAAGGCATGGGCTTCGACGGCCTCATCCCAGCCCTTGAAGCCGGCCAGATCGACGCCGCCGTATCCGGCATGACCATCACCGACGAACGCAAGAAAAAAGTCAACTTCTCCAAACCCTACTACACCTCCGGCCTGTCCATCGTCGTCAAGCAAGACAACGCCGCCCTGAAAGAATTCAAAGACCTCGAAGGCAAGCGCCTCGCCGTCCAGATAGGCACCACCGGCGCCGACTTCGCCAAAAAAGTCAAAGACGCCAAAGTCCGCGAATTCAACACCGCCCCCGAAGCCTTCCTCGAACTCAAAGCCGGCGGCGTCGACGCCGTCATCAACGACCTGCCTGTCAACGAATACTACATCGCCAAATCCGGCAGCAAAGACGCCAAAATCGTCGGCAAACCCCTGAACGCCGAAGACTACGGCATAGCCACCGCCAAGAAAAACACCGAACTGGCCCAGAAAATCGACAAAGCCCTCGACGACATCAAAAAAAGCGGCGAATACGACAAGATCTACGATAAATGGTTCGGCAGAAAACCTGCAAAATAAGGAATATACACGGGGCGCGAACCCGCATTCGCGCCCTGTTTTTTCCGCCGCCAGCCTTAGTCGCAGAATAACCCTAACCTTTGGACGAAAACGGAGGAAGGGGACACTGCATAGAGAACACTTACAGTATTATGAATGAAACACAACCGCGCTTCACCTCCAAAATCATCGCTTTAGCGCTCTATCTGGCAGTCCTCCTCGCCTGCCTGGCGCCGCCCAGCCCGGCGGGCGCCGAAACACTCGCCGACATCGACGCCGAAATCCAGAGCGACAAAACCCTCGTCCGCGTCGCCGGCCAGGACGCCTACAACGTCTACGCCGGTGTCACAAACGGCCGGCTCGACCGTAAAATAACCATCCTCAACACCGCCGGCATCACCACCTTCGCCTCCGCCGGCCACTACGGCAACTTCTACTCCTTCACCGGTACCTACGGCGTCACCGACACCAAAATCGACATCGTCACCACCACCGCCGCCATGCGCCTCTACCGGCGCGGCAAAGGCAGCGTCCAGGAAACGCAGTCCTACCTCGGTAGCTGGTGGGGCGGACAATACCGGGGCATCCAGACCTCCCGCGACCAGCAGGCCATCCTCGCCGCCTGGGGCAGCGACCTTAACCGCATCTACGTCATCAATGTCCCCGCCGGCACCACCCTCGTCGGCGGCCTGGCCTCCCCCATGGAGAAAAACGGCGAATACCGGGCCGGCGGCGCCTACCAGTACTACTACCGGGGCGCTCCCAACAGCTGGCTCGTCTACGCCCTCTACGCCCCCGACTACCTCAAAAGCTACGCCGCCGCCGTCACCGGCGCCCAAAAACTCGGGCGGAGCGGCCTCGAAGACCTCGCCGCCCACCTCGGCGACCTGCGCCGCACCGCCCAAACCGCAGCCGGCGGCGAAACCGGCCCGTGGCTCAGGTTCTACGGCGGCTACACCCGCCAGGACGGCGGCGACGGCGAATTCGGCCAAAAGGCCCGCGGCCTGCACACCGGCTGGGAAAACCTCATCAAAGGCGGCACGCCCGGCGAACGCGACCGCTGGCACATCGGCGCCTTCCTCGGCCAGGGGACGCTAAACCAGAGCGAAGCCGCCAGCGGCGTCAAAAACGACATCACCAACACCTACGTCGGCGTCTACTCCCTCTACCGGTCGCGGCCCGACCGGCCCCGCTCGTGGTACGGCGCCGCCACCCTCATGTACGGCAGCCTCAAAACCGCCAACCACGTCCCCGGCGAACTCGGCTACGGCTTAAACCAGGGCTACGGCGGCCACATCTTCGCCGCCGCCCTCGAAAACGGCCTCACCATCCGGCACACAGGCGGCTGGACCGTCGAACCGCAGCTTGCGCTCACCTACACCCGCATCCTGCAGAACGACTTCGCCGACGACCTCGGCGCCACCGTAGCAGTCAAGAACGGCCGGTCCGTCGTCGGCCGCCTGGGCGTGCTCGTCCGCCGGACAACCGAAGACCGGGCCGGCCGGCAAGGCAGCTTCTGGGCCAAGGCGAGCTACCAGCGCGAATTCTGCGGCAAAAACAGCATCGACGCCGACGGCGACATGGCCGTAAACGGCGGGGGCCGCAACACCGTCCTCCTCACCCTCGGCGCCGACCGGGAAATCGGCCGCAGCCTCAGTATCCGCGGCGAAATCACCAGACTCCTCGGCGACGAGCACGGCTACCGCGGCAGCCTCAGCCTGCGCTGCCTGCTGTAAGCCCGTATGCTAGAACCTAAAATAGTGCATTAATATACATAAGCCGCTCGGAAGGTACCCCCGGTGCGGGGAGCCTGTTCCGGCGGCCTCGGTCATTTCTTGTCGTAATGAGGTGAACCAATGAACTTCGATGTCGAACTCATCGTCCGCTCCTCCCCGCTCCTTCTCGCCGGCGCCGCCGTCACCATCCAGATCACCGCCCTCAGCGTCGGCTTCGGCCTCCTCATCGGCATGTTCGTCGGCATCGCCCGCCTCTCCAAGCTCCTGCCCGTCCGGGCCGCCGCCGCCGTCTACGTCGACTTCATCCGCGGCACCCCGCTCCTCGTCCAGATATTCCTCATCTACTTCGCCCTGCCCATCCTCCTCGGCGCGCGCATCGACCCCTTCATCGCCGCCATCACCGCCTGCTCCATCAACAGCGGCGCCTATGTCGCCGAAATCTTCCGCGCCGGCATCCAATCCATCGACAAAGGCCAGATGGAAGCCGGCCGCTCCCTCGGCATGACCTGGCCGCAGACCATGCGCCACATCATCCTGCCCCAGGCCTTCAAACGCATCATCCCGCCCCTCGGCAACGAATTCATCGTCATGCTCAAAGACTCCTCGCTCGTCTCCGTCATCGGCTTCGAAGAACTCACCCGGCGCGGCCAGCTCATCATCGCCCGCACCTACGGCTCCTTCGAAATCTGGCTCACCGTCGCCTTCATCTACCTCATCATGACCTTCGCCATCTCCCGCCTCGTCGCCTACCTCGAGAGGAGGTACAAAATCGATGATAAACATTGAAAACCTGCATAAACACTTCGGCAAACTCCACGTCCTCCGCGGCATCGACCTCCATGTCCGAGAAGGCGAAGTCGTCGTCATCATCGGCCCCAGCGGCTCGGGCAAAAGCACCCTCCTCCGCTGCATCAACTACCTCGAAGAACCCGGCGCCGGCACAATCACCGTCGACGGCATCCCCCTCAGCGGCCAGGCCAACATCAACAAAATCCGCGCCGAAGTCGGCATGGTCTTCCAGCGCTTCAACCTCTTCCCCCACATGACCGTCCTCGAAAACATCACCCTCGCCCCCGCCGTCGTCCGCAAAACAACCCGCGGCGAAGCCGAGAAAACCGCCCTCGACCTCCTCGCCAAAGTCGGCCTCTCCGACAAAGCCGCCGCCTACCCCGACCAGCTCTCCGGCGGGCAGCAGCAGCGCGTCGCCATTGCCCGGGCGCTCGCCATGCACCCGAAAATAATGCTCTTCGACGAACCCACCTCCGCCCTCGACCCCGAAATGATCAAAGAAGTCCTCGACGTCATGAAAACCCTCGCCCGCGAAGGCATGACAATGGTCGTCGTCACCCACGAAATGGGCTTCGCGCGCGAAGTCGGCGACCGGGTCATCTTCATGGACGAAGGCCGGATCGTCGAGCAGGGCAAACCCGAAGAATTCTTTGCCGGCGGCCGCGAAGAACGCACCAAAGCCTTCCTCTCCAAGATTCTCTGACAGGCATAACCGGTCGTCCACAAGGCCATAAACGCACGTGATAAGCGGGCTGGAGGCGCGTTGACACATCTATCCAGGTGTGTTATAGTAGTGGCTGTGGCCATAATTTGGTCCGGTAACAACTGTTAGGAGGAATTCAGCAACATGATCGGCAAAGTCAAATGGTTCAGCGCGGAAAAAGGCTACGGCTTCCTTGAGAGGGAAGACGGCGGCGACGTATTCGTCCACTTCTCCGCCATCCAGACCGAAGGCTTCAAAACCCTCAACGAAGGCGAAAAGGTAGAGTTTGAAATCGTCGACGGCGCTCGTGGTCCGCAAGCCGCCAACGTACTGAAACTGTAATGCCTGTCCGACCCGGCCCTCGCGGCCGGGTTTTTGGTTTGTGGCGTTATGTCCCCGCCGGTAACAAGGACAATTTCAGCTATGGCAAATATTAGACAGGAATTTTTTGCTTTCTAGGGAATAATATTAGTAAGATTTCCGGAAGGGAGATGGGGTCTGTGGCAATAACTGTACGTGGCAAAAACATCGACATCACACCACCACTGAAGGACTACGTGGAAAAGCGCGTCGGCAAGATCGCCAAATACTTTGAAACCCTCGGCGAGATTACCGTAGTCCTCACCGTCGCAAAAGGCAGGCACATCGTCGAAGTCACCGTGCCGCTAAACGGCATGCTGCTTCGCGGCGAAGAATCCACCACCGACATGTACACCTCGATCGACCTTGTCATCGAAAAGCTGGAAAGGCAGATTGAAAAATACAAAACCAAGCTCGCCCGCAAACTCAAAACAGGCACATTCAAGGGCGACACCGGCGCGGCCGCGCGCGACCTCGGCGACGACGAATTCCAGGTCGTCAAAACCAAGCGCTTCGCCGTCAAACCCATGACAACCGAAGAGGCCATCATGCAGATGAACCTCATCAACCACGACTTCTACGTCTTCACCAACGCCGACACCGAAGAGGTCAACGTCATCTACCGCCGCAAAGACGGCGGCTACGGCCTCATCGAGCCGGAATTCTAAAACACGAGCGCCGACACCCAGGGTTCGCTCTGGGTGTCGGCTTTATCCCGCGCAAAAAGAGAAAAGGGGAGGGGAGAGGAGAACCGTGACCTTCAACCGCAAATACTTCCGCATATTTCTCGTATTCCTGATCCTCTTTGGCGGCTTCCAGATATACGAAATGATCACAATCAAGCAGCCGGTCATCTCCAAAAACATCCTCGCCGGCTTCGTCATGCTACTCGTCGTGATTGTCGGCAGCGCAATATGGTTTCTGCGCAACACCAAAAAATGAGGCCGCTCAGAACCCGCCATCTGCGGCGCACCCGCAAGGGGCAGGCCGCCACTCTAACCGCTGAAGCGCTAAGAGTGGCGCTCTTGCTCCTCAGAGCGCTTGCTAGCGTACATCCGAGTACGCGTCGCGGCGCGCTCGCACCCTTCGGGTATAAGCGACCACATCAACGCTAAAGCGTTGTGTGTCTGCTTATCCGGTGCGCCTTGCATCTGACGGGTTCTGAACGGCCTACTCTGTCCCACATACATCAAAAGCGAAAGCACCCGTCAGGGTGCTTTTTTCGTCCTCACAACCTTCATCCGCCGGCTGGCGACGATCTCCGCCAGGCTTGCCCGCTCCAGCTCCCGCGCCTTCAGCGCGAACTCCTCGCGCGTGAACACGCCCTTATCGATCAAAAGCTCCACAAGCACCGCCACCGCCAGCGTATTGCGATAATCGGTATCCTTAAGATCGGCGATATGGCCTGCTATCTCCAGCACACTCAGACTCATCGGCAGTCCTCCCTCGGGCACGAACATCTCTCCCCACATTCATGCCCCGAACAGGCACATTCTATACATATGCGCAAATCGCCGCCGCTTGCTCATTTTCGCTCCTGCCGGCCAGGTTGCGGCATGTGAAAAACTCATCGTATGAAACGGCCCGCAAAAGGCTTTTTACCATTTTAAGGGAACAAACAAAACAGCGAGGCACCGGCCCCGGGACACGGGACGGTGCCGCCGCACTCTGTTCGCACGGAAAATGAAAACAGGAGGATTGAAATGAAAAAGAGTCTCCTTCTTACCCTCGCGTGCCTGCTCGTCATCGCCGGGTCTGCCCTCGCCGCCCCCGGGCCGGTCGCAGGCGACGCCAAACTCCTCGACACCCCCTTCGACAAAGGCATCGTCATAAATCTTGACACATACTTCGCCGAGCATCCCCTCAAAGCCGGCGACGCCACCCGCGGCGACACCGTCTTCAAATCGCCGCGGGTCGAAATCGCCCTCGTCACCAACCGCGGCCCCCTCATCGACCTTCACTACCACGCCACCTGCGAAGAAACCGTCTTCGTCTACAAAGGCCAGGGCGAAATGTTCATCGACGGCCGATGGATTCCCGTCAAAGCCGGCGACCTCCACGTCAACCCGCGCGGCGTCATCCACGCCACCCGGGTCACCGGCGACGAAGACATGAACGTCGTCTGCTTCTTCACCGCCCCGCAGGCCAGCGGCAACGACAAAGCCTTCATCCCCAGCCCCGGCAAATACGAAGGCAATGGCGTCGGCGCCCCCACCCTCCTCGACACCCAGTACAAAAAGAACTTCGTCATCAGCCTCGACAAGTTCTACGCCGAGCATCCCCTCAAAGCGGGCGAAGCCACCCGCGGCGACACCGTCTTCAAATCGCCCCGCGCCGAAATAGTCCTCGTCACCAACCACGGCCCCCTGATCGGCAGGCACTACCACTCCTCTGCCGAAGAAATCGTCTATGTCCACAAAGGCCAGGGCGAAATGTACATCGGCGGCGAATGGATTCCCGTCAAAGGCGGCGATCTCCACATCAACCCGCGCGGCGTTTACCACGCCACCCGCGTCACCGGCGAAGACCTCAGCGTATACTGCATCTTCGCTCCCCCGCAAGCCGGCGGCAACGACAAAATCTTCCTCGACAAATAACCCCGCCCCTGAAAAGTGCGAACAGAAAACGGAGCGGCCCGGATGCCCGGGCCGCTCCGTTTTCCTCATGCTTACTTGCGCGCCAAGCCGCATATACTAACAGCGATTCCCTTCCCGCCCCCCCTGGGATTATCTGCGTTGATCGCCTGCCGAACAAATCGGCCTTGTCCCCGCCGGGGGAGTTTTGACTAAACATGGATATTCTGATAAAATTTTTAAGATAGGTCATAAAGGAGATGAAACCACTTGCTTAAATTCCTCAAGAGCCTTCTCGGCGACGACAACGAGCGGGAAATCAAGCGCTTGATGAAATACGTCGATCAGATCAACGCCTTCGAGCCCGATCTGCAAAAGCTCAGCGACACCTCGCTGGCCGGCAGGACCGGCCAGTTCAAAAGCCGCCTCGCCGCCGGCGAAACCCTCGACGACCTCCTGCCCGAAGCCTTCGCCGTCGTCCGCGAAGCCTCGCGGCGGGCCACCGGCATGCGCCACTTCGACGAACAGCTCCTCGGCGGCATGGTCCTCCACGCCGGCAACATCGCCGAAATGCGCACCGGCGAAGGCAAAACCCTCGTCGCCACCCTGCCCGTCTACCTCAACGCCCTCGCCGGCCAGGGCGTCCACGTGGTAACCGTCAACGACTACCTCGCTCGCCGCGACAGCGAATGGATGGGCAAAGTATACCGCTTCCTTGGACTATCCGTCGGCCTCGTCGTCCACGGCCTCGACTTCGCCGAGCGCCGCGCCGCCTACGCCGCCGACATCACCTACGGCACAAACAACGAATTCGGCTTCGACTACCTCCGCGACAACATGGTCGTTCACCACGACCAGATGGTCCAGCGGCCGCTCAACTACGCCATCGTCGACGAAGTCGACTCCATCCTCGTCGACGAAGCCCGCACCCCGCTCATCATCTCCGGGCCGGGCGAAAAATCCACCGACCTCTACTACGTCCTCGCCAAAGTCGTCCCCCGTCTCAAAGAAGGCGAAGACTACACCATCGACGAAAAAGCCCACGCCGTCGCCCCGGGCGAAAGCGGCATCGCCAAAGTCGAAAAAGCCCTCGGCGTCAAAAACCTCTACGAAAACGAAAACATGCAGCTCTCCCACCACTTCAACCAGGCCCTCAAAGCCCACGCCCTCATGAAGCGCGACCGCGACTACGTCGTCAAAGACGGCGAAGTCATCATCGTCGACGAATTCACCGGCCGGCTCATGTTCGGCCGCCGCTACTCCGACGGCCTCCACCAGGCCATCGAAGCCAAAGAAGGCGTCAAAATCGAGCGCGAGAGCCAGACCCTCGCCTCCATCACCTTCCAGAACTACTTCCGCATGTACAAAAAACTCGCCGGCATGACCGGCACCGCCAA
>JAHDOI010000077.1 GCA_018434945.1 Selenomonadales bacterium
CAACCTCATGCATATCGGCGATCTGCTGCTGGTCACGCCGGTGCTGCGGACACTCAGGAGCAACTTTCCGGCGGCCCGCATCGCCCTGCTCGCGGACGCCAAGATCGCCGATCTTGTTAAATACAATAAGAATATCGACCAGCTGATCGCCATCGACAAAAAAGGATATCACGATAAGCTGTGGAATTACATAAAGCTAATCCGGGAGATCAGGCGAGAAAAATTCGATCTCGTAATTAACCTGCACCGTAACGAGCGGGCGTCTTTCCTGGCAGGGCTCAGCGGCGCGGACAAGATCGTAGGTTATTCGACCATCGGCCCTCACCTGCTGTTCGACAAGGTGATGGAAAACCGCAAGAGGATCAAGCACCAGGTCGAGGCCCATTTCGACGTCCTGCGGGAGACTTTGGGAATCACGGCTATCGACGACCGGGGCATCGAAATGTGGCTGGACGAGCCCTCCGAAGCCGAGGCCGCGAGGCTGTGGGCGGAAGAATTCGGAAGAGATGGAACGCCGGTAGTCGGCCTTAACAGCGGCGCAAGCTGGCCGACCAAACGGTGGCCGAAGGAATACTTTGCAGAATTGGCCGACAGGCTGCTCACGGCGGGCTACGGGGTTGCCTTCTTTGGCGGGCCTATGGACGTCGAGCTTGTCCGGGAAACGACAGCGCTGATGATAAATGACGGCCATCCGAAGCTATCCGTCTTCACCGGCCGGGTCAACCTGCTGGTACTCGCGGCGCTATTAAAAAAATGCGCCGCCCTTGTAACCAACGATTCAGGCCCGATGCACATTGCCACGGCGATGGACGTGCCGCTGGTGTCGATCTTCGGCGCCTCGCCGGTGACAGGTTTTTCACCTTATAACGACAAGAGCGTCGTCATCAAGTCGGACGCCGACTGTCACCCGTGCTACAAGCACCATTGCTACACCCTCCACTGCATGACAGGAATCAGCGTCGACAAGGTGCTTGAGGCGACCCTGGAGATTATAGAGAAAAGAAAGTAATCGTTTGCAATGGGAGAGAGAATATGCCAGCAGTCGCCCGGTTGGATACCGTCATCAAGTATCTGGTGCTAGCCTTCGCCGCCGTGATGGGTTTCTCCCGCGGCGGCATTCATACTGTCGTCTGGCTGCTGATCGTGGCTGCGGCTATCCGCTTCTGCCTGCGGCCATTCCCCATCCCGTTGGACAAGGATCTGAAAAGGGCTATGCTGCTGTTTTTCGGGGCGCTGGCATTAGCTACGCTTTTCTCCAGCGATATCGCGGCAAGTCTAAGATTCCTTGGCTTAACCATCGTCAAAATCCTGCCGTTTTTTATCGTTTTGGCATTCGTTAAAGAGCGGAAAGTCGCCGAGCAGGCGACGATTATGATGGCTGGTTCAATTCTAATCGGCGCGGCGATTGTCATCTGCCAGGGGCTTAATGGCAAATTCCGCGTGGGGGGCACGCTGGGAGTGATGGACTTCGCCGGCATTGTCGGATTGCTCGTACCGGTACTGCTGGTAAAGGCTTTCGAAGAAAAGACGGGCAGGGCATTGCAGATTCTTTTCGTCATGGCTGCTGTTGCGGCGATGGTGGCGATGATGTTCAACGGTACCAGGGCCGTGTGGATTACGGTGGTGGTAAGCTGCGTACTATACGCAGCAGTTAGTTTAATCGTCAACGGGCGCCGCGGCCGCTGGGCCACGTTGACGGTATGCGTCATGCTAGCGGCTACCGCGTTTACTTTCGCGACCAGCGCCGACCTAAACAAACGGTTGCAATCGATAGCTGATACGAAAGTAAAATCGAACCACGAACGACTTATCATGTGGCAATCTGCAGCCGAGACCTTTCTCGACAACTGGCTGATGGGAGTGGGGCCGGCGACGTTACCTACAGTGGCGTTATCCCCGGAGGAGGAAGTCAGACTCAGGCACAATCCCACATACGGGCATGTACACAACAATTTGCTGCAGATTTTATCGGAGAGCGGAATCGGCGGCGGGGTTGCCTATCTATTTCTGTTCTACACGATCATTAAAACAGCTATTAAGAAAATGCAGCAGGCGGTCACACAGAGCTGGGCACTGATCGCCTCGCTATGCACGGTCGACTTCCTGATCCACGGCATTTTCGACTACACATTCAACATCCCGACGATCATGTACGGCTACTGGTTCATACTAGGACTGGCGTATGTGAACTTATCGCCAGAATAATAACAGCGCAGAGCAAATGAAAGGCCTTTCCATTTCTTACCCATGTGGGATGGAAGGTTTTTTCTTTTTTGTGCAGAATTCAACAGAATCAGATACGAATTGACAAATGGGTGGTTAAGAAGTGAGCCGGATAGCCAAATCCCTGTTTCTCATGGCGCTCGACGCAATGATTGTAATGACCACGCCGTACTTATCCTTGTTTTTAAGATTCGAAGGCAGCGTCGAAGCGAAGTACATACTGACGATGCTCGGTTTCCTGCCGCTCATCGTCGCAGTCCGCCTAGCGACCTTCTACCTTTTCGGCCTATACAACCGGCTATGGCGGTATGCGAGCATCAACGAACTAGTCGCGATCATCATGGCGGTCACGGCGAGCTCGGTTGTCATCACGGCGGTGATGTACCTGTCGGGCTCAGGCATACCCCGTTCGATCTACATTATGGCCTGGCTGTTCGACATCGCGCTGATCGGCGGCAGCCGGCTGGGGGTGCGCATCCTCTACCATATCCGTCAGCGCCAGGCCAACCGCAGCGTCAACGTCCTGATAATCGGCGCCGGTGACGCGGGGGCGATGATCGCCCGGGAAATCCAGCAACGGGTCGGCGACGACAAAAAAGTCATCGGCTTCATCGACGACGACGCAAGCAAGCATAACCAGATGCTGTACGGCACCAAAGTCCTCGGCACGAGGAACGACATCGTCCCAATCGTGGCGACCTGCCAGGTGCAAGAGATCATCATCGCCATGCCGTCGATCGGCGGCCACCTGCTGCGGCAAATCATGAAAGAGTGCAAAAAGACCAATTGCGCAATCAAGGTCGTTCCCGGGCTTTACGAACTGATCGACGGCAAGGCATCGGTTGACCAACTGAGAAACGTCGACCTCGAGGACCTGCTGCGACGCGAGCCGGTGCGGCTCGACCTAGACGAAATCGCCAACTATCTCGCCGGGAAGAGCGTGCTGGTAACGGGGGCGGGCGGCTCGGTGGGGTCGGAGATCTGTCGCCAGATCGCCAGAATAGGACCAGCGAACCTGGTGCTGCTGGGCAAAGGCGAAAACAGCATCTACGAGATCGACCGCGAGCTGAAGGGAAAGTACCCCTCGCTGCCCATAAAACCGGTAATAGCGGACGTAAGAGACGCCACTCGCATTAATAACGTATTTAATACATTTAAACCGGAAGTCGTATTTCACGCCGCGGCCCACAAGCATGTCCCCCTGATGGAAACGCAGCCTGAGGAAGCGGTCAACAACAATGTTTTCGGCACCAAGGTCGTTGCCGAGGCGGCCGAACGGCACGGCACCACGACTTTCGTAATGATCTCCACCGACAAAGCCGTCAACCCGACGAGCATCATGGGGGCGACTAAACGCCTGGCCGAACTTGTCGTCAATAACTTAAGCAAGAACAGCAAAACAAAATTCATCGCAGTGCGGTTCGGAAATGTACTAGGCAGCCGGGGCAGCGTCATCCCGCTGTTCAGGCAGCAAATTGCGGCCGGCGGCCCGGTAACCGTCACCCACCCGGATATGACACGCTACTTCATGACCATCCCGGAGGCGGCGCAACTTGTGTTGCAAGCCGGAGCAATAGCCCAGGGCGGGGAAGTATTCGTCCTCGATATGGGCGAGCCGGTCAAAATTCTCGACCTTGCCCACGACCTCATCGAACTGTCGGGCTTCACCCCCGAAACCGATATCCCGATCGTCTTCACCGGCATCAGGCCGGGGGAAAAACTGTTCGAGGAACTGCTGACCGCCGAAGAAGGCACGCAGGCGAGCAAACACGAGAAGATTTTCGTGGCCAACCTGCGGCCGATCAGCAAAGACAGGCTCAACCGCGGCCTGGAGAAGCTGAAGAAATTTTCGGAAATACAAGATGTCATCGCCATTCTTGAAGAATTGGTGCCATATTACCGGGAAGCGCGAAGGCAGTACGGCAGCAAGGCCGCCACAGAAGAACAAAGGGAGAAGGAATACGGTGAAACAAGCGAACGCCATCAATCAGCAGTCCAATGATTCAGCCGGTAAACTCAAAGAAAAAATCGTCAACCGAACGGCGAAGGTAGGTGTCATCGGCCTCGGCTACGTTGGACTTCCGCTGGCGGTGGAAAAAGGCAAGGTCGGCTTCGAAGTTATCGGCTTCGACCGCAACGCCAAACGGGTGGCGCAGGTCAACGCCGGCGACAACTATATCAAGGACGTCAAGGATGAAGACCTTAAAGCGCTGGTTGTCGGTAAAAAATTAGTAGCGACTGATGACTTCGCCCGGCTCAAGGATGTCGACGTCATCGTAATATGCGTACCGACCCCGCTTACCATCACCCGCGACCCTGACATCTCATACATCGTCAACGTCACCAACGCCATCGCCAAATATCTGCGGAACGGACAGCTGGTCACCCTGGAAAGCACCACCTATCCCGGCACGACGTCGGAAGTCATACTGCCCGAGTTGGCCGCCGGCGGCAAAGAAGTCGGCAGGGACTTTTTCCTGGCCTTTTCGCCCGAGCGGGTCGACCCTGGCAACAAACGCTACACCACCCAGAACACTTCCAAGGTGGTCGGCGGCATAACGCCGGCGTGCCTTGACGTTGCCACCACCTTCTACCGCCAAACAATCTCCCAAGTAGTGCCTGTCTCATCGACCGAAGTGGCAGAGATGACAAAAGTGTTCGAGAATACGTATCGGGCGGTAAACATCGCCCTGGTCAACGAACTGATGCTGCTGTGCGACCGAATGGGTATCGATATATGGGAGGTCGTGGAGGCGGCCGGCACCAAACCGTTCGGCATCCAAACCTTCTACCCGGGACCCGGGGTAGGCGGCCACTGCATACCCATCGACCCGTTCTACCTGACATGGAAAGCCAGAGAATTCGATTTTCACACCCGGTTTATCGAACTCGCGGGAGAGATCAACATCCAGGCTTCTTATTATGTTATCGATAAAGTCGTCAGGGTGCTGGGCGACAACCGCAAATCGTTGGCCGGCGCGAAAATCCTCGTCCTGGGCGTAGCCTACAAAAAGGACATCGAGGATTACCGCGAATCGCCGGCGCTGAAAATCATCGACCTGCTGCTTAGGCGTCAAGCCTCGGTGCAGTATCACGACCCGTACGTGCCGGAAGTCGAAGCACACGAGCCCTACACCTGGAGCTTCCTCAGTACGGACTTGACGCCGGAGGGTCTCGCTCAGGCGGACTGCGTCGTCATCACGACCGACCATACCAACATCGATTACGACTATGTCGCCGAACACGCCAAGCTGATCGTCGACACCAGGAACGCCTGCAAGAAGGTAAAGGCTGAGTACCGGCACAAAATCTCCAAGATTTAGGAGCGCAATCATGATGCAATACGGTTTTGGACTTATCGGCTGCGGCCGCATCGCTAAAAACCACCTGAAAGCGATCACCTCCCTGGAAAACGCCCGTCTGGAAGCGGTGTGCGATATCGACGAGGCCAGGCTTACGGAGGCCAAAGAACAGTACGGCTGCCGAACCTATGTCGACTACCGCGAAATGCTAAAAGATCCGGACATCAAAATCGTCACCATCTGCACCCCCAGCGGTCTGCACGCCAAAATGGCCATTGACGCCATGGAAGCCGGCAAGCACGTCCTGGTGGAAAAGCCGATGGCCATGTCACTTCAAGAAGCGGCCGCGATGATCGCGGCCGCGGAGAAAACCGGCGTGAAGCTTGGCGTTGTTCATCAGAACCGGTTCAACAAAGCGATCGTAAAGCTGCGCCGAGCCCTTGAAGAAGGCCAGTTCGGCAAGCTGACCCACGGGGCGCTTACCGTTCGGTGGCACCGGGACAAGAACTATTACGACCAAGCTCCCTGGCGGGGCACCTGGGCTCAGGACGGCGGCTGCCTGATGAACCAGTCGATCCACAACATCGACCTGCTCCAGTGGATGATGGGACCGGTGGAATCCGTATTCGCCTATACCGCCACCAACGCCCGCGACATAGAAGGCGAAGACGCCGCGGTGGCGGTCCTTAAATTCAAGAACGGCGCGTTCGCCACCGTAGAGGCTTCTACCACCATATACCCCCGCAACCTGGAAGAGACACTGCACATCTTCGGCACGACCGGCACGGCCGGCATAGGCGGCGTCGCCGTCAACAAGATTGAGTCGTGGCGGTTCGAGGGCGTGGACGAAGCCACCGTGCTCGCCGACCAGGACAAAGAACCACCCAACGTCTACGGCTTTGGCCACTACGACACTATTAAAGACTTCATCGATGCGGTGGATAGCGGCCGCCAGCCGGCGGTACCTGGCGAGGAAGGACGCAAAGCCCTGGAGATCATCCTCGCCATCTACCACTCGGTAAAATACCGGGAAGAAGTAAAGCTGCCTCTGGCGGAAAAGTTCACGATAGGAGTTGGCTTATGATCAACCATATCGACCCATCGGCCCGGCTCGGCCAGGGAGTGACCGTCGGCCACTTCTCGGTCGTCGGCCAAAACGCCCAAGTGGGCGACAACGTCACCATCGGCAACAATGTCACCATCTGGGACGGCACCGTCATCGGCGCCAACGTCCAGATCGGCGACGGCAGCGTCGTCGGCAAACAGCCGAAGCCCAGCAAAACCAGCACCGTAAAATACGAAGATGCCCTGCCGCCGCTCGTTATCGGCGCAAATACGACGATCGGCGCCAACGCCGTTATCTACGCGGGCGCCAACATCGGTGAAAATGCCCTGATCGCCGACCTCGCCTCGGTGCGGGAAAACTGCAAAATCGGCAACTTTGTCGTCGTCGGCCGCGGCGTAGCGGTGGAAAACAAAACGACCATCGGCGACTACACCAAAATTCAGACAGGCGCTTACATCACCGCCTACATGGACATCGAAGACCATGTCTTCATCGCCCCGATGGTCACCTTCACAAACGACAACTTCATGGGCCGGACAAAAGAACGGTTCAAATTCATCAAGGGAGCCACCGTCAAACGCGGCGCCCGCGTCGGCGGCGGCTCGATAATCCTCCCCGGCGTGGTCATCGGTGAAGAAACCTTCGTTGCGGCCGGCGCGCTTGTCACTAAAGACACGGCGGAGCGGATGGTGGTACTCGGCCTGCCGGCCAAAGAAGCGCGGTCAGTCCCCGACCGCGAGCTGCTGGAAAACCAGGAGGACAAGAAATGAACTCCGCACGGGAAATCCCCTTTATAGATCTAAAATCCCAGCAGGACCGGATTAAAGAGACGCTGGACCGACGAATCGCCGCCGTGCTCGCACACGGCCAATACATCATGGGTCCCGAGGTTTATGAACTAGAAAAGCAACTCGCCGAATACACAGGAGCCAAACATTGCATCTCGGTGGCCAACGGCACCGACGCCCTACTGATCGCCATGATGGCTCTCGACATCAAGACAGGGGACGAAGTAATCACCACCCCATTTACCTTCATCGCCACGGCAGAAATGATCGCCTTTCTCGGCGCGACCCCCGTTTTTGTCGACATCGACCCAAGGACATACAACATCGATCCCGACCTGATTGAGGCTGCGATCACTCCCCGCACCAGGGCGGTAATGCCCGTGAGCCTCTACGGTCAATGCGCCGACATGGACGCCATCAACGCTATCGCAGCGAAGCATGGCCTCGCAGTCATCGAAGACGCCGCCCAAAGCTTCGGCGCCACCTACAAGGGGCGTAAATCCTGCAACCTGTCAACCATCGGCTGCACTAGCTTCTTCCCCTCCAAACCGCTCGGCTGCTACGGCGACGGCGGCGCATGCTTCACCAGCGACGACGCTCTGGCCGCCAAAATGAGCCAAATCCGCCTCCACGGCCAGGACAGACGCTATCATCACCCGGTCATCGGTCTCAACGGCCGGCTCGATACTCTGCAGGCAGCCATCCTGCTTGCCAAGTTAACCGTCTTCGAAAACGAAATCGCCGAACGGCAGCGGGTCGCGGCTCGCTATGCAGAACTGCTGGCAGGAGTGGTCTCGCCTCCCTATATCGAAGAATACAACACCAGCGCGTACGCCCAGTTCACCGTCCAAGTCAACAACCGTGAACAAGTCCAGGAAAAACTAAAAACGGCAGGCATCCCCACCGCCGTCCATTATCCCATACCCCTCCATCTACAGCCCGCGTTCGCATACCTCGGACTCGGTGAAGGAGCTTTCCCGATTTCCAAATCCGTGGCTAAGCGGGTGATGAGTCTACCGATGAACCCGTATCTGACTGAGAAAATGCAATTTGCTGTCGCAACTAGCATAAAAAACTCACCAAGATGAGGTATAATCGTGTTTGGTTTAATTTTGGGGAAAATATTTAGCAAAATTCGGATAAAAGGTGATCTCTCCCCCAAAAGAACATTTGCCCGTCATTTTGCTACCATGATGTCGGCCGCCTTTTTTTCTCAGGCATTATTACTTGTAACAGCACCAGTGCTTACCCGACTCTATACCCCTCAGGACTTCGGGATATTTGGACTAATCATGGCTTACACAAGCATATTGTCTATTATCATTACAGGCAGGTATGAGCTGGCCATTCTACTGCCGGAGGATTCCGCCAAAGCCATGCATGTTGTCATCTTGACATGTATTATTATAACCCTTTTTTCAGTAGTCTTCCTCGTTTTGGCAGCCACTGTACAAAGTATTGACTTGCTGTCGTTACCAACAGCGATTCGTGAACTGGGATATTGGATTTATTCCGTTCCTGTGATTGCAATGTTCCAATCATTATATCAGACGTTATACTATTGGTTTAATCGTCAGCAGGAATATGTAATGATGGCCAAATACCGGGTTTGGTGCTCTGTAATAACTACCGGAGTGGCAATTATTCTTGGCGGGTATCCTTTTATAGCAAACGGACTTATTGTATCCCAGTTGGCGACCTACGTTGTTCTCGTTGCAGGCATGGGCTGGAAATTCCGCCAGATTATGATACATGATAAGGTATCGATAAAGTGGGATTCTATTGTATTACAGGCAAGCCGCTATAAAGACTTCCCCCGTTATTTGATAGTTGCCCACAGTCTTGAGAGTCTGTCCGCCCAGCTGCCGGTTATCTTACTTGGCCAATTTTACAGCACTATAATTGTCGGCTATTTTACCCTGACACAGCGAGTTATGGCGGCTCCTATCAGTTTTATTTCTAAGGCTGCGGGGGATATTATCCGAGAACGCTTCAGCACCAGCTACAGAAAACACGGTGAATGCCGTAATGAATACCTAACGACGATAAAGGGGTTAACTTATGTCGGTCTAATTCCATTGTTTGTATTTAGCGTATTTGGTCCGGCTTTGTTTGCCTACGTTTTTGGAATGCAATGGGAGAAAGCTGGGCATTATGCTCAGGCTCTGGCGCTGATGATTTTCTGCCAAATTGTTGCTAGTCCGGTAAGCGTTATGTATATGATAGCCGAAAAGCAGCAACAAGAGTTACTGTTACAGATTGCTAGGATAACGATATGTTTTTTTGCTCTGGCGATTGGTCATGTTTTATTTAACAGTGACAGTATTTCTGTTCTTCTCTATGGCATTGGCATGTGCTTGATTTACGGATTCATGATATACCAAACGAATACATGGGCGTCTACCGCGACCTGCAAACAGTAGCTCGATGGTGACGTGGGATTCATGAAGACAAGCTGGGAGATTTGATATGGAAGTTTTTTTCTTGCTTAATGTTCTGATATGCATTACAACAGGAATACTGCTGGCCACTTTTATACGGAAATACCGATTTTTGCTTGTTAAGCCAAGTTTATTGTACCTGCTATTTTTTTTCCTGCTCATCCAGATTCCTGCCACGATCTATTCCGGGACTACATTTACAAAACTTGATAATTGGTATGATTATTTCCTCTTGACGCAAATGTATCCGCTCGCCGGAGTCGTGGTAACATTGTTTACATTCCATGACGCTGCGGAATTAGCCTTTAACAGAATTAATAATAAAAAGGTCAGCATAAACCCGGTTATTGTGGGAGCGTATTGTGTACTTCTCGTTTTTATCGTATCTTCTTACCTGTTCTACGTTGGGTTTAGCAATACAGGGATTTACGCAATTCTATTTGAATCCACAGCCGGCCAGGCTGCCCTAGCCCGGGAAGAATCACTAAAATTGCTCGATTCACCAGCAATAAAATATCTATATACCTTGCTGGGATCTGCGGTCTCTCCGGTTTTACTTGTGATGCTGTCTTTGCATGTTGGTGACGGCTGGGGTAAAATTAACCAATTTATGGGTACTATTACAGGTATTCTAGGTATACTTTTATGTTTTGGAGCAATCATTTTTCCAGGGCATAGGTGGGGACCTATGTTGATGATCCTTACGATTTTCATGGCGTTTCTGTATCGCTCAGGATTCCACAGCATTCGATGGTCGCACTTTTTAGGTATAACGTGTACATTAATTGTAGTTATGGTTACCTTGTCAGTTATGCGGGAGGGGGTCGACTTCTCCAGTTTGGGCTTACAGGGAACCTTTAGTTATTTTTTTCAAATTGATGATATTTTTGATATTGAATCCTGGTCAAAAAAAGGCGTTTTTTGGAGCGTAAGTTATCGGGTACTACTTGACCAAATGAAGAGCGGTTGGGATTACGCCCGCTATGTTGCTGAATACGGCTATTGGGGAATACAGGCGATTCCTAAACTTGCATATCTGGTCGGGGTAGATTCGGTTAATGTTGCGAACGAGCTTCACAACTATTACTATCCGACTTCTTTAATTAAGTCGGGAAGCTACACAACCGGATTTGTCTTTGCCTACTATAGCTACTTTGGTATTGGTGCAGTAATAGTCTCTACGGTGTTTTTATGGCTCCTTGACAGTATTCTTATTCTATATTCTCTTTTGGACGATAGCTTACTTTTACCTGTGGTTGCCACTGTGGCTGTAGCAAGCCTCAGCCTGATTGGCGCGGAGTACACAACAGCGTTGCTAACGCATGGGGTTTTAAGTAGTATAGTAATCGCGCTGGGTATTCAGGAACTATATCGGTTGTGTTTTCGGTCGAACAGACTGAAAGGAATAGACTAGGAGGCGTACTTAGATGATTGTTCTAGTCGACTATGGGATAGGTAACACCGGATCAATATTGAATATGCTCAAACATATTGGCGCTAGCGCAGTCCTTTCCTCAGACCATGATACCATTGGCCAGGCGGATAAATTGATTCTTCCTGGAGTTGGGGCATTTGATGCGGCTATGAACAACCTAAGCACGAGAGGGATGATTCCCTTACTGAACCGATTGGTGTTATATGAAAAAATACCTGTTCTAGGAATTTGCCTGGGGATGCAAATCCTCGGGACGGGTAGCGATGAAGGCAACGAACTCGGGTTGGGTTGGATTAATTTTCGGAACGTCAGATTTGATGCTACTCGATTCGTGCAGCCGCTTAAACTTCCCCATATGGGATGGAATCTGGTAGTTCCCCATAAGGATTCGCCGATACTGAATAATATTGGCGAACAACCTCGGTTTTATTTTGTTCACTCCTATCACCCAATGTGCTCAGATGCTGCCGATGTACTCTTGGAGGCCAACTACGGCTATAATTTTACGGCGGCAGTACATAGAGAGAACATCTATGGAGTTCAATTTCACCCCGAGAAGAGTCATAAATTCGGCATGCAATTATTAAAAAACTTCGCGGAGAGATGCTGAAATGTATTACCGCCCACGCGTAATCCCCTCATTGTTACTCAAGAATAATGGCTTGGTTAAAACATGCAAATTTAATGATCCGCGTTATGTCGGCGATCCTATTAACGCCGTTAAGATATTCAATGAAAAAGGTGTCGATGAACTGGTTCTTTTGGATATCAATGCGACTGTAGACAACAGAGGCCCTAATTTGCCCCTTTTAGCGCGTATCGCAGCGGAAGCTTTTATGCCGATGGCTTACGGCGGCGGGATAAAGCGGATGGAGGAAATAAAGGAAATTTTCGGTTTGGGATACGAAAAGGTCATTCTCAATACTTGTGCCGTAGCTACGCCGGAATTAATCAGAGAAGCCAGCGATTGTTTCGGCAGTCAAAGTATAGTAGTGTCGGTCGATGTCAAGAAAAACTTCTTTGGTCAATACCATGTCATGACCCATGGCGGTCGCAACGATACCAAAATGAACCCTGTACAACATGCCCAAAAAGTCGAGCAACTGGGAGCAGGTGAAATATTGCTTTACTCTATAGACAAAGACGGGACGATGAGCGGTTTTGATATAAATCTCGTAAAGCAGGTTTCCGAGAAAGTATCGATACCGGTTGTCGCCTGTGGCGGTGCCGGAACGGTTGCGGATTTCTCAGCGGCGCTACGGGATGGAGGAGCAGCGGCAGTATCCGCTGGAAGTATGTTTGTGTTTTATGGGAAGCACAAGGCGGTCTTGATTACCTTTCCTACCAATGAGGACTTTATTAAAGCAGGAGTGTTTAGCACATGAAGCAGTACCAAATTTGCACACACTGTATAATGGACACCAGCGATCCGGACATTACGTTTGATTCAAATGGTGTTTGCAACCATTGCCGTACCTTTGAAGAGCAGGTCAAGCCTCACTGGCATCCTGACAGTACTGGAAAACACATGCTGGACAAGATTGTCGAAAAGATCAAGCTGGAAAATCGCCAAAACGAATACGATTGCATCATAGGTATTAGCGGGGGAGTGGACAGTTCTTACTTGGCTTATGTGGCGAAAAAGCAACTTCGACTACGATTATTAGCGGTGCATGTTGACGGTGGCTGGAATTCCGAGATCGCAGTACGAAACATAGAAAATATTTGCAAGAAGCTGGAAATTGACCTTTATACTCATGTGGTGGATTGGGACGAGATGAATGATGTTCAGGCCGCCTTTATTCGATCTGGGCTGGCAAACCTAGATGTTCCCCAGGATCATGCATTTTTTGCCGCTCTGTATTCTTATGCCGTAAAAAACAATATCAAATATGTCTTGAGTGGCTCAAACATTGCTACCGAAGGAATATTGCCTTTCGCCTGGGGTTATATGGCTATGGATCTTAAACACCTAGAAGGTGTTCATCAACGGTTCGGAAAAATGAAACTCAAATCATACCCTCGAGTCAACTTGTTTAAGTACTTAGTATATTATCCGCGCATCAGAGGGATGAAAGTGGTTAAACCCCTGAATTTCCTGCCGTATAATAAACAAGAGGCGATGGAATTATTGGAGAGCGAACTTGGCTGGCAGTACTACGGAGGTAAGCACTTTGAATCGCGGTTTACGAAATTCTTTCAGGCCTTTTATTTGCCTGTCAAATTCGGTTATGACAAAAGGCGGGCCCATCTTTCAAGTCTAATTGTATCCGGGCAAACGACAAGGGAAGAAGCACTTCAGGAAATGAGCAAGGAACTCTATCAAACTGACGAATTACGCGAAGATAAGGAATATGTTCTACGCAAGCTGGATATTACAGAAGACGAGTTTGATGCGATATTGAAAGCTCCCAATAAATCTTTCAGGGATTATCCGTCCCACCATGACTTTTTGCAAATCGGACGCAAAATAGTCGGTAAACTGCGAAAGATCATGAATATTCACAAAACGCAATAGGAGGTCTGGGAATGGGAGCGCGTCCGGTTGTTTGTCATCTAACTTCAGTCCATCCCCCGGAAGACGTCCGTATTTTTTATAAAGAATGCTCGGCGCTGAGAGATAAAGGCTATGAAGTTCATCTTGTCTATTTGGGAGATACGGGCTCGCCGGTCGAAGGCGTTTTGCTACACGACTCCGGACCCAAAAGAAATTCCCGGTTCGCCCGTATGACCGTGGGCGTAGTCAGGGTGTTGATAACGGGTTGGCGCGTCCATGCTGACGTCTACCATTTTCATGACCCGGAATTGCTTTTCGTTGGTTTAATCCTTAAGTTGCTTGGAAAAAAAGTTGTTTATGACGTACATGAAGACGTACCACGACAGATACTGACCAAAACATGGATTAACCATCGATTAAGAAAAGTTGTCGCTAAAATTATTGAAGTCATCGAGGGCATCGCCGCTCAATACTTTGACGCCATTGTTACTGCAACACCGTATATTGGGCAAAGATTCTCAGTAATAAACAAAAACACCGTAACTATAAACAACTATCCGGTAAATGACGAACTTACAATCGAGGGCATCGGCTGGGACGAGAAGGAAGAGGCTATTTGCTATATAGGTGGTATTTCGGAGCTGCGCGGTATCAAGGAAATGGTAATTGCTACAAGTAAAACTCGCGCTAAACTTTTCCTTGCGGGAGATTTTTCACCCGCCAAGATACAGAACACAATCGAGCGGGAGCCTGGTTGGCAGCAGGTTGACTACCACGGCCTGGTGCCCAGGTACGCTGCAAAGAAACTGATACAACGGTCGGCCGCCGGGATCGTCATCTTTCATCCGGTGCCAAATCACATTAATGCTCAACCCAACAAATTATTCGAATATATGGCCGCCGGCATTCCCGTAATAGCATCCGACTTCCCTTTATGGAAAGAAATCGTCGAAGGCAACAACTGCGGCATTTGCGTCAATCCGCTGGACTGCCCCGCCATAACCGCCGCGATCGAATGGCTGCTGGCGAATCCAGATGAAGCTAGGCGTATGGGGGAGCGGGGCCGCCAGGCCGTGACCGAAATCTACAACTGGGATCGGGAAAAAGCGAAGTTGTTCAGCCTTTATGAAATTCTGACCAGCGGAACCGCGTAAAGACCAACTTATCAGGGGGAAATTTATGATATTAGAAGAATATACGAAACAGTCTGAACCAGAGGCATATAACCTGCAGATGGTAATAAGCGAAGCCAAATGGCTAATATTGGGTATTTTTATGCTTTGTTTGGTGGTTTCGGTAGTCTATACTCAGATAAGAGAGCCGGTATATACTAGCGAAGCTGTTTTTCGGTTTGGCGAAATCAACGACGCAAGTGTTGGGCGACAAGTTGCTGAGGGAAATACTGAAGCCGGAGCCACTTTGGCAGACTTGTTAGATAAATATGGGCATAGAACGCAAAAGTTACCCTATATTTCAGCTCAGTTGGACAAGATGGAACTACGGGTAAAAGCATACGGCCCCAACCCCGAGGAGACCCAAAAGTTTTTAGCGGAAATTATGTACGAAATTGAATTCGAGAACACAAAGAAGTATAATTCCATGATGTCGAAACAAAATGAAATGCTTGTCTCCCTGAAGAAACAGCGGCAAACTGTTGTCGATATGCTCAATATGCAAGAGCCGAAAGTCCGTGGCGAGCGAAATGGTGACATATACCTGCCTTTACTAATGCGACTCCAATATGATTTGGAACAAAGTATATACTTAACTGAATTCAACACTGCTCGGCCACCACTGGTCGTTCAACAGCCCACCCTACCCCAGGCCCCTAGGGGTGCCGGCATGACGTTCTTTTTTGTACTAAGTATTCTCGGCGGTTTTACTGGTGGTATATTGATTGTATTGACACGTAATTATTTAAATAACCGGATAAGCGGCAAAACGTCCGACTGATATATACACATAATATCATGCAAATTCTACTTCCGTGATGAAGCAAAATAGTGCAGTAAATAGACGGGGGATAACGCAATGAGAATTGCAACAGTTGTTGGCGCCCGACCTCAATTTGTCAAGACCGCGGTCGTATCCAGAGCTATCGAAGAATACAACAGCGGATGTTATGGTCCTAAGATCGAAGAAATACTTATCCACACAGGACAGCATTATGATGGAAATATGTCAGACATTTTTTTCAAAGAAATGCGTATTCCTAAGCCGAATTATTCGCTGGGGCTCGGAGGCGGCTTTCAGGGTGCCATGACTGGCAGAATGCTCGAACACCTGGAACAAGTCTTGATGAAGGTCAAACCTGACGCTGTTTTAGTCTACGGAGATACTAATTCAACGTTAGCCGGAGCCCTGGCTGCGGTAAAGCTCCATATTCCAGTTGCTCATGTTGAAGCAGGTTTGCGCTCGTTCAACATGAATATGCCGGAGGAAATTAACCGAATATTGACTGACCGAATTTCGCATTGGTTGTTTTGTCCTACTGCCACGGCGATTAATAATCTGCGGCAAGAAGGATTTAAGGACTGTTGTTGCGAGGGTCACAATGATGCCAATCCCTTACTTGCAATTGTCGGCGATGTAATGTACGACGCGGCCCTATTTTACCGTGAGATAGCTGTGGCCAGCCCTGGCATCGCCAGCCTGATCCATAGACTAGGTAAGCGACAATTCTATCTGGCGACCGTACACCGGGCCGAGAATACCGAAGACGCGACCGCCCTAGCTGGGATATTTCGCGCGTTGAACGTCCTAGCCGGAAAAATCCCGGTTATTATGCCCCTCCATCCCCGTACAAAGAAAAACATCTACGGCCGGCGACTGGAGATTCAGAACATTAATATTGTCGATCCTGTAGGCTATTTTGATATGATTGTTTTGTTAGAAAACTGTCGTGGCGTGTTTACCGACAGCGGAGGCGTGCAAAAAGAGGCCTATTTTTTCCAGAAACCATGTGTGACACTCCGCCAAGAGACCGAATGGATTGAGTTAGTCACGAGCGGCTACAACGTTTTGGCCGGTGCAGATTACGACCGCATCATCGCGGCGGAAAAGGATATTGCAACTATGACGGTAAAACTAGATGAAATGCTGTTCGGCGACGGACATGCCGGCGAGCAGATAGTAAAACTCCTGGCGCGTTTAATCCCGGAGGGATGATTGGCTAAAGCGACGAACTGCCGGAAAGCTAGTAGCTGCCTTATTATGAAGCGACTGTTAATATTAGCACTGTTTAGGAGAGGAATAAGATGAATATTACAATTATAGGTACAGGGTATGTGGGTCTGGTGACCGGGGCTTGTTTGGCCGACGTCGGCAATAATGTTGTCTGCGTGGACACAGACGAAAAGAAAATTGAGGCTCTGCGATCAGGTAGAGTCCCAATCTACGAACCCGGGCTGGAGACACTAATAAAGAACAACTATAGCGATGGCCGCCTTTCTTTTACTACTTCCCTGGATGACGTCGAGCAGGAAACCGACTTCTATTTTATCGCAGTCGGCACCCCTCAACGGCAGAACGGAGAAGCTAACCTCGATTATATATACCAAGCGGTCGCTGAGGTGGGTCAGCACATTAGGGACTATTGCGTGGTCATCACAAAGTCCACCGTGCCAGTAGGAACGACTGACAACATCGAGCACTTGCTTCGCGCTGAACTAGCCAAGAGGGACGGCAGCATAGACATTGATGTGGTAAATAATCCGGAATTTCTTAAGCAGGGAGCGGCTGTGTCAGATTTCATGAAACCCGATAGGGTAATCATCGGCTGTAAGGGTGATCGAGCAAAACATATGATGAGCCAGTTATACGCTCCTTTCGTACGGAGCCATGACAGACTACTGTTCATGGACGCAAGGGCGTCGGAAATGACAAAGTATGCGGCTAATTGCATGCTGGCCACGAAGATCTCGTTCATGAACGAGGTAGCTATGATCTGTGAGCACTTTGGCGTCGATGTCGAAGAAGTGCGAAAGGGGATCGGATCCGACAGTAGGATTGGCTACTCTTTTATTTATCCAGGCTGCGGTTACGGGGGGTCCTGTTTCCCTAAAGACATCAAAGCCCTCATTCAAATGGCCAAAGAACGTAGCTTTGACCCCCAGGTACTGCTTGCCGTTGACAGTCGGAACGACACGCAAAAGCAAGTTCTTGTAGAAAAAGTTGTAAAGCGATTTGGCTGTGATCTGGCCGACCGGAAGTTTGCGGTGTGGGGACTGTCTTTCAAACCGGACACAGACGATATGCGGGAAGCGCCCTCTGTCCCATTGCTAAGCGGTCTTATAAACTTTGGGGCGACAGTCGTTGCCTACGACCAGAAGGCCGTAAAGACTGCTGAGGCTGTCCTGCCGTCCGAATGGCGAACTCAGGGGCAGTTGATATTCGCTAAAGGACAGTACGAGGCGGTTGAAGGTGCTGATGCTGTAATCTTGGTAACCGAGTGGAAACCATTCCGATCTCCGGATTTTAAACAAATGAAGAAAAAGATGCGCCTTCCGGTTATCTTCGACGGGCGTAATCAGTACGATCCAAGGGTGGCTAAACAATATGGTTTTGAATATTACGGAATCGGACGGGGGAAAGGCAATGCGGAATATTCCTCTTGTTGATTTGTTAGCACAATATGAATACATAAAGGCAGAGATCCAAGAGAGGATAAAGGACGTCCTTGATACAGCTTCATTCATAATGGGACCAGACGTTAAGCTTTTTGAACAAGAATTCGCCGCTTACTGCAAAAGCCCGCATTGCCTGACGGTCGCGAACGGCACCGATGCGTTGCTACTAGCGCTAAAAGCTATTGGGATTTGCCCGGGTGACTATGTTATAACCGTTGTAAACACTTTTATTGCCTCTAGCGAATGTATTACCAACGTTGGGGCTCACCCAGTTTTTATTGATATTGACCCGAAGACATACTTGATAAATCCCGAAAAGCTGGAAGCAAAAGTAAAGGAGCTGTTAAACAAAAAGTTACCGGTTAAAGCAGTCATCGCCGTGCATCTTTACGGTCAGCCGTGCGACATGGATGCTATCATTTCAATTGCCGGCAAATATAACTTAGCCGTAGTAGAGGATTCGGCCCAAGCCCATGGTGCTTTTTACAAAGGACGACCCGTAGGTAGTTTTGGTGATATTGCCTGCTTCAGTTTTTATCCGGGGAAAAATTTGGGGGCCTACGGTGATGCCGGTGCAGTTGTTACAACCAATGCTTCGGTCGCGGAAAGAATTGGAATGTTACGGAACCACGGTCGTAAAGGTGCAGATAAATATGAACATGCCGCCGAAGGTTATAACAGTCGCTTGGATACTATACAAGCCGCCGTGCTTAGAGTTAAGTTGAAGCATCTTGAAAAGTGGACCGAGCAAAGAATTGCCAACGCGGCTCTTTATTACGAGCTGTTGCAAGACTATCCAGCTGTTGTATTGCCGTTCGTTTCCGAAAATGTAAGGCACGTCTATCACCTATACGTTGTACGTGTACCAAATCGCGATAAGGTTATGAAAAAATTAACGACGAATGGTATAGCATGCGGTATCCACTACCCTATACCATTGCATTTGCAACCAGCCTACCGTTATCTGGGGCATAAACCAGGGGATTTCCCGGCAAGTGAAGTGATTAGCAGCGAAATTCTGAGCCTTCCCATGTATCCCGAATTGACGGCGTCCCAGATTGAATATATCTGCGGTGTAATTAAAACCGTATAAATGAAAAAATCTATCAGATTGGAGTAACAGACAGAGTGAATTTTTGGTTAATTACTGTCGGTGAGCCTTTGCCTCTTGATGGCAAAGACGTCCGATTGTATCGTACAGGACAATTGGCCAAACTTTTGGTCGATAGAGGCCACCAGGTGCTGTGGTGGACATCATCTTTTGACCATATAAATAAAAAACAGAGATGCGAAGATGACTTGAAATGTACCATCCAACCCGGACTAGACATTTATCTTCTGCATGCTTCAGCCTACTATGCGAACATATCCATGAAACGGCTCATTAATCATTTTTGCTTGGGGCGCAAGTTCTCCCACCTAACCAAACAAGAAAACAAACCTGATATCATTTTGGTTTCGTTGCCAACTTTAGAACTAGCATGGGAAGCAGTGCAATACGCTCATAATAACAATATCCCGGTAATTGTTGATGTAAGGGATTTGTGGCCAGATATTTTCTTGGATTTATTACCGGATTATTGCCGTTGGCTTGGCCGGGCTGCACTTTTGCCCCTCTTCCGTTGGGCAAGACTGGCATGTGCTGGGGCTACCGGTATTGCAGGAGTTACTCCAGCATTTGTCGAATGGGGGCTGAGATATGCCGGCAGGACTGCTGGGGCTTTCGACCGCGATTTCCCGCTTGGTTACAGTAGCCGTCGCCCAGATGATGCCGAATTACAGGCGGCTGAGCATCAATGGGCAACAAAAGGCGTTAGTCCCCGTGATGGTACTTTTGATATATGCTTTTTTGGTACTTTTGGCCATCAACTGGATATGGAGACAGTGTTGGCTGCTGCTAAGATCCTTGAGAAAGACACATCTCGTAAATTCAGGTTTATTATCTGCGGGACCGGGGATAATGCAGAATCTTATAAAGAAATGTCAGCGGCAACTAAAAGCATCCTTTTTCCCGGCTGGATTCGCGCCCCTGAAATATGGTGGTTGATGCGGACTGCTAAAGTAGGGTTGGCCCCATACAAGAGTACACCCGATTATGAGATGTCGATACCTAACAAAATTATAGAGTACCTGTCGGCGGGGTTACCGATAGTAACCAGTCTCCATGGCACGACAGAAAAAATACTTGCCGATAACAACTGCGGGGTAGTTTACACAAAAGGTGATCCACAAGCGTTAACTGCAATACTGAGAAAACTGTACGATGACCGAAAAATGCTCACAGCGATGGCTAATTCTGCCATACAGGTTTACCAGGAAAAATTTGTAGCAGAGAAAGTCTATGCCGAATATATCGACCATTTGGAATATCTTAAATCGGAGTTTTGTGACAACCGGAATTGTCATACGATAAAGGAGTGAAACAATGCCCGACTTCTCAACCGTCACGGAATTGGCTGGCGACGATGTATCCCAAGAACAGGTCGAAAGGATCTGCCACCGATACTATTGGGCCGGCGAGTACTGTGCCGACAAGGACGTCCTTGAAGTCGCCTGCGGGAGCGGCCAGGGGCTCGGCTACCTCTCCCGCATCGCCAACAGCCTGGCGGCCGGGGACTATGACGCAAAAATCCTCAGCATAGCTAAATCACACTACGGCGACCGTTTCGAGCTAAAACAGTTCGACGCCCAGGACATGCCCTACGCCGAAAACTCCAAGGACGTCATCATCATATTCGAAGCCTTATACTACATACCTTCGGCCGCTAAATTCGTTGCCGAATGCAAGCGGATACTGCGCCCCGGCGGCAAAGTTCTGATCGCCAACGCCAACAAGGACTTATACGATTTCAATCCCAGCCCCTACACTTACGAATACCACGGTGTCGTGGAGCTGGAGCGCCTGTTTGCCGAGCATGGCTTCAAGGCCGAGTGCTTCGGGCACTTGCCGATCGGCGAAGTGTCGTTGCGGCAGAAGGTGCTAAGGCCGGTAAAAAAACTTGCCGTCGCCCTCGGATTGATACCGAAAACTGCTGAAGGCAAGAAGTTCCTCAAGCGGCTTGTTTTCGGAGGCCTGGTAAAAATGCCGGCCGAAGTCACCGCAGGCATGTACCCATATGAAGAGCCGCTGCGGCTCGCGCCCGGCGTGCCGGACAAGGACCACAAGGTCATTTACTGCGCGGCCACTCTAATGCAAAAATAGGGAGGACCTATGCTCAAACGCCTCTTCGACCTCGTCTTTTCATCTATCGGCCTTATCTTTCTTTCACCGGTCTTCCTCGCCCTCGCCGTCGCCATAAAGCTCGATTCCCCCGGCCCGGTGTTTTACCGGGGCGTACGTGTCGGCCGCTACGGCAAACCGTTCCGCATCTTCAAATTTCGCAGCATGGTACCGAACGCCGACAAAATCGGCGCCGATTCCACCAGCGGCAGCGACATGCGGGTAACCAAAATCGGCCACATCATCCGCAAATTCAAATTCGACGAATTCTCCCAGCTAATCAACGTCTTCCTCGGCGACATGAGCATCGTCGGCCCCCGGCCGGAAGTGCAGAAATTCGTCGACATGTACACCGAAGAAGAAAAGGCCATCCTGACGCTCCGCCCGGGCATCACCGACTGGTCGTCGATCAAGTTCCACAACGAGGGCGACATCATCGAAGCCTCAGGCATCAAAGACGCTGACGAGGCCTACGCCCAACTGATCAGGCCCACGAAACTCAAACTGCAGCTCAAGTATGTACGCGAACACAATCTCTGGGTAGACATCAAAATCATCGTCTGCACCATCCTCACGCTGTTCTCCACCAGGACGGGCGGCGGGGTGGTAGGAGTACCCGAAATATAAATCTCAGTTTATTTGCCACACAAAAACAATACAAAGGGGAATTATGTTAATGATCAACAAAGTCCGTTTCGTAAACCCGGTCAGAAACTACCACATGATCAAAGACGAAATCGACGCCGCCTACTTCGACGTCATGGAAAAAGGCGAATACATCGACCGCTCCCACCTCAAACAATTCGAGGAAAACCTGGCGAAGTTCGTCGGCACCAAATACGCCGTCGGCCTCAACAGCGGCTACGACTCCCTACATATGTCCCTCAGGGCTGCCGGCATCGGCGCCGGCGACGAAGTCATCGTTCCCGCCCACACATTTGTCGCCTCCTGCTCCGCCATCGTCAACGTCGGCGCCACCCCGGTGCTCGTCGACGTCACAAAAGACTTCAATATCGACTGCGACAAAATCGAAGAAGTCATTACCGAGAAAACAAAAGGCATCATGCCCGTCCACCTCAGCGGCTGGATGGCCGACATGCCGCGGGTCATGGCGATCGCCGAAAAATACAGCCTCGTCGTCGTCGAAGACGCCTGCCAGAGCCTCGGCGCCAGCATCGACGGCAAAATGGCCGGCGCCTGGGGCCTGACCGGCTGCTGGAGCTTCTATCCCTTCAAAATCCTCGGCGGCTACGGCGACGGCGGCGCCATCACCACCAACGACCCCGACGTGGCCGCTTTCGCCCGTCGGATGCGCTACAACGGCGAAGACCGCGAGACCGGCGAGTACTTCGGTCACGGCTTCACCTGCCTCCTGGACAACCTCCAGGCCGCCTTCCTCGACGTCAAACTCCGCCACCTGCCGGAAGGCATCAAAAGGAGAAAACAAGTCGCCGCACGCTACAAAGAAGCGCTCAGCGACCTTCCGGACCTTCTCCTGCCCCACTACGACAAGCCCGGCTTCGACCACGTCTACCAGAACTACACCCTCAGATCCAAGCAAGGCAGCGAATTTTCCGATTACCTCAAAAAGAATGGCGTCGAAGTCCTGACCCAGTTCCGCAAGCCCTACTACAAGCATGAGGGCCTCAAGCTCGTCGACCGCGGCTTCCCCGAAACCGAAGCCTTGAGCCGCGAAGTTTGCTCACTGCCCATGAACGTCGAAACCAACGACGAAGAGATCGAATACGTCATCAAAGTCGTCCGGTCCTTCTACGGGAAATAACCTAACCGTTCAGCCCCAATCAGAAAAAGATTTATGCTTAATAGCGGTAGGGAGGAACCATGAAACAGCTTTCCAGAATAACCGAGACATTTTCCGAGTCCGTCATCCGGGAAATGACCAGGATATGCGACGCCGCCGGCGGCTACAACCTCTCCCAGGGCTTCCCGGACTTCGAAAGCCCCCAGGCCATTAAAGACGCCGCTATCGCCGCCATCAACGGCGGCCTCAACCAGTACCCCGTCACCTTCGGCGAGCCCGAACTGCGCGAAGCCATCAGCAAAAAAGTCCTCGCCTACAACGGCATCAAATGCGACCCTGTCACCGACATAACCGTCACCTGCGGCGCCACCGAAGCCATGATCGCCACCCTCAAGGCGATCATTAATCCCGGCGACGAAATCATCGTCTTCGAACCCTTCTACGAAAACTACGGGCCGGACGGCATCCTCTCCGGGGCCACCCCCCGCTACGTCACCCTCTACCCGCCGGAGTGGACATACCGGCCGGAGGAACTGGCCGCCGCCTTCAACGACAAAACCAAGGCCATCGTCATCAACACCCCCAACAACCCCACCGGTAAAGTCTTCACCCGCACAGAGCTTCAGGAAATCGCCGACCTCTGCCTCAAGTGGGACAGCTACGCCGTCACCGACGAAATCTACGAACACATCCTCTACGACGGCGCCGAACATATCTCCCTCGCCGCGCTGCCCGGCATGGCCGACCGCACCATCACAATCAACTCCATCTCCAAAACCTACTCCGTCACCGGCTGGCGGGTAGGCTGGGCGATCGCCGAGAAGTCGATCACCCAGCGCATCCGCAAAGTCCACGACTTCCTCACCGTCGGCGCGCCCACCCCGTTCCAGCACGCCGCCGCCGCCGCCCTCGCCTTCCCCCCCGAATATTACGCCGGTCTCCAGAGCCACTACGCCGAGGCCCGCCAGTTCCTCTACGACATCCTCGTCCAGGCCGGCTTCGAATGCTCGCCTCCAAAAGGCGCCTACTACATCCTCGCCGGCATCCAGGACCTCAAGCAAAAACTCGGTGCCGAAGACGACTTCGCCTTCAGCCGCAAGCTCATCGAAGTGGCCGGCGTCGCCACCGTACCAGGGTCGTCCTTCTACTCCGAGCGCAGCAAAGGCATCAACCAGGTCCGCTTCTGCTACTGCAAGAAATGGGAGACTCTCCACGCCGTCGCGGACTCGCTGAAGAAACTTGCCAGGTGAATCGGAACCGGAAGGCAAAGACTAGAATGATCGAGGTGGAGTAATGTCCGGGTCTATCAATTGCCCCCCGCAACCTCCTCAATTCCGCAATGACGGCCTGCGGCCTGACGAACACAGAAAGCTTCTTGCCACGATGATGCGGATCCGCGTCTTCGAGGAAAGAATAGCCGACCTTGTGCTCGAAAAAAAGATAATCACCCCCTGCCATCTCTACACCGGCCAGGAAGCCGTCGCCACCGGCGTATGCCACGCCCTGAACAGCGACGACTATCTCTTCGGCACCCACCGTTCCCATGGCCATTATCTGGCCAAAGGCGGCAACCTCAAAGCCGCAATGGCAGAAATCTTCGGCCGGGCCACCGGCTGTTCCAAGGGAAGAGGCGGCTCGATGCACCTCGTCGCCCCCGAAGTCGGCATACTGGGCACATCGTCCATCGTCTCCGGCAGCATGTCCATCTCTGTCGGCACGGCGCTGGCCGAATCCATCCGCGGCTCGCAGCGGATCACCGTCGTCTTCCACGGCGACGGCGTTCCGGAGGAAGGCAGCTGGCACGAATCCGCCAACCTGGCGGCCGTCAAACGCCTGCCGATCATCTTCGTCTGCGAAAACAACCTCTACTGCACCCACCTGGCGCTGGACAAGCGCCGCGTACACGACAACATCCCCGAGATGGCGAAAGCCCACGGGTTCAAAACACTAGCCGCCGACGGCAACAACGTCCTCGAAGTTCTCGCCGCCGCGCGCCAAGCCGTTAAGACTGCCAGGGCAGGCGAAGGTCCCACCCTGATCGAATGCCGGACCTACCGCTGGCGCGGCCACGTCGGCCCTAACTACGACGTCGACCTCGGGCTGCGCGACCAGCAGGAGATCGACGCCTGGAAGGACCGCTGCCCGATAAAGCATTTCGGCAACTTCCTGGTCGACGAAAAGATCATGACAAGGGCGGAAGTCGACAAGGTCTGGCAGGAGGCGTGCGCCGAAGTCGAGCAGGCCATTTCTTACTCGTTGGCCAGCCCGTACCCTGACGCCGCCGACGTGACCAAAAACGTTTACCGGGGGGCAGGTCAATGACAGTGATAAGCTACGCGAAAGCGATCAACGAAGCCCACCGGCAGCTATTGGCGACGGACGAGCGGGTCTTCCTCATCGGCCAGGGCGTCGAAAGTCCCTGGTGCGTCGGTACGACCACTCTCGGACTTGTCGAGCAATTCGGCACAACCCGGGTCATCGATACGCCAATCTCCGAGCTTGCCGTCACCGGGTCGGCCATCGGCGCCGCCATGACCGGCATGCGACCCATCGTATTCCATCCCCGGATGGACTTCATGTACCTGGCCCTCGACCCCATCATCAACCATTGCGCCAGCTGGCACTACATGTTCGGCGGCGCTGTCAACGTACCCGTCACCATCCGCGGGATAGTCAACCGGGGTAACGAACAGGCCGCCCAGCACTCGCAAAGCCCTTATTCCCTCTACTGTCATGTCCCCGGCCTGAAAGTCGTCGCTCCCGCGTCGCCCTACGACGCCAAAGGCCTGCTTGTAGCCGCTGTCCGCGATGACAACCCGGTGCTCTATATCGACGACCGCTGGCTCTATCAGACCGAAGAAGAAGTCCCCGACGAAATATACGAAGTTCCCCTCGGCAAAGGCAAGATCTGCCGCGAGGGGGCCGACGTCACCGTCGTGGCCGTATCCTACCTTGTCAAAGAAGCGATGACCGCAGCCGCCGAACTGGCCAAACAGGGGATCAGTGTCGAGGTGATCGACCCCCGCACCCTCAAGCCGCTTGACACCGATCTTATCCTCAGTTCGGTAAAGAAAACCGGCCGGCTGGTAATCGCCGACCCCGACAACCCTATCTGCAGCCTGGGCGACCATATCTCCTCCCTCGTCTACGGCAGCCTCTTCGGCAGTCTGAAAACCAGCATACAGAGAGTGAATTTGCCAGATTGCCCAGTACCGGCCAGTACCTCGCTTGAAAAAGCATATTTCCCCAATTATCAGAGTATCATTGCTGCAGTCAAGCGGATGTTTTAACGGAGTGTTTTGCGATAAATTGGCTTCTTTGAGATATACGATTATTTCTGGCGTGATTTTTGCCGCTTTCTTTTCATACGTCGCTAAATGACATACCCAAACATATTATCATACTTCTCAACAAGCAATCCGCGGGATTGTCCCAACTTCTCCAGGCTCGACCGGGGAGATGATACTCAAAGGGGGAAAACCGTGCTCAGCCTGTTGATTTTTGCTGAGAATTATATTTTGCGGGAGAGATTCCAATGATCGTATGGGTCTTGTTGCCGGCCTTCAATGAAGAATTATCATTGCCGCGGATGTTGCCAAAGATTGACTGCATTTTTTCGGAAATGAACCAACCTTACCGGATTCTGGTGGTAAACGACGGAAGCACCGATAATACGGCGGAAGTGCTTTGCTCGATGCAGAAAGCATACCCTATTGATGTTCTTACCCATAAGATCAACAGGGGTTTGGGGGAGACGGAGCGGGACGGTTTCGAGTATGTCGCTGAGCATGCGGGACCGTGTGATATCGTGGTCCGCATGGATTGTGATGACACCCATGAGCCGAGATACATTAGATCGATGATAGAAAAAATCGGCGAAGGATTTGACGTAGCCATTGCCTCCCGATTCGAGCCTGGAGGCGGCCAGGTAGGCCTGAACGCCTATCGTACGTTTGTGAGTAGCTGTGCCAATCTATTCATGAAGGTCTTATTTACTATACCGAATGTTAAGGACTATTCCTGCGGATTCCGAGCATACCGATGCTCCGTCATCAAAGCGGCGGTCAGCATATACGGCAATGGGTTCATCCAACTCAAAGGCCTTGGCTTCACCTCCACTCTGGAAACCATTATCAAGCTCAAATTGCTCGGCTGTCGCTTCGCCGAGACCGCGTTCGTTTTGCGGTACGACCAAAAAGCAAGTGTAAGTAAGATGGTAAGCAGTGTAACCACATTGGGCTATTTTGCAATGGCGATATTATATCATTGGCCTTGGGGCGGGTGGCGCTATTTCTTCGGCGACCTTGCGGCTTGCTATCAAAAAGATCCGGGTTTCGCGGTTGATGTCTACCGTCCCGGAGCGATGAAACGCAGCAGCGTATGCCGGATAGGCGGAGGCTGACGTTATGTGCGGTATTTGCGGACTTGTGGGCGAGGCGGCATCTGTGGCCGACAACAAGCTGGTCGTGCGGCGCATGATGAACTGCATGGCTCACAGGGGCCCAGACGGTGAAGGGTTTAAGGCCGACGACAAGTACATTTTCGGCCACAAACGTCTGGCTATCATTGACCTTGAGACCGGGGCACAGCCGATGCAATCGCGAGACGGCCAGGTTACCGTCGTCTTCAACGGCGAGATTTACAATTATATCGAACTGCGCCAGGAACTGACACGCAAAGGATGCAAGTTCCAAACCTTCTCCGATACGGAAGTATTGCTGCAGCTCTACGAAACACAACAAGAAGAATGCCTGAGCCGCCTGACGGGCATGTTTGCTTTTGCCATATTCGACAACAGGCGGAAATGTTTTTTTGCGGCCCGCGATCATTTCGGCATAAAACCGTTCTACTATGCGTTCCTCGCAGACGGCAGCCTGGCCTTCGCTTCCGAGATCAAGGCTTTGTTCGAGCATGGGGATATCACCGCCAAGGCCGACATGGAGGCCGTCTCGGAGTACCTGACTTTCCAGTTTTGCCTGGATTCCAAGACGATGTTTGACGGCGTCAAAAAACTGGAGCCCGGCCAGTATCTTCTCTGGGAGTTGGGTGACGGCAGCCGGCCGGCGGTCCGGTGTTACTGGAAGCAGAAATACGAAATAGATACATATCATACCGAAGATTATTTCAACGACACCCTGCTCCTCTTGCTGCAAGACTCGATGCGGCAACAGCTACGGAGCGACGTTCCCGTGGGCGTTTATTTGAGCGGCGGTCTGGATTCGAGCACGGTGGCCACCTTGGCGTCGATTCATTACGGTAAGGGCCTGAAATGTTTCAACGGCAAGTTCGCCGAAAGCCCGGCCTTTGATGAGAGCTACTACGCCGGCGTCGTCGCCGATGCCATCGGCGGCACCCTCTGTCAGAGTACGATAACCGCCGACGATTTCGTCAAATATATGCCGCGGCTTATTTACCATCTCGACGAGCCGGTGGCCGGGCCCGGCCTGCTTCCGCAGTATATCGTCTCATCGCAGGCGGCTAGCGAGGTAAAAGTCGTCCTCGGCGGACAGGGCGGCGACGAGGTGTTCGGTGGCTACGCCCGCTATCTTGTCGCTTATCTAGAGCAGTGTCTCAAAGGCTCCATCTACCAAACGCAGGAAGAGGGACGCCATGTCGTCACCTTGAGCAACATCGTGCCAAGTCTTCCCTTGCTCAAGGAATACGTGCCGATGCTCAAAAACTTCTGGAACGAGGGCCTCTTCGGGCCTATGGACACGCGGTATTTTCGCCTCGTCAACCGCAGCCACGACCTGAAGCTGCTGCTCAGCGAAGAGGCCAGGGCCGCTTATGGCGACGAGCTCATGTTCGCCAAGTTCTCCAGCCACTTCAACTCATCCGATACCAAATCCTATCTGAACAAAATGCTCTATTTTGACCAGACGACCCTGCTGCCATCGCTGCTGCAGATTGAAGACCGCGTTAGCATGGCCGTGTCGCTCGAATCGCGCGTTCCCCTGCTCGATCACCGGATTGTCGATCTGGCTAATTCGATGCCGCCGGCACTGAAATTCAAAAACGGCCAACCCAAGCACATACTCTCGCATGTGATGAAGAATCTCCTGCCGCCGGAGATCAGCAACCGAAAGGACAAAAGGGGCTTCCCCGTGCCGCTGAAAGAGTGGCTGCAAGGCGGGCCGGTTCGCGAGTTCGTCCACGATATTCTGTTCAGCGAAAGGGCCAGGCAGCGCGGGTTGTACAACAGTGAAGCCCTGCGGCGGGCGCTTGCCGCCGAAAGCGAGCATGGCCGGCAAATCTGGGGTTTCTTGTGCCTGGAACTATGGTTCCGCACCTTTATCGACCGCCAAGGTGTCGTCTAAACCATGGATAATCGGCGAGTTCGGGAATATGTCGTAAGCGCACTTGAGCGGTACTGGTTGGGTAAAAAAGAATATATACTCGCTTTGCCTATTCCCGTTGCCGCCAGGCCGGAAAAGGAGCCGGAAAAGCCGGAAATGTGCGAGGTAAGGCTACCGGAATGGGCCGGGGACCTAGGGATCGACGGATGCCTCTTGGTTCCGCGATGGGCAGCCGGGAAAGGCGGCTGGCAGCAAACCGACTGGCTTGGCTCGATGTTTTGGCTGATGAATTGTGAAGCCGAGCGGGCATATGAGGCAATACACGGGCCGATACATTCATATTCTATCAGACTCCGGGACTGGGACGGGCGTTTATGGGAACATGCCTGGGTCAATCGGATGGCGCTGCTTTTACGGCGATGGGCCGCTTACATCCAGCAACAGCCGGAGGATATCCTCTTTGGACCGATGCCGGCTGCGGAGATATGGGTTACTCACGACGTGGATGCCGTGAATAAGACGGCGGCGATTCGTCTGAAGCAAGCCGCCTTTTGCCTTTTTAACGGACTCAGATATCTCGGGGTCGGACGGATATCCGCCGCTGCCGGAAAGGCCGGACAAGCTCTGGGGTTCTTGTGCGGAAAACGCGAGGATTATCATCGCCTGATCGAAGATATAGCCTCCCTGGAAGGGAAATTTGCCATTCGTAGTATATTTTTCGTTTACGCAGGCGGAAAACAAAGAAAAAATCCACTGAGCGCGTGGCTTATCGACCCTCATTACGATATAAAGACAGGCCGGCTGAAGGATATAATCCGCAAATTGACAGAAGACGGCTGGAATGTCGGCTTGCACCAGTCTTACCACAACTGGCAAGATTGCCGTGACATGACTGTCGAAAAGGGCAGGCTGGAGGAAGCTTTGGGAGTGCCGGTCACCATGTGCCGGCAACACTGGCTGCGGTTCAGCTGGCAGGACACCTGGCGGGCACAGGCCGCTGCTGGTATGGCTGTGGATTTTACCCTGGGCTTCAATGACCGGGCCGGCTTCCGCAATTCTGCGGCGTTGATGATGAGGCCCTGCATGCAGGCAACCCGGGAAACCCTGAATATAACCAGCGTCCCGATGGTGATAATGGATTCGCATCTGTACGACTACGCGCTGGGCGGCGAGACTGCAGGGACAGCCCGCATGAAAAAGGTCATTGACGAGGTTTTCGCCGTCAGGGGACAGGCTAGCGTAATCTGGCACCCCCATACATTGAGCAAAGACTACGGCTGGGGACAGGGCTTCGAAGACCTCATTCGTCTTATTGGGGAAAAGGTGTGACATGAAGTATTGGATACTGGGCAGGCGTCTGCCGCGTTTTCTATCGGCGCCGCTGTTCGGCGACCGGGAGCTTTACGGTCTCGATATCAGGCCCGACGACGAGGACTGGATCAAGTGGCAGGACTTTTACGTCACCTTTTACACAACCACCCAGAAACGGGGCATCGGCAACCTTGTCAATGAGGCCGGATACGCCATTCTCGACAAGGTTTCCTTCACCGACAAATCGGTATTGGAAATCGGACCGGGTCTGATGCCGCACATGCGGTTCTGGCGGTCGCAGCCCCGCAAGTATACAATCGTCGACGTTAATGAGGAACTGCTGGAAGGCTCAAAAAAAATATTGCTGGACAGGAACGTCAGTGTCAAACCGTTGCTTATCTCGAACTGGGAATTACCTGTGGAAGACGGCAGCGTCGATATTGTTCTCAGTTTTTTCAATCTGGAGCACCTCCGGCCCCTGGACCGATATCTGGCTGAACTCCACCGAGTGCTGCGACCAGGGGGAATGCTCGTCGGCGCCATACCCTGCGAAGGAGGAATTGCCTGGGGGTTCGGCCGGCTTCTCACCGCGAGGCGATTTGCCTATAAGCATTCGTCAGTCAATTACGACAAGATTATTTGCTGGGAACACCCGAATTTCGCCGATGAGATCCTCAGTTGCTGCGACAGTATCTTCATACCCGTGGAAAAGCAATTGTGGCCTCTCAGCTTAGGACTTTTGGATATCAATCTGGTCGCCAAGTTCATCTATCAGAAAGGGCAGTGATAAAGTGGCGCCCTACTTGGAGAACATCTATGCAGTGTTACCCAGACTGCTCGCGTTGTTCGACGCCGACAGATACAGCCCCACATACGGCGTCGGCGATCGGTTTTACTGGGCGTGGAAGCTGATAGACTTCGGCAACGGCAGCTTTCAGGGGGCGGCCAACGGCCTGGCCCGTCTGGCGACCTGCGGCCTCCTGCCGGATTATATTACCCCGGATGCCGTGGAAAAGAGAATAGAGGCTCTTTTCGCGGGCGCCAGAGCGCTGACGAGGAAAAACGGTAGTCTCGAGGAGGCTTTCCCTTACGAGTCCTCCTTTTGTGTGACCGCCCTGGTGGCGTACGATCTGCTCAGTTCTTTGGAAATCCAGAGAGCGTCGCTCGGCAAATCCGAGGTTGCCATACGGCTAGAAGTCGTCGCGCCGATGATCGCGTTTCTTGAGAAAGCGGATGAAACCCACGGCCTTATATCCAACCACCTGGCGACAGGGGCCGCCGCCCTTTACAAGTGGAGCAGCATCGTCGGCGACGGCGCGGCCGAAAGGAAGGGCCGCCTGCTCCTCGACCGCATCCTCGCTAATATGTCGCCGGAAGGATGGCTACGGGAGTACGACGGTGCCGACCCGGGCTATCAGACGTTGGCACTCAACTACCTGGCGGATGTGCACCGGATGAGACCGGACCTGGAACTCGGCGGTGCGTTGGCGGCGGCGGTTGGTTTTCTCACTTACTTTGCCCATCCTGACGGGAGCTTCGGTGGGCTGTATGGCAGCCGCAACACCCGTTTCTATTTTCCGGGAGGCATCGAATACCTGGCGGGAGAAAACCCGGCCGCGGCCGCGTTGGCCAGTTTCATGCGCGGCTCGATCAAGGACCTGAGGACAGTCGGGCTGTTGGCGATGGATGAGCCTAACCTGATACCTATGTTCAATTCATATTGTTGGGCAGCCGCGCTGGCCAAGGCGGGCGGCAACGTTTCCGTCGATACCGGGGTGCTGCCTTGCTTCGCTGCAGACCATGGGGATGTTCACTTTCCTCAGGCGGGGATTTTCATAAAAAGTACACCTGAGCACTACACCATCGTGTCGGTGAGGAAGGGCGGCGTCGTCGCCAGTTATGCGCGCGACGGGCAAAGCCGTATGATCGATGGCGGCAGCATCGTTCTCGCGGCGGGGAATGCATACAGTACGCAAGTGTTTGGCGACCACGAAACCGCGTGGGATGACGAGGGTAATCTTTCGGTAACGGTGGACCCGCGGGCAATGAATCACCGGTACCCGCGCCCCTGGCAGTTCATTGTCCTGAGAATCCTGAACATTTCGCTCATGCGAAGCCGCTGGTGTAGTGAAACCATCAAAAAAATGCTTGTAGCCCTGTTGATGACGAATATCAAAAAGCTGGGGAGTGTCCTCGTGCGGAAAATTGATTTTACCGGCGGTCTGGCCCGGGTCGATTACGCGTGGAAGGACCGTGAACCCGCAAACGCCCGCCTCCTTCCCGGGGGTGAATTCAAGAGCATTCACATGGCGTCGGCGGGATACTGGCAAAGGGGAGACGAGCGTTGATACCCCGTTTTAGACCCCAACTCGGGTGGGATGAACTGAAAGCGGCCTGGTTCAAGCCGGTGGCCATAAGCGAGTTTGAAAACGGCTTCGCCCGGCTCATGGGGGCGCGAAACGCCGTCGCCTTTCCCTATGGCCGGACAGGCCTGGCTTTACTGCTGGAAGCGCTCGGCATCAAAGGGAAAGAAATAATCTGCCCCGCTTACACCTGTGTCGTCGTTCCCCATGCGGTGGTGGTTAGCGGCAACGAGCCGGTATTCGTCGATAGCCGGCCGGAAGACTTCAACGCCGATCTCGACGCTGTCGAGGGCGCGATAAACGAAAATACCGGCGCTATAATCGCGACATCGATCTTCGGCTATCCGGTCGATCTGGACAGACTGGACGACCTCCGGCGGCGACACCCGCAGATTGCCGTTATACAGGATTGCGCCCACTCCTTCGGCGCCTCGTGGAAGTGTCGGGACGTCGTTAACGACGGCGATGCGGCCATTTTCGGGATAAATGTCAGCAAGCTGATAACCTCGATTTTCGGCGGCATGGTCACAACTAATAGTGATGAACTCGCGCAGCGTCTGCGGAGCATACGTTACAAACGGGTGGAACCTCCGGGGTATTGGAAACCGCTGGCGCGAAAACTCTACCTGACCGCGGTCATAGCGGCATTCAACCCCGCCGTTTACGCGGCCGTCAACTTTCTCGAGCGTTCGGGGCTGCTTGATCCGTTTGTGCGCTATTACGACGAAAGTCTTATCGATATGCCCAAGGATTACCTCATAGGCCTCACAGACGTCGAGGCGGCCGTCGGCAGTGTCCAGTTGGGGCGCTATCATGACATCATCGCCAGGCGAAGAGCGGTCGCGGAATTTTATAACGCTAACCTGGCCGCGATAGACGGCATTGATCTCCCTCCCTTGGTAGACGGAGCCACTTACTCCCACTATGTAATCCGTACACCCTACAAAGCGCGGCTGATCAAATTCGGCCTTGAAAATGGGGTGCAGTTCGGGCAGCTTATCGAATACTGCATACCGGAGATGGCCAGTTACACCAACCGGCCGGGGGCGAGGTTCCAATATCCGGTGTCGTCGGCAATGGCCCGCACGACGGTCAACCTGCCGCTGTCGAACGATTCTCGGGACGATCTCGAAAAGGTAGTGCGTACGGTCAAAAGGTTTTGCGAGTCTTGAGGTGGAAAATGGCCAAAGCATGCTTTTTTCTCAGTAACGACGTTTTTGCGGGACTGATGATCAGGCCTTTGCTGGACAAGGAACCGGCAAGCGTGTCGGCAATCTACATAGAACAAGAGATGGTCGGCCAGCGGAGTCCTCTGGAAACTTTCCTATATGTGGCCGGAAAGTCGGGAATCCGCTATGCCCTTTACCAGGCGGTGGAGCTGATAGGCTACCTGTTGCTGGCCGTTATCTGGGAATTGTATACAGGACGCGTTGTGTTGCCGAGTTCGCAGGCGAAGAAACAGGGGATTCCCGTTTTTTTCATCAATAAACAAACCTGGCCCGTGATCGTGGAGCAACTGCGGCGGGAGCGTCCCGATGTTATCCTGTGCGTGCGGTTTAGCCGCATCCTGAAACAGGATGTACTGGGTATTCCTTTAAAAGCCATGATCAACTTTCATGGAAGCCTGCTACCCAAATACGCGGGCCTAGGGTCGGTACTTCAGGCTGTCCGCCATGGCGAAAAGTATACCGGCGGCACTTTCCATACGATGACCGAGCATGTCGACGAAGGGGTAATCGTCAAACAAATTACGGTACCGATCGACCAATCGGAAAGTATCAGCAGCCTGCATGTTAAAATCTATCGAACATGTTCACAGGAAATACTTGAAATGCTTGACGAAATAGACGAATTAGGCAAAGGACACGTGAAGCAGATTTCCGTAAAAGAGAACTATTTCAGTTTTCCCGCAGAAGAGCACGTTGCCCAGGTAACAGCGCGCGGCAGGAAACTGATCGCCTTCAGGGACCTAATCGGTTTTTGGAAAAGTTTAGCCAGAGAGGAGCAATCGTGAAACACTGGAAAATTGTCAAGCTCGCTGCCGTCGGCTTTATTCTCCTGGTAGTAGTAGCGAAAGTAAACTTTAGCGAACTTCCCACTTTGTCGCTGGAGGTTATCCGCGCGATCCTCCTGGTGCAGCCGTTGGTCGTGATTACCCTGGCCGCATTAGCGGTACGTTTGTTAATCCTGGCGGAAAGCCCTTTCAAGAACCTTCTCTTTTTTGTCAAAGCGGTCATATTATCCGTCGGGCTTAATTTTTTTCTTCCGGCACGGATGTCAGAGCTATTAAAGCCGGTTTACCTCAACAAAAAGGTGGAGACCGGTTTTAGCAGGCTGATGGCAAGTACCGTCATCGACCGGACTGTCGACATCCTTTTGCTGACGGTAGTCAGCATGATCAGTTTCATCTATTTTTTTGCCTTCAGTATCTACGCGACCATCGTCAGTGTGTCGTTGCTCATCGCCGGCATCATACTCGTCACCAGGTGCGACGACTTGCTGGCAGGATTGCTTTCGAAATACCTGAGTCCCAGGCTGGGAGCCTATTTCCATAATTTTGTCACCCAGATGAAAGAGAGTCTGCGGTTTACCCTTTTTCTGAAGGCGTTCGGCGTCGGCGCTGTTGCCTGGGCCATGGGATTCATCCTGGTATTTTCCTTCTTGCATATCGCCGGCAGTCTGCCGGTGGATTTTTGTGACGCGCTGCTGGTGTACATCTTCGTGATCCTCGGTGCCGCCATACCGGCTCTTCCCGGCGGCCTCGGCACCTTTGAGGGGGCGGCTGTCCTAGCCCTGTCGCAGATAGGCTTCGATTTCCAGGAGGCGTTGGTACTAGCCGTCGGGCTGCATATTGCGCAGGTTTTGCTCGGCTTTATCGGCGCCATGGTCATTCTGGTGACGGAAAAAATCGGTATTTATGGGGTTATCAGCCAGATAAGACAAACAAGAACCGTTGGAGGGTTACATGAAGAAAATTAGCATATTACTGATATATCCGCAACTGGGTACATTCGACAACCTGGTAAGGGATATTCCGCTCAGCCTGATTTATGCGGCCGCCGATTCCATCAAGAACGGCTTCAACGTCGAAATCCTCGATCTGCGGCTGCACCCTCACGACTGGGAGAAGGAAATCGACTGCCGGATGAAGGTGGGCCATAACTTGGTAGGCCTTTCGGTGATGACCGGCAATCCGATCACCACCTCGCTGCGAGTATCAGAGTACGTAAAAACCCATTACGACGCCAGGATAGTGTGGGGAGGCCCTCACCCCACCATCCTGCCCGAGCAAACGCTGGAAAACCCGTATATCGATTTCGTCATCCGGGATTGGGGCTCAAAGGCGCTTTGGCAGCTAGCCCGGTATTTGTCCGGCGAACTGACGGACATCACCAGCATTACCGGTCTGGGCTATACAGACGGGGACCGGGTCGTCCTCAATCCAGTTGTCTGCGAATTTGAGATGCCGGATTTCACGGACTTGCCGTACCACCTGGTTGAAATCGGCAGCGACAGGTATAATCGCCTGAACAACGGTGAAATGATCTTCCCGATTTTTACGTCGCTGGGATGTCCGTACCAGTGTACCTTCTGCATGTCGCCGGCGGTATACAAAAAGATCAAGGGGAAGAAATGGGTATGCTACAGCGATGAATATGTCCTGGATCATATCGAGTATCTGGGTTCCAAATACGACTTCCAGCGTCTGCAGATATATGACGACGACTCGTTCGTGGATCTGGACCGGATGCGGCGGCTGCTGACCGGCTATATCGAGCGCGGCTTCCACAAGAAATATATCCTCGATTTTCGGGGAGCGAGGATAAACGAGCTCGATAGGATGGACGAGGATTTCCTCGATCTCATGGTAAAGGCAAATGTCGATTTCATGGCCATCGGCGTTGAGTCCGGATCGGCCAACAGCCTGAGAAAAATGAATAAAGGGATAACAGTCGAGCAGATAATCCGCGTCAACAAAAAACTGGCGAGGTACCCTTCCTTCAAGCCGCATTACAATTTCTTCTGCGGCATTCCCGGCGAGACTTTGCAAGATCTGATCGAAACCAAGGAACTGCTGCTCAGGCTGCTGGAAGACAACCCGAACTGCTACCTCGGCGTAGGCGCCGACTGGAAGCCCATACCCGGGTCGGTCATGACTGACGAGGCGATAAAACAATATAACCTGAAGCTGCCGCAGACTTTGGCCGAGTGGGCCGCCATTGATTCCTACGACGCTGCCAAGCTGTACCATCCGTGGTATACCAAAGAAATGGACAATATGATCAAGCTACTGCAGATAGCCGGACAACTGCTTGACCGGAAACTGGAAAACCATCGCCGGGAGCTGGGGCCTGTTCTCGGAAATATAATTTATTTTCTCGCCAGTCTGTACAAGCCCGTGCTACGTTTCCGGCTGCGCCACAACTTCACGGCGTGCCTATTTGAATACGATATCAGAAAGTATGCCTTCAATGCCCTGGGGTATCTTATGCCCCACAAGAAAGCGTAACAATCAATAATTGGAAGAAGTGAATCATGATGCCTTCAGCTGGCAAACAATTGTTTTGGATAAGGATAATCCCCATCTTGTGCGTATTGGTGGTCGGTGCCTATCTTTGGCGGGTAATGGTTGACATGTCCGAACCGATTATGGCCTGGATCGGCTATTCGCCCATCAGCTTCGTTTACGGCAAGCTGGGGGTCGCCGACTTCTCCCGCGGTTTTCCGGCAGGCTTTGAGCTTTACGACAAGTCATTGTTCATGCGTATTTATCTGTTCGCTTATTCCGTTTTCGGCCTACTGCCGGAGAAGCTCATCCCCGCCGTTATTGGTTTTCAAATCGCCGCGCTGGCTTGCGCCTTCTTCTACCTGACACGGACGATTTTTCCCGACAGCACAGTCTGTGTGCCGCTGACGGTTATTTTGCTAGTAGTCGCCAGCTACGCCCGCTGCATGGATTTCGCCCGCTACGATCTTTTCGCCGATAGTCTGGTACTGGTTCTCTATTATTTCATCGCCGAAGCCTTTCGTCTATTTTCCATCGCTTTTTTCGTGCGCGGCCGCCTTATAGCGTCAGCCCTTCTCATGGCAATATGTTTTATGATATATCCCACCTATGCGGTGGTAGGCTTGGTTTTCATCGCCGCCGCCTATCTCATAAGACCGGCGGGGATATCGAAAGTCCGCCTTGCCGGCGCGGCCGGCATATTTGCGGCGCTATCCCTTCTATGGGCGTTTAACACTTTCGACCCCACCAGCATCACGGGAACGGCCATTGACCGGAGCACCTGGTTCAGTTTGACCCAGTTGTCTTCTTTTCATATGTACCCGATTCATTTCGGGATTTTTTCGTTCAGAGCGTGGGAACGGTTTTTCCCGTTTTTATCGTTCCTGGTGTTGTTTCTTGTTTATGCGACTTTCTTCCCCGTGCGGCCGGTCGATAAGAAGCTGTTTGCCGGCACGACCGCAGTTCTCGTGCTGTCGGTCGTCGGGGTGCTGTTTTCCGGCACGGAAATCAGCAGTTTCCTAATCAAGTTGTCCTTGCACAGGGCGAATGATCTGGTCATTGATATCGGCCTTGTATATATTGTTTACGGACTTTGGCATGAAATCAGCCGCTCGGGCCCCTGGCGGAAAGCTTTGGCCGTAGTCGTGCTGACAAGTCCATTTTTTCTGAAACCGGGCTTTCCTCTGCTGTTCACGACCTTATTGGTTTTCCCCCTGCTAATAAGATATGAACAGCCCAGGAAAATAGGGTTGTTAGCTTGTTTGGCTGGGGGTTGGAGCCTGCTGATGATATATCGCCTTTCAGGCATTCTGGATACCTGGCAATGGAGTATTTCGGTGGCTATCGGCTCGTATTGGTTTATTGCCTGGTTTGCCGTTGCCGTCGCGGTTTTCTGGTTAATCGTATCAAAGATCAGACAGGAGGACGCCAAAAGAATACTGAATATGGGGCTTGTCATGCTGATCGTGGTGGCGGCGGGGGCCTACTGGACCAACGCCCAGGAAAAGGGTTTCGCGAGCCGGAAGCTGTTCGCGGATTTTAAGGACGCGCAAATCTGGGCCAGGGACAACACGGCGGCTAAGGTGCTGTTCATGGTCGATCCGACAATCAGCTATGGATGGCGGGACTATTCCCGGCGCAGCTCTTTCGGCAACATGCGGGAATGGATATTCACCTCCTGGGAATACAACTCGAACTACGCGACCTTTCGCGAAGGGATGAACAGGTTTAACGAATTCGGGGCCGAGCCGACAACGTTTCTCGCCGTTAGCGGGACGGTTCATGATAAATATGACAAAATGGTGGCTCATATACGGCACGGTTACTATAATTATCCTGACATCTGGCGTCTAAAGCTGGCGGAAAAATATGGTATTGACTACTTCGTTCTTATGAAAAAAAATATCAAACAAGAACCTAAATTACGCAAGGTTTATGAGAACGACAGTTTCGTAATATATTCCGCGCCCAAAAACTTGTGAGGCGTTTTTTTGACTCCGGGGCCATGGATGAGTGCATGGCCCTTTTCGGTTACTTTTCTGGCAGGATAAGTGTTTAAAGCCGCGAACAAATTCATATTATTAAGGATAGTATAGCAACATCCAAAAGGAGTCCCCCGATGAAAATCATCATCCTTGCCGGCGGCGGCGGCACCAGGCTGTTCCCCCTGTCGCGGGCCAACTACCCCAAGCAGTTTCTCAAAATCGGCGGCCCGCAGTCCCTCCTGGCGCAGACGGTCACCCGTTTTCTGCCGATGGCGGCCGCTAGCGACATCATAATCGTCACCAACCAAGACCATCTCCACCACGTCCGGTCCGAGCTCGCCGTCTGCGGCGCCGGCGCCGCCCACATCCTTCTCGAGCCCGTCGGCCGCAACACCACCCCCGCTGTCGCCCTCGCCGCCCGCTACTGCCTTGATATCCTCGGCGCGGACGAACAAGAACTCCTCCTCATCACTCCCTCCGACCACCTAGTCGGCAAACCGGATGCCTTCGCCCAGACCATCCGCCAGGCGGCGGCGATGGCGGCCGGCGGCCGTATCGTCACCTTCGGCGTAAGGCCCGACAAACCAGAAACCGGCTACGGCTACATCCAGGTCGGAGCCAAACAGGGCGATGGATACATCGTCGACTCCTTCAAGGAAAAACCCGACGCCCAAACAGCAGAACGATACCTCAAGGCCGGCAACTACTACTGGAACTCCGGCATGTTCGCCTTCACCATCGGCACATTCATCGACGAACTATCGCGGCATCAGCCGGCCATTCGCGCTGCCCTCGATCAGCCCTACGCCGCGATGCTCGAAAATTTCGCCGCTATGCCCGACATCTCGCTCGACTACGCCATCGCCGAAAAATCCGACCGCATCGTCACCATTCCCTTCGACGCCGACTGGAGCGACATCGGCTCCTGGGATGCCATCTACGACGTCCTGCCCAAGGACGCCGCAGGCAACGCCATCCAGGGCGACTGCATGCCGGTCGGCTGCCGAGACTCCCTCATCCTCGGCCACAGCCGCCTCATCGCCGGTATCGGCCTCGAAGACATCCTCGTAGTCGAAACCGACGATGTCATCCTTGTCGCCAAAAAAGGCGAATCCCAAAAAGTCAAGGAAATCGTCGGCGAACTCAAGGCCTGCGGCCGGCGCGAAGCCGCCGAGCACACCACCGTCTACCGTCCGTGGGGCCGCTACACCGTCCTCGGCGAAGGCCCGGGCTACAAGCTCAAAAAAATCGTCGTCACCCCCGGCCAGCGCCTCAGCCTCCAGCTTCACCACCACCGCAGCGAGCACTGGATCGTCATAAATGGCACCGCCAAAGTAACCATCGGCGACCGCGAGCAGACCATCCTCGCCAACGAAAGCGTCTTTGTGCCGATCGCCACGAAACACCGCCTCGAAAATCCCGGCGACACGCCGCTGGAAATGATCGAAGTCCAGAACGGGAAGTATTTGGGGGAGGATGATATCGTCCGTTTCGACGACATCTACGGTCGCTCCTAAAACGCGGCCGTTGATAAAGCCCCATCTGCGTCGTTGTTCCTGCGGGCGCTCGCTCGCCGTACGTCACGCAGTACTGTCTTCGCTCGCGTCCTCGGAGCCGCCTAGCATCTGGGGCTTTCTGAACGGCCTTGATCCATGTAAAAAAATTCCAAATGAAGTATTGCATCCGCTATTGACGGCAGGACAAAACCGGTCGCAAAACGAAATATCTACCAGATAATCCGGATATAATAGCAGACTGTATGGGAGGCGAAGGTTATGATAAAATTCGGCACCGACGGCTGGCGCGGCATAATAAGCGAAGACTACACCTTCAGCAACGTGCGGCTGGTGGCCAACGCAATCGCCGATTACGTCCTCGGCCGCGGCGAAGCGGCCAAAGGCGTCGTCGTCGGCTACGACGCCCGCTTCCTCTCCCGCCGCTACGCCGAAGACTGCGCCGCCGCCTTGGCGTCGCGCGGCGTCACCGTTTGGCTGTCCGACGCCATCCTGCCCACCCCCGCCCTAACCTGGCAGGTCAAAGACCGCCAGGCCGCTGGCGGCATCATGATAACCGCCAGCCACAACCCCGGCGAATACAACGGCCTCAAGTTCAAGGCCTCCTACGGCGGCTCGGCCTCGCCCGAGATCATCGCCGACATCGAAACCTATGTCCGCCGCCGCGAAAGCGAAGGCGGCGAATACCCCAAAATCCCCATGCCGGCAGGCATAGCATCCTTTCCCCCCCATGAACCTTACCTCGACCACATCGACGCCATCCTCGACCCGAAGATCCTCGCCGCCAGCAAAGGCAAAATCCTCTTCGACGTCATGCACGGCTCGGCAAGCGGCTACGCCGCCAGGCTCGCCGCCCGCCACGGCCTCGACCTCGTCGAAATCAGGGGCGAATACAACCCCTCCTTCGGCGGCGTAAACCCCGAACCCATCGACAAAAACCTCGCCGCCCTCCGCGCCGCCATGGCCGTGCACAAAGCCGCGGTCGGCCTCGCCACCGACGGCGACGGCGACCGCATCGGTGCCATCGACGCCGACGGCCGCTTCATCAACGCCCACCAGATCATGGCCCTGCTCGCCAAATACCTTCACGAAAAACGCGGCTGGACGGGCGGCGTCGCCCAGACGCTCACCGTCTCCGAACTCGTCAAACGCGTCGCCGGCAAATACGGCCTCAAGCTCTACGAAACCCCCGTCGGCTTCAAATACATCGCCAACCTCATGCTTGCCGAAGACATCCTCATCGGCGGCGAGGAATCCGGCGGCATCGGCATCAAAAACTACATCCCCGAACGCGACGGCGTCCTCCTCGGCTTCCTGCTCATCGAGGTCGTTGCCGCCTACGGTAAAACCCTCGGCCAGCTACTCGACGAAATGATGCATGATCTAGGCCACTTCTACTACGGGCGCGAAGACCTCCACCTCGACGACGCGCGCAAGAGCCGCCTCATGGGCGTCCTCATCCCCGCGCCGCCGGCCGCTTTAGGGAGTCTCAGACCGCTGAAAACCGACTGCACCGACGGCTGCAAAATATACGTCGACGGCGGCTGGCTGATGTTCCGCGCCTCCGGCACCGAGCCTATTGTCAGAGTCTACGCCGAGGCCGGCAGCCCAGAGCGTCTTCAAACCATTCTTTCCGAGGCGGTGAACTATGCCAGAAACGCGTAAGATCAGAAAAGCCGTCATCCCCGCGGCCGGTCTCGGCACACGCTTCCTGCCGGCCACCAAGGCCCAGCCCAAGGAAATGCTGCCGATTGTCGACAAGCCTGCCATCCAGTACATAATCGAAGAAGCCATCCAGTCGGGCATCGAAGAAATCCTCATCATCACCGGCCGCAACAAACGCGCCATCGAGGACCACTTCGACCGCGCCGTCGAGCTTGAGCTCACCCTCAAGGCCCAGGGCAAATACGACCTCCTCGGCCTTGTCGAGGAAATCTCCAATGTCACCATCCACTACGTCCGCCAGAAAGAGCCGCGCGGCCTCGGCCACGCCGTCCTCTGCGCCAAACAGTTCGTCGGGCCCGAGCCGTTCGCAGTCCTCCTCGGCGACGACATCATCGATGCCGCCGTGCCCTGCCTCAAGCAGCTCCTCGACGTTTACGGGGACAACCCCGGCACCATCCTCGGCGTCCAGGAAGTGCCGCAGGACAAAGTATCGAGCTACGGCATCGTCAAACCCGTACCTGTCGGCGAAAACCTCTGGAAAGCCGCCGACCTCGTCGAAAAGCCGCCTCAGGCCGAGGCCCCCTCGCGCCTCGCCGTCCTCGGACGCTACATCATCGAACCCGAAGTCTTCGCAATCCTCGAAACCACCCCTCCCGGCCGCGGCGGCGAAATCCAGCTAACCGACGCCCTGCGCGTCCTGGCCGCCACCCGTCCGGTGTACGCCTACCACTTCGACGGCCGCCGCTACGACGTCGGCGACAAACAGGGCTACCTCGAAGCCACCATCGAATTCGCCCTCAAGCGCCCCGACCTCCGCGACCCGTTCCTCCAATACCTCATAAAAACCGTCAAACCCCTCCTTGTCGGCCAGGATACTGCGGCTGCCTGCCGCCCGCGGCCGGACAATGGCGGGGAGTAGGAGATAGCCTCATGACACCGAAAGCCGCCGTAATCGGCACAATCTTCATGGACTGCAAAGGCTTTGCCAAACAGAAATACAACCCCGCCGGCCGCAACCTCGGCTCCGTCAAATTCGTTCACGGCGGCGTCGGCCGCAACGTCGCCGAAAACCTCGCCAACCTCGGCATCGGCACCGGCTTCGTCGCCAGCGTCGACCGCAGCGGCATCGGCCGCGAGATCACCGCCCGCCTCGCCAAAGCCGGCGTCGGCACCGAATACATCGTCGAAACCGAAACCCGCGGCATGGGCCTGTGGTTGGCCGTCATGGACGACACCGGCGACCTCGCCGGTTCCATCTCCCAGATGCCCGACCTCTACCACCTCGAAAACCACATCGGCAAAAACGGCGCCGAAATCGTCCGCCATACCGGCCACATCGTCCTCGAACTCGACCTCAACGAACACATCACCAAAAAGGTGCTAAACCTCGCCGCCGAGTACCGGCGTCCCGTCTACGGCATCCCCGGCAACCTCTCCGTCATAATGAGCCACCCCGAAATCCTCGGCCAGCTCGACTGCTTCATCTGCAACAACGTCGAAGCCGAAAGGCTTTTCGGCGTCCCCCTGCCGGTTGACGATCTCGCCGCCCTCGAGTGGGAACTCGCCCGCTTCGTAGGCGCCAAAGGCCTCGGCGGCATGGTCATCACCCTCGGCAGCGCCGGCTGCGTCTACTACGACGCGGTAAAAGGGGCGGCC
>JAHDOI010000006.1 GCA_018434945.1 Selenomonadales bacterium
TGTGTGTTGGTTTGTTTGGTCACTTACCGTATTACACATTGTTGGGGTAAAGTCCTATTTTCTTTTGCTTACCAACCCAATATTTTTAAGGGTTTTTGGAACTACGCAAGATGCTTATGATTAAAATGGTGATTGTTCCCCTGGTTCTGGCTTCGCTGATTGTCGGCGCGTCCAGTCTCGGCGATGTGCGCAAGCTGGGACGCATCGGCGGCAAGACGGTATCGTTTTATCTCCTTACCACGGCGGTTGCGGTCATAATCGGCATTCTGATGTCGGTGCTTTTCAACCCCGGTTCGGGTCTTCAGCTGCCGGCCAACGCCGCTTATAAAGGCAAGGCGGCTCCGCCGCTCATGGATGTGCTGGTGAATATGGTGCCGGCCAATGCCATGCAGGCGCTGCTGAACGCTGACATGCTCCAGATTATTGTTTTCGCGCTGTTTATCGGTATCGGCATCACGATGGTGGGGCAGCGCGCCAAGCCGGTGGAGCTGTTTTTCGACGGCCTGGCCGAAGTTACTTATAAGATCGTCGGGATTATCATGGCTTTCGCGCCGATAGGCGTTTTCGCGCTGATTATGCCGGTGGTGGCGGCCAACGGTCCGAAGGTGCTGATTCCCCTGGCGAAGGTCATCGCCGCCGTTTATGTCGGCTGCATCATCCACCTGGCCCTGACTTATTCGACGATTCTGAAGGTGCTGGCCGGTTTCAGCCCCGTCCGCTTCTTCAAGGGCATCCTGCCCGCCCAGATGATCGCATTTTCGACCTGCAGCAGCGCGGCTACCCTGCCGGTGACGATGAAGAATACCCAGGAGAATCTCGGGGTGTCGAAGGAAGTGTCGAGTTTCGTGCTGCCGCTGGGAGCGACGATAAATATGGACGGCACGGCGATTTATCAGGGTGTGGCCGCCTTGTTCGTTGCCCAGATTTACGGCGTCGATCTGACGCTGAGCCAGATGCTGATCATCGTGCTGACGGGGACGCTGGCGTCCATCGGGGCGGCGGGCGTGCCGGGCGCGGGCCTGATCATGCTGACCCTGACCCTGCAGTCGGTCGGTCTTCCCCTGGAGGGCATCGCGCTTATCGCCGGTATCGACCGTGTGCTGGATATGGCGCGCACGACGCTGAACGTAACCGGCGACGCCGTCGCGACCGTGTTCATCCAAAATTCGGAAGACAAGCGGCAGCAATCCGGCGTTACTACTTCCGCCTAAGGAAAAGCTTTTTCCTGTCACATATCTACATTTCGAAGGAGTGTCATTATGAATTTAGCCCAGTTTCCCCGCCGACGCTACACCGAGGGGCAGACCCCGCTGGAGTTCCTGCCCCGACTCACCGCCGCTCTTGGCGGACCCCGCATTTTCATCAAGCGGGACGATCTCCTCGGTTTGACTTCAGGCGGCAATAAGACCCGCAAGCTGGAGTTCCTTGTGGCCGACGCGCTTGCCCAGGGGGCGGATACGCTCGTGACGTGCGGCGCGGTGCAGTCGAATCACTGCCGCCTTACCCTGGCGGCAGCGGTGAAGGAGGGCCTCAAGTGCCAGCTCGTGCTGGAAGAGCGCGTTCCCGGCAGTTATAAGGCCGATGCCAGCGGCAACAATTTCCTCTTCGGCCTGCTGGGCGTCGAGGCGGTGAAGGTCGTCGCCGGCGGATCGGATATGATGAAGGAGATGCAGGCTGTCGCGGACGGCCTGGCGGCTCAGGGACGCAAGCCTTACATCATTCCCGGCGGCGGTTCCAACGAGATCGGCGCGACCGGGTATGTCGCCTGCGCCGAGGAGATAATGGCCCAGTCGTTCGACAGGGGTCTGAAGCTCGACTATGTGGTGACCACGAGCGGCAGCGCCGGCACCCACGCCGGTCTGGTGGCCGGGTTTTACGGCAATAACACGAATATACCGGTTATCGGCATCAATATCAGCCGCAAGAAGAGCGTTCAGGAGGAACTTGTCTACGGGCTGGTCGAGCGCACCGCCGCGAGGCTGGGCATTAAGCAGGCCATCCCCCGCGAGGCGGTGGTCTGCTATGAGGAATATGTGGGCCCGGGCTACTCGCTGCCGACGCCGGAGATGGTCGAGGCGGTGAAGCTGCTGGCCAGGACAGAGGGGATCCTGCTTGATCCCGTTTATACCGGCAAGGCGATGGCCGGCTTGGTCGGGCTGATCCGCGGCAACCGCTTCGGGAAAGAGGATAACGTCCTGTTCGTGCATACGGGCGGTTCGCCTGCGCTGTACGCTTATCAGCAGATATTCTAGTCGCAGGGCGCCTGTTGGCGGGAGGAATAGCGCATGGGAAAAACGGTCGGCATTCTGGGCGGTATGGGGCCGCTGGCGACAGTCGATCTGTTCGCGAAGATTGTGCAGTGTACCCCGGCTGCCGTGGATCAGGACCATTTGCGGATTATCGTGGATAACAATCCTCAGATACCGCCGCGGGTGGAGGCCATTATCCAGGGGGCGGAGAGCCCGTTGCCGAGTATGGCCAGATCGGCCCGGTTACTTGAAGGGGCGGGGGCGGATTTCATCGTCATGCCGTGCAACACGGCCCATTACTGGATCGGAGAACTGCGTCAGGCGGTCAAGGTGCCTGTCCTCGATATGATCGAGGCCGCCGCAGCGTATATCGCACGGCGGCGGGACGCGGCCGCCGGCCCGACGCTGCTGCTGGCCACGGCGGCGACGATCAGGACGGGCCTGTATCAGAAAGCGTTCGCTGTTCGCAACCTGACGCTGGTGACGCCGAACGGCGCCGAGCAGAAGGTGCTGGACGCCGCGGTCAGGCAGGTCAAAGCCGGCGCGGTCGCGGACAACCCCTACCTCGGGGAGCTGAACGCGATGGTCGACCGTTTCGCCGCCGGCGGGACGCAGGCGATGTTGGCCGGATGCACCGAGGTGCCGTTGCTTTTCCCGTTTCTCGGCGGCCCGGAAAAATACGACGCCACCGCCATCCTGGCGCAGGCCGCCGTCGAGACCGCGCTTGCCTGAAGGTCATCTAATAGCATGCGACCGGCCGGAATCATCCGGCCGGTCGCTTGGTTTAATCGGGCTGTTACAGGCTGTCGCCGAAGTCTTTCCTGAATTTGGCGGCCAGGTCGGCCTGCCAGCCGGAGACGGGGGCGAGTTTGCCGAAGAAGAAGCGCAGGAGTTTGGGCTCTTCGGTGAAGGTGAGGCCGCCGACGAGGGCGCGGTTGTCGTACAGCCAGGTGATGCGATCGACGGCGTACGCGACCTGGGAGAGGGTGAAGACGCGGCGCGGCACGGCGAGGCGGACGAGTTCCATTTTGGCGAAGGTTTCGTTGCCCTGTTCGTCGCGGGCTTCGGACATTGTGCCGCGTTCCATGCCGCGGATGCCGCCGGCGATGTAGACGGCGGCCGCGAGGGCGGCGGCGGGGTATTGCTGCTGGGGGAGGTGGGCGAGGAACTGGCGGGCGTCGATGTGGCAGCCGAGGCCGCCGGGGGGCGTGATGACGGGGACGCCGCGCTTGCTTAGTTCTTCGACCATATAGGCGATGAACAGCGGCCCTTGGCTGATCATGTCTTCGTCCATGGTTTCCTCGAGGCCGACGGCGATGGCCTCGATTTCGCGGACCGACATGCCGCCGTAGGTGAGGAAGCCTTCGTAGAGGGTGACGAGTTCGCGCATCTTGAGGTAGGCTTGCTCGCTGTTGGTGCAGATGACGCCGCCGCGGGCGCAGCCGAGCTTGCGGGCGGAGAAGTACATGATGTCGACGAGGTCGGCGATGGCGCGGCTGATTTCGCGGATGGACATGGCTTTGCATTCTTGTTCGCGGGTTTTGATGAAGTGGAGGTTGTCGGCGAGGAGGCTGGCGTCGAAGACGATGATGATGCCGTGTTTATCGCAGACGCGGCGGATTTCGCGCAGGTTGGCGAGCGAGTGGGGCTGGCCGCCGATGAGGTTTGTGCCTGTCTCGATGCGGACGAAGGCGATTTTGTCGGCGCCGTGCTGTTCGACGACGGCGGCGAGCTTGCCGGGGTCCATGTTGCCTTTGAAGGGGTGGTCGCTGGTGACTTCGGTGCCTTCGTCGATGATGAGTTCTTCGACGCTGCCGCCGTTGAGTACCACGTGGGCCTTGCTGGTGGTGAAGTGGTAGTTCATGGGGACGATGGTGCCGGGCCTGACGAACGCCTGGGAGATGATGTTTTCGCACGCGCGGCCCTGGTGGGCGGGCAGGACGTATTTCATGCCGAAGATGTCGTTGATTTTGGTTTCCAGCTTGGTGAAGGTGGCCGAGCCGGCGTAGCTGTCGTCGGCCTCCATCATGGCGGCGAGCTGCCTGTCGCTCATGGCGTTGACGCCGCTGTCGGTGAGCATGTCGAGGAAGACGTCGTGGTTTTTGAGGAGGAATGTGTTGTTGCCGGCTTCGGCGATGGCCGCCAGGCGGCGTTCGACGGGGACGAGGGAGAGTTTCTGGACGATGCGGACTTTGTGGAGCTCGAGGGGCACGGTTTGGCCACGGTAGAATTTGACCACAGACATCGGTAATCACTCCTTTTATGTTTTGGAAAATAAAAAATCCCGTCGCTGTATTTCTACAGGGACGGGATGTGAAGCCGTGGTACCACCCTGCTTGCTTGTGGCAAGCCGCTCGTTTCGGGTGCGGGAACACAGGGGTTCCGATACCCTAGCCCGGTAACGGGGGCGCTCCGGCGCGGTCTACTGAATGTTCGACCTGCTGCTCACGGGTGTATTTCAGTCAGTGTGCCTACCGGTTCGCACCAGCCACCGGCTCTCTGCAAGGCCCGAAAAACTTACTTCTCCCGCTCATGGCATTTTTGGTATGTATTTACAGCCATTATATAGCAGGGGATGACAGGTGTCAATCCCTGCGGAAACATTCCGTGGGGCCGGCGGGGGGGAGAAAAGGTTTTCCGCGAGGCGTCAATCGCCCGGCGGGCGGGCAGGAATAAGCGGCGGGCCGTCGAATTGAGAGGCGAAACGGGACATACGGGAGAGGATATTAGCAGTGAAACTGGTTGAGATCGATATTAATCTGATTGATGAGGATAGCGAGCAGCCGCGCCGCGAGTTCGACAAGAAGGCGATCGAGGAGCTGGCGGAGAGTATCAGCGAGGTCGGGCTTTTAAACCCGATCAAGGTTTACAAGGTGAAGTACGGCCGCTATAAGATCGTGTTCGGCAACCGCCGCTACAAAGCGCTGAAGCTGCTGGGCTTTCGCAAGATCCCGTGCATCCTGTCCGATAATACCGACGAGCTGGATATTTATTTCGAGCAGCTGACCGAGAACATCCAGCGGCGGGATTTCACGCCGATCGAGGAGGCGGAGGGTTTCCAGAAGCTGCTCGACGGCGAGAAGTGGAAGGTTTCGAAGAAGTATCTGTCGAGCCGCCTGGGCAAGTCGGAGAAGTATATCACCAACAAGCTGGCCCTGCTTGTGTTCGGCCCGGAGATCAGGCGGATCATCCACGGCGGGGCGGAGATCCTCGCCGGACAGCTGTCGGAGGAGCAGGCTCTGGGGCTGAAGGATGTGCCGCTGGCGTATCGCGACCAGCTGGCGCTGAAGGTGGCCAGGGACCAGCGGAGCGCCAGGGACGCCAGGAGGATCGCCGGGCTGTTCGTGGACGAGGCGTTCGACGCGCCGACGAAGGAGAAGTTTTTGAAGATGCCCTGCCACGAGCTGGTGGCTTTAAGCGTGGACGCCGAGCGCCGCCGGGAGCTGGCGAAGGCGGCGGAGGCTAAAGCGGCCCCGGCGGAAGCTGCGCCGGCGATGGCCGGAACGAAGCCGCAAGCGGCGGACGGCGACGCGGCGGCGGTGGTGACCGAGGCGGCGGCCGAGACGACGGGCGCCGTGCCGGCAGTCGCCTGTGAGACCGCGGACCATGCGGCGGAGCGGCCCGGGGGCATCAAGGCGGAGACTGTGCCGACGGCGGTGGCCAGGCTGCTGGCGGCGGCGCCGGCGGCGGAGGCTGTGCCGGCCGAGGCGCTGGCCGCGGTGGCGAAGCTGGCGGGCGCGGAGCGGGAGAGGCTGCTGGCGGCCGTGGAGGCGTCGCTGACGGCCCTCGAAGGCCACGCTGCCGAGCTTGCGCGCATAAAGGCTGCGCTGGAGCTGGGGCGCAAGGAATAGGGACGCCACCGTGGGCGAATACCGGTACCGGAAATGAAAAAGGCATCTGAATTATCATAGGGTGTTCCGTTCCGGATGGCAAAAACAAAAAGTAGGTGCCTTTTGGCACCTACTTTGTCATTGTTAATCATTTTTTGGTTTTAATTCTAGGATATTTTTTAATGGTTTTTGAAGTACGTCCGCAATGGCTGCGATGATACTTGTCGCTAAAACCCCCAAAAGGCCTAGAGATACTGGACCTGCTGCATCATCACCTGTGAATTGAGCACGCACCCTTAAATAAACTATTGCTAATAAAATGAAGAAAATGACAGTAAAAGCGCATTTCTTAATAATATTCAAAGATTTGAGGGATAATTCAGAGATAGCATTGTTCTTTTCGATATAGGTTAACAGTTTATATACTTGATACAAAGCTACAGAAAACGCAATACACATTCCATACGCACATACCAACAGCGGATATAGCGAGTAATCGCCCGGACGTTCTATCGCGTCTCTTTTGGCTGCTTCAGGCAATAAAAATATACACACGGCAAGCACGGCAATTCCAATCAGAAAAATTATTACTTTTAAGAAAGTGGTTGAACCATGTTTAACATTCATGCAAAACGCCTCACTGCCGAATAATGATTTTATTATTTTCATCTATTTTAAAAGACACTCCTGCCAAAAGTATTGACACTTTTTAAAACACTTAAACAATACAAGGAAAAACTGACACTAAATCTAGTGCCAGTTTGCTTGACATTTAAGGTCGATTTTTAAAATGCCGATTCGAAACGGAACGCCCTAGAATTATCAGGTGTCCTTTTTTCGCAGGTCGCGTCTGACACGGTCGCTGATCGCCGCCGAGACGAGCGGAGCAAGGTAGATTACCTTCCAGGGTATGAAGTCCCGCATATCGAACAGGATGATGGTAAAGGCGATCGAGGCTGCCAGCGAGACGAGGCTCCTGATGACGATGGCGTGCGGGGTGAAGCGCCGGACGGCATCGGCGGCCGCGAGGGCGGCAGGCATGCCGATTGCCGCCGTCAGGCCGAAGTAAAGCAGTTTCATGCCGATTTCCGCGGGTTGAAAGAGAAGGTAAGCCAAGAGCCATACGGCGTAGGCGAGCGCGACGCGCACGGCCAGGTGGACGTTGTCCGGATACTTGTCGGCTGACTTCAGCATCGTGCGTGGCCCTCCCTTGCTTGGGCGAAGGCGCGGACGGAGCGGTCGATGTCTTCGTCGGTGGTGCGGTAGGAGCAGACGCTGATGCGGATGACGGTCTCGCCCTGCCACTGGGCGGGGCCGCACCAGCATTCGCCGGAGCGCTGGATGTTTTCGAGGGTCTTTTTGGTCGCGGCTTCGTCGCGGCAGGCGACGAGGACCTGGTTGAAGCAGACGTCGTTGAGGATGCGGAAGCCGTCTTTCTCAAGAGCGGCGGCGAAGCGCCGGGCTTTGCGGCAGAGGTCGTCGACGAGCTGGCCGGCGCCGGTGCGGCCGAGGGCCTTGAGGGAGGCCCACAGTTCGACGGCCCGCGCCCGCCGCGACATGTCGGCGGTGTAGATCATGCCGTCGCGCTGCTCGCTGTATACTATGTAGGACCCGGTCATGTTCATCGCCTGGGCGAGGGCGTCGCGGTGGCGGCAGAGGACGACGCCGCTGTCGTAGGGGGCGTTGAGGGTTTTATGGGCGTCGGCCGACCAGGAGTCGGCGAGGTCGACGCCGGCGGTGAGGGAACGGAGCGCCGGAGAGGCGGCCGCCCACAGGCCGAAGGCGCCGTCGACGTGGACCCAGGCGCCGGCTTCGCGGGCGCGGGGGCAGATGGCGGCGAAGGGGTCGAAGGCACCGGTGGCGACGTTGCCGGCCTGGAGGATGAGGAGGGTGTTGTCGTCGAGGGGCGGGAGGCTGTCGGTAAGCATCCGGCCCTGGTCGTCGGTCGGCACTTTTATGAGGCGGTCTTTGCCGAGGCCGAGGATGGAGAGGGCCTTGTAGACGGTGGAATGGGCGCCGGCGCCGAGGACGACGCGGATTTCGGGAGCGCCGAACAGGCCGTCGGCGCCCGCGTCCCAGCCTTTGCGGCGGAGGAGGAAGTCGCGTCCGGCGGCGAGGCCGCACAGGCTGGCGGTGGAGGTGCCGCTGACGAAGCCGGCGGCGGTGCCGGCGGGCAGGCCGAGCAGGTCGACGAGCCAGCTTTCGCATACTTCTTCGAGGACGGCGGTGACGGGGGATATTACGTAGAGGGCGGCGTTCTGGTCCCAGGTGTCGCCCAGCCATCTGGCGGCGAGGGCGGCGGGGATGATGCCGCCGTTGACGAAGCCGAAGTAGCGGCCGCCGGTCTGGGCGACGGTGGCCGGGGAGCCGCAGCGGTGGAGCCGGGCGAGGATGTCGCGCGGGTCGGCCGGGGCGTCGGGCAGCGGCTCGCGGAAGGCGTCGAGGCCGGCGATGGCCTCCGGGCCGGGGAAGACGGGGCGGTCGTCGACGGTGCGCATGTAGTCGAGGGCGTATTCCTTGGCCTGTTCGTACAGGGCCCAGTCTTCGGCGTGCCGCCGGAAGCGGCCGGAGATGTTGTCTGCCATTTTATTATCCCCCTTTTAGGCTGCGGGATTAGTGCGCTATAAATAGTATAATTCGGCTGCGGCCGGTGGTCAAACGGAGAGAGGATTTGGCGGGCGGCCGGCGAAGGCTGGATATGACAGCGGTATTGGAGGTGTGTTTTTTGCCTGAGGAAGTGATCGCGGCGTTATATGCGGGCCGGAACGAGGAAAAGGCCGGATTTATGGCGGCGTATATGAAGGACAGGTTCCCGTTCCTGGGGATTGCGAGGCCGGAGCGGGCGGCGCTGGCGCGCAATTTTTTGCGCGGGGCGAGGAAGGCGGCGGCGGTGGACTGGGCGCTGGTCGATCGGCTGTGGGGATTGCCGGAGCGGGAGTTCCAGTACCTGGCGGTCGATTATCTGGCGGCGGCGAAGGGCCGGGTGGCGGCGGACGATATCGGCCGCCTGGCGGGACTGGTGACGGCGAAATCGTGGTGGGATACGGTCGACGCTCTGGCGACGGTTGTTGTGGGCGATTTATGCGCGCGTTGCCCGGGTCTGGTCGGCGGCCATATGGTGGGCTGGTCGACGGGGGCGAATATCTGGCTGGCGCGGACGGCAATCCTGTTTCAGCTCAAATATAAGGAAAAGACCGACACGGAGGTGCTCGGTCTTATAATCCGCAATACGTGCGGGACGAAGGAGTTTTTCCTCAATAAGGCGATCGGCTGGGCGCTGCGCGAGTACTCGAAGACGGACCGGGAGTGGGTGGCGGCGTTTATCGCCGGCCACAGGCTGCATTCGCTGAGTGTGCGCGAGGGGAGCAAGTATCTGGGGTGAGGGGGTAAACCGCCGGTTGACGGCGGTTTTGTCTTTTAGGCAAGGGGGCGGCACAGGCCGTTTTCCCGCAGGACGGTTTTGATCATGGCTTCGGTGTTGAGGCGGAAGGCGGCGAGGGGTTGTTCGCGACGGCTGCCTTCGTCCCGCATGTCTCGTTCGTAGGCGATGAGGATTTCTTCTTCGCTGCGCCCCTGGCGCGCGTGGGCGAGGATGAAAGCGACGGCGGCGCGGATGGCGGCTTCGCAGTCGTCCCAGAAGGCGACGCGGGCCCGGCCGCCGAGGGGGCCGTGATGGGGCGGGACGATGACGGCGGGCTCGAGTTTGCGGCACTTTTCGACAGAGGCGAGGGCGGCGGCGCTGCTGGTGATGAAGGAGGGGTAGACCGTGCCGCCGCTAATGTAGCCGGTGGATTCGCTGGCGAAGAGGGTGTCGCCGCCCGCGAGGAAGGAGAGCGAGCAGCGGGTGTGGCCGGGGGTGGCGTGGACCGTTACGCCTAGGCCGCCGAGGTCCAGTTTGTCGCCTTCGCCGACGACGGCGTCGATTTTGAGCAGGGCGTCGTCATAGGGGGGAAGCTCGCCGGCGCGGAAGATGGCCGCGGCCTGGGCGCCGAGGGTGCGGATTGTGTAGAGGGCGTTGGGGCGGGAGAAGACATAGGCGGCGTGTGCGGCGCCGAGCACTTTGACGGCGGGCCATGCGCCGCGGAGGTGGGGGATGGCGCCAATGTGGTCGTAGTGGGAGTGGCCGACGAGGATGTAGTCGAGCGGCCGGTCCGTCAACTGCTGTCTGATGTTGGCGATGAGGCCGGCGGCGCAGTAGGCCATGCCGGTATCGATGAGGGCGGTCTTGTCGCGGCCGGTGAGCAGGAAGGCTTTGCCGCCCCGGCCGGCGGTGACGTCGTGGATGTTGTGAGCTGTTTTCATGGTTATAAGTATACACGTTGGCGCCCGGCTGAGGCAAGGGAGGCGAACAGGCAAAGACCGCCGTCGGTGACGGCGGTCTTTGCCTCAGCGGAGCCTGGGGAAGAGGGCGTTGACTTCGCGGCGGTATTGCTCGTATTCTTCGCCGAAGGAGGCGACGAGGCCGTCTTCTTCCTCGCGGATGAGGCGCCGGAAAATGATGACGGCTACGGGGACGGTTGTGAGGGCGGCCCAGGAGTTGAAGAGGAGGCTCAAGCCGGGGAGGGCGAGGAGGATGTAGTCGGCGTAGAGGGGATGGCGGCAGCGGGCGTAGAAGCCGCCGCGGTATAGGCGGCCGAGGTTGTACATCCAGAGGATGGTGCGGACGATAAGGACCCAGAGGACGGCGGCGACGGCGAGGAGGAGGATGCCGGCCAGGCGCGGCCAGAATGGGTCGGCGGCGATGGGCGGCAGGCCGGCCAGGCGGCCGAGCCAGAGGGCGAGAAGGAAGTAGGCGGCGGTGACGGCGACGAGCTGGGGGCCTACGCCGAAGATGGTGTTTTTTTGTGTCATGGGCTGCATCCTTCCCGGCACGGTTGTTGCGGCGCGGCGGGGATGAGGACCATGCCGTGGCCGATGACGCCGACGGCGGTGGCGATCATCGTTTCGAGCTCTGTGCCGGCGTCTTTGAGGGCGCCGCTCTTGTGGGCCCGGAAGACGCCTTCGGCGACCGAGTGGAGGAAGAGGGCTAGGGAGGGGGGATCGAAGTCTCTGAGTTCGCCGGCGGCGATGCCTTGGCGGATGACTGTTTCCATGCCGGCGATGACCTGGCGGTGGAGGCTGTCGAGTTTTTCCCGCAGGTCGGGCGGGAGGTCGATACCGGCCATGGGGTTTTCGGCGAGATGGAGGATGGCGAACAGCTCGGGCTCGCGGTGGAAGAAGTCCCAGTAGGCGAGGAACATGGCCCGCAGTTTGAGACCGGCCGCGTCGCCGCCGGACGCGGCGGCGGCGAAAGCGGCGATGAGGCGGCCGTAGCCCTGGCGGCAGATGTGATAGAAGATTTCGGCCTTGCTGGCGAAGTGGAAGTAGAGTGGGCCGGTGGAGATGCCGGCGGCCTCGGCGATGGTGCGCATGGCGGTTTTATGGTAGCCGCCGGCGAGGAAGAGGGCGCGCGCCGCGGTGAGGATGGCGTCGCGGGTGGTGTCCTGCCCGGAGGGGATCATAGGCTGTCGACCAGCTTTCTGAGCGGGGCTATCATGTGTTCGGGGAGCTTGGGGCCGTAGACTTCTTTGCGGACGGCGGGGATGTGGACGAGCCAGTACATGAAGACGCTTCTGAGGCGGGCGGCCCAGTCGCGCTGGGGGAAGTCGTAGAGGCCGTGAGCCTGGTAGTAGCGGTGGTCGGCGATGAAGGGGAAGCGCAGGCGGGACCAGATTTCGTCGCGGAAGAGCTTGGCGCCGGCGACGCTCAGGAAGGAGGGGGGCGGGAAATAGGGCCGCGCGGCCTGCACGGCGGCGGTGGCTGCGAGGCTGTCTAGGAGTGCGTCGGTTTCGGCGCTCTCGCCTTCGTCGGTGACGATCCCGAGGAAGGCTGCGTGCTGTAATTCGGCGTAGCTCTCGAGTATCTGGCGGAGGTTGGCGAGCTGGGCGAGGGGGCCGCTGACGAGGAAGGAGAGCTGCTTGCCTTCGAGGGTGGGGACATGGTTTAAGAAGAAGGTGCGGTCGAAGTAGGTCTTCCAGCGGGCCGAGAGGTAGCGGTCGCGGATCGCGCCGGCGTAGACGACGATGTCGGCGGTTTTGACTTTTTCCCGGTAGAAGGCGGTGAAGCCGTCTTTGTCTTCGTAGACGCAGGTGTTGTCGTAGGCGCAGCGGCAGCAGCCGAGGCAGCCGCCTTTGATGTCGAGGTCCGCGAGGTTGACGGTTTCGACCGGGCCGGTGAAGGCGGCGGCGAGTCTGGCGACCATGGCGGCGAGGTTGTCGTCGCCGGCGTCGTCGCTGACGATGAGGACTTTTCGGCCGCCGGTTTCGGCGGGCGGGGATGCCGGACCGGGGGTGTAGCGGCGGCCGACGGGAACGAGCGGGCGGTGGGCGCGGGCGGTGGGCCTGCCTGCGGCGACGGCGGCAATGAAGTTCTCGGTGAAGGCGAGGAGGCGGTCCTGCTCGGCGGGGATGAAGAGGTCGTTCATTTTGGCGGAGTAGCGGCCGAAGTAGCGCATGGCGAGGTCGTCGGCGACGGCGTTGATGTAGTTGTGGGCGGTGTGGTCGAAGAAACGGATGGAGGTGGAGAGGGAGGCGGCGTATTTGCCGCGGAAGGCATCCTGTGCGCCGCGCTCGCCGATGAGTTCGATGAAACGCTTGTAGTGGCCGTGGACGAGGTAGTAGTAGAGGGGGAAGGCCCACAGGACGGCGTCGGCGCTCCGGACACGGTCGACAACAGCCGCGAAGGCGGCAGGGTCGTTTTCGAGCTGGCGGGCTTGCTGGGCGATGTTGACGATCGGGAAGGTGTGGGCGGGGAATTTTTTGGCGAGGAAGGCGACGTACTGCATGGTTACGCTGAGGTTGCCTTTGGGGCTGCCGTTGAGGACGAGGATTTCCATTTCGCTTGCCTCCTATGGGCCGCAGGCGGCGGCCCTATAACGTTGTTACAGTGGTATTATTATAACGCTGTTATAGGGCGATTGTCAATAGCTGCCAGGGGATATGGGAAAGTAGCCCTAGGCAGGAAATGCGGGGCTTTGTATGGAATAATCTAGGCTAGCTTGAGATTGCGCGGGGAGGGTGACTATGTTTCCGAGGCGAACGGCGACACTTTTCCTTGCGGTGCTTTTTCCGGCGATGGCTTTGCTGGGGGGCTGCGGCGGAACGCCGCCTAAAATGGCGCGGGAGGTCAGGATCGGTGTCATTTACCCGCTGAGCGGGACGATGGCCGCTATCGGCGCGGACCAGAAGAAGGGCATGGAGCTGGCCGCCGAGATCGTGAACGGCAAGTACGACCTGGAGCTGCCTCTCGGCAAGGACGAGGGACTGCCGAACCTGGGCGGGGCGAAGATCAGGCTGATTTTCGCCGATTCGCAGGGTTTGCCCGAGGTTGCCATCCGTGAGGCCGAACGGCTGATCAGCCAGGAGAAGGTGTCTGTGTTGATGGGGGCCTATTCCAGCTCGACGACGGCGCCGGCCAGCGAGGTGGCGGAGCGGAACGGCATACCGTTCGTCAATGCGGAGTCGACGCGGCCGGAGTTGACGGAGCGTGGCTTCAAGCGGTTCTTCCGCCTCATCCCTGACGATCGCGGCTTCGCTGAGAAGCTGTTCGCATTTTTGGGCGATGTTGAGAGGAGGAAGGGCATCCGGGCCGGAAATATCGGCCTGGTGTACGAGAATTCGCTGTTCGGTCAGGGTGCGGCCGGCGCGAAGAGGAAGTTCGCCGCTGCCGCAGGCCGCCAGGTTGTGGCCGATATCCCCTACCCGAAGGAGACGGTCGACGCGACGAGCGAGGTGCTGATGCTAAGGGCGGCTGGCGTCGATACGGTGATGATGACTTCTTACAGCAAGGACGCCATCCTCTTTCAGAGGGCGTTTAAGGAGCTGCGGTTCAGTCCGGTGGCGGTCATCGGGATGGAGGCAGGCCATGTGGCGCCCGATTTCGTCGGCAGCCTCGGCCCGGACGCCGAGTATGTGATGACGAGCGCGACGTGGAGCGCCGACCTGATCGATACGAAGCCGATTGCCGGGAAGGTCGACGCGCTTTTCAGGCAGAAGCACGGGACCGGGCTGAGCGGCTATGTGCCCCATTCCTTCACGGCGGTGATGGTGGTGGCCGATGCGGTCAACCGCGCCGGGTCGACCGAGCCGGAGAAGATCCGCGCCGCCCTGAAGGCTACCGATTATCCGGGAAGCGCGCTGGTGATGCCGTGGGAGGGCGTGAGGTTCGACGACAGGAACCAGAACGTTTACGGCACGAATGTGGTGTTGCAGATCCAGGGCGGCAAATATTGGACGGTGTGGCCGTTCGAGGTGGCTTCGAAGGATGTCGTGTGGCCGATGCCGGCCTGGGACGCCAGGAAATAGAGGACATGGCCTGGGAAGGAAAGAACCCTGCGCGTATGGCGCAGGGTTCTTGTGCGTTATTTCGTTTTATCGCCGAGATATCTGCCGTTGGCCCACTGGCCTTTCTGGACGGCGCCGTTGGGGTGGTGGAGGGTGCCGTAACCGTGCATGGCGCCGTTGGCCCAGTCGCCCTCGTAGCGCTCGCCGGTGGGCCATTTGAGGGTCCCTTTGCCGTGGCGCTTGTCGTTGGCGAAGCCGCCCTCGTAGCGGGCGCCGTTGGCCCAGGCGTAGATACCGTTGCCGCTTAGTTCGTTGTTTTTGAATTCGCCTTCGTAGCGGTCGCCGTTGGCCCAGATGTAGATCCCTCTGCCGGTGCGGACGCCGCCGACGAGGTCGCCTTCGTAGCGGTCGCCGCTGGCCCAGGTGAAAACGCCTTTGCCGGAGCGTTCGCCTTTGACCCAGTCGCCTTCGTAGCGGTCGCCGCCCGCCCAGGTTATCGTTCCTTTGCCGTGCTGGAATCCGTCCGCCCAGTTGCCGTCGTAGCGGTCGCCGGTCTCGGTTATCCAGACGCCGTGGCCGTTCATCCTGTCGTTGCGCCAGAGGCCGGAGAAGCTGGCGCCGTTGGTTTCGTAGGTCATGGTGCCGGCGCCGTCGCGCTTGCCTTTGCGCATTTCGCCTTCATATCTGTAGAGGGGGTTTTTGCCGAGGGTGTACCATTGGAGAACGCCTTTCCCGGTGGCGTAGCCTTCGGGGTCCGCTTCGCCGGACCAGGTGACGATGTGGTCTGAAAACGCCAGCTCGTCCCAAACTTTGTAGCCTTTTTCGGTCGTGACCCATGTGCCTTCGGCGGAGGCCGCGGCGGGCGGGAGGAGTATCAGGGATACCGCCAGGAGCAGACAGAATAGGCTTTTTTGTATTGACCGCGGCATGTTGTCACTCTCCTCGCGTACACGGTGGGCTCCAGGGCGTCCGGCAGAGTACGGATAAAAAGACAGAATTGTGTGATAAAAAATATTCCCCGTCCGGCGGGAAAATCCTGCTGGTCCGCCGGGACGGGAAAATGCGGCGCTGGTCAGAGGAGGGTTAGCGCGGACGGAGGGGTCAGCGGCCGTACCGCCCAGGGCCGAAGTAATCGCATCCCCGCCGGTAGAGGGCGATGAAGGCGCGGGACATGAGGAAGGTGATGGCGAGGGTGTAGAAGCTGGTGAACCAGGTCCAGTCGATGTATCTGATGAGGTTGGTGTAGCGCTCGAGAGGGTATTCGACGGCGACGATGCCGGCGCTGAAGAGGAGGGCGTAGCCGACGATCGCCGCGAGGCCGCGCGTGCGGGTGACCTGGTTGTAGAGGATGCAGAGGACGGGGAAGACCCATAGTTCGAAGAGGATGCTGGTCTCATACCAGCGGGGGAAAAGGCGTTCGGGGTATTCGAGCATTTTCAGGGAGACGACGGGGCTGCCCCAGATGAAGTCGATGGTGCATTTGAAGAGGAAGACGACGACCCAGTCGCGGAAGTGACGCCAGTCGACGGCGAAGACGAGCAGCAGCAGGGTGATGACCGCCGATGCTGTTACGATGGTCTGTTCGGTGACTGTCATGGGTGTAGCCCCCCTACCGTCCGCCGGTTTTTGGTTAGTATGGCCGGAGGGGCGGGGGAATATTGCGGCCGGCGGGCTGGGCGTCAGGTGAGCTGGCCGGCGTCGTCGCCGGCCGTGTCGGCGGCGGTGAGGGTTTTGTCGTTGTCGGCGGTGCGGGGGCCGTCGTGGAATTGGCCGCTGGGGTTGAAGCTGGAATCGTAGCCGAGCTGGTCTTTGTCGATGGCCGACCAGGGGGATTTGCGCTTGTATACCATGATTTTTCACCTCCGCGGCTAGTTTCCCCGCGGCCGGCGATTATAATCCGCGCGCGCCGAGTGCTCAGGGGCGGGTGGCGAAGATTTCGTCGAGCATGCCGAGCAGGTGGTCGCGGACGACGACGAAGGAGGGGCCGCCGCCGAATTCGACGCCGATGGCGGCGGCTTCGAGGGCCTGTTCGCGGCTGGCGCCGGCGGCGATGGCGTTGTTGAGGTGGTTGCCGAGGCAGGGGATGCAGCGGGTGGCGACGGAGGCGGTGACGGCCATGAGCTCTTTGTCGCGGCGGGTGAGGGCGCCGGGCTTGTAGTAGTATTTCATGAGTTCGTTGAAGCCGCCATAAAGGTCGGGGGCTTCCTGTTCCAGCCGCTGGCGGTTGGCTTTGCGGGTTGTGAGGATTTGTTCGAGTTCTTTCATGGGCTATTCTCCTCTCGTGAGTGTTCGGTTCAATTTTCGCAGGCGGCGGCGGGATAATATTGTATTTTCTTGCTGTGTTCGCGACTTAATAGAAACCCTGCGCGGATCGCGCAGGGCTTTGAGACAGGGGGGCCAGGCTTCGGCCGGGTTATTTACAGCCGGCGTACATCAGCTGGATGTCGCGGACGATTTTGTAGGGGATGGTGTATTCGAGGTCTTTCCATTTGCCGTGCATATATTGCCACTTGACCGTGATGCCGGTTTTTGTGGCGAAGATGGCTTCGACGAGCGAATCGGGCAGGTCGAAATAGTATGTGAAGGACGCTTCGTACGAGCCGACGGCTCCCGGACTGGAGGGCAGCGCCTTGAGGGGCCATTCTTTGCCGTCAATCTGGACGGTAACGCTTTGTTTGCTTGAATGGGTTCCCGGGCGGGTGTCGCTAAGAGTCAGCTGGAGTTGTCTTGTTTGGGCGGCACCGCTGTGGGCGAACAGGTAAAAGTCGGCGGTCATGCGGTTCTTATCGAGGAAGTAGTAGATGGTGTGGGTGTCGCGCACGCGGTACCATTTGGACCCGTTCTTTTCCTCCTGCTTTATCCGTTCGTCGTCGAGGGCTTGTTTGAGTTCATTAGGGTTAATCTGCGGGAGGTGTTTTTCGGCGATGGGGGCAGCATCCGGTTGTGCGGCTCCGGCGGCGGCAGCGGGAGAGGCGCCGTCTGCCGGGTTTGGCGCCTGGCCGGTGAAGAGGCGGGTGGCGATCGCGCCGATGGGTGAACTGGCGGTAGTCGCCCACCACTTGTCCGTTTGATTGACGAAGGGTTTGCCGGTCGCCCTGCCGGATGAAGAATACATGGTCCGTTCCTTCAAAATCGCAGTTAACCCTTTTTCACGCACATAATAGCGCGCAATCATGTAGCCCGAGCCGTCTTTATTGACCGATTTCATCCAAACTTCCAGCTGTCTGTCAGTCGCTTCGCCGGTGAAGGTTACCGCGTTCAGATCGGCTTGGTGCAGCGCATAATGGTCTTCGTGCATCGTGACCCAGTTGGGCGCGGCGAGGGCGGTGGCGCCGGAGAGGCAGAGCAGCGCGGCGAGCGCCAGGGAGAGGAGAAAGCGTCTGTCCATCGTGTCCTCCCGGAAGGAAATATTTATTATAGCTAGTTTCAGCATTTATGCTGTCAAATCCTGCATATTCGGTCATTTTTTGTCGATAATGGAAATTCGCAGGGTTCAGTTCTCTTGGCCTTATTACGAAAAAACTACATAACGTTTTCCATAATTATACGTCAAGATGCGAAGAAAATTAGAGACGCACGTCCTGACTACCCGATCCAATCAGCGTTCTCCCGCTTGTCGGATAATCACCCGTGCAATGTGCAGGCCGCACCGGAGGATGTGCGCGCCGGTGTACTTTGTTGCGTATGTCGAGCGCGGCATCCGGGCAGAGCGCCGCAGATGGGGCATTATCACAGCTTTTGGCCGGATATTTTTTATGTTAAGGCGATAAACTAAGAGGAAAATTATGTTTATGGGCGAATAGAAAGGAATATTAGGGGGTTTGTCCATGTCTATCGCCGATAACCTGGCTCGCGTCAGGCATAACGTCGCTCTTGCGGTGGCCCGCCGGCGGGAAGTGCCGGTGACGGGGCCGCTGGTGAAGGTGCTGGCGGTGACGAAGAACCACGAGGCGGCCGAGGTGCGCGAGGCGCTGGCGGCCGGGGCCGAGGCGCTGGGCGAGAACCGGGTGCAGGAGGCGACGGCGAAGGCCGCGCTGCTGCCGCCGGCCGAGTGGCACCTCATCGGCCATCTGCAGACGAATAAGGTCCGCCAGGCGGTGCCGCTTTTCACGCTGATCCATTCGCTGGACAGCGAGCGGCTGGCGCTGGAGGTGGAACGGGTGGCGGCCAAGGCCGGCAAGCGCCAGGATGTGCTTATCCAGGTGAATGTGGCCGGCGAGGATACGAAGTCGGGCGTGGCGCCCGGTGATGTGCTAAGCCTGGCCAGGCTGGTGAGCGGTCTCGCGCATGTGAGGCTGTGCGGCCTGATGACGATGGCGCCTTTTTACGAGGATGCCGAGCAGGCCCGGCCGGTGTTCCGCGAGCTTTATAGGATATTCGCCGACCTGAAGGCGGCCGCTCTGCCGGATACGGCTGTCGAGTGGCTGTCGATGGGGATGACTAACGATTACAGCGTGGCGGTGGAAGAAGGGGCCAACATTGTGCGTGTGGGCACGGCCATCTTCGGCCCGCGTCATTACTAAAAGGGGGAAGCGTCGTGAAATTTATGGAGAAGGTTTGGGGCAGCCTGGGTCTTTTCGAGCCGGTGGAGACGGTGGAGGAGGAGCCGCAGCAGCGCCCCCGACAGGAGGAGCCGGAGAGCAAGGGTAAGAAGGGTGGGAATATCGTGAATTTGCCGACAGCCCAACCCAAGCAGATGAAGGTTATGGTGGTGGAGCCGTTCGTTTTCGACGACGCCCAGTATGTGGCCGACCATCTGAAGAACCGCAAGCCGGTGGTCATCAACCTGGAGAATACGGACAAGGAAGTGGCGAAGCGGATGATCGATTTCATCAGCGGCACGACGTATGCTCTCGGGGGGACGATCCAGAAGATCGGCAATAATATCTTTTTGTGCGCGCCCAATAATGTCGATGTTGCTTACAACAGCCGCGAGGAGAGCCTGGAGAGGACGATCCTGCCCTGGAACAGTAAGCAGTAGTATTTTCGGCCGCCGGATTCGGGAGGATAGAGATGTTGACAGGCAAGAGGATTTTATTCGTCGGCGGCGGCGCGATCGCCGAGGCGCTGGTGCGCGGGATGCTGCAGGCCGGCCTGGTTTCCCCAGGGCAGCTGACGGTGGCCGATGTGTCGGCGGAACGTCTGGATTATATGGCGAAAACTTACGAGGTGGCGACGGCGCGGGATTCGGCGCCGGCGGCCGCGAAGACGGATGTGCTTTTTCTGACGGTGAAGCCGCAGGTTATCGGCGAGGTGCTGACGGGGCTTTCCCCGGCGGTGGCGAAGCCGACGCTGGTGGTTTCGGTGGCCGCGGGGGTTACGCTGGCAACGCTGGAAGATAAGCTGCCGGGGGTGCCGGTGATCCGGGTGATGCCGAATACGCCGGTGGCCGTGGGGGCGGGGATGAGCGCGCTGGCGCTCGGCCGCCACGCGAGCGACAGGGACGGCGAGGTGGCCGCGGCGCTGTTCGCGTCGGTGGGCCGGGTCGTGACGGTGAAAGAGGACGCTATGGACGCTGTGACCGGTTTGTCGGGCAGCGGGCCGGCGTTTGCATATGTGATGATCGATGCGCTGGCCGACGCCGGGGTGAGGGTGGGTTTACCCCGCCAGACGGCAATAACGCTGGCCGCGCAGACGCTTTTCGGAGCGGCGAAGATGGTGCTGGAGACGGGCGAACACCCGGCGAAGCTTCGCGATATGGTGACATCGCCGGCAGGCACGACGATCGCCGGGGTGCACGTGCTGGAGCAGAAGGGCGTGCGGGCCGCGTTGATGGACGCTGTGGTGGCGGCGGCGGAGCGCTCGCGCGAGATGGGGCAGAAGCATAAATGAGCGAACGGGAAAAGATTCTGCGCTTTTACCGCGCCAGCGGCGAGTCGGACCTGGCCGCGAGATTGGTCGACTTGGCCGAGGGGGCTTTAAAGAGCAGACGGTATAAGGTGAGCGAGTTTCTCGATCCTTTCGGCTACAGTATCGCCGAGACGGTGGCCGCCCATTATCCGCGGGTGAAGCTGGAGAGTGACGGCGGTTATCCGGGGGCCGAGCGGGTGAAGGCCGCGTTTGTCGAGGAGGATTTCCGCGGCAGGCCGGATTTCGAGCTGGCGGCGCTGGCGGCCGAGGTGGATGTAAGGTATTACAGTATCAGCCACCGCGATGTGCTGGGGGCGGTGCTGGCTTTAGGCGTGAAGCGCGAGGTGGTGGGCGATATCATCATGGGCGGCCGGGGCTGCCAGATCGTCTGCGACGCGGCGCTGGCCGGGTTTATCAAGGATAATCTGCGCAAGATCGGGGCGGCGCCGGTGGAGCTTGCGCCGATAGCGCTTGCCGATATCGCGCCCCGCGAGGAGAAGGTGAAGGAGATCCGGGCGACGGTGGCGTCGCTCAGGCTGGATACGATCGCGGCGGCCGGCTACGGGACTTCGCGCAGCCAGATGACGGAGGAGATCGAGGCCGCGAAGGTGAAGGTGAACTGGCAGGACGCCAAGGGCCCCGCGCAGACGATCAAGGCGGGGGATGTCATCTCGATGCGCGGCCGCGGCCGGGTCGAGGTGGTGGAGATCCTCGGCCAGACGAAGAAGGGCCGGACGAGTATATATTTGAAAAGGTTTATTTAAGGGAGTGGGGCTATGCTGACACCGCTAGACATCCATAACAAAGAATTCAAACGCGGCTTCCGCGGCTACAGCGAGGAAGATGTGGACGCTTTCCTCGATGAGGTGGTCAAGGATTACGAGAAGCTGTACCGCGAGAACATCGAGCTGAAGGAGACGCTCGACCGGGTGAACAGCAAGCTGGAGCATTACCAGCATATGGAGAACACGCTCCACAGCACGCTGGTGATCGCGCAGGAGACGGCCGAGGAGGTCAAGCTTAACGCCCGCAAGGAGAGCGAGCTGCAGATCAAGGAGGCCGAGATCCGCGGGCAGAAGCTGGTGGATGAGGCGATGGCCAAGGTGCGCCGCCTGCATGGCGAGTATGAGGAACTGCAGAAGCAGTACCAGATTTACCGCACGCGGATGCGCACGCTGCTGCAGGCCCAGCTGGAGATGCTGCAGAAAGCGGAAGAGGACGATAATTAGCGGTGGATTTTTCGGCGCTGGATGTTCGCGAGGGGCCGGAGGGCGTGACCTTCAGGGTGCGGGTGCAGCCGCGCGCGTCGCGCTCTGCCATTACGGGCCTTACCGGGGATGCCGTCCGGGTGGCCCTGACGTCGCCGCCGGTGGAGGGCGCCGCCAACGCGGCGTGTATCGTTTTTTTCGCCGAGCTGTTGAAGGTGGCCAAGAGCCGGGTGGTAATCGTGGCCGGACACAAGAGCCGCGATAAGACGGTAAGGGTGGCCGGCCTGGGCAAGGCTGGTTTTTTCGCCGCGCTCGGGGCGGTAAAGTTTGACTAAAAGCGACGCGGTCGTATATAATATTGTGCATACAGTATTTTCAGGATAACTGCGGCAACAGCCGAATACAACAATAGCGATGACGGAGAGAGTAGCCTGTCTATGTCTTTGCAGCGAGCCGGGGGCGGTGGAAGCCCGGCAGGACGGATGCGGCGAAGATCCCTCCCGAGCTGCGGACCGAAGGCAGTAGGCTCCGCCGCGTGACGGGCGTTAGACGTTTTGAGTGGCGTGAGCAAGTAGGGTGGTACCGCGGGTGAAACCTCGTCCCTTTCGGACTGGGTTTCTTTTATTTTGCGGCCGTTGATAAGCGCCCATCTGCGGCGTTGGTCCTCCGGGCGCTCGCTCGCCGTACATTCCGAGTACTGTCTTCGCGAGCGTCCTCGGAGCCGCCTTGCATCTGGGCACTTCTGAACGGCCGCGGCAATTCTATATTTGGCAGACGAAGAGAACACGGGAGTTTTTGTTTTTTTGGCTATATTTTACGGAGGTGGCTGGGATGGATTATAGCAAGACTTTGAATTTGCCGCAGACGGAGTTCCCGATGCGGGCGGGTTTGCCTGAGAGGGAGCCCGAGCTTTTGGCTTACTGGGAGAAGAACGATATTTACCGCAAGAAGCTGGCGATGTCCAAGGGCAAGACGAAGTTCATCCTCCACGACGGGCCGCCTTACGCCAACGGCAGTATCCATATCGGCACGGCGCTCAACAAGGTGCTGAAGGATATCATCGTGAAGTATAAGTCGCTCCGCGGCTATGACGCACCGTATGTGCCAGGCTGGGATACGCACGGGATGCCGATCGAGCACGCGGCGATCAAGATCCTCGGCCTGAACCGCCATGAGCTCAAGCCGCTCGATCTCCGGCGCGAGTGCAAGGAGTACGCGCTGAAGTGCCTCGATCTGCAGCGCGAGGATTTCAAACGCCTGGGGGTGCAGGGGGACTGGGATGATCCGTATATCACGCTCAAGCCCTCGTTCGAGGCCAAGCAGATCGAGGTTTTCGGCGCGATGGCCAAGAAGGGCTACATTTACAAGGGCCTGAAGGCGGTCTACTGGTGCACGACGTGCGAGACGGCGCTGGCCGAGGCGGAGATCGAGTACGCGGAGAAGAAGTCGCATTCGATTTACGTGAAGTTCCCGCTGATTGACGACAAGGGCAACCTGCCGGTGGGTGTGGATGCCGCGAATGTATACTGCGTGATCTGGACGACGACGCCGTGGACGCTGCCGGCAAATACGGGGATCGCGGTCCACCCCGAGTTCGATTATGTGTGGGTCCAGTTCGGCAGCGAGGTTTATCTGCTGGCGGCCGAGCTGGTGAAGACGGTGGCCGAGGCGAACAACCTCGGCGAGTATACGGTGCTGGGCGAGCCGATGAAGGGCGAGACGCTTTCGGGGATGCTGTTCAGCCACCCGTTTTTCGACCGCGAGTCGCGGGTGGTGACCGGCGATTATGTGACGCTGGACGCGGGCACGGGCTGCGTGCACACCGCTCCCGGCCACGGGGTGGAGGACTTCGGCACAGGGGTCAAGTTCGGCCTGCCGGTTATCAACCCTGTCGACCACGCCGGCAAGTTTACGGCCGAGGGCGGCATGTTCAAGGGGTTGTTCGTGGAGGACGCGAATGTGCCGATCCTGAAGGAGGTGGCCCAGAGGGGGCTGCTGCTTGGCAAGGGTTCGCTCCGCCACCAGTACGCGCATTGCTGGCGGTGCAAGAGCCCGGTGATTTACCGGGCGACCGAGCAGTGGTTCGCGTCGGTGGAGGGGTTCCGCGAGGCTGCGCTGGCGGCGATCGCCGATGTGCAGTGGATCCCGCCGTGGGGCGAGGAACGGATGCATAACATGGTGGCCGACCGCCAGGACTGGTGCATTTCCCGCCAGCGGGTGTGGGGCGTGCCGATCCCGATTTTCTACTGCAAGGAATGCGGCGAGCATGTGGTCAACGACACGACGATCGACGCGGTGAAGGAGCTTTTCGGCCGCGAGGGGTCGGATGCGTGGTGGAAATACGAGGCGGACGAGATCCTGCCGAAGGGGTTCAAGTGCGAGCATTGCGGCCACGGCGGGTTCCGCAAGGAGACGGATATCATGGACGTGTGGTTCGACAGCGGGTCGAGCTACGCGGCGGTGGCCGAGGTGCGGCCGGAGCTGGAGTGGCCGACGTCGATGTATCTGGAGGGCAGCGACCAGCACCGCGGCTGGTTCCAGTCTTCCCTGCTGACGTCGGTGGCGACGCGCGGCCGGGCGCCTTACCGTGCGGTGCTGACCCACGGGTTCGTGGTGGACGGCGATGGCCGGAAGATGTCGAAGTCGCTGGGCAACGTGATTTATCCGCAGGAGGTCATCAAGCAGTACGGGGCGGAGATCCTCCGCCTGTGGGTGGCGTCGGCGGATTATAAGACCGATATCCGTATTTCGAACGATATCCTCAAGCAGCTGGCGGAGGTTTACCGCAAGATCCGCAATACGTTCCGCTATATCCTCGGCAATATCGCCGATTTCGACCCCGACAAGGACAGGGTGGAGTATGATGAGCTGCTGGAGATCGACCGCTGGGCGCTGCTGCGCCTGGAGCAGGTGCGCCAGAAGGTGACGAAGGCGTACGACGATTACGAGTTTCATCTTCTTTACCATACGGTGCATAATTTCTGCACGGTCGACCTGTCGGCGATTTACCTCGATATCCTCAAGGACCGGCTGTATACCTCGGTGCCGGGATCGGTGGAGCGGCGGGCGGCGCAGACGGCGATGTACGATATCCTGGTGACGCTGGCGGCGATGCTTTCGCCGGTGCTGTCGTTCACGACCGAGGAGGTTTGGCAGCATATGCCGAAGGCCAAGGGTATGCCGGAGAGCGTGCAGATGGTGCTGTGGCCCCAGGAGCGACGCGACTGGCTGGACGCCGGCCTGGAGGCGAAGTGGGATAAGATCCTGGCGCTCCGCGGCGAGATCACGAAGGCGCTGGAGAACGCCCGCCGGGCGAAGACGATCGGCCATTCGCTGGACGCTGCGGTGGAGCTGTGGGCGGACGGCGACGAGTACCGTCACCTGATGGCGATGAAGGACGATCTGGCGACTTTCCTGATCGTGTCGCAGGTGAAGGTGCACGAGGGCACGCAAAAAGCGCCGCAGGACGCGTACCGCGCCGAGGAGCTGGCTCTGGCGGTGGCGGTTGTTCCGGCCGGCGGCGTGAAATGCGAGCGGTGCTGGATGTACAGCGAGGCTGTGGGCGCCGACGCGGCGCATGCGGCGCTGTGCCCCCGGTGCGCAGGTGTCGTGAAGCAGCTGTAAGTATTACGAGCTATGAACCCCGGGGCTGAGGCCCCGGGTTTTTTTGCCGCCCTGAGGGCAGGAAAGAGGAAATATTTGGCGAAGTATGCCGAGGATAGTGATATTGCGCGCGGGAGGTTCACGCATGGAGAAAAGTTATACGGCGGAAGAGGTCCTGGAGGCATTCAAGATCGTCGCTCCCTACCTGGACGACGCGACCCCAATCAGTATGGGGACTTCGGTGGTGAAGGACGGTGTTTATACCACGTACGTCCCAGGCGGAGGCGTCGATTTCAAGTATCAGGTAGGCGAGCAGGTGAAGGGGATGGCGTCCCGCGAGGCGCTGGCGTCGGGACGGCGGATCGTGCGCCTGGTCCCGGCGGAAAAGTCGCCGCACGGGGTGGCGTTTGTGGTGTGCGCGCTGCCGATCCTGGAGGAGGGCAAGGCTGTAGGGGTCGTGACTACGGCCGGGACGGTGGAAGGTTATCTGCGGCTGACGGGGGGAGCGGCGACGCTTTCCCGGTCTTCGGAGACGATGAACGCCAACCTCGAGGAACTGGCCGCGAAGTCGAGCGAGCTTTCCGCGGCCAGCAAGAAGCTGGAGGAGCTGAGCGGCGAGCTGCTGAAGTTCACGAAGGAGACGGACGAGATCGTGAGCTTTATCCGCAATGTGGCCGATCAGACGAATCTGCTGGGCCTCAACGCGGCGATCGAGGCGGCGCGGGTCGGCGAGCTGGGCCGGGGCTTCGGGGTGGTGGCCGAGGAGGTCCGAAAGCTGGCGGGGGTGAGCGCCGAGTCGGTGAAGAGCATCACGGCGTCGCTGAAAAGGATCCAGGGCGGGGTAGGCAACCTCGGCGGCATGGTGAACGATATCGACGCCAATATCGTCGATCAGGCGTCGTCGGTACAGGAGATCGCCAAAGAGAGCGGGCAGCTCGTCACGCTCGCCAGGGATCTGCAGGAAGCGTCGGCGACGATGTATCAGTTCACGGAAGGTTAAAGGACGACGGATAAAAACCGGGGCGGCAGCCCCGGTTTTTGTGTTTGCGGGTGAAAACGCTGTTGACGGGGGAGGTAAGTGGCGCTATAATTGGAAAAATTACCCTCGGGGGAAGGGGGAGGAGAAATGTCCGTGCGGAATGGATATGAGGGCAATCTATGGAAGCTGATGGGCATCCGCCTGCTGTTCTGGATGCACTTTTTCGCGGCGGTCATGATCCCATTTTTCACCGAGTGGGGCGGGCTGAAGCTGTCCGAGGTGCTGTTTCTTAACTCGTGGTTCATGCTGTGGAACTTCATCCTCGAAGTACCGACAGGGACGGTGGCCGACTTTCTCGGCCGTCGGGCGTCGCTGATGGCGGGGAGCCTGGTTGCGGCGGCGGCGGCGCTGCTGTATGTGAGCAAGCCGGATTTCTACGTTTTCCTGGCGGCGGAGGTGGTGTTCGCTGCGGCGTATACGCTCCATTCGGGGGCGGACGAGGCGCTGGCCTACGACAGCCTGAAGGCGGCGGGGCTGGAGAGCGGGGCGAAACGGACGCTGACGGCGATGGAGTCGTTCAAGCTCGGCGGCGTCGTGATCGGGGCGGTGGCCGGCGGATTTATCGCCGGATGCTTCGGGTACGATGCGCCGATGCGGTTTTACGTGCTGCCGGCGCTGGCGGCGTTCGCGCTCGCCTGCATGTTGAAGGAGCCGCCGGTGCGGGAGGCGGGCACGCCCCGGCCAAGCTATACGGATATCCTCCGCGAGGGTGGGCGGTTTTTCGCGACCAACCGGGTGCTGCTTGTGATGACGGCGGAGCTGGCCGTGACCAATGCGCTGGCGTGGGGGCTGATATGGCTTTTTCAGCCGCTGCTGGCCGCTGCCGGGCTGCCGGTGGAATATTATGGCGTGGTCCATGCGGCGGCCTGTTTCGGGCAGATCGTGTTTTTGAGCAACGTGGAACGGCTGGAGGGACTGGTGGGGTCGAAGCGGCGGTTGCTGACGGCGTCGGTGCTGACGGCAGGCGGGGCGTTCGTATTGCTGGGACTGACGGACAACCTGGCGGCGGTGGCGGTGCTGATCGTGGCGGGCTTCACTTTCAGCCTGCCGCGGGTACCGATCTTCAGCGCTTACATGAACAGGTACATCCCGTCCGACAAGCGGGCTACGGTGCTGTCGGCGACGTCGATGTGCCGGACACTGGCGATCGTGGCGGTCAATCCGCTTGTCGGGTTGCTGGCGGACTGGTCGGTGGCGAATACGATGATTATCCTCGGCGCGGGACTCATCGCCGGAGGGGTGTTTTCGCGGCTCGAGGAAAGACATCTGGAAGGGTAAAAACCGGGGTTGGGAGCCCCGGTTTTGTTTTGATTGCTCAAAATATAGCGATTGCCTATTGGGTTCGGAATGATGATGTTAGCGGGATTGAGGGCGCAGGGGGCGATTTTCCGGCGTCCTTATTATTTGTTTGTCTGTGGAGATACTACGCAATATGGGGGTATGCCGATGGCGCAGGATGCTGGCAAGGCTGACGTGATCGCCGCCCAACTGGAGCGGCTGGCGCAGTATCTGGAGAAGATGAATGTGGCCGGGTATGTGGAGCTGATGCAGCGGCCGATGCGGCTGCTGTTCCTGAATTTCGCCGCCGGGCTGGCGCGGGGTCTGGGGATCGCGATCGGGGCGACGCTGATTTTCGCGCTGATGCTTGAAATGCTGCGGCGGGTCATTATGCTGAATATCCCCGGTATCGGCGAGTTTGTGGCCAATATCGTGAAGATCGTGGAGGAGACGAACGGCAAGGGGAAATTCTGAAATTGGGAGGTAGGGTATTATGACGAAGGATGTTTTCGATGCGATGCGCGAGTCTCATTCGGTGAGACAGTTCACGACGGTGCCTGTGCCGGAGCCGACGCTGACGCGGCTTTTGGAGGCGGCCTGCTGGGCGCCGAGCGCCGGTAATCTGCAGCCGTGGTATTTCTATGTGGTGCAGAATGCCGATCTGAAACGGCGGCTGGCGGAGGCGTGCCACGGGCAGCACCAGGTGGCGGAGGCGCCGACGGTGGTGGTGGTGATGGCCGACCCGGCGCGGGCGAACGAGCGTTACGGCGAACGGGGCGCGCAGCTTTACTGCCTGCAGGATACGGCGGCAGCGACGCAAAATATGCTGCTGGCGGCGACGGGGCTGGGGCTCGCGTCGTGCTGGGTGGGGGCGTTCGACGAGCGCCGGGTGCAGGAGCTGGTGGAGGCGCCGCCGCGGCTTAGGGCGGTGGCGATCGTGTGTCTGGGCTACAGTAATGAGGAGAATGACGATGAGGCGAAGGAGCGCCTCAGGGTGGCTGATGTGACGAAGATTTTGCATTAGGGGGGATTGGCTTGGACCGGCAGGTGCTGGAGCATTTCCGCGAGGATCTGGAGGATACGAAGGAGCGGCTGGTGAAGACGATTTCCCGCCTGGAGGAGACGGGCCTCGGCGATACGATGAGCGATTCGCTGGGCGAGCTGTCGATGTACGATAACCATCCCGCGGATGTGGGTGACGCGATGTTCGAGCGCGGCAAGGACGTGGCGCTGAGGGACAACGCCCATGTGCTGCTGGAGGAGGTGGAGGCGGCGCTCGATAAGTTGGCGCGGGGCACGTACGGGGTGTGCGAGCATTGCGGCCGGGAGATAGACGTGGACAGGCTGGAGGCGCTGCCGTGGGCGACGCACTGTATCGACTGCCAGCGGCATGACGAGGTGGCCGACCCCACGCTTCGGCCGCTGGAGGAGGAGCTTCTGGAGCCGCCTTTCCACCGCACATTCCTGGATTCGGCGCGGTTCGATTTCGTGGGTTTCGACGGCGAGGACGCGCTGCAGGCGGCGCTGAAGTACGGGAGCTCGGATACGCCGCAGGATATCCCCGGGTCATACGATTATAAGGCTCTGTGGCCGAACAGCAACGAGCATCAGGGGATCGTGGACCGGGCGGACGCCATCCCGAGCGCGGTTGCGGGCACGCGCGGCAGGAAGAACGCGGCCGCGGCCCGCGAGCTGGAGGAAGAGACCGAGTAAGGCGCTCGGTTTCTTTTTCTTACATATTTCTTACATATATCTTGCCGATTTCTTGCCGAACCACGGCAGGATTTTGCCGCTACGGCGGATAAACTATCTTAGAATATCCGGACAAAGGAGACAATGGCGTGGACATTATTTTGCGGAATTTTATCATCAGTATCGCTACGGTGATCATCGGCGGGCTGGCGCTGTGGTCGAGCGAGCAGGGCGGCGAAGGGCTCAATATCCCGTACCTGCTGCTGGCCGGCTTCGCTGTCGGCTGCCTGGCGCTGTTTATGACCAGTTGGGTAAAGAGACGCAGCATGCCGAAAGACGAGAAGAGACCGGCCGCCAAGAAAGGACGCAGGTAACGCGGCACATAGCGGCGCGGTGTTTGGCGAATGCTAGATTAGTTGCCTGCCGGTGGCACGCTTCGGCGGACGGCGACTAATATATAGCGGATGGCGAAGCGGGAGGGCGGCTCTCTATGGCCGAACCGACGTGCAGGGGCTTGTATTTGTTGAAAGGAGCGGTTTTGACCGGCGCCGTGGCGGCGTATTTTTTCGTGCCCGGGGTACGGGAGTTCGTGGCGACCGGTGTCGGCTACCTGCATCACCGTGATTTTGAGGGGCTGCGGCTGTTCATCCTGGCGTATGGGGTGTGGGCGCCGGTGACGTCGATCGCGCTGATGACGGTGCAGTCGATGGTGCCGCTGGTGCCCGGCCTGGCAATCACGATAACGAACGCCTGGGTCTTCGGCTGGGAATACGGGGCGCTGTATTCGTGGATAGGCGCTCTGGCCGGCGCGGTCCTGGATTTCGGTATCGCCCGCTGGTATGGGCGGCCGGTGGTGGAGAAGTTCGTGCGGCCGAAGTATCTCGATATGACCGACCAGTTCTTCAAGCGGCACGGGGTGCTGGCTGTGTTCGTAACAAGGCTGACGCCGGTCATCCCTTTCAAGGTGATAAGCTACGGGGCTGGGCTGACGGCGATAACGCTTCAGCAGTATGTCCTGGCTACGGGGATCGGCCAGACGCCGGCGATTGTGCTGTATTCGTTCCTGGGCCAGCACCTGACCCGCGGCATCCGGTGGGCGATCGTGGGCACGACGCTGCTTATCCTGGCGAGTTTTCTGGTTTATTATTACCGCAACGAGATCGAGCGGCGCCTTTTTTCCCATAAGGAATGATTTGTATGTTGTCCTTGTTTTTTTTCCATTCATTTGGTGGTATAATAAATTTTAGCAATGCTTCAGGAGGTGAAAAGTACTCATGTATGTAATCAGCAGCGAGTGCATCAAGTGCGGCGCGTGCGCAGCAACCTGCCCGGTAGGCGCGATTAGCGAAGGGGACGCCCAATACGTCATCAACGACCAATGTGTTGATTGCGGCTCTTGCGCGGCGGTGTGCCCGGTAGGCGCCATCAGCCCTGGCCAGTAATAGGGGTCGTTTCGGAAGCGTAGCTAGGGCTACGCTTCTTTACGTTGCGGCAAAAATTGAGTATTATGGTTATGTCAGGGAAATAAATATAGAGGTTGACGCATGAAGAAAACTGTCGCACTGATCGCGCACGACCGCAAGAAACAGGAGATGCTCGCTTTCGTGGCCGCGCACCGCGAGGTGCTGGCCGACTGCCAGCTGATCGCTACGGCGACTACCGGCGGGCTGGTGTCCAATGAGACGGGGCTTGAAGTTAAGTCGTACCTGTCCGGCCCGCTGGGCGGCGATTTGCAGATCGGCGCGCTGATCGCCTGCCAGGCGGTCGATGCGGTGATTTTCCTTCGCGACCCGCTTACGGCGCAGCCGCACGAGCCGGATATAACGGCGCTCCTGAGGGTGTGCGACGTGCATAATGTGCCTGTGGCGACGAACGAGGCGTCGGCGGCGCTGCTGCTGAAGGCCATCGATACGGTAGGATAGGAGAATATAACGCGTGCCGATCGTGATACTGGCTCTGGCGGTGATCGCTCTCGATCAGGTGTCCAAGGCTTATTTGCAGGCCAATATGGTGCCGGGAGCTTCTGTGCCGGTGATTCCCGGCATTTTTCACATCACGTATGTTTTGAACCCGGGGGCGGCGTTCGGGATTCTCGAGCACCAGCGGTGGTTTTTCGTGGCGGTTGCTTTGCTGCTGGTGGCGGTGATCGTGTACCTGTATCCCCGCATCCCGGCGGGCTACGGGCTGCTGCGTCTCGGTATCGCCCTGCAGACCGGCGGGGCGGCAGGCAACGCCATCGACCGTCTGAAGACGGGCTATGTGGTGGATTTCTTCGATTTCCGCGTGTGGCCGGTGTTCAACGTGGCCGATATGGCAATCGTGGGCGGGGTGGCGCTGATCGTGTATTCGATCCTGTTCCCGCCCGGAAAAGGGAAGGCTGATGAGGGTGACGGGGGAGACGCGCCTGATTGAGGCGGGTGAAGCCGATAGGGGCGAGCGCCTGGATGTGTTCCTGGCCCGGCAGGCGCCGGAGCTGTCGCGGTCGCGCGTGCAGAAGCTGATCGCCGACGGCCGGGTGGCTGTCAATGGCCGGCCGGCCAAGGCCAACCACAAGGTGCAGCCGGGCGAGGCCGTGTCGTTGACGGTGCCGCCGCCCGAGCCTGTGGCGGTGGAGGCCGAGGCCATCCCGCTCGACGTCGTGTACGAGGACGCCGAGGTGGTGGTGGTGAATAAGCCGCGGGGGATGGTGGTCCATCCGGCGGCCGGCAACTGGCGGGGGACGCTGGTGAATGCTTTGTTGGCCCGCTGCGACGATTTGTCGGGGGTGGGCGGCGAGGTGCGGCCGGGAATAGTCCACCGCCTCGATAAGGATACATCCGGGGTGATGGTGGCGGCGAAGAGCGACCGGGCGCACGCCAGCCTCGCCAGACAGATAAAGGACCGGACGGCCGGGCGGAAGTACCTGGCGCTGGTCCACGGCAACGTGAAGGCGGACGAGGGGCTGATCGACGCGCCGATAGGCCGCCACCGCACCGACCGCAAGAAGATGGCGGTGGACACCGAACGCGGCCGCAAGGCGCGGACGCGGTTCACGGTGCTGGAGCGGTTCGCGGGGTATACGCTGGTGGCGTGCAAGCTGGAGACGGGGCGGACCCACCAGATAAGGGTGCATATGGCTTATATCGGTCATCCGGTAGCGGGCGACCCGAAGTACGGGCCGAAGGGCTCGCCTTTCCCGATCGACGGGCAGGCGCTGCATGCGGCCGAGCTGACGTTCCGCCATCCGGTGAGCGGGGTCGAGATGGTGTTCACGGCGCCGCTGCCGGCCGATATGGAAGGGATACTCGCGAAGCTGCGCAGGCAGTGATAGAAATGGGGGATTGCTGTAGTGAAGCTTATCGACAAAACAGTCCTTATGGACGCTCAGGGCATTGGCCGGGCGATAATCCGCATCGCCCACGAGATCATCGAGAAGAACAAAGGCAGCAAGGATCTGACGCTGGTGGGCATCAGGACGCGCGGCGTGCCGCTGGCCCAGCGGCTGGCGGCGGAGATCGAGAAGATCGAGGGCGTTAAGCTGCCGGTGGGGCTCCTGGATATCACGCTGTACCGCGACGATTTGTCGACGCTGGGCTATCAGCCGATCGTGCATGAGACGCAGATCCCCTTCGATATCAACGATAAGAAGGTGGTGCTGGTGGACGACGTGCTGTATACGGGGCGGACGGTGCGGGCGGCTTTAGGGGCGCTGACGGACATCGGCCGGCCGCGGTACATCCAGCTGGCGGTCCTGGTGGACCGGGGCCATCGCGAGCTGCCCATCCGCGCCGATTTCGTGGGCAAGAACGTGCCGACGTCGCGCAAGGAAATCGTGGCGGTGCAGCTTTCGGATACTGATGCCGCCGAACAAGTGGTGCTTCAGGAGATTGCCGAGTAACAGGGCGGCCGCGGCGTAATTCATCGATAATAATTTTAAGGGAGTGTTTGGATGTTGATGCTGGAGTCGGTGGCAAAGGGAAACCGCACGCGTTAAGTCGCGGGATTCCTTGGCGCCGCTTAAGCGGAATCGGGTTCTCCGCGACTAAGAAAAAATTAGTCAAGGAGATGTCGGAATTGGATAAAATAGAAATTTTACAAGCTATGTTCACCGGTATGCCGCGCGGCGGTCCGGGGTCGAACGCTTCGACGCGCAGGGCTTACGGACTGTTGACCGAGGCGCCGGCGGCGCCGCGTATCCTGGATGTGGGCTGCGGCCCGGGGATGCAGACGCTGGAGCTGGCGAGGCTGTCGGGCGGCGAAGTGACGGGGCTGGATAACCACCAGCCTTTCCTGGACGCGCTGACGGCCGGGGCGAAAGCCGCCGGGCTGCAGGACAAGGTGCGGACGGTGCACGGGTCGATGGATGCGCTGCCGTTCGGACCGGAAGAGTTCGATATCATCTGGGCCGAGGGGTCGCTGTTCATCATGGGGTTCGAGCGGGCGCTGCCCTACCTGAAAGGCTTCCTGAAGCCCGGCGGGTATCTGGCGGCCTCCGACCTCGCCTGGCTGCGTGACGACCCGCCGATGGAGCTGAGCCGTTTCTTTGCGAAGCTCGGCGCCGTGGTCATGGACACGGCCGACTACCTGGCGCTGTTCGCCGCCGCCGGGTACGAGACGGCGGGGCACTTCGCCCTGCCGGCGTCCGACTGGCGGGACGATTTCTACACCGCGATGGAGCAGCGTCTGCCGCTGCTGCGCGCAAGGTTTCGGGGCAACCCGGAGGCGCTGGCCGCGGTGGATGAGATGCAGGTCGAGATCGAGATGCACAGGAAGTATGGCGATTATTACAGCTACGCTTTTTGCGTAGCCCGCAAAGGACGAGGATAAGGCCTCACGGTAATTGCAAGAACCCCGGCGCACAGCGCCGGGGTTCTTTTTCGCGGTCCTATGGGAGTTTGTTTTTGAGCATTTTCTTCACGGCCTCTTCGTCGGGGGTCACATATACCGTTTTCTGGCGGTCGTAGATGACGAAGCCGGGTTTGGCGCCGGACGGTTTTTTGACGTGGCGGCGGCGGGTGTAGTCGACGGGGACGGTGGCCGAGGCGCGGGCCTTGGAGAAGTAGGCGGCGAGCATGGCGGCGGCGGCGAGGGCCTCGGGGGCGGGTTCGCGGCCGGCGCTTTTTAAGATGACGTGGGAACCGGGGATGTCTTTGGTGTGCAGCCACAGGTCGTCGGGACCGGCGTGTTTGAAGGTTACGAGATCGTTTTGGCGGTTGTTGCGGCCGATGAGGATAGGCGTGCCGTCCGGGGCGGCGGCGGACAGCGGGGCGGCGGGCGGCGCGGGGCGGCGCTTGCTTTTTTCTTTTATGTAGCCGGCCTGGACGAGTTCCTGGCGGATTTCGTTGATTTCGTCGAGGACGGCGGCCTGGTCGAGGGCGACGGCGACGCTGTCGAGGTAGGCGAGTTCGGCGCGGCATTCGGCGAGCTGGGCGGCGAGGCTCTGCTGGGCGCGTTTGGCTTTGTTGTAGCGGACGTAGTGGCGTTTGGCGTTGGCGACCGGGCTGAGGAGAGGATCGAGGGGGATAACGAGGGGGGCGGCGGCTTCGTCGTAGAGGTTGGGGAGGGTGACCTGGGCGGCGCCGGCCGGGACGGCGTGGAGGTTGGCCATGAGAAGGTCGCCGCAGATGCGGTATTTGTCGGCGTCGTCGGCGTCGGCGAGTTCGGCGGCGAGGATGGCGTCCTTGCGGGTGAGTCGGGCCGTTTCCTGGACGAGGAGCTTCTGGAGGACGGTTTTTTCGGGGTTCGCGGGCTGGCCCTGGAAGTTGGCGGCGTATTCGACGGCGGCGGCCATGGCCGGGAAGGGGCGGAGGTCGCCGGCGAGGTGTTCGGGGCGGAAGGCGGCGAGGGCGAGGAGTTTGCCCCCGTCGGCGCCGAGGGCGACGGTGGGGGTGGGTTCGCCGGCCGCGATGGGGGCGGCGATGCTGCCGACGGCTTCGGCGAGGGCGCCGGCGTCGGCGTCGTCGAGGGCGGCGACGGGGTGGTCGGCGGGGAGCCCGGCGCGCCAGGCGATTTCCCTGGCGGTGACGGGGCCGACGCCTTCGGCGGCGGCGACGATGGCTTTGGCGAGGCCGAGGGGGGCGTGCTCCCGGCGGAGGGCGGCGATGAAGGCGGCCGGTTCGGCGGTGAGGAGGTCGGCGCGGGGCTGGCCGGGGGGAAGGGCGTAGGGGCGTCCGGGCAGGACTTGGCGGACGCGGCTGACGGCGGCGCCGACGCGGCGGATGGCGTCGAGGACGAGGCCGTCCTGGACGAGGATGATGTTGCTGTGTTTGCCCATTATTTCGAGGATGAGCTGTTTGGTGACGATGAGGCCGCGCTCGCCGCGGGTGTCGACAGCGAAGGTGACGACGCGGTCGAGGCCGTGCTGGGTGACGGAGGCGATGCGGCCGTCTTCGAGGTGTTTCCTGAGCAGCATGCAGAAGGCGGGCGGCACGGCCGGGTTTTCCGGCAGGGCGGCCGGCAGCCAGGCGGCGGCGCTGTCGGGGCTGGCGGACAGGAGGAGGGCGATGTTTTCGCCCGGCTGGCGCAGCCAGATGCCGAGGCGGAATTTGTCGGGCTGGGATATCTTGTCGACGCGGGCGCCGGCGAGCCGTTTGTCGAGCTCGGCCACCAGCGGCCGCAGGGAAAGGCCGTCGATGTTCATGGGAACCTCCGCTTGCCAGGTTTTCTCAATACAGTATAGCACCGCCCGCCGCGCAGGGTCAAATGAGGCATAGCAGTACCTTTTTTGGAATATCATGGATTGAGAGCGACCGTTCAGAAGGCTCCAGATGCTAGGAAGACCGAGGACGCGCGGCGCCGCGTACTTAGGGCGTACGCAAGCAAGCGCCCGCAGGGCTGACAACGCAGATGGGGCCTTATCAACGGTCGCCAAGATACGGGGAGTGAAACTAATGGAGATGTGGCATGCGAGAACGTCGGATGACGCCCTCACCTACTGGCGCACCGACCGCGGCGAAGGGCTTACGAACGCCGAGGCGGCGGAGCGGCTTAAGCTGTTCGGCTTCAACGAGGTGGCGGAGCAGGAGCGGCCGGCCTGGTGGCGGCGTTTCCTGGCCCAGTTCCAGGATTTCATGGTGCTGGTGCTGATGGCGGCGACGCTGATTTCCGGGCTGCTGGGCGAGTATGCCGACGCGGTGACGATTCTGGCGATCGTGATGCTGAACGCGGTGCTGGGCTTCATCCAGGAACACCGGGCGGAGCAGTCGATGTCGGCTTTAAAGAAGCTGACGGCGCCGACGGCCCGCGTCATCCGCCACGGCGCCGTGCAGCATGTGCCGGCCCGCGAACTGGTGCCGGGCGATATATTGCTGCTAGAGCCGGGCGATGTTGTGGCGGCCGACGGCCGGCTGGCGGAGACGGCCAATCTGGAGGCCGAGGAGTCGGCGCTGACGGGCGAGTCGCTGCCGGTGCGCAAGCTGGCCGACCGGGTGTATGACGAGGGCGTGACGGTGGGGGACCGCAAGAATATGGTTTACGCCGGGACGGTGGTGACCCGCGGCCGGGGAGCGGCGGTCGTGTGCGGCACGGGGATGAATACCGAGGTGGGGCATATCGCCAGGCTCATCCAGACGGCGGCGGAGGACGAGACGCCTCTGCAGCGGCGTCTGGATAACCTGGGGCGGTGGCTGGTGTGGGGTTGTCTGGGGGTGTGTCTGGTGGTGGTGGCGACCGGGGTGGCCAGGGGCGAGCCGCTGCTGTTGATGTGCATGACGGGGATAAGTCTGGCGGTGGCGGCGATTCCCGAGGGGCTGCCGGCGATCGTGACGGTGGCTCTGGCGCTCGGGGTGCAGCGGATGATCCGCCGGAACGCGATCGTGAGGAAGCTGCCGGCGGTGGAGACGCTGGGCTGCACGACGGTGATATGTTCGGACAAGACGGGGACGCTGACCCAGAACGCGATGACGGTAAGGAGGGTGTACTGCGGCGGGAAGACGTACGAGGTGAGCGGGGCGGGCTTCGAAATCAAGGGCGAATTTTTGCTTGACAAGCAGGAATTTGATGCCAAAAAGGATAAATGTCTAATGCAATGCCTGACGGTCGGCACTCTGTGCAACAACAGCGTGCTGAAGCAGGGCAGCGTGGGCATAACCGGCATGTGGCGCAAGAAGGGCGCCCGCGGCTGGTCGGTGGAGGGCGACCCCACCGAGGGCGCGCTGGTGGTGGCGGCTGCGAAGGCGGGCCTCTGGCGGGCCGATATCGAGAAGCGGGAGCGCCGCCTGGCGGAGATCCCCTTCGAGGCGGAACGGCGCCGGATGGCGGTGGCCTACGGCGGGCCGGAAGGCGCGGCGCTGTATGTGAAGGGCGCGCCGGATACCGTGCTTGAGTTGTGCCGCTATTATTTCGACGGCAAAGGCGAACAGCCGCTGACCCCCGAGCTGGTAGCCCGCATCGCCGCTGCCAACGAGGCGATGACGAACGGCGCCCTCAGGGTGCTGGCGATGGCGTACCGCCGCCTGAGCCCGGCCGAGGCGGCCAATGTGACCGAGGAGGCCGAGCGGGAGCTGGTTTTCACAGGCCTGGCGGGGATGATCGATCCGCCGCGCCCGGAGGTGAAGGAGGCTATCGCCCTGTGCCGGCAGGCCGGCATCGGGACGGTGATGATCACCGGCGATCACCGCAACACGGCGATGGCGATCGCCCGCGAGCTGAAGATGTTTCGCGACGGCGCGTCGCGGTCGCTGACAGGGGCCGAGGTCGACGCGCTCAGCGAGCGCGAGCTGGCGGCGGCGGCGGCCGAAACGGCGGTGTACGCGCGGGTGTCGCCGGCGCATAAGCTGCGGATCGTGAAGGCGCTGAAGAACAAAGGACATATCGTGGCCATGACGGGTGACGGGGTGAACGACGCCCCGGCGGTGAAGGAAGCCGACATCGGCGTGGCTATGGGCCAGACTGGCACGGATGTGACCCGCGAGGCGTCGGCGATGACGCTGGCCGACGACAACTTCGCCACGATCGTGGCGGCGGTGGAGGAAGGCCGCGGTATTTACGACAATATCAGGAAGTTTATCCGTTATCTGCTGGCGTGCAATATCGGCGAGGTGCTGACGATGTTCCTGGCCGCTCTGGCCGGGCTGCCGCTGCCGCTGCTGCCGCTGCAGATCCTGTGGGTGAATCTGGTGACCGACGGGCTGCCGGCGATGGCGCTGGGGGTGGACCCGAAGGCGCCGGATACGATGTACCGGCCGCCGCGCAATCCTGCGGAGAGCGTTTTCTCCCGCGGGCTGGCGAGGAAGATCGTCTTCCGCGGCATCCAGATCGGGCTGACGACGCTGCTGGTATTCGCGGGCGTGTACCTGGCGAAGGGCGATCTGGCGCTGGCGCGGACGATGGCGTTCGCGACGCTGGTGTTCTGCCAGCTGTTCCATGTGTACGACTGCCGGTCGGAGATTCTGACGATTTTCGAGCTCGGCTTTTTCACCAACAAGTATCTCCTGCTGGCGACGGCCTGTTCGGCGCTGATGCAGGTGGCGGTCATCCATCTGCCGCCGCTCAGCGCGGTTTTCGGGACGGTGCCGCTGGGGCTTACGGAATGGGCGGTCGTGCTGGTCGTGGCCGGCTGGACGGCGCTGGTCGGCGGGCTGCGGCACCTGCTTTTAAGGCGGCGTCCGCCGGTACGTTCGGCTTACAGCCGGGTATAATATAATGTAAGAGCAATAATCGTTTCTGACGGAGGGATATTATGCAGTTTTCAAAGTGGCATGGCGCAGGCAACGATTTCGTTATCGTGAACGGGTTCAAGGAAAAGCTGGCCGGGCTTGACCTGGCGGCGGCGGGCCGCCTGGTGTGCGACCGCCATTTCGGTGTGGGCGCCGACGGCCTGGTGTTTGTGCTGCCGTCGGACAGCGCCGATTTCCGGATGCAGATTATCAATTCGGACGGCAGCGAGGCGGAGATGTGCGGAAATGCGACCCGCTGCGTGGCCCGCTATGTTTATGAGCAGGGGCTGACGGACAAGACGAGCGTGACGCTCGAGACGCTGGCCGGGCCGATACGGCCGGAGCTGGTGTTTGCGGACGGCAAGGTCAGCGGCGTGCGGGTGGATATGGGCAAACCGCGCTTCAAGCGCGGCGAGATCCCGATGAGCGGTCCGGCCGACGAGCAGGCGGTGAATGTGCCGGTGACGGTGGACGGCCGCACTTATCACGGCATCGGCGTGAATATGGGCAACCCCCATTTCGTTATTTTCCTTGACGAGGATGTGAGGAAGGTCGAGCTGCCGGTGACGGGGCCGAAGATCGAGACTGACGCGCTTTTCCCGCGCAAGACGAATGTGGAGTTCGCCAATGTGCTCAGCCGCGGTGAGCTGAGGATGCGGGTGTGGGAACGGGGCGCGGGGGTAACGCTGGCGTGCGGCACGGGGACGTGTGCGACGGTGGTGGCGGGGGCCTTGAGCGGCCGCTGTGACCGTACTGCGCTTGTGCATCTCGACGGCGGCGATCTGACGATCGAGTGGGCCGAGGACGACAGGGTGTTTATGACCGGCCCGGCTGTGGAGGTATTCCGCGGCGAGTTTTTGCTCAAAATATAAGGGAAGGTGCCTAGAAAGTCCATCCAAAGCTTTCTAGACACCTTCGTACAGTACAAGCGAGATAATATTTTTCGGGATAATAATTTGGGGGGAATCATCGATGGCTTTGATTAACGAGAATTATCTTAAGCTGCCGGGCAGTTATCTGTTCGCCGAGATCGGCCGGCGCGTGGCCGCTTTTAAGGCCGCCAACCCGGACGCCAACATCATCCGCCTGGGGATCGGCGACGTAACGCGGCCGCTGCCGCCCGCCGTCATCGCGGCGATGCACGCGGCGGTGGACGAAATGGCGAAGGCGGAGACTTTCCGCGGCTACGGGCCCGAGCAGGGCTATTCCTTCCTGATCGAGAAGATCGTCGAGCACGACTACGCCGCCCGCGGCATCAAGCTGGACACGGATGAGGTATTCGTGAGCGACGGCGCGAAGAGCGACGTGGGCAACATCCAGGAGATTTTCGGGACGGAGAACACGGTGGCGATCACCGACCCGGTGTATCCGGTTTATCTGGATACGAACGTGATGGCGGGCCGCACGGGGACGCTGGGGAACGACGGCCGGTTCGCCGGCATCGTTTATCTGCCGTGCACGGCCGAGAATAAGTTCGTGCCCGCTTTGCCTGCGGCGAAGGTGGACATGGTGTATCTGTGCGTGCCGAACAATCCGACGGGTACGGCCCTGTCGAAGGCGGAGCTGAAGAAGTGGGTGGACTGGGCGAAAGCCAACAAGGCGGTAATCCTCTATGATTCCGCTTATGAGGCGTATATCCGCGAGCCGGAGGTGCCGCACAGCATCTACGAGGTGGAGGGGGCCAAAGAGGTGGCGATCGAGATGCGGTCGTTCTCGAAGACGGCCGGCTTCACCGGCACCCGCTGCGCTTATACGGTGGTGCCCAAAACGGTGATAGGCTACACGAAGGCCGGCGAGGCCCAGCAGCTAAACAAGCTGTGGAACCGGCGGCAGACGACGAAGTTCAACGGGGTGCCGTATATCGTCCAGAAGGGGGCGGAGGCCGTTTATTCCCCGGCAGGCCAGGAGCAGGTGAAGGCGACGATCGATTATTATATGGCGAATGCGGCCATCATCCGCGAGGGGCTGAAGAGCGCGGGCCTGGAGGCTTTCGGCGGCGTGAACGCGCCTTATATCTGGCTGAAGACGCCGAACGGCATGGATTCGTGGGCGTTTTTCGACAAGCTGCTCGGCGAGGCGAATATCGTCGGCACGCCCGGCAGCGGTTTCGGCCCGTCGGGGGCGGGGTATTTCCGCCTGACGGCGTTCGGCAACCGCGAGAATACGGAAGAGGCGATCAGCCGGATCAAGACGCGGCTGAGCCTGTAAGTCAAGACAATAATGGAGCGGCCCGCTGAATGCGGGCCGCTTTTATATTTTCGTCGAGAGTATTTGGATTTTCGGGTGATCGGCGAGGTTGATCTCCTTGGGAGGTTTGTAGGGGCTGCCGTCGGGGTGGGCGATGAGGCGGACGACGGGCCGCTGCGGGGTTTCCTCGGGGACGGCGGCGACGATGCCGGTTTCGCCGGTGTTAAGGGCGACGCGCATGCCGGCGATGTAGATGGCGAGCTTGGACAGGAACAGCTGGCCGAAGTCGGCGTCGAATTCGCTGCCAAGGCCGGAATGGATGGTGTCGTAGATGGCGTCCGGGGTCATGGCCCGCCGGTACGGGCGGTTGACGGTGATGGCTTCGTAGACGTCGGTGATGGCAAGCATGCGGGCGTAGGGCAGGATTTCGTTGCCCCGCAGTTTGCGCGGATATCCTTCGCCGTTGATTCGTTCGTGGTGCTGCCAGGCCATGTGGGCTACGAGGCTGGAGAGTTCCCACCGTTTGGCGATGAGGGCTTTGAAGCCGTGTTCGGCGTGGACCATGACGGCGGCGTACTCTTCTTCGGTCAGCCGGCCGGGTTTGTTGAGGATGGTTTTCTCGACGAACATTTTGCCGACGTCGTGGAGGAGGGCGCCGGAGGTTATTTCTTTGATCTGGGGGATGCTGTAGCCGGCGACCCTGGCGAGGATGGCCGAGTAGATGGAGCAGTTGAGGCTGTGGGCGAGGGTGTCGTCGTCGTGGGTCATGATGCCGGAGAGGTGGATGGTGAGGTTCTGCTGCATGAGAAGGTCTTCGACGATGTCTGAGGCGACGCTGTCGACGGCGTCGGGGGCGAAGGTTTCACCGCGGACAAGCTGTTTCATGGTGGTGTCGAGGATGGCCAGCGCCCGTTGCTGGGTCTGGACCGACAGGTATTCGGGGGTTTCGATGTCGGGATGATCGGGGTCTCTTATGAAGATGGTCGAAACGGCGAGCGACGCCAGTTTACGGAGATATTCCTCGGTAAGGGCGATGTCGGGGGCCAGCAGGATGCGGCCTGAGCCGCTCATTATGTATCTGGCCAGGATCATGCCCGGTCTGGCTTCAGACAGGGTAATCTGTCGCATGGCAGCCTCCCTTCGTGGGTCCGGCTTTTTTCTAATCGTACCAAAATTTGCATTATCCGACAATGAATTTCGGGTGAAATTCATTATATAAACAATGGTGATTGAGACATAAGTATTTGCTGATGTGTCCTCGCCTGAACGGGAACAGGGAATAGGGCTGTCCGGAAAAAGTGGGAAGATTATTACCGCGAGCGGCATATATATTAGCCGAGAAGCGTGAGGAGGTGTCTGTCGTGAGAGTTGTCGCCCTGTGGCTCGCGGTAATGCTGCTCTTGACCGGTCCGGTGCTGGCTGTGGCGCCGGTGAACGAGGCAACGATCGAAGCTGCCCAGCATTACGGCCGGAGCAAGGCGGACGTGCCGCTGGCGGTGTTTTTGCGGCCGTGGACGGCGTATGAGGAGAAAGCGGTCAGGATGGACGATGCGGCCGAACGGACCTGCCTGTATACGCCGTTTTTGCTGCTGGCCGCCGACGCCCGCGACCGGACGGCGGCGGGGGAGACGGTGACGGCAGCCGATGCCGGAAGGGTGCTGACCGATTATAACGGGTATGTAATTTTCGGGGTGACGCTGTCCGGCTTGCGGGCCGATTTCGCCGGCAAGGTGTCGGCGAGTCTCCGCCAGGGCAGAAAGACGCTGCGCCCGAAGATCGTGAACGCTCCAGGGGCGGCGAACGAGACGGCGTGGGGTTATCAGGCGCAGGTGTATTTCTATTTCGCCAGCCGCGACGTGGCGCCAGACAGGGCGGCCAGGCTTACGGTGTCGGCGGACGACGGGCTCCGGCGGGTTTTCATGATCCCGTTGGCCGATTACCGGTAAGGTGGAGAGGATTATTGTGCGGGGCTTAAGAAGCTCCGTTTTTATTTATGCGCGAAAAAAGGGTTTACAGACAGCTAGGGAGAAGTAAAGTTGGAAAAATCGGGATTTGACGATTTTTTCGCCGTGTATAGGATACAATATGTGAGCCGCACGCCGGACGCGGCTTTTGCCCGGCAACCGCGCGGCTGATTAAACGGCCGGTTATCGCAGATAATAGATTCTAAAGGATGGTGCATCGGGTGCTGAAGAGTATGACGGGGTTCGGCCGGGGCGAGTTTATGGACGCCGAACACCGCTTGGTTGTCGAGGTCAAGGCGGTGAATCACCGCTATAACGAGATCGTGATCCGCATGCCGAAAAATCTCGGGTCGCTGGAGGACAAGATCCGCAAGACGGTGGCCGCCACGCTGCAGCGGGGCCGCATCGACGTTTTCGTGACGGTGGACGAGTATGGCGAGAAGAATCGGGGGGTAAGGGTTGACAAAGAATTGGCAATCGCTTACCATAAAGCATTGAAAGAACTCGGCGAGCTTCTCGGCGCGCCGGCCGGCGATAGCGCCCACCAGATATCCCGTTATCCTGACGTGCTGAGGGTGGAAGAGGTCTCGACCGATGTCGAGGGCCTGTGGGCCAAGCTGCAGACGGCCGTGGAGGCCGCGGTGCAGAACCTGATGGCGATGCGCCTTGCCGAGGGAGCGAATATCGAACAGGATATGGCTGCCCGGATCGACGCCATCGCCGCGAATGTGGATGCGGTGGAGGCGCGGGCGCCGCAGGTGCTCGCGGAGTACCGCGAGAAGCTGCTGGCGAGGATGCGCGAGGTGCTGGCGGCTGTGGGGGCCGAGCCCGACGAGGCGCGGCTGCTCCAGGAGGCGGCTTTGTTCGGCGACCGGATCAGTATCGCCGAGGAGCTGGTGAGGCTCAGGAGCCACCTGCGCCAGTTCAAGGAGACGCTCTCTTCCGGCGAGGCTGTCGGCCGCAAGCTGGATTTCATCGTGCAGGAGATGAACCGGGAGACGAATACGATCGCTTCGAAGGCCAATGATTTTACGGTGGCGAACGTGGTGGTCGAAATTAAAAGTGAGATCGAGAAGGTCAGAGAGCAAATCCAAAACATAGAGTAATATAGAGGATTTTTCCGCGATTTCGGCCAATAGGGTCTTATATAAACGACTGGGAGGAATTCAAGGGTATGGATATCAAGCTAATCAACATCGGTTTCGGCAATATCGTTTCCGCCAACCGTATCGTGGCTATCGTCAGTCCCGAGTCGGCTCCCATCAAGCGCATCATCCAGGAGGCCCGCGACCGCGGCATGCTTATCGACGCTACCTACGGCCGCCGTACCCGCGCGGTCATCATTTCCGACAGCGATCATGTCGTGCTGTCGGCGGTCCAACCCGAGACGGTGGCCCATCGCCTGGTGAGCAAGGAATCCAGCGAAGAAGCCGCGGAGTAGAGGACCGAAGGGAGTAACTTGTCTATGGCGCGGCACGGTATTCTGATCGTCCTGTCCGGTCCGTCCGGGACCGGCAAGGGCACTATCTGCAAAGAGTTGCTTGCCCAGAACAGCAATCTGCATTATTCGATTTCGGCCACGACCCGCCCGGCCCGGCCCGGCGAGGTGAACGGGGTGAATTACTGGTTCATCGCGCCCGACGAATTCCGCACGATGGTGGAACAGGATGAGCTGCTGGAGTGGGCCGAGGTTTACGGCAATTACTACGGCACGCCGCGCCGCTGGGTGACGGATACGCTGAGGAGCGGCCACGACGTCGTTCTGGAGATCGATACCCAGGGTGCGATGCAGATCAAGAAGAAGTTCCCCGAAGGGGTGTTTGTTTTCATCGTTCCCCCTTCGCTCAAGGAGCTGGAGGACCGCATCGTCAAGCGCGGCGCCGACAGCCCGGCGGTGATCGCCAAGCGGCTGGGGTGCGTGCAGGATGAACTTTGTTTTGCCCGGCAGTACGATTATGCGGTGGTGAACGACGAGGTGGCGGCGGCGACGACCAAGATCGCGGCCATCATCCTCGCGGAGAAGTGCCGCATGGAACGCAACCGTGATTTGATCGAGGCTATCGGCACTAGAGGCAGCATAGATTAGAGTTGAGGGGGGCTTATATGATTCATCCATCTTTGGATACGCTTGTCGATAAGGTTGACAGTAAGTATACGCTGGTGGTGCTTGCCGCCAAGCGGGCCCGGGAAATCATGAACGGCGAGGAATCGCTGGTGGATTCGCGCTCCAACAAGCCGGTCACGGTGGCGTTGGAGGAGGTTTCCCTGGGAAGGATCGTGTACGAAAGGACGAAGTCGGGCATCAAGTAGGTGAGTGTCGCTATGCTTACAGGGAAGTGCGTCGTCCTGGGAGTGTCCGGAGGCATCGCCGCTTATAAGGCGGTGGAGGTCGTCAGCCGGCTGCGCAAGCTCGGGGCGACGGTTTATGTGGTGATGACAAGGGCGGCGGCTAATTTCGTGACGCCGCTCACTTTTCGCGAGATCAGCGGCAATCCTGTAGTGACTTCTATGTGGGATGAGCCGAAGAACTGGAATGTGGAGCATATCGCGCTCGCTACGCGGGCCGATTTGTTTTTGGTCGCGCCGGCGACCGCCAATGTCATCGGCAAGCTGGCGGCGGGCATCGCCGACGATATGCTGACGACGACGCTGCTGGCGACAAAGGCGCCGGTGGTGCTGGCGCCGGCGATGAACTGCAATATGTACCTTAACCCGCTGGTGCAGGATAATATCGCCAGGCTGACCGGACTGGGCTATCATTTCATCCCGCCTGACGAGGGGCCGCTGGCGTGCGGCGTGGATGGCCCCGGGCGACTGCCCGAACCGGCGGCGATCGTGGCGAAAGTGGCCGCGCTGATGGGCGCGGGCGGCGAGCTGGCGGGGAAGAAGGTGCTGGTCACTGCCGGACCGACCCGTGAGGCGATCGACCCGGTGCGGTATATCAGCAATCATTCGAGCGGCAAGATGGGCTACGCCATCGCCAGGGCGGCCGCGGCCCGCGGCGCCGAGGTGGTGCTGGTGACCGGGCCGACGGAGCTTGCGCCGCCGCCGCGCGTGAAGGTGGCGCGGGTGGAAACGGCGGCCGAGATGATGGCCGCGGTGCTGGTCGAGTACGAGGACTGCGATGTGGTGGTGAAGGCTGCCGCAGTGGCCGATTACCGCGTGCAGGAGCCTGCCGGGCAGAAGATAAAGAAGAAAGACGACGAGCTGACGCTGATGCTGACGAAGAACCCCGATATTCTCGCCGAGCTGGGCCGCCGCAAGCGCGGGCAGCTGCTGGTGGGGTTCGCGGCCGAGACGGAGGACCTGGTCGCCCATGCCGGCGACAAGCTGGCGCGGAAGAATCTCGATCTGATCGTGGCCAACGACGTGACGCTGCCGGGGGCCGGGTTTGGCGCCGATACGAATGTCGTAAAGCTGCTGTATCCGGGCGGCCGGGTGGAGGAATTCGGCCGCATGCCCAAGGATGAGCTCGCCGGGATAATTTTAGATAAAATTTGCGTTTTATTGACAAATAGGCATTGATTTTTTTGCCGGTTTCCGGTACAATTTTTTACGGTAAAACTACATATGTTATACTCATCAAGAGTTGGTGGAGGGACTGGCCCGATGAAACCGCGGCAACCACCCCCTAGGGGGGAACGGTGCCAATTCCGGCGGGGTAATGCCCGCGAGATGGGAGAGTGGTTTACCCTCCCGTGGAGGGTTTTTTTATTGCCGAATAATGAGGAGGTTAGTTTCTTGGAGAAAATGCGCAGATTGTTCACTTCCGAGTCGGTAACCGAAGGGCACCCCGACAAGATAGCCGACCAGATTTCCGACAGCGTCCTTGACGCCATCATCGCCCAGGACCCGATGGCGCGCGTGGCCTGCGAGACGCTGGTGACGACCGGCATCGTCCATGTGGTGGGCGAGATCACGACAAATTGCTATGTGGATATTCCCAAGATCGTCCGCCAGACGGTCAAGGAGATCGGCTATACCCGCGCCAAGTACGGTTTCGACGGCGATACCTGCGGTGTCATGACGTCGATCGACGAGCAGTCGGCCGATATCGCCCTGGGCGTGGACAAGGCCCTGGAGGCCAAAAAGGGCGAGGAGGATATGATCGAGGCCATCGGCGCCGGCGACCAGGGGATGATGTTCGGTTACGCGACCAACGAGACCCCCGAGCTGATGCCGATGCCGATTTCGCTGGCCCATAAGCTGGCCCGCCGCCTGAGCGAGGTGCGCAAGACGCGTGTGCTGCCCTGGCTGCGCCCGGACGGAAAGACCCAGGTGACGGTGGAATATGAGGGCGACAGGCCTGTCCGCATCGATACGATCGTGGTTTCGACCCAGCACCGGCCCGATATCGAGCAGAAGGAGATCGAGAAGGAGATCATCGAGCATGTCATCACGCCGGTGGTTCCGGCCGAGTTCCTCGACGCCAAGACGAAGTACTACATCAATCCGACCGGCCGCTTCGTTGTCGGCGGCCCGCAGGGCGACGCCGGCCTGACGGGCCGGAAGATCATCGTCGATACGTACGGCGGCATGGCTCGCCACGGCGGCGGCGCTTTCTCGGGCAAGGACCCCACGAAGGTGGATCGCTCAGGCGCTTACGCGGCCCGTTATGTGGCCAAGAATGTGGTGGCCGCCGGCCTGGCCGACAAGTGCGAGATCCAGCTGGCGTACGCTATCGGTATCGCCCGCCCGGTGTCGGTGCTGGTGGAGACTTTCGGCACCGCCAAGGTGGACGAGGCACTGATTTCGAAATTGATCGCCGCCCATTTCGACCTCCGGCCCGCCGGCATCATCAAGACCCTTGACCTCAGGCGCCCCATCTTCCGGCAGACGGCCGCCTACGGCCATTTCGGCCGTACGGATATCGATCTGCCGTGGGAGCGGACTGATAAGGCGGAGGTTCTCCGCAAGGAAGCCGGCCTGAAGTAAGCTTTTTCACGAAGCATAGCGACCGCCTAGAAAGCCTGTCAGGCTTTCTAGGCGGTCGTTCGCATATCCGGAGACGGAGAGCGGGCATACTATTTTTGCCGGCCAAAGAATTATCGACAGGGGGTAGGTATATTGGCAACCGCAGCAGGCACGACAACAGCCGTTTACCGGGTCGGCGGCCTCAAGGGCGACCATTGCCGCGACCGCATCGAGCATACTCTTTCCCATCTGGGCGGCGTCGCCGGAGTGGATGTCGATCTGGGCGCCAAGCAGGTGAAGGTGGCCTACGATCCTGACGTCATCCCCAGCGGGTATATCGAGGAGACGTTGCAGTCTCTGGGTTACTCCATCCAAGGTTAGGGAAGTGGGACTGCGTTTTGCGCCGCTGGGCAGACGCCCGGCCCGACGGTTCCGCCGGCAGCCGTCGCCGGACAGGGATTGGGAGAGTCCGGATTTTGCCGAAGAGGACGATAACAGCAGGTATTGACGGACATAAAAGCGAAATATGGGATATACAACTGAGAGGGACAGGGACATGTCCCTCTTCTTTTACGGCTTGACCGTTACGGGGGTAAGTATGGCACGGATCGCGGAAGTGTTCGTCAATTTGCCGGCCCGCCGGCTGACCCATTCGTTCACATATCTCGTCCCGGCAGATCTCGACCGTGTCGGGCCGGGGTGGCGGGTGCTGGCGCCGTTCGGCGGCCGCAAGGTGGAAGGGTTCGTTATCGGTGTGGGCGAGGACGCGGCGGCGGATGCCGCCGGGCTGAAGCCCATCCTGGGCACGCTCGACGACGGGCCGTGGTTTACGGAGCATATGCTGGCGGTGGCGGCGTGGGTGAGCGAGTATTACCTGAGTGCGCCGGCCGAGGCGATGCGGCTGTTCGTGCCCGGCAAGGCGGGGGTCAAGAGCTCGACCGTTTACCGTCCGACGGGTCTGCCGGCAGGGGATGTCCTTGCCGGGAAGCCGCCGCTGGCCGGCAGGGTGTACGCGGCGGTATGCGCCGGGCCGAGGACGCTGGCCCAACTGACGGGCGAATTCGGCGGCGGCGCGGCCGCGATGCTGCGCCTGCTGGCGCGCCAGGGGCTGGTGGCCGCCGAGGCGACGGCTCGCCGCACGGCCCGTACGCAGTATAAGACATTTTGGCGGTTGGCGGCCGATGAGGCCAAAGCCGCGGAATATATGGCGAATCTCAAAGGCCGTCAGGCTCAGGGCCGCCTGCTCGCGGCGCTGCTGGCCGAGGGCCGGCTGGGCGCCGAGGAACTCAGGCGCCTGAAGGTGGGCGCGGCCACGGTCAAGTGCCTGGAGGCCGCTGGATTGGTGGCGTCCGAGCGCGAGGCCGTCGTACGCGACAGCTATGCCGGCGCGGCGGCCACGGCGACTATCCCGGCGCCGACTGACGAGCAGCGGGCCGTGCTTGACGCGATCATCCCGGCTGTCCGGGCGAAGCGGTATGAGTCGTTTCTTCTCCACGGGGTGACAGGCAGCGGCAAGACGCAGGTTTATATCGAGGCGGCGGCCGCCGCCCGCGAGGCTGGCCGCCAGGTGGTGGTGCTGGTGCCGGAGATCGCGCTCACCGGCCAGATCGTGACGAGGTTCAAGGCGCGGTTCGGCGACGATGTGGTGGTGGCGCACAGCAGGCTGTCGGTGGGCGAGCGGTACGACGCCTGGCAGCGGCTCAGGAGCGGGGCGGCGGGGATCGTGATCGGCGCCCGCTCGGCGGTGTTCGCGCCGGTGCCTGACCCCGGCCTGTTCGTTATCGACGAGGAGCAGGAGTTCACGTATAAGCAGGAGGAGTCGCCCCGTTACCACACGAGGGAGGTGGCCCTGAAACGGGCCGAGCTGGCCGGGGCGGCGGTGGTGCTGGGCAGCGCGACGCCGGCGGTGGAGACTTACTATGACGCCTGCGCGGGCCGGCACCGCCTGCTGGCGATGCCGTCGCGGGTGGACGGTTCGCCTATGCCCGAGGTGCAGGTCGTCGACATGCGCGAGGAACTCCAGGCCGGGCGGCGGAGTGTGATTTCGGCGCCGCTCCGCGAGCTGCTGACAGAGACGGTGGCCAGGGGCGAGCAGGCGATCCTGTTCCTCAACCGGCGCGGCTACGCGACGTTCGTCCTCTGCCGCGACTGCGGCGAGGTGATGCGCTGCGAACGCTGCGCGGTTTCGCTGGTGTATCACGCGACCGTTAATGCGCTGCGCTGCCATTACTGCCAGGCAAGCCAGCCGTCGCCCGATGTATGCCCGGCCTGCGGCAGCCGTTATATCCGTTATTTCGGCACAGGCACGCAGAAGGTGGAGGAGGAGCTGGCCGCGCTGCTGCCCGATGCCAGGGTGGTGCGGATGGATCAGGACACGACGGGCGGCAAGATGGCCCACGACCGTATTTTGGCGGCGTTCGCGGCCGGGCGGTACGATATCCTCCTTGGCACGCAGATGGTCGCCAAGGGGCACGATATAAAGCAGGTGACGGCGGTGGGGGTGATTTCGGCGGATACGTCGCTGTATCTGCCGGATTTCCGCGCCGCGGAGCGGACGTTCATGCTGCTGACCCAGGCGGCCGGGCGGGCCGGCCGCGGCGACGCCCCGGGGCGGGTGGTGGTGCAGACTTACAGCCCGGAGCATTATGCTGTCCAGGCCGGCGCCCGCCACGACTACGCCGCTTTTTACGAGGAGGAGATCGGTTACCGGCGGGAGCTGGGTTATCCGCCGTTTTCGGCGCTCGTCAAGCTCACCGTGCAAGGGGAGGACGAGGTGAAGGCCCGCCGGCAGGCCGAGGAGGCGGCGGCGGCTCTGCGCGCCCGCCTGACGGGCGGGTCGTCGGTGGTGGGGCCGTTCGCGGCGCCGGTGGCGAAGATCAGCGATATATACCGGCTGCATATATTGATAAAGACTACGGACCTGACCGCGGCACGCGCGGCGCTCAGGGAGCTGGGACTGGAACGGCGGAATGATATGGCTATTGATGTCGATCCGGTGAATGTAATGTAAAAAGGTCGAAACTTGAATCGCCGGGACCGTTCAGAAGGTCCCAGATGCAAGGCGGACCGAGGACGCGCAGCGACGACGGCCCCGGATGGGCCTAGTGCCGGACGCGCCATGGATGGCGCTAGCGCCCGGCCGCGTACTAGACGTACGCTAGCAAGCGCCCGCAGGGCCAAGTGCGCGGTTCTTGGCGCTTTAGCGCTTAGAACTGCGGCCTGCCCTTTACGGGTACACAGCAGATGGGGCCTTATCAACGGTCCCCATAGTGATTTTCCGAAGGATTTATGCTATCATTGGGGTTGAAAAAGGGGGTATAACGGTGACGGTTCTCGATATCAGGAAGGCCGGCGACAAGGTGCTCAAGGAGCAGGCGGCGCCGGTGGCGAAGATCGACCGCAGGATCAAGAAACTGCTTGACGATATGGCCCAGACGATGTACGAAGCGAGCGGGGTCGGCCTCGCCGCGCCCCAGGTGGGCGCTTCCCTGCGGGTGATCGTGATCGACGCGGGGGAAGGTCTGCTCGAGCTGATAAACCCGGTGGTCGTCGCCGGCGAAGGCTGCGAGGCCGGCACTGAGGGCTGCCTCAGCATCCCGGGGGTCTACGGTCAGGTGGAGCGTTACGCCAAGGTGACGGTGGAGGGCCTGAACCGCGAAGGCCGCAAGGTCACGGTGAGCGGCACGGGGCTGCTGGCCCGCGCTCTCCAGCACGAGATTGACCACCTGAACGGGGTGCTGTTCATCGAGAAGGCGACGACAATGTACAAGGGGCAGGGAGAATGACAAGTTTGCGGGTCGTGTTCATGGGGACGCCGGATTTTGCCGTTCCCTGTCTGGACAGGCTGGTGGCCGACGGACACGATGTGGCCGCGGTGGTGACCCAGCCCGACCGTCCGAAGGGGCGGGGCCAGAAGCTGGCGCCGTCGCCGGTGAAGGAGGCGGCCTTAGGTTACGGACTGCCGGTGCTGCAGCCGGAGAAGATCCGCACGGAGGAGTTTCAGGCGGCGATGGCGGCGCTCGCGCCGGAGGTCGTCGTGGTGGTGGCGTTCGGCCAGTTCCTGCCGAAGGCGATGCTGGAGCTGCCGCGGCTGGGGTGCGTCAACGTGCATGCTTCGCTGCTGCCGCGCTACCGCGGGGCGGCGCCCATCCACTGGGCGGTGATGAACGGCGAGACGACGACCGGGATTACGACGATGTACATGGATACCGGCATGGATACCGGGGATATGATATTAAAGGCCGAGCTCGATATCGCCCCTGACGATACGACCGGCAAGGTGCACGACAGGCTGAAGGAGCTGGGGGCGGCGGTGCTTTCCGATACGCTGGCCCGTCTGGCCGACGGCACGGCGCCGCGGACGCCCCAGGACGGGACGGCGGCGACGTACGCGCCGCTTTTGACGCGCGCCGTGGAACGTATCGACTGGAGCCGGCCGGCGGCGACGGTGCACAACCAGGTGCGCGGCCTCAGTCCGTGGCCGGGGGCGTACTGTCTCCACGTAGGCAGGACGCTTAAAGTCTGGCGGAGCGAATTGGCGGCGACGGCGCCCGGCGGGGGACAGCCAGGACGGGTCGTCGCGGCCGACGAGACCGGGGCGGTGGTGCTTACCGGCGATGGTGCGGTGCGGCTAACGGAGGTGCAGCCGGAGAACCGGCGCCGCATGGGGATGGGGGAATTTATCCGCGGTTACGGGTTGACGGTTGGCGAAACCTTGGCGTAAAGGTGGGATAGTTATGATGGAAGTGGTGGCCCGGCCGCGCAAGCGACTGTTTCTCGGGCTGATACTGGCGAGCATGGCGCTGGCTGTTATAGCCGGGTACGCGCTGTGGCACGTCAGCTTTCCGGGTCTGGCCAACATCAGCGCCTATCTGCCGCTGATAGTCGGCGTGCTGCTGTCGGCGATCGTGCTGGCGGCTGTCGCCGGCGTCGGCAGCATCGTGCTGGCGCTGCTCGGCTACCCGACGCTGTCGATTTTCCGCGGGGTGGCGTGGTCGGCCATCCAGCTCCTTTTTCCGCTTGCTATCCGCATCGGCAAGGTGTTCGACATCGACAAGGAACGGGTGGAACGCTCGTTCATCGAGGTGAGCAACCAGCTTGTGCGCCAGAAGCAGGTGCGGGTGAGGGCGGACAGGCTGCTTATCCTGACGCCGCACTGCATCCAGCACGAGTCGTGCCCGTACAAGATTACCCGCGACGTGCACAACTGCCGTTCGTGCGGCAAGTGCCGGGTGAGCGACCTTTTGGCGCTGTCGGAGAAGTATGGGGTGCATGTGGCGGTGGTGACGGGCGGGACGCTGGCCCGCAAGGTGGTCAAGGAGATCAGGCCGCATGCCGTGCTGGCGATCGCCTGCGAACGCGATCTGACCAGCGGCATCCAGGACGTTTATCCCCTGCCGGTCATCGGGGTGCTTAACGAGCGGCCGGAGGGGCCGTGCTGCAATACGACGGTGAGTATGGCGCGTGTGGAAGCCACCCTCAAAAATTTCCTTGTCGACGGCCGTTGATAAAGCCCATCTGCGTTGTTGTTCCGCCAGGCGATTGCTAGCGTACGACCCGAGTACGCGTCGCGGCACGCCTGGCGGAGCCGCCTAGCATCTGGGGCTTTCTGAACGGCCTATGTCCATATCGTTGCTTTGGAAGGAAGAGGTTCAATGGCTACTGACGCCCGTGACGTGGCGCTGAAGATCATAAACGAAGTCGATACCGGGGGCGCGTACGCCAATATCGCGCTGGCCCGTGAGCTTGGCAGGCGGCCGCTGTCCGACCAGGACCGGCGGTTTGTGACCGAGCTTGTGTACGGGACGGTGAAGGCGGGGGCGACGCTCGACTGGCTGTTAGGCCATTATTGCAGCCGACCGCTGGCGAAGATCGATCCGGTGATCCGCAATATCCTGCGCATGGGCGTGTACCAGATCTTTTTTTTGTCCCGCGTGCCGGTGTCGGCGGCCTGCAATCAGGCGGTGGAGCTGGCGAAAAGACACGGCCACGCCGGTACGGTGAAGTTCGTGAACGCGGTGCTGCGGAGCGCCGGCCGCGAGCCTGGGAAGGCGGCGTATCCCGACGCGGACAGTGAGCCGGCGCGTTATCTGGCGCTGAAGTATTTCCACCCCGAGTGGCTGGTGTCCAGGTGGCTGGCCCGGCTGGGTTTCGCGGCCTGCGAGGCGCTGCTGGCGGCCAACAACGCGACACCGCCGTTGTCGCTGCGGACGAACACGGTGCGGATAAGCCGCGAGGGATTGCTGGCCCGGCTGGCCGAGGAAGGGGCGGCCGGCGAGCCGTCGCTCTGGACGCCCGAGGGTATCGTCTGCCGGGAGTACCCGGCTTTGGCCCGCCTGAATTCGCTGAAGGAGGGTCTTTTCCAGGTGCAGGACGAGAGCTCGATGCTGGTGGCCCACGTGGTGGGGCCGAAACCGGGCGAGTTCGTGATCGACGCCTGCGGGGCGCCGGGGGGCAAGAGCACTCATCTGGCGGCGCTGATGGGCAACGAGGGCCGGGTGCTGTCGACCGACCTGTACGAGCATAAGCTCAAGCTGACGATGGGTAACGCCGCCCGCCTGGGGCTGGGTATTATCGAGACAAAGGTTTTCGACGCTACGAAGCTGGATACCGTTTACGCCGGGCAGGCCGATCGGGTGCTGGTGGACGCGCCGTGCTCGGGGCTTGGGGTGCTGCGGCGCAAGCCGGATTCGCGCTGGCGGAAGAGCGAGAGCATGCTGCGCGAGCTGCCGGTGCTGCAATCCGCTATTTTGGCGAGCGCGGCGGCGTGCGTCAAGCCGGGTGGGGTGCTGGTGTACAGCACGTGCACGACCGAGCCGGAGGAGAACGAGGCGGTTGTCCGCGCTTTCCTCGGCAGCCGGGACGATTTCGCGCTGGTGAGCGCCGGGGCGCTGCTGCCGGTGCCGCAAGCGGCAGAGATGGTGCAGCTGTGGCCGCATACCGACGGCGTGGACGGGTTTTTCATCGCCCGGATGGAAAGAAGGCGGGAGCCGGTATGACTGACAAGATCGATCTTTTCGGGCTGACGGCCGGGGAGATAGCCGCCGCCGTGGCGCCCTACGGAATGGAGAAGTATCGCGGCCGCCAGGTGGCGGCGTGGCTGTATCAGCGGCATGTCCGCGATTTCGCCGCTATGACCGACCTGCCCAAGGGGGCGCGGGAGGTTCTGGCGGCGCATTTTGCTATCGGGGCGGTGACGCTGAAGGCGGAGCAGCGTTCCGAAGACGGGGCGACGAGCAAGTTTTTGCTGGCGTTCGCCGACGGTCTGGCGGTGGAGACGGTGCTGATGCGCCACGACTACGGCAACAGTGTGTGTGTTTCGACCCAGATTGGCTGCGCGATGGGCTGCGCTTTCTGCGCTTCGACGCTGCAGGGGGTGGAGCGCGACCTGACGGCGGGCGAAATCCTCGCCCAGGTGCTGTTTGCCGCGGAAAGTCTCGCCAGCTGCGGGGAAACGGTGAATTCGATCGTTATCATGGGTTCGGGAGAGCCGTTGGCCAATTACGATAATGTGGTGAAATTCGTCCGCCTTTGTCACGAGCCGTATTGCCTCGGCCTTAGCTACCGCGGCGTGACGCTGTCGACGGCCGGGGTGGTGCCGGGGATCGACCGCCTGGCGGCCGAGGGGCTGCCGGTGACGCTGGCGATTTCACTGCACGCGCCGGACGACGAACTGCGGACGCGCCTGATGCCGGTGAACCGCACCTGGCCGCTGGCCGCGGTGTTGGCCGCGGGCGACCGCTATGCGGCGGCGACCGGCCGGCGGGTGACGTACGAGTATGCGCTGATCGCCGGGGTGAACGACAGCGACGCGCAGGCCGCGGCGCTGGCCGCGCTGCTGAAGGGGCGGTTGGCCAACGTCAATCTTATCCCGGTAAATCCGGTGCCGGAGCGCGGCCTGCTGCGGCCGGACGCCGGCCGGGTGCGGCGGTTCCTCGCTGTGCTGGCAGCCGGCCGGGTGAACGCGACGGTGCGGCGGGAGATGGGCGGCGATATCCGCGCGGCCTGCGGTCAGCTCCGCCACGCCGTGCTGGCCGCGGAGGAGCGGCGGGAATGATTTGCCGCGAAAGTGGAAATGACTGTAATGTTATTGGGTAATTTTGACTAGTTTGTTATAATGTCGTATAATAATAGGACGACAAGACATTGGAGTGTTTTTGCCGTGGGGTTTGTACGCCGCTTGGAGGATTTCTTCGAGAAGTATATCGAGGGCTTTTTTAATGCCCGTTTTTCCGGCGGCCTTCAGCCGGTGGAGATCGCCAAGCGACTGGCGCGCGAGATGGAGAGCGACCGGACGGTTGGCATTTCTCAGGTCTATGTTCCCAATCAGTACAGCGTTTTCCTCGGGAGCGAGGATTACGAGCGGCTGACGCCGTACGGCCAGGCTATCCGCGACGAGCTGGCCGTTTTCGTGGCCGCCGAGGCCAAACGCAAAGGCTATACGATCGTCGGCAAACCGATCGTCGATATTTTCTGCGACGAGACGGGGGGGCGGGGGCAGTTCCGGGTGGTCAGCCGCTACAGCGAGCCGCTGCCCGAGGAGCCGGAGAGGGACACGACCGGCCCGGTGCAGTTTTCGGACACGCAGGTGTTCGGGAGGATGCCGCCGGTAAGCCGCCAGGCGTCTGTCGCGGGGCTGCTGACGGTGGTAAAGGGCCTGGATACCGGCCTGCAGGTCGACCTGGGGGCGGAGCGCGCCAATATCGGCCGCCGCGAGAGCAACGAGCTGCCGCTCACCGATATGAACACTTCAAGGCTGCACGCGTACGTGGTTTTTGAGGACGGCGGGCATTCGCTGTATGACGCCAAGAGCCTCAACGGCACGTATGTTAACAATCACCGCGTCACCCGCAAGCGCCTGAAGGCGGGCGACCGCATCAAGGTGGGGAACACGGTCATCTTATATGAGGTGAAGTGATTTGCCGAGCAAGGTCATGGTGCTGAATTTCATCGGGATCGCCTTGCAGTACGCGGTTTTGGCGCTGCTGTATTATTTTTTGTTCAAGGTTCTGCGGGCTGTGTACAGCGATCTGAAGGACGAACGTTCCGAGGCGCGGCTCAGGCCGTCGGCCGCCGACGAGTCGGCGGCGGCCGAGAAGGATGCAGCCCGCCTGGTGGTGGTGGACGCCGGGACGGTGGCCATGCACCGAAGTGCCTACGAGCTTGCGGAGACAGTTTCGATCGGGCGCGGCGAGGGTAACGATGTTGTCGTCGCCGATAGCTTCGTCTCCCACGAACACGCTTTGATTACCCGCTATAAGCACGCATTCTGGCTGACCGATCTGAACAGTACCAACGGGACGCTCCATAACAACCGCCGGGTTGCGGACGAAATTCTGCTGAAGAACGGCGATTTGATCGCCGTCGGCGCGGTGACATTCCGCTTTGAGAGGTGACGGTATTGCTGGCTCATGCTCTTTCGGACATCGGTAAGGTTCGGGAAACAAACGAAGACAGTTTTGTATGCCAGCCGCCGCTTTTTGTCGTCGCCGACGGGATGGGCGGCCATGTGGCCGGCGAGGTAGCCAGCCGGATGGCGGCCGAGACGATAAAAGCCAGCTTCGCCGCCGCTGGCGGGGAGGAGCCGGCAGCGCTCCTGAGCGGGGCGATTGCCGCCGCGAACGAGCAGGTTTACCGCCTTGCCCAGGAGGACAGCGAGCGCGCCGGGATGGGTACGACGCTCACGGCGGCGTTTATCGAGGGTTCGGTGCTGCACTGGGGACACGTCGGCGACAGCCGCCTCTATTTGCTGCGAGACGGCGATTTTTCGCAGGTGACCGACGACCATTCGCTGGTGAGCGAGCTTGTCAGGAAGGGGAGCATTACCGCCGAGGAGGCGCTTCTCCACCCGCACCGCAATATCCTTACCCGGGCGGTGGGCACAAGCGACAGGGTGAAGGTGGATACCGGCAGTTTCGCGCTGGCGGCCGGCGATAAAATCCTGCTGTGCACCGACGGACTTACGAATATGGTGACCGATGGCGATATCGCCGCCGCCCTGAGCAGGGACGGCGACGGCGCTGCGCTGCTGGCGGAGCTGGTGGCGAAAGCGAACGGCGCCGGTGGTCTGGACAATATCACCGCTATTCTCGTGTGCTTCGGGGCGGTCTGAGATGGATACGAAGCGGGAATGTTATCTGCTGCTGCTGGCCGGCGCGGTGCTGCTGGCCGGAGTGCTGGCGGTGAGCCTGGTGGGCGGCGCGCCCGATTACCGGGCGCTGGTGACGGCCGCCGGTCTGGCGCTGGCCTGGCCTGTGGCCCATTTCGCGCTGCGGCGGGCCGGCCATTTGGGCGACGGCTTGCTGCTGCCGCTGGCGGCGGTGCTGACGGCCCTCGGGCTTATAATGGTTTTTCGCCTCAAGCCCGGCCTGTTTATGGTCCAGGCGTTGTGGGCCGCGCTCGGTCTGGCGGCGTTCCTCGGCTCCGCGTTCTTTTTCCGCCAGGCGGAGCGGTGGTCGGAATACAAGTATTTCTGGGGGCTGGCCGGTATCGCCCTGCTGCTTGCTACGGCGCTTTTCGGGGTGGATATCGGCGGCAACAAGAACTGGCTGTTCATCGGGCCGGTGCATTTCCAGCCGTCCGAGTTCGCCAAGCTTTTCATCGTGCTGTTCCTGGCGGCATATCTGAACGAGCGCCGCGAGGTGCTGACATTTGCCACCAGGCGATACGGGCCGCTGATCCTCCCCCAGCCGCGGATCTTGGCGCCGCTGCTGGCGGTGTGGGGCCTGGCGATGCTGATGCTCGTCGGCCAGCGGGACCTGGGTGCGGCGCTGCTGTATTTCGGCACCGCGACGGTGATGATTTATCTGGCGAGCGGCCGGGCCGGTTATCTTTTGTGGGGGGCGGGAATGTTCCTCGTCGGCTCGGTGCTCGCGTATACCCTATACCCGCATGTGAGGGCGCGTATCGATATATGGCTCGATCCCTGGGCCGACCCCAGCGGCCGGGCGTATCAGGTCGTCCAGTCGCTGTTCGCCCTCGGCTCCGGCGGGGCGCTCGGCAGCGGCCTGGGCTACGGGTTTCCCGGGCTGGTCCCCGAGGTGCATACCGACTTCATTTTCGCCGCCATCGGCGAGGAGCTGGGACTGGCCGGGGCCGGAGCGGTGATGATGCTTTATATTCTGCTCGTCTACCGCGCTTTCCGCGCCGCGCTGCTGGCGCCGTCGCCCTTTAGGGCGCTGCTGGCCGGCGGGCTGGCGGTGCTGCTCGGGCTGCAGGTGCTGGTGATCGTCGGCGGGGTGACGAAGTTCCTGCCGCTGACGGGGGTGACTCTGCCGCTGGTCAGCTACGGCGGCAGCTCGGTCGTGGCGACGTTCATTCTGCTGGGCATGGTGCTGGCTATGTCGGAAAAGAGGCCTACAGATGCTTGACAGTCTGCGCGCCAGCATCCGCCGCACCGCGTTCGCCCTCCTCGGCCTGCTGGCGGCGTTGTTCCTTTATTTGTCGTATATCCAGGTGATTCAAAGCGATTTTCTCGCCGGGCATCCCCTCAACCGCCGTACGGCGGCGGCCGCCGAGAAGGTGGAACGGGGGACGGTCTTCGACCGGCGGGGCGAGAAACTGGCCTATAGCGAGAAGGATGGGGACGGCAGGTATGTCCGCCATTACCCCTACGGGGCGATGGCCGCCCATGTCGTCGGTTATTCGAGCCCGCGCTACGGGCAGTCGGGGGTTGAGAGCGCCTTTAACGGCGAGCTTTCCGGGATGACGAACCCCGAGCGTCGTTTCGGGCCGATAACGGGGCTGTGGACGGCTAAGGCCGGCAACAGCGTGACGCTGACGCTCGACGGCGAGCTGCAGGAGACGGCTTACCGGGCGCTCGGCAACCGGCGCGGGGCGGTGGTGGCGATAGCGCCCCGCAGCGGCGCGGTGCTGGTGATGGTCAGCCGGCCGGCTTTCGAGCCGGATGCGGTCGACGATGACTGGAAGGAGATCGTCGGCGCGGCCGGCAGCCCGCTGCTCAACAGGGCGACGCAGGGACTTTATCCGCCCGGCTCGACACTTAAGGTGCTGGTGGCGGAGGCGGCTTTGACGGAGAAAATGACCGATAACCGGAAAACATATGAATGTCAGGGTTCGTTCAAGATCGGCCCCGATTACGTTCTGCACGAAGCGAACAACAAGGCCCACGGCAAGGTCGGCCTGGAAGAGGCGCTGGCGGTGTCCTGCAATGTGACATTCGGCCGCCTGTCGCTGGAACTGGGACGGAGCCGGATGGCCAAGGCTTTCGACCGTTTCGCGTTCGCGCGGCCCCTCGGCGGCGATTTTGCCGAGGCCTCCAGCCGCTTGCCGGATTTCGGCCGGCTGGGGGACGGCGACCTCGCCCAGACAGGTATCGGCCAGGGCAGCCTGCTGGTGACGCCGCTGCGGATGGCGATGCTGGCGGCGGCGTTCGCCGACCGGGGGACGATGCTGAAGCCGTTTTTGGTGAGCAGGGTGACCGCGCCTGACGGCTCGGCGCTCAGGCAGTTCGGCACCGTCGAGTTCGCCGCGGCGACGAGCCCGGCAACGGCGGCGGAGGTAAACAGGATGATGCAGCAGGTGGTCAGCGGCGGCACAGGCTATGCGGCCCGGATCGCCGGCGTCAAGGTGGCCGGCAAGACGGGGACGGCGGAGAATCCGCATGGGGCGCCCCACGCCTGGTTTATCGGGTTTGCGCCTGCGGACGAGCCGGAGATCGCGGTCGCGGTCGTCGTGGAGAACGGCGGGGCGGGCGGCGAAGAGGCGGCGCCGATCGCCCGGCAGATTATGGCGAGAGCATTGCGATAGGGGGTGAGAGTCTTGATTAACCGTACACTCGATAACCGTTATACGATTCTGGAAAGGGTCGGCGGCGGCGGCATGGCCGACGTTTACCGCGCCCACGACAAGCTGTTGGACAGGTCGGTGGCTGTGAAGGTGCTGCGTTCCCAGTTCACCGACGACGAGGAGTTCGTCACCCGCTTCCGCCGCGAGGCCCAGGCTGCGGCAAGGCTTTCCCACCCGAATATCGTGAACATATACGATGTCGGCCGCGATGACGACAGCTATTATATCGTGATGGAGTACATTTCCGGCGAAACGCTCAAGGACAGGATCGTCCGCGAGGGACCTCTGCCGGTGGAGACCACGGTGCGTGTCGCCCTGGAGATCGCCGAGGCGCTCGAACACGCTCATCAGAACAATATCGTTCATTGCGACATCAAGCCTCACAATATTCTCATGACCCGCACGGGACGGGTGAAGGTGACCGACTTCGGCATCGCCCGGGCGGTGACCTCGGCCACGATGACCCAGACGGGGACGATCATCGGTTCGGTGCATTATTTTTCGCCCGAGCAGGCCAAGGGTGCGCCGGTGAGCGCCAAGTCGGACATCTATTCGCTCGGCGCGGTCATGTACGAGATGCTGACCGGGTCGGTGCCGTTCACCGGCGAGACGCCGATCAGCATCGCGATCAAGCATTTGCAGGATGACCCGCAGCCCTTGAGGGAGATCAACCCGACGGTGCCGCCTCTCCTGGAGGCTCTGGTGCTGAAGGCGATGGCCAAAAATCCCGAGCAGCGGTTCACCGATGTCGGAGCGATGATCGCCGATCTGCGCTCAGCCCAGCACTACCTGCGTGACGACCATACCCGCCGTCTGGCGAAGGAGGATTTCCCGACCCAGGTTCTGCCGCGGGTGGAGGTGCCGGAGCAGCCGGCCGGCGACGACGGGCCGGATGGGCCGCCGCCGGGGGCGGGCAAAAAGCGCACCTGGCTGTGGGCCTTGGCCGCACTGCTCGTGATAGCATTCGCTTCCGGCGCCTTTCTGGCGTTCGGCAAGTTCTGGAGCACGAGCGAGGTTGTCGTGCCCAGCGTCGTCGGCAAGCAGGTCGACACGGCGCGCAACATCCTCCTCAGCAATAATCTCCGCGTGTCGGTGACCGACGCCTTCCATGAGAAGGTCGTTTCAGGCTATGTTATTTCTCAGAGTCCAGAGGCGGGGGCGACGGTGAAGGAACAGCGCACCATCATGATCGTTGTCAGCAAGGGACCGGAAATAACCGTGGTTCCCGATTTGCGCGGCATGAAGCGCCGTGACGCGGAGCTTGCGATCAAGAACGCCGGACTGACGCTCGGCCGTGTGGATGAACAGTACGCGGCCGATACGCCGGCCGATACCGTCATCGCCCAGAATCCCCGGCCGCCTGCCCAGGTCGGCAAGGGGACGCCCATCGATTTTACGGTCAGCAAGGGAGCGGGGCCGCGCAAGATCATCCTGCCCGATTTCCGCGGGACGCCTTTGAGTACTGTGACCACCCAGCTGGAGAGCCTGAAGCTCAAGGTCGGTTCGGTGGCGGAAGGCGCCAGCGACCGCTATCCGCCAGGCACGATCATCGGCCAGAACCCGGCCCCCGGCAGCGAGGTGCTGGAGGGGTCGTCGGTCGATCTGCAGGCGGCGAGGAGCGCTGCTGGGGCGGTCAAGCGGGCGGTTGTGCAGATAACCGTTCCGGAAGGCCCCATCCGCCAGGCCATCCAGATCGTGGTGACCGACAGCAACGGCCGCCGCGTGGTATATGAGAACGTCCACCGGCCCGGCGACCGCGTCGATAAGACTGTGGAAGGCGTGGGCCAGGTGAGGGTGCAGGTGTATATCAACGGGGTGCTGTTCCAGGAACAGGTGCTTTAGGACCGCCCAGAGAGTCCATCTGCTTGGCGCGACATAAGGGTAATTACAGGAGGAATCATGCTACTAGGAGTAGTAGTAAAAACTTATAGTAGCTATTACTACGTCCAGACGGGTGATAAGGTGACAGCCTGTTCGCTGCGCGGGCGGTTCAAGAAGGAACGGTTCTCCCTCCTGGTGGGCGATGAGGTGGGTTACAGCTCAGCCGGCCCGGATAAAGGGGTGATCGAGGAGATCATGCCGCGGCGCAGCCTCCTCAGGCGACCGATGGTGGCCAATGTCGACCAGGTGGTGCTGACGTTCGCCGCCGTCAATCCCGATATCGGCACGGCGCTGGCGGACCGGTTCTTGGTGCTGGCCGAGTGGTCGGGGCTGGAGGCAATCCTGTGCGTCAATAAGACCGATATCGCCGATACGTCGGCGCTGGCGCCGCTGGCCGAGCTCTACCGGACGGTCGGCTATCCCGTGATTCTGGTTTCCGCTAAGACGGGCAGCGGGGTTGAGGAGCTCAGGAGCCGGCTGTACGACCGCATCACGGTGTTCGCGGGGCCTTCGGGGGCCGGCAAGTCGAGCCTGCTGAACGCGCTGCAGCCGGGACTGGAGCTGGTGACAGGCGAGGTGAGCCACAAGATCGGCCGCGGTAAGCATACGACCCGCTTCGCCGAGCTGCTGCCGCTGGCCGGGGGCGGTTTCGTGGTCGATACGCCCGGCTTCAGCCTGACAGAGTTCGCCGATATAAGCGAGCAGGACCTCCCGTATTACTTCCCGGACATCGCCGCCGTGGCGCCTGACTGCAAGTTTTCCACCTGTCTGCATGTCAAGGAACCCCAATGCGCCGTCAAACAGGCGGTGGCCGAGGGCAGGATAGCCCGCAGCCGCTACGATTCTTACCTGGAGGTGCTGGAGGAGATCCGCGCCGCCAAGAAAGGATTCTGAGATGATAAAAATCGCTCCTTCGATCCTGTCGGCCGACTTCGCCGACCTCGGCGGCGAGATCCGCCGCGTGGCGGCGGCCGGCGCCGACCTTATCCATGTCGATGTGATGGATGGCCATTTCGTGCCCAACCTGACCATCGGCCCGCCGGTGGTGGCGGCTATCCGCAAGACGACCGACCTGCCTTTCGATGTCCACCTGATGATCACGAATCCCGAAGCGATGGTGACGCCGTTCATCAAGGCGGGGGCGGATATCGTGACCGTCCATGCCGAGACGGCACCCCACCTTCACCGGCTGGTGCAGTCCATCCGCGAGCAGGGGGCGAAGGCGGGGGTGTCCCTGAACCCGTCCACGCCGCTGTCGGCGGTGGAAGAGGTGCTGGATTACGTGGATATGGTGCTGCTGATGACGGTTAATCCGGGCTTCGGCGGTCAGAAGTTCATCCCGACGATGGTCGATAAGATCAGGCGCCTGGGGCGGATGATAGAGTCGCGCAAGCTGGCGGTGGATATCGAGGTGGACGGGGGAATAATCCCCGACAACGCCCGTCAGGTGGCGGCCGCGGGGGCGAACATCCTCGTGGCCGGGTCGGCCGTATACGGCGCGCCCGATATGGCGGCAGCCATCCGCGCCCTGCGGGGGTCTTGACCGGGCCGGAGGAAAGTGCTAGTATATTTATTGTCAAATGAATACAATGCCTTTGGGGCAGGGTGAGAAGCGGAGCCGGAACGGCACGAGGCCGTTCAGAACCCCGCAGATGCTAGGCGGACCGAGGACGCGACCGGAAACGTACTTTTCGTACGTTGAAGGGAGCGCCCGGAGGGCCAACAACGCAGATGTGGGGTTATCAACGGCCGACCTTCAATTCCCGATCGGCGGTTTAATAGCCCGCGAGCCGTTTTTGCGGCTGACCCGGTGGAATTCCGGGGCCGACAGTATAGTCTGGATGGGAAAAGGCTGGTTGCGTAGGCCTGGGTGAGGCCTGCGTCCCTGTGTATTTCGATTGCCCGCAAAGGCTGTTGGGAAAGTGAGACTTTCCGGACAGCCTGTTTATATTTCCGGGGGACAATACATTGTAAGTGTTGGCCCGATATTAGAGGTGTTTGAAAATAGTGTACGATGCACAAGACGTGGCCCATATGAACAGGGCTTTGGAGATCGCCCGCCGGGCGTGCGGACGCACCAGCCCGAACCCGCTGGTGGGGGCGCTTATCGTGAAAGATGGCGAGGTGGTCGGCGAGGGCTGCCACCTGTGCGCCGGCACGCCGCATGCCGAGGTGCACGCGCTGGCGGCTGCCGGCGAAGCTGCCCGCGGGGCGACGGTGTATGTGACGCTGGAGCCGTGCTGCCATTTCGGCCGCACCGGTCCGTGCGCCGACGCGCTGATCGCCGCCGGAGTGAAGAGGGTGGTGGCGGCGATGACCGACCCCAACCCGAAGGTGTGCGGCAAGGGGCTTGACAGACTGCGGGCCGCCGGTGTCGAGGTCGCCGAAGGGGTTCTGGCGGCCGAGGCCGCCAGGCTTAACGAGGCGTTCCTCAAGTGGGTGACGACCGGTATGCCGTTCGGGGTGATGAAGACGGCGATGACGCTCGACGGCAAGATCGCCACCCGCAGCGGCCAGTCGAAGTGGATAACCGGGCCGGCGGCCCGCGAGCGCGTCCACCGGCTGCGCGACGAGTGCGACGCCATCCTCGTCGGAGTGGGGACGGTGCTGGCCGACGATCCCGAGCTGACCGCCCGCCTGCCCGAGGGCGGCGGCAAGAACCCGCTGAGGATTGTTGCCGACAGCGCGGCGCGGACGCCGCTGACCGCGAAGGTGGTGGCCGACGGGCTGGCGCCGACGCTGATCGCTGTCGCGGAGACGGCCCCGGCCGGACGCGTGGCGGCTTTGAAAGCCGCCGGCGCGGAGGTGCTGGTGCTGCCGCGGGGGGCGACGGGCGTCGATCTCCGGGCTCTGTGGCGCACCCTCGGGGAGCGCAAGCTGACGAGCGTGCTGGTGGAGGGCGGGGCGGCGGTGAATGCGGCCGCTTTGGCCGCCAATGTCGTTGATAAGGTTTACGCTTTCGTCGCGCCGAAGATTTTCGGCGGCGCGGCGGCGCCCGGGCCGGTGGGCGGCGAGGGGGCCGACGCGGTGGACGGGGCTGTGCTGCTTGAGGATATCAGCGCCGAGACGGTGGGCGGCGATATTTTGATCACCGCTTATCCGGCGGCGAGGGAGGGACGCGATGTTTACCGGGCTTGTGGAAGAATTGGGCAGGGTTAAGGCGCTGACGCGCGGCGCGAGGTCGGTGAGGCTGACGGTGGGCGCTAAGGCGATCATGGCCGACGTCAAGCTGGGCGACAGCATCGCCGTCAATGGCACGTGCCTGACGGTGGCGGATTTCGGCGACAGCTGGTTCACGGCCGATGTCATGCCGGAGACGGTGGAGCGGACGGCGATGGCCGGGCTGAAGAGCGGCGACGCCGTGAACCTGGAACGGACGCTCCGCGTCGGCGACCGCCTGGGCGGCCATATCGTCAGCGGCCATATCGACGGCGTGGGCGTTATCCGGTCGAAGGAGACGAACGACAACGCGGTGATCGTGCGCATCGAGGCGCCGGCCGCGGTGATGAGATACATAGTCGAGAAGGGGTCGATCGCCATCGACGGCATCAGTCTGACGGTGGTGGCGGCGGGGGCGGACTGGTTCACCGTTTCCCTCATCCCCCACACGGCGGCGGTAACGACGCTGGGCTTCAAGGGTGTGGGGTCGCCGGTCAACCTAGAGGCCGACGTCATCGGCAAGTATGTGGAGAAGCTGCTGGGGTTGGCGCCGCCCAAGGATGCCGGAGGCCGCAAGGGCCTGAGCGCCGAGTTTTTGTCCGAACACGGTTTTACTTATTAGGAGGAGATAGACCATGGGTTTCAACACTATCGAAGAAGCGATCGAGGATATAAGGGCCGGCCGGATGATCGTCGTCGTGGACGACGAGGACCGCGAGAACGAGGGCGACCTGGTGATCGCGGCCGAAAAGGTCACGCCCGAGGCGATCAATTTCATGGCGATCCATGCCCGCGGGCTGATCTGCATGCCGGTCGTCGGCAGCCGCCTGGACGAGCTCAATGTCGGGCTGATGGTGACGGATAACACCGATACGATGTGTACGGCGTTCACGGTTTCAATCGACGCCGAGAGCGTGACCACTGGCATATCGGCGCACGAGCGGGCGCTGACGGTGCGGACGGTGCTCGACCCTAAGACGACGCCGGCCGATATCCGCCGCCCGGGACATATCTTCCCCCTGCGCTACCGCGAGGGCGGCGTGCTGCGCCGGGCCGGCCACACCGAGGCGTCGGTCGACCTGGCCAAGCTGGCTGGTCTGTATCCCGCCGGGGTGATTTGCGAGGTGATGAACGAGGACGGCACGATGGCCAGGGTGCCGCAGCTGCTGGAGTTCGCCGCCAGGCACAATCTGAAGATGATCACTGTGGCCGATCTCATCCGCTACCGCAAGCGCCACGAGCGTTTCGTGGTGCGCGTGGCCGAGACCAAGCTGCCGACAAAGTTCGGCGATTTCAAGCTGGTGGCTTACGAGAGCGAGCTTGACAATCAGTGCCATGTGGCCCTCGTGAAGGGGGATGTGGCCAACATGGAAAATGTGCTGGTGAGGGTCCACTCGGAGTGCCTGACCGGCGATGTGCTCGGGTCGATGCGCTGCGACTGCGGCGAACAGCTGGCGACGGCGCTCAGGCGGATCAACGACGAAGGGGCGGGCGTGCTGCTGTATATGCGCCAGGAAGGGCGCGGCATCGGGCTGGCGAACAAGATCCGCGCGTACGCGCTGCAGGACCGGGGCAAGGATACGGTGGAGGCCAACGAGCTGCTGGGTTTCGCTCCCGATCTCAGGGATTACGGCATCGGCGCCCAGATATTGTGCGATCTGGGGCTGACGAGCATCAGGCTGCTGACGAACAACCCGCGCAAGCGCGTGGGACTTGAGGGCTACGGGCTGACGATTGCCGAGCGGGTGCCGCTGGAGATGAAGGCCAACCGCTTCAATCAGCGGTATCTGTCGGTGAAGAAATCGAAGCTGGGACATATTCTCGAAAAGACGGAGGAGGCGTAACAAGATGGCGAAGATTTACGAAGGCGGCCTGGTGGCCGAAGGGCTGAAGTTCGGCGTGGTGGCCGCGCGGTTCAACGAGTTTATCACGAATAAGCTGGTGGGCGGGGCGATGGATGCCCTTACCCGTCACGGGGCGTCAGCGGACGATATCGAGCTGGCCTGGGTGCCGGGAGCGTTCGAGATCCCGCTGGTGGCCAAGAAGATGGCGGAGAGCAAGCGCTATGACGCGGTTATCTGCCTGGGGGCGGTCATCCGCGGCAACACGCCTCATTTCGATTATGTGTGCGCCGAGGTTGCCAAGGGAGTCGGCCATGTGGGACTGGACAGCGGCGTGCCGACGATTTTCGGCGTGCTGACGACCGAGACGATCGAGCAGGCGGTGGAGCGGGCCGGTACGAAGGCGGGGAACAAGGGGTTCGACGCGGCGGTGTCGGCCATAGAGATGGCAAATTTGCTCAAAGGACTGTAAAGTTGCCTAAAAAGTCCATCTGCGGGGTTGCTCCTCGGCTGCCATCCTCAGCGTACGTCCGTGTGCGCTTCCGGTGTCAGCCTCCGGTGCGCCTTGCATCTGGAGCTATTTAGACAACTTGTCTAAAACAGGGGATATTTCCAGGAAATGGATGATTGCTGGATATGAAGATAGGTGTCGTAAGCGATACGCACGGCTGTGTGGAAACGTGGCGCACGATTTACCGCCGGTATTTCGCGGGCTGCGATTTGATCATCCACGCGGGCGACGTGCTTTATCACGGGCCGCGCAACCCGATACCGGCCGAATACAACCCGAAGGAGCTGTCTGAGGAGCTGAACGCCTGCCCGCTGCCGGTGGTGGTGGCCGCCGGCAACTGCGACGCGGAGGTGGACGGCATGGTGCTGGCGATGCCGGTGCAGGCGCCGTATGCCTATGTGTTCGCGGACGGCCGCCGCATCGTCGTCCACCACGGCCAGAGCCTCGACGAGGCGGGGCGGTGGGCGATGGCCGAGCGGCTAGGGGCGGCGGTGCTGGTAACAGGCCACACCCATGTGGCGGAGCTGGCGAAGCGGGACGGCAGAGTCCTGCTCAATCCCGGCTCGCCGGCGATGTCGAAATCTCCTGACAGGCACGGCACTGTCGCCAGGATAGACGGGGGAATTATCGAGATAATAGATATCGTGACAGATGAAGTTATCGCCAGGGAGGAACTATGACCGACCATCTGGTTAAAGCGACCGTCCCGGGGGTGCGGGCGTTCGCGGCCGTGACCACCGGGCTGGTGGAGGAGGCGCGGCGCCGCCATGACTGTTTCCCAGTGGCCGCCGCGGCTCTGGGGCGGACGATGACGGCCGCGCTGCTGTTGGCCGCCAATCTTAAGACGGACGAGTATCTGACGATCCGCATCGCCGGCGACGGCCCGCTTGGCGGGGTTATCGCCGACGCCCACGCTCTGGGGACGGTGCGCGGCTATGTTCAAAGCCCCCATGTCGAGCTGCCGCTGGCCGGCGGCAAGCTGCCGGTGGGGCGGGCGGTGGGCCGGGGGCATATCCATGTGACGCGGTTCACGGGGATGAAGCAGCCTTTCACCGGCACAGCCGAGCTGGTGAGCGGCGAGATCGGCGACGATGTCGCCAATTACCTGCTTGTGAGCGAGCAGACGCCCTCGACGGTCGCTCTCGGGGTGCTTGTCGATACCGATTATTCGGTGGGCGCCGCCGGGGGGATCATCGTCCAGGCGCTGCCGGGCGCGGAGGACGAGGTGCTGGCGAAGGTGGAGGCCAACCTGGCCGCGCTGCCGCCGGTGTCGGAGCTGGTGCGCGGCGGTGCCGACGCAGTGTCGATGCTGCTGAAGGTTTTCGCCGGACTGGAGGCGACCGTGTTCGAGCCGGCGAGGCTGGCTTTCAGCTGCCAGTGTTCCACCGAGCGGGTGGAGGCGATGCTGGTCAGCCTGGGGCGGGAGGAGCTCGCCGATATGGCCGCCGAGGGAAAGGCGGAGGTGCGCTGCCATTTCTGCGGCGAGAAATACGATATCTCAGGCGGGCGCCTCAACGAGCTGCTGGCCTCTGTTCCCGAAAAGTGACAAAAAAATCCCCCGGCATAGTGCCGGGGGATTTTATCTGCGTAATATTAAACCGCCCGCTGGATTTTACCGGAACGCAGGCAACGGGTGCAGACGTTGACTCTCTTTATCTCACCTTGGACGAGGGCTTTTACGCGTTGGATGTTGGGTTTCCAGGTGCGTTTGGTCTTCAGGTTCGAGTGGCTGACATTCATGCCGGCGACTTCGCCTTTGCCACAGACTTCGCATACGTTGGCCATTAATTCCACCTCCTTCGACGGGACGAGACATGCTTAAGACGATAACATCAGTATTTTAACACAGCTGCCGCCCGATATGCAAGGCCTGGAACAATAAATTCCGCCGGTTGTGTCCGGGGGAGGATTTTTATCATAATGTATGGAAAATAGAACCGCAAAAGTAGCGGGAAGGGGGCGGCAAGATTGATCACGAAGGATACGCCGATCGGCGAGGTTTTGCGGCAGTGCCCCGCGGCGCGGGAGGTGTTCGCCCGCCACGGAATGGGCTGCATCGGCTGTATGGGCGCGGCCAACGAGACGGTGGCCGGCGGCGCCCGCATGCACGAGGTGGATGTGGAGAAGTTAGTGGCGGAGCTGAATAAGGCTTTGCAGCAGTAAAATTGTGGCCGTTAAGCCCCCATCTGCGGTGTTGTTCCGCCGGGCGCTTGCTAGCGTACGTACGAGTACGCTAGCAAGCGCCCGACGGAGCCGCCTTGCATCTGGGGGCTTCTGAACGGCCTCGGGGTGGATGGATTGACTATAGGACGTGACACAAATATAAAATTCATCAGGGGTGTGGGGCCGGCGAAGGCGGCGCTGCTGGCCAAGCTGGGCATTTTCACGGTCGCCGACCTGCTGGAGCACTACCCGCGGCGTTACGAGGACCGCAGCCAGCTTAAGCCGATCAGGGCTTTGGCCGACGGCGAGCTGCAGACTTTTCAGGCGCTGGTGGGGGCGGTGAACGATTCGCGGCCGCGGCGCGGCCTGACGCTGACGAAGATAACGGTGCGCGACGCGACCGGCTCCGCCCAGCTGGTGTGGTTCAACCAGCCGTATATAAAGAAGTGGTTCCGGCCGGGGATGGAATTGATAATTTCCGGCAAGGTGGAGCGGCGCTACGGTCAGGTGCAGGTTTCCCACCCGGAGATCGAGGTTGTCGACGGCGCCGATCTTATCCATACCGGGCGGATCGTGCCGATTTACCCGGCGAGCGAGAGTGTCGGCCAGCGGTGGCTCAGGACGCTGATCCGCCAGGCGCTTGACGCGGACGGCGAGCGGCCGGAGTTTCTGCCGCCGGCGTTGCTCGGGCAGTATAAGCTGATGGGCCGGGGGGCGGCGCTGGAGAATATCCATTTCCCGGCCGACGCTGCCACACTGGAAGCCGCCAGGAGGCGGCTGGTGTTCGAGGAACTGTATCTGCTGCAGTGCGGGCTGCTGTATCTGAAGAGCCTGAACAAGCAGGAGGGAACGGGGATAAAGCACGGCCCGGACGACGCCCTGGTCAAGAGGGTGGAGGCGGCGCTGCCGTTCGCGCTGACGAAGGATCAGCGGACGGCGCTGGGAGAGGTCAAGGCCGATATGGAGGATGCGCGGCCGATGCAGCGGCTGGTGCAGGGCGACGTGGGCTCCGGCAAGACGGTGCTGGCGGCGATCGCGCTCGCCAAGGCGGTGGCCGGCGGCTATCAGGGGGCGATGATGGCGCCGACCGAGATCCTGGCCGAGCAGCACTGCCATACGCTCGCCCAGCTGCTGGCGCCGCACGGCGTGAGGATAGCGGCGCTGACCGGCAGCCTGACGAAGCGGACGCGCGAGGAGGTGCTGAGCCGCCTGCGTGACGGCCTGGTGGATGTCGTGATCGGCACCCACGCGCTCATCCAGGAGGATGTGGTTTTCAGGCACCTCGGGCTGGTGGTGACCGACGAGCAGCACCGTTTCGGGGTGCGGCAGCGGGCGCTGCTGCAGGCCAAGGGGCCGACGCCGGACGTGCTGGTGATGACGGCTACGCCTATCCCGCGGACAATGGCGCTGACGGTGTACGGCGATCTCGATGTTTCGGTGATCCGCGAGATGCCGCCGGGCCGCAAGCCGGTCAAGACGTACTCGGTCGGCGGCGATATGCGCGCGCGGGTCTATAATTTCATCGTCAAGGAGGTCACGGCCGGCCGCCAGGGGTATGTGGTCTGCCCGCTGGTGGAGGAGTCGGACAAGTTGGAGGTGCAAGCGGCGACCCAGCTGTACGAGCAGCTTAAAGGGACGTATTTCCGCGATATTTCCTGCGCTCTGGTGCACGGCCGCCTGAAGGCGGCGGAGAAGGAGGCGGCGATGCGCGCTTACTACAGCGGCGAGGTGCAGGTGCTGGTGGCGACGACGGTGATCGAGGTGGGGGTGAACGTGCCCAACGCCACGGTGATGGCGGTGGAGGGGGCGGACCGCTTCGGCCTGGCTCAGCTCCACCAGCTGCGCGGGCGCATCGGCCGCGGCGAACATCAGTCGTACTGCATCCTGCTGTCGGATAATCAGAGCCCGGAAACGAAAGAGCGGCTGGAGATAATGGCCAAGGTTCAGGACGGGTTCGTGCTGGCGGAGAAGGATTTGGAGCTGAGGGGGCCGGGGCAGTTTTTCGGCACCCGCCAGCATGGCATCCCCGACCTGAAGATCGCCGATATCCTGAAGGATACGGGGGTGCTGCTGGAAGCCCGCCAGGCGGCGCAGAGCACGGTGGCGGCGCCGGGGCAGTTCGCGGCTGTGCGCCCGGTGCTGAGCGAACGGTTCGGCGATCATTTCGGGATGATTTTTCAGGGGTGATTAGAAAACTTGACTTCCGCCAAGCCCTCCGGGCGCGGGCGAAAGCCATAGTTGCGCTTATGTCTATCAGAAAATATGAGCTTTCTGATAGACAAAAAAAAAGCGGCGGCTGGTGCCGCCAATTATGGGAGAGGAGAAAATTTTACGTTATCATTGTGCCCTGGCTATGCACAGGTTATACATAGGCTGGGAAAATATTTTTCGCGGCCGGTGAGCGGGGGTTGGGGCTACTAGTATTATGCGACGGGAGGCGGATGGCATGCCGGAGGAGGATGACAGCCGGGAGTTCCACAGTCTGTTGTACGGTAAGGGAACTGTGGCGGCGGTCGCCCTGATCGTGCTGGCGATGATTCTCTTCACGCTGTGGGAATAATGACCGCCCGCCGGCGCACACTAAGGCTAAATGTGGCTGAGGTGGTGCGTCGTGGAGAAGAAGTACAGCGAGGAAGAGGTACGGGGTATCGCCGGCGAGTGCCGGGAGTTCGAGCATGTGATCAACGCGATGGGGTACGGGTATTCGTTCCTTAATGTTTCGGAGGCGGGGTTCGCACGCCGCTGCCCGGATTGTGTCCATTGGCTGGGCGGCTCGTGCCGGATTTTCCGCAGTGAGATCGGGCAGTGGCAGGGTTAGCCGGGCAGCACCTAAGCGGTGCTGTTTTTCTTTTCGGTTGCCTTTTAGGGACTATTTTAGTATGCTTATTGCGGAAACAGGTATTTTTATTTTTTTTGCAGGGACGAGGTACATGGGCAAAATCTGCGGCTGGCTGTTCATAGTGGTGACCGGCGTTCTGTTGTATCTGTGGCAGCCGGAGTTCTTTCAGCACGCATACGGGATTATAAGGAAGGGCGATATCGCCGCTCTGGCGGAGTACCTCCGCTCGTTCGGAACCTGGGGCGTCGTGGTGACGCTGGCCCTGTTCGTGGTGATGACGTTTACGGTCGTTTTCCCGTTCATGATCCTGTCGGGAGCGGCGGGGATCGTGTACGGTCTGGCGTGGGGGACACTGATCTCCTGGTCGGGCGAGGTCATCGGCGCGGTTTTCATGTTCGTCTTCGCGCGGTTCTTTTTCCGCCAGGCGGTGGAGAGGTGGATCGCCCACAGCCCGTATCTCAAGCAGGTTGACGATTACAGCGCAGCGAACGGCTTCAAGGCGCTGCTGATCGCCAGGCTGCTGCCGCTGGCGCCTTCGGGGATCATCACGGCTGTGGCGGCGGTAAGCCGCATTTCGGTAAAGGACTTTTTCTGGGCCACTTTTCTCGGCAAGCTGCCGCCGGTGGTCGTTAAGGTGCTGCTCGGCCACGATATCGTGTTCGCCGGCGATAATATGGGCCGTCTGGTGGCGGTCGCGGCGTTGGTGGTGGCGCTGTACGGCTGGCTGTGGTGGCGCAGGCGCCGCCCGAAGAAGGGCGGGCAGCCTGAGCAGGAATGAGCGGTTCCCTTTATAGGGCCGTTTTTTTTTTGCCTTTTTCGGGGGGGACGGAGGAGGTGCCGCTTTTGTGGCGGACAGTAACATCTGCAAAGAAGTTACCATAAAATATATACAGGAAGGAATAAAGGAGGTTTTCTTCAAAATGGATAGTGCGCTGCATTGTTACTGCAATCGCGAGCTGGCCCAGGAGCTGCGCGGGCTCCGGGACCGCAACGTGCTGCTGCTGCTTATCGACGGATCGGCGGTTTTCGGCCGCCTGGGGAGACTAGAGGACCGTCTTATCACCGTGTTGCCGGCGGTGGGGATCGTGGGGGTGACGGCGGTGAGGTTCCGTCCGCCCAACCCGACCCTGCCGGGGGTGGATATCCTCGTGAGCGAGTTTATCGTCGATGTGTGCGATATAGCGATCGTCGTCGAGGGGCCGTTCGTTTTTCCGCCGATCAGCGAGACCGGTAAGCTGGCGTCCGGCGGCAAGTACGGCGGCCATCAGATGAAGGCCGGCAAGTCGATGGTCCGCCAGCAGAGCGAGCTGATCGAAGAGCTTGAGGAGCTTGAGGGCCAGAATGTCGGCATCGTCATTATCGGCGGCTGGGTGATCGGCGGCCAGCTCGGCGAGGTTTCCGACTGTGTGGCGCTGTTCGGGCCGGGGACGACGGCCGCGCCGCTGCTGATCACCATCGGGGCGCTGAATGTGTTCGGGCCGGCGCTGGTCGGCGGCGTTCAGCCGATGGTGGGGACGTTCCGCGCCTGGGTCAATCTCCTGGCTCTCACAGGGCTTATGCTGCCGTAGCTTTTTCGGGGAGACCGCCGGTAATCCGCCGGCGGTTTTTTGTTGTCTGAGGGCGGCGGGAGAATGACGGGATATATTAAGTTTCGATGGAAGGGCGAGCAGGGATAATTTGGGCGACGGCGAATTACACTAATCAAAACAAGCGGGGAGGAAATAATATTATGCCGATAGTGCAAATTGACTGGGTCGAGGGCCGCAGCATCGAGCAGAAGCGGGAACTGGCCGAAAAGGTCACCACGGCCGTCGTGGAGGCGGCAAAGTGCCCGCCTGAGGCTGTGACGATCATCATCCGCGATCAGCCGAAGACGAATATCGCCAAGGCCGGGACTTTGATGTCCGATAAGAAGTAACATGCCGACAGCCCGTTCCGCAGCGGCGGACCGGGCTGTTTTACCGGAGGGGGATACAGGTGATGCAGGTTTTTCAGTTCGCAGCAATCCTTGAGGCGCAGATCCGCCAGGAGGTGGAGGTAGTGATGGCCCAGTCTCCTCCCGAACTGCAGGCAGTGGTGGGTGCGGTCGGCACGTTCCAGGCCGGAATCGAGCTTTTGGTCGACCGGGCACAATATGTGGATGTGGACAGCGGCAGCTATCCGGACGTGAATGCCGCTGCGCTCCTGGGGCCGGACAGTGTCTGGCAGGAGGCCGCGGCCAGGCTGGGGACTTCCGGGGAGTCGACGGTCGTGGGGCTGGCGTCGCTATGGTTTCTGATCGTGCTGACGGAGAAGTCGGGCCAGTATTATCAGCAGGCAGCGCTGAACAGCGCGCATCCGGCGACACGGCTGTTCTTCAGCTCGCTGGCCGAGGTGAAGGGGATGCTGCGACGCCGTCTCGACGGTCTGCTGCGCCAGCTTTACAACGCGGCCTGGACGCAGGTGGGGTTCGCGCCGTTCGTGCTGGGGAAGGATTAGAGAAAAATATCCAATAGGCCGCTCAGAAGACCCCAGATCCAAGGCGCACCGGAAGAGCGCGCCGCGACGCGTACACGGACGTACGATAGCAAGCGCTCTGAGGAGCAACGCAGGAGATGGGGCCTTATCAACGGCCTAGCCTTGGTGAAATACTACCCCATATCCGCCGTGGGGGTATGTGAATTCGACCGCGCCCGCGGGGCAGGCCAGCCGGCAGGCGCCGCATTCGACGCATTGCTTGTAGTTGACGAGCACCGGGTGGCCGTGAATGTTATCCCACGCGAAGACGCCCGAGGGGCAGACGCGCAGGCAGTTTTTTTCTGTACATAGGCGGCATTTTTCCGGGTCGGCGATGATGACGTGCTGCCAGCCGTCGTCGGGACGGAATTCGACGAGGGCGACTTTGGCGGCGAGTTTGCTCATCCTTTGACCACCTTGAGGACCTGCCAGATGTCGGCGGCGATCCGGCCGACCGGCTGGAGGCTGGTGACTTTGCGCCAGATGAATTTGCGTTTGTCCTTGACCGGCATGGGGTAGGCGCGGGCGATCTGGTAGGCGGTTTCGTTGGCCAGGCGGCTGTAGAGGTCGAAGAGGTAGGGCCTGTCGCGCTGGAGCGCGGCTGCTTTGGCGTTGGACCGCATGTTCTGGAGGATGAAGCTTTCGTCCAGGAGGGTGCGATAGAGAGAGAGTTTACGGGCCGAGAAGTCGCGGCTCTTTTTCGCTTCGTAGGCTGCTTTGGCGGCGTAGAAGCCCGACCACATGGCGAGGTTGATGCCCTGGATGCCGTTGACGAGCGAGGCGGCGTCGCCGGCGATGAGCAGCCCCGGGTGCACGAGGGGCGGGATGGCGTGGTAGCCGCCTTCGGGTATCATGGCGGCGCCGTATTCGGTGGTTATCCCTCCGTCCAGCAGAGGCTGGATGCGGGGGTGTTTTTTTATGCGGTCGAGGAGGTCGCCGGGACTGAAGCCGCCGGCGGCGAAATCGCTGACGGCCATGCCGGCGCTGATGTTGATGCCGTCGTGGAATGTGTGGATGGAGCCTGTGCCGTTGAAGCCGGCGGTGGGGTAGCCGATGAGGCCGATGGCGGCGCCCTGGCCCGGCGGGAGGCCGAAGCGGTCTTCGATGGTTTCCGGGGGGAGGGCGATGGTTTCTTTGGCGTACAGGGAGAGGTTGGCGGCCGTGACGGGGGGGATGAGGCCGGCCCGTTCGGCGAGGAGGGAGTTGGCGCCGTCGGCGAGGATGACGATGTCGGCGAGATAGGCGGCGTTCTGGGGCGGGGATACGCGGACACCAATGGCCTGACTGCCGTCGAAGTTGACTTCGGCGGCATGGTGGCCGAGGAGGAGGGTGGCGCCGGCGGCGACGGCTTTGGCGGCCAGCCAGGTATAGAGGTTTTTGCGTTTGACGGACAGGCGGTTATAGGGAGCGGCGCTGAGGCGGCTGCTGGTGAAGCCGGCGGTGACGGCGGAGTCTTCGGTGAGCCACCAGTAGTCCAGGCGGGTTACGATGCGTTCGTAGCGGAATTCTTCCCAGAAGTTGGGGAAGAGTTCGTGGGCCTGTTCGGCGATGATGGCGGCGCCGCCGCAGGTCTTGGCGCCTGGGAAGGGACCGCGCTCGAGGAGGAGCACGTCGAGCCCGTCGCGGGCCATGAAATAGGCGGCGCTGGCGCCGGCCGGCCCGGCGCCGACGACGACGGCGTCGTATTTGCGCGGGGACGGGGCGTCGGCCGCTCCTTCCGGCCGCGGGGATAGTTTATGAGGTTTTTTGGTTTTGAACCAGTCGTTTATCATGTTCAGTTACCCGGTCCGGCGTTCAAACTGCCGCCCTGGGGTGTGGCGGCGCTATTCTAGTCTTTGCACCGCGGCCGGTATTCATGCCACCGGCGGCAGTATACAGGCCCATCGGCGAGGATGAGGGCGCATACCGGGGGCAGGCGGCGGTTACGGGCCGCTATGGCGGGTGTGTGGGGTTGTCCGTGTGGTGTTTATGGTGTAGTATATGCCCTGTGCCTAATCTCCCTTGCGGGAGAGCGGGGGAACCAAGTTAGTGGGGTGAATCCGTCATATGGCGGTAGGGGCTTACCTTTTCATCCGAACCCGTCAGCTAACCTCGCCGGCACATTAGAAAGGGGTGTTTTAAAAATGAAAAACATCAAAAAGATGATTGTTTGTTCCATTACTATGTTCGCGCTGGCGCTGGGCGCGACGCCGCTCGCTGCGGCGGCTTTGGGCGAACGCGAGCTGGCTCCGGGCGCCAAGGGCGACGATGTGCGTCAGCTGCAGGCGGCCCTGGCGGCAAAGGGCTTCGTCAGCGGCGACCGGGACGGCGAGTACGGCAGCCGTACCGCCGCGGCGGTGCGGAAGCTGGAGAAGTCGCTCGCCATCGAAGCCGACGGTGTCGCCGACCTGGGCGTAATCACGGCGCTGACCGGCAAGAGCGCCGCCGTCAAGCAGGGAGCGGCGCCCAGCGGCAGCAAGCGAGTGCTTGACATCGTCGCGACCGCGTACGCGCCCGGTCCGCACGACAACGGCAAGTGGGGCAGCCTGACCCATCTTGGCACCCAGGTGCGCCCCGGCATCATCGCCGTCGATCCGCGGGTCATCCCGCTCGGTTCGCGGGTGTATATCGAGTTCGCCGACGGTCATGGCGTGTACGCAGTGGCCGAGGACACCGGCGGCGCGATCAAGGGCAACCGCATCGATATCGCCATGTGGACCGTAAGCGAAGCGTACAAGTTCGGCATGCAGAAGGTCAAGGTGCATGTGCTGTAATGGCATAAAGCCTGAAAGAGGCCCGGGAGGATTCCCGGGCCTCTCAGACTGTCGATAAAGGCCCATCTGCGGCGTTGCTCCTCAGAGCGCTTGCTTGCGTACGTCTCACAGTACGCGGCGCGGCGCGCCCTTCCGGTGCGCCTTGCATCTGGACCTTTCTCACCAGTCTGACTTTGCCTACATGCTAAGAGGCCCGGGAGGATCCCCGGGCCTCTTTCGGCATTGAACGGTGATGAATAATTTTCCTGCACTTGAAGGTGTTTCCAGGTACGGTAAGGAAATGGAAGTTATTTCACGTGCATGGGAGGATGGAGTGGCTTGCCTGCTGAAAGTGTTGCCCTTTTCGACCGCCTCTACCGGGATAACCGGATGAAGGTGTATCGGCTGGCCTTGGGGATGACCGGCAACGAGGCCGATGCCGAGGAGATCGCCCAGGAGGCGTTTATGCGCGCCTTCCGCGCCTACGGCGGTTATCGCGGCGAGGCGTCGTTTTTCACCTGGATTTATCGCATAACGCTCAATGTCGCCAACGATTACATACGGCAACGCGCCAAACTGCCTGTTGTGGCGCTGACCGATGATCTGGGCTATTCGCTTGAGGAGATCGTCGACCCCGACCCGGCCACCGATCCGGAAAGCCAGCTGCTGGCCAACGAGGCGCGCTACAAGTGTCTGCACTGTATGACGGAGTGCCTGCCGGCCGGCCAGCGTAAGGTTTTTTGCCTTGTAATCACTTTGGGGCTGCCGTACAAGCTGGCCGCAGAGGTCCTGGGCTGTTCGCCCGGCGCTGTGAAGGCGGCGCTGCACAGGGCGAGGCGGCGGTGGGCCGGGTATATGGAGAACCGGTGCCAGTTGATCAAGAAGTCGAATCCCTGCAATTGTGCGCAGTGGGTCAAATTCGGGCTGGAACAAGGCTGGCTGTCGAAGGAGGCGCTGGCCGATCCCCGGCCGCCGGTCGCCGTGCAGGTCAGCGACGAGATCGTGAGGCTGCGGACGCTGCGCGATATTTACCGCAACCTGTATCGGGATAGGGCCGAAACGGCGCTGGCGGAACGACTGCGCCGCGGCATCGGGAACGGTGAATGGAATTTTTTTCGCGCCGAGGAAGATTAGGGCGTAACTATTTTCGCTTATCCGCCGTCTAACCGATAGAACGAAAGAGGAGGCGGATAAAATGAATAAGGGAAACGGGTCCGAACTGGCTGCGCCGTGCGGCATATATTGCGGAGAGTGCAGGGTTTACAGGGCCAAGGACGACCCTGTTCTGAAGGAGGCGCTTATCGCCGCCGGGATACCCGGGGAAAAGGTGCCGTGCGCCGGCTGCCGGCCGGGCGGCGGGGATTGTCCCGTGCTGACGGGGGAATGTACGACATATGAGTGCGTGACCGGGCGAGGCCTGGATTATTGCTACGAGTGCGGCGATTTCCCCTGCCCGCACCTGAACCCTGCCGCCGACCGCGCGAATGTGCTGCCACATAATATCAAGGTGTTCAATCTCTGTTATATCCGGCATCAGGGGCTGGCGGCATGGCTGGAGAAGGCGCCGGAGATCCAGCGGAAATATTTTGCCGGCAAGATGTCCGTAGGCAGTGGGCCGCAGTTGGAATAGCGGGGGAGGAAACGGACGATGACGGACGAGGATAAACGGGTCGCGGCGGTGTGCGGGTTGTATTGCCGGGCGTGCACCCTGTATATCGGCACAAGCGAGGAACCGGAACGGCTGAAGAAGATCGGCGAACGTATGGGGCTTCCGGTCGAAGAGTTGAGATGCCATGGGTGCAGAGCGGAGCAGCGGTCGTATTACTGCCGCACGTGCCGGCTGGAAGCCTGCGCGGCAGGAAAGGGGCTGGAGTTCTGCGGCGGCTGCGGGGAGTATCCCTGTGAACTGCTGAAGGTGTTCCAGGCGGAGCGGCCGCACCGCGCCGAGCTATGGGAGGATCAGGAGCGCATCAGGGAGATCGGCTGGGCGAAATGGCTGGCGGAAAAGGCCGGTCATTATGCCTGCCCGGCGTGCGAAACGATCAATTCGGCCTACGACACGGCCTGCCGGCGGTGCGGCCATACGCCGTCAAGCAGGTTCGGCGCGGCGCATCGGGAGGAGATCGGCCGCTTTTGGGCGGGACAGAAGTGAGCGGTTTGCCGCTGTGATTGAAGACCCGCCCGGCCGTGATGAAGGCCGGGCGGGTCTTTGCCGTTTGGTGCGGTAGGAGTTTGCCGCCGGACCGGCGAAGGAATGGATATTATCGTCCGGTTATGCCGTCTGGAGGCTGCTATGGACAACGTGATGAGGAAAAAACTGCGGGAGACGGTGATTGCGCTGCGGCGGCTGCTGGAAAGCGAATCCGGCGGCATGGGCCGGGAGCACGCTTGGCGTGCCGGGATGACGCTGGCCCTCGAGGCGGCGATGGCGGTGCGGGGAATAGCCGGGCCTGCGCCGGCGTTTTTCGCGGGTGGGGAGAGTTTGCCGCCCGCGGCGGCGGAGCGCGGCCGCGGCCTATTGGCCGGCTGCGGGGAATTGCTCGCCGCGCCGGCCGCGCTCGGCTGGCTGCACCAGTTCTGGCATTGCGGCGAGCGGGCGGGGCTGGCGCGCAGGACACGCGGCGACGAGTGCGAGAAGATCGGCGCCAGCACGGTCGTGCCGGCTACCCAGGTATACAGCGAGCAGTACATGGTGGATTTCCTTACCGAGAATTCCCTCGGCGCGTTGTGGCTCGCCGGTCACCCGGATTCGCCGCTGGCGGCCGGGTGGCGGTATTACGTCCGGCCGCCGGCGGCTGCAAGCGGACGGATCCGTAAGGCCGACGAGCTGACAATCTGTGATCCGGCCTGCGGCGCTGGCAATTTTCTGTTGGCGGCGTTCGACCTGTTGTATGGGATGTACAGCGAGGAGGGGGCGGTGGAGCCGGCGGCGATCTGCGCGGCGATCGTGAACAACAACCTGTTCGGGGCGGATATCGACGGGCGGGCGGTGGCTGTCGCCCGTGCAGCGCTGTGGATGAGGGCCAGGGAGAAAGCGCCGGCTCTCAGGCTCGATGCGCTCCCTGGGCTGTACGACAATATCGTGACAGCCGAAAGCGGGGACGAAGGATTGGGGTCGCTGCTGACGGCGGCGGACGCCGGAGGGGCTCTCGGCAGGCTGCTGGGACGCCGCTACGCGGTGGTGCTGACCAACCCGCCGTATCTGGACAAGCGCGATTACGCGGCTGCGGTGCGCGCGTACCTGCGGCAGCATTACGCCGCCGGCGCGGGCAATCTGTACGCGGCTTTCATCCTGCGCTGCCTGGCGCTGGCGACGGAGCGCGTGGCGATGGTCACGCCGCAGACTTTCCTCTATATCAGGAGCTACGCGAAGCTGCGGAGCGAGGTTTTCGGCCGGTCGTCGGTCCGCACGCTGGCGCATCTGGGGCTGGGGGCGTTCGCCGACGCGGTAGTGGACGCGGTGCTGTTCGTATTGGCCGTGGATGGGGACGCGGCTCCGGACCGGAAGGGCATATATTTCAAGCTGCTGGCGTCGCCACGGAAAGCGGAGGCACTGGCGGAGGCGGTGAGGGGCCACAACGCGGGCGCCTGCCGGCCGGAGGTTTTCGTGCGCACGGCGGCTGAGGCGTCCTCTCTGCCCGGCGGGCCGCTGGCCTATTGGCTGGGGGAGGGGCTGAGGGCGGCGCTGGCGGGGGCGGGACAGCTCAGCGAGACAGCCGATGTCGTACTGGGGATGAAGACTGCGGATAACACGCGGTTCGTGCGCCGCTGGTGGGAGGTTTGCGGCCCGGACGGCGCGGCTGCAGGCTGGGTGCCGTACGAGAAGGAGGCCAGCGGCTTTCGTTACTCGCGCCGGCCCGCCCATCACGTGCGCTGGACGGAAGGGTCGCGCCGCTATTACGGAAGCCATTACTCAGCTCAGCTTCCCAACAGGAAATATTGGTTCCGGGAAGGGCTGGTTTACGGCCTGATAAGCAGCAAGGCGTTCACGGCCAAGCTGCTGCCGGCCGGTTGCATGACCGATATGGCGGCCAGCTGCGTTTTTCCCCGCTACCAGGAGGACGCGCCTTTTCTGCTCGGGCTCCTGAACGCGAAGGCTTACCAGGCGCTATTGAAAATGTTCAACCCGACTGTCAATTACCAGCCTGTCGATTTGCAGCGCCTGCCGCTGCCGGCTGTGCCGGCAGCGACGAGGGTGGAGATCGGCCGGCTGGCGATGGTGGCGGCGGCGGCGGCGGACGAGCTGCGGGCGCTGGAAATCACCGACCAGGGTTACCGTTTCGCGCCGGCGGAGTGCCTGCCACTTGCGGACAAGCTGCCGCGCCAAGCGGGGAGGCTGTGGCTGGCGTCCTTGCGCCAGGTGTTGGCCGCCGGCGCCATCGACCTTTTGCTGGCCGAGGTGTTGGCCCTGCCGGCGGCCGAGGCGAAGGCGCTGGCCGACGAACTGGGGGGGGCGCCGTGCGAATGGCCGGCGCTGGCCGGTTACGACACGCTGCCGCCGGAGCTGGCTGCCGACGCGCTGCCGCGGCCGGCAGCGGTGCGCACGTGTGGCGGGACGGAATTGGCCGCCGTTAAAGAACGCCTGCGGGGGCTTTATCTTGACGGACCGGTGCGCGGTCAGCTGCCGGAGGAGTTTTTCACAAGTTTAGTGGCAGTTATTAGATTGCATCCTGTTACAGTATATAATCTATTGAATTTAGGCATCATCGGCGAGGGCTGGCGCTGCCCGCCGCTGGAGAAGGAGCAGGCCGCGGATTTCGCCAGCGCGGCGGTGTTGACGCTGCTTGGCCACGCCTGGCCGGGGCAGGAGGCTGATGCCGGACCTGGGACGGCCGATATCGCGCGCGTCCGGGAGGAGCTTGACATGTTAGTCGCTCGCTGGGAGGATGCGCCGCGCTTTGCCGCCGAGTTCGCGGCGGCGGCCGGCGTGACGCTCGACCGCTGGCTGGCGCGCGACTTTTTCCCGCGCCATGTCGCCCAGTTCAAACGACGGCCGGTGGTGTGGCAGTTGGCGGGCGGCCCCGGGGCCGCCCCCTGCCTAGCGCATTGGCTGCGGGCCGGCGAGGCGGCCGCACGGCGCGGATTGGCCGACTATAGCTTCGCGGCCGAGTGGGGGATAAGGGTGAATATCGCTCCGCTGCAGGCTGCCGGCGCGCTGACCGCACCGGTGCTGGCGGACAGGGACCTGGCCAGGGCGCTCGACGACCGGCGCCGCTGCCTGGACGGGGAATATTTATTGTAGGTGTTCAACAACGGCCGTAGACCGCTTCGCCGTTGATGAACACCTGCTCTATTTTCGTGGCGACGGCGAAGGGGTCGCCGTCGAAGATGACGAGGTCGGCGTCTTTGCCGGTTTCGAGGCTGCCGATCCTGTCGGCGACGCCGATGATTTCGGCGGCGTTCAGGGTTATGGCGCGCAGGGCGGCGTCGGCCGGCAGGCCCTCGCGGACGGCGAGGGCGGCTTCAAGGCGGAGGCCGCCGATGGGCAGGAAGGGATGGTCGGTGATGAGGGCGACTTTGACGCCGGCGGCGTGGAGGATGGCAGGCGTGCGGTAGGTGCGGTCGCGGAGCTCGACTTTGACGCGGGCGGTGATGGAGGGGCCGACGGCGGCGGGGATGCCGCGGGCGGCGATGAGGTCGGCGATTTTGTGGCCGGCGGTGGCGTGTTCGAGGGTGAGCCGCAGGTTGAATTCGGCGGCGATCCTGAGGGCGGTGGCGATGTCGTCGGCGGCGTGGGCGTGGGCCCTGAGGGGGATCTCGCCGCTCAGCACCCGGGCAAGGATCTCCAGCCGCAGGTTGCGCCCGGCCGGCGGGTTTTTCGCGTACTCGCCGGCGGCTATGAGGTTTTCACGGATGATGCCGGCGACGGTCATGCGGGTGGAAGGGGCCTTGCCCTTGCCGCCGTACATTTTGATGGGGTTTTCGCCGAAGGCGATCTTGACGCCGGCGGGCTGACGGAGGATCATGTCGTCGATGATGCGGCCTTTTGTCTTGATGGCGACGCTTTGGCCGCCGATGACGTTTTCGCTGCCGGGGGTGGCGATGATGGCGGTGACGCCGCCGCCTACGGCGTCCTCCAGGCCTTCGTCTTCGGGGTTGACGGCGTCGAGGGCGCGGAGGTGGGGACAGACCGGGTCGGCGATCTCGTTTTTGTCGACATGGGCGGCGCCGACCCCTTCCTCGGCGATGCCGAGGTGGGTGTGGCAGTCGATGAGGCCAGGGGTGACGACCTTGCCTGCGGCATCGAGGATGCGCGCTTCGCCCGGGATGGGGATGTTGCGGCCTACGGCGAGTATTTTGCCGCCGCCCAGCAGGATGACGGCGCCCTCGATCGTGCCGCGTTCGACGGTGTGGACGGTTGCGCCGCGGATTGCCAGCATTTTTGCACCTCCCGGTGAGCATGATAAGTTTAGTGTGGGGCCGGGCCTGGGATTGTATCCGCGCCTCGCGAACGGCGGCGGGGAAATTTTCGCCGCAGGGACAAAAAGGGTGGATTCGGCCGATCAGTTGTGGTATTATATTCAAAATACGTGTAGACAAATGCTGAAAGGAGTAACGCAATGTTCGACGACAAGTTCGGCCCGGAAGGTTTGACCTTCGACGATGTGCTGCTCGTCCCCAACCGTTCGGAGATCCTGCCCCGGGATGTCGATGTGACAACTTATCTCACACGCAATGTCAAACTCAATATTCCTATCATCAGCTCAGGGATGGATACGGTGACCGAGGCGCGCATGGCGATCGCCATGGCACGGGAAGGCGGCCTCGGCGTCATCCACAAGAATTTGTCCATCGAACGCCAGGCCAACGAGATCGATAAGGTCAAGCGCTCGGAGCACGGCATCATCGTCGATCCGATCTTCCTGGCGCCGGACAACACGCTCCAGGATGCCCACGATCTGATGGAACGCTACCGCATCTCCGGGGTGCCGATCACCGTCGAAGGCGGCAGGCTGGTCGGCATCCTCACCAACCGCGATCTCAGGTTCGAGACCGATCTGACCCGCAAGATCCACGAGTGCATGACCAAGGATAACCTCATCACCGGCCCGGTGGGCACGTCGCTGGAGGAGGCCAAGGAGCTCCTGCGCCAGCACCGGATCGAGAAACTGCCGCTGGTCGACGCGCAGGGGTATCTGAAGGGTCTCATCACCATCAAGGATATCGAGAAGGCGCAGAAGTACCCGAATTCGGCCAAGGATCCCAAGGGCCGCCTGCGGGTAGCTGCCGCCATCGGGGTCGGGGAGGACATGCCCGACCGCGTGGCCGCGCTGGTTAAGGCGAAGGTGGACGTGCTTGTTGTCGACACCGCCCACGGCCATTCGCGCGGGGTGCTGGAGGCTGTCAAGTATATCAAGAAGCATTATCCCGAGGTCGACCTGATGGCCGGCAACGTGGCTACGGGCGCCGCGACCCGCGATCTTATCGAAGCGGGTGCGGATGCCGTCAAGGTCGGCATGGGGCCTGGCTCGATCTGCACTACGAGGGTCATCGCCGGCATCGGCGTTCCCCAGATCACGGCGGTGTACGACTGCGCCACGGCGGCGCGGCCTTACGGCGTGCCGGTGGTCGCGGACGGCGGCATCAAGTATTCGGGCGATATCACCAAGGCGGTCGCCGCCGGGGCGAGCGTGGTGATGATCGGCAATCTGCTGGCCGGCACGGAGGAGAGCCCCGGGGAAACGATCATTTACCAGGGCCGCAGTTATAAGATCTACCGCGGCATGGGCTCGCTGGGAGCGATGGTCGAGGGCAGCAAGGACCGCTACTTCCAGGAGAATATGGAGAAGCTTGTGCCAGAAGGGATCGAGGGCCGCATCCCGTACAAAGGGGTGGTGTCGGATACGGTTTATCAGATGGTCGGCGGCCTGCGGGCCGGGATGGGCTACTGCGGCGTGAAGAATATCGAGGAGCTCATTACGAAGACCCGCTTCGTCAAGGTGACCGGCGCCGGTCTGAAGGAAAGTCATCCCCACGATATCAGCATCACCAAGGAAGCGCCCAACTACAGCGTATAAACATGATTCAGCCGGGAGCCGCCCCCAGGGGCGGTTTTCTTTTTGTTGTGCCGGCACGATTCTTGCTTTATAGTGAGGGTAGAGGGGTGGTAAAGTGGGCGGACAGGACAATTTCGCGGCCCAGGCATTTCTTGAGGAGCTGATCGGGAAGGTCGCCGGCGGCTGCTGCGAACGGTGCGAACACGAAAGGGTGGCGGACGGTCTGGGCAAGGTGCTGGCGGAATTCCGCCGCAGAGCCGAGTTCGATTTCCGCGAGCTGGGCGATCACGTCTACGACGGTATCTATATCGCCGACGGCTCGGGCAAGACGCTGTATGTGAATAAGGCTTACACGCGGATAACCGGTATCGAGCCCGGGGAGGTCGTCGGCAAGTATGTCAAAGACCTTGAGGAGGCGGGCCTGTACAAGAACGCGGTCACCCCGGAGGTGATCAGGCGTCGGAAGCAGGTCAATTCGATGGCGGAGAGCCTCCGGAACGGCAGGAAGATGCTGATCACCGGCAACCCCGTCTTCGACGCCGAGGGCAATGTGAAGTACGTGGTCGTCATCGACCGTGAGATCACCGATCTGATGACGATGAAAGCCGAACTGGAGGCTTCGCAGGAGAAGATGAAGGCCGTCGAGGCGGACAAGGTCAAAAGCATCCTGGAGATCGAGCATCTGCGCCGCCTTCAGCTGAACAACAGCCTTATCGGCTGCAGCGCGGCGACGGCGAGGATTATCGAGGCGATCCACCAGGTGGCGCCCCTCGACGTGACAGTGCTGATAGCCGGCGAAACGGGGGTGGGCAAGGAGGTTGTCGCCAACGAGATTTATATGAACAGTCCCCGCAACAAGGGGCCGTTCATCAAGGTGAACTGCGCCGCCATTCCCGCCAACCTGCTGGAGGCCGAGCTGTTCGGCTACGAGAAGGGCGCGTTTACCGGCGCGGCCGGCACCGGCAGGCTGGGGCTGTTCGAACTCGCGGACAAGGGGACGCTGCTGCTCGACGAGATCGGCGATATGCCGCTGGAGCTGCAGTCGAAGCTACTGCGGGTTATCCAGCATAAGGAGATAGCGCGGATCGGCGGGACGAAACCTGTCAGGCTCGATGTGAGGATTCTCGCGGCGACCAATTGCGACCTGCAAAAACTCGTTCAGCAAGGTCGGTTCCGGGAGGATCTGTATTACCGCCTGAATGTTTTTCCCATCGCGATCCCTCCGCTCAGGTCGCGGCCGGAGGATATCGAACCGCTGGCCGAGCATTTCCTGGCGGCGTACAATGCCAAGTACGGCAAGGCCACTTTTATCGAAGACGCCGGATTAGAGATCATGAAACAGTATTCATGGCCCGGCAACGTCCGCGAACTGCAGAATATCATCGAGCGGCTGGTAATCGTCGCCGAGCCTGCGGCGATGATAACCGGCGAGCATCTCGCGCCGCTGCTGAACGTCTATACCGGTTACAGCGAGCCGACGATCAGAGAGGCAGGCCTTAAAGAAATCGTGGCGAACATCGAAAAGAAGACGCTGGAGAGGGTGTTGACCATCTATGGCAGTACCCGCAAGGCGGCCAGGGTCCTCAAGGTGGACCAGTCGACGATCGTCAAGAAAGCCAAGAAATTCGGACTAATACTCGGTGATGAAAATATTCATCAAGGGCGATGAATATTTTCATCACCCTTGATAGCGGTATTTTTCAGATATTTTGCACTATTTTTCTGAAATAGCGATGAATTTTTTCATCGCTATTTCTTTTTTCCCCGACGCAAAGCCGCGATTTGCGGACTCTCCGCTTTTGGCACGGTTATTGCTTTAGATAATGTCGGTCCAAATAATCTACTTTGAGGTGACAAAGATGCAGAAAGTAATCGTGTCTGTCGCGCCGACCGGCGCCTGGCCAACAAAAGAGCACAATCCGAACATCCCCCTGACGCCGCGGGAAATCGCCGACGACGTTTACGAGTGCTGGAAGGCGGGCGCGGCCATAGCCCACCTGCACATGCGCGACGATGAAGGCAAGGGAACGATGAGCAAGGAGAAATTCGCCGAGACGGTCGGCCTTATCCGCCAGAAGTGTAATATCGTCCTTAATCTAACGACTTCGGGCGACCTGAACGCTACCGATGAAACGCGGATGGCCCATCTCATCGAGCTCAAGCCGGAAATGGCTTCCTATGATGCCGGTTCGATGAACTGGATGCACAACAGCCTGTTCATCAACCATCCCCAGTTTCTTGAAAAACTGGGCAGGACGATGACGGAAAACGGGGTAAAGCCGGAGATCGAGGTATTTGACGCCGGCATGCTTTATAATGCTCTGTATTATATGAAAAAGGGTGTTATAGCTTCTCCCGGCCACTATCAGTTCGTGCTGGGGGCGGCCGGCGGGACTGCGGCGACGGTGGAGAACCTGGTTTATCTCAAAAGCCTGCTGCCGCCCGGGTCTACCTGGTCCGCGTTCGGCATCGGCGCCGGCCATATTCCCATCCTGTTCGCGACCCTCGCTCTCGGCGGCCATGTGCGGGTGGGGATGGAGGATAACGTGCTGTACGCCAAAGACAGGCTGGCCAAGTCCAATGCCGAATTCGTGGAACGGGCCGTCCGTCTTATCAGGGAAGCCAACAAGGAAGTCGCAACCCCGGATGACGCGAGAAGCATTCTCAATCTCAGAAAGTAGGTGTCCCGTCATGATCAAGAAGATCGGCGTCGTCGGCGCGGGAACCATGGGTCATGCTATCGCCGAATCGTTCGCGCTCTACGGCTATGATGTGAATATGTTCGATACCGGCGAGCAGGCGCTGGCCAAGGCGATGGAGCAGATAAGGCAGGAGCTTGAGCTGCTGGCCGAGGAGGGATTCATCGCCGCGGCCGAGATCCAGGCGACCCTGGACAGGATAACTCCTTGCACCGATCTCGAGGCGACGGTCGCCGACCGGGATTATGTCATCGAGGCCGCCCCGGAAAATATCGACCTCAAGCAGAACCTGTTCAAGCAGCTTGACGGCTATTGCCGCCCCGAGGCTATCCTGGCCAGCAATACCTCAAGCCTGGCGCTGAACGCGATGATGGCGCTCGTGAGCGAGGAGCGCAGAAAACGGATGATGGTCTGCCACTGGTATAACCCGGGCCATCTGATGCCGCTCGCCGAGCTGTCGTTCTTCGGCAACATGCCGGCGGAGATCTATCAGGAGGTCGAGGCTCTGTACCGGTCGATCAAGAAACAGACGGTCAAGGTGCTCAAAGACGTGCCCGGCCTGGTGGCCAACCGCATCCAGCAGGGGGTCGCCAGGGAGGCGTTCTCGATCATCGAGCAGGGGATCGCCGATCCGGCCGATGTCGACAAGGCGCTGAAGTTCGGACCGGCGTTCCGCTACGCCACGACTGGGCAACTGGAGGTGGCCGATTTCGGCGGCCTCGATATCTGGTGCGTCGTGGGCGATAATTTGCTGAAGGTGATGGACAATTCGCAGGAGGCCAACAGACTGCTGCGTGAAAAGGTGAGGGAGGGGAAGCTGGGCATCAAAACGGGCGAGGGTTTTTATACTTATAAGCAGGATGAGATTCCTGCGGTGAAAAAACAGTTCATGAAGAAACTCATCCATCAGCTGAAAGCTTCGGAGTATTATGTGTAAACCCCTGGAATTTTGCATATTTTGGGAGGGTTGATTCTATGTTGTGGCGGGTTTCGAGAGCGTTCCAGTTCGCGGCCGACCGGTACATCCCCGATTCCTTCGTGTTTTGCGTAATCCTCACCTTGTTCGCCTTCATATTCGGTCTGATGGTGAGCCCCGACGGTCCCCTGAAGCTGGTGCTGGGGTGGTATAACGGCCTGTGGACAATGATCGGGTTCGCGTTCCAGATGTCGTTTATGGTCATTTGCTGCGGCGCGGCGGCCAAGGCGCCGCTGGTCGAAAAATTCCTCGCCAGGGTTGCCAGGATGCCGAATTCGGCTTCGATGGCGATGGTGATCATGCTGGTATTCGGTTTTGTCTCCAGCCTGATCAACTGGGCGTTCTCGTCGATCCTTACGCCGATTTTCGCGATGCAGCTGTCGCGCAACGTGAAGGGACTGCATTTCCCGCTGGCGATCGCCGCCGGCTATACCACGATGGTGCTTGGCCAGACCTGGTGCCCGAGTGCGAGCGTGTATGCCCTGGTGGCCACCAAGGGTCACTTCCTCGAGAAAACCATCGGCATCTGGACGCAGGATGTGACTGTCTATAATCCGGTCAACACGGTGATTTTCTTCGTTATGGTCATTACGGTCATCCTGCTCGGCGTGTATACCAAACCGCCAGCCAACGAGCTGATAACCTATGTGCCTAAAGAAGAAACCCCTGTCGCCGCGACCGTCGCCAAGGATCAGGATGAAACGCTGGCCGACAAGATGAACAGCAGCCGCTTCCTGATGCTGCTGATCGGCGCAGCCGGTCTGGCGGTCATCATCAATAGCATCGTGACCAAAGGCATCATGAAGTCGCTCGATTTCAATTTCGTCATCTTCATGTTCCTGACGCTTAACGCTTTTCTCTACAATACTCCCAGCAAGTTCGTGAACGCTTTCAAAGACATGATGCGGCCGGCGGCTGAAGTTATGCTGCAGTTCCCGTTCTATGGCGGCATCATGGGTATGATGACCGCGTCCGGTCTGGGCAAGGTCGTCGCCGGCCTGCTGATCAAGGTCGCGACCGCCGAGACCATTTATGCCTGGTCGTTCTTCTCGGCCGCTTTCGTTAACCTGTTCATCCCGTCCCAGGGCGGCCAGTGGATCGTCCAGGGGCCGATTCTCATGGAAGCGGCGAAGGCGCTGAACGCCAATATTCCCTTGGTCATGAACGCGTTCGTCCACGGCGACGAGGTGACCAACCTCATCCAGCCGCTGTATGTTATCCCGGCCCTGGCGCTCGTGGGCATGAAGCTGAAGGAAGTCTGGGGCTTCATGGCCTTCATCTGCGTCTTCTGGCTCGTCATCGTAACCGCCGGTTTCCTTATCCTGCCGAAGATTCTGATGTAGGCCGCAAGGTTCCGAAGCCGCCCGAAAGGGCGGCTTTTTCCGTGCAAGGAGGGAGAATGGGGGGAGGTGGCGAATGGATAACATATTCTTCCAGAGGAGGGGCGACGGCCATGTATTCCCCCAACACCGTCTACATCATCGGTGACTCCAAATCGCAGATGAACAACCCCATAACCCAGATGTACGGGCAGTTCATGCTCGGGTTCGTTGTCGACCGCGATACCGACATCATCGAAAGCTGCGGCAGTTCGGTCGTCATGAAGAGCACGTATGACTTTCTCGACAGCCTGTTCAGGGGCCGGAACATGCTCACCGACGGGGAAGCTATCCGCCGTGAGATCGAGAACCGCTATTTCGGGTCGTCGCAGAAGGCGATCATCGTGGCTTTCAAGGAGGCCCAGCGCCGCTACCGCCTCTATAAGCAGGGGGTGAGGGGCGAGCATCTCACCAGGCAGGAAGATTTGAACCGTAATTGTTAGGTATTGACAGCAACTGAATTTTCTGCTAATTTATAGGTGAAACAGAATACTGGCGCTGCTTCATTTGCCAAACGCAGGTGAAATCCAGCAAAACAGCCATCCTACCAACGGGGGTGGGCTTGTTTTGCTGGTTTTATTTTTTGAGAAAGGCAGGGATATACCGGTGAAGTATTTGCTTAAGAACGGCTTGGTTATTGACGGCGGCGGACGCGAAGGGGTCCGGGCCGATGTGGTGCTGGCGGGGGGGAGGATTGCCGGGGTGGGCCAGGGGCTTACGGCTGCGGGCGCGGAGGTGGTCGACGCCGCGGGTCTGGTCGTGGCGCCCGGCTTCATCGACAGCCACACCCACAGCGACCGCACGGTTTTCCACGGGCCTCTCGGCCACAGCAAGCTGATGCAGGGTGTTACGACAGAGGTGGTGGGCAACTGCGGCATCGGGCTTTTCCCGGTAGGCGCCGGTCGCCGGCACGAGCTGGAGACGTATCTTGCCACGATGGAGGGCGAGCTGCCTCCCCAGGGCATAGAGTGGGAGGATATGGACGGGTTCGCCAGTGCGGTGGAACGGCTGGGGCCGGGACGCAACCTTGCTCCGCTTGTGGCCCACGGAGCCTTGAGGATAGCGGCGATGGGGTCGGAGGACCGGGTGCCGACAACGGCCGAATTGGCTGATATGAAGGCACTGCTGGCCAGGTCGCTGGAGCAGGGGGCGTGGGGCATGTCGACAGGTCTCATCTATCCCCCGGGAAGTTTCGCGGCCACGGCTGAGCTTGTCGAGCTGGCCGGCGTGCTGGCCGCCAATAAGGCGGTTTATGCCAGCCACATCCGCGGCGAGAGCAGGACGCTGCCGGCAGCGGTGGAAGAGGCGGTGACGATCGCGTCCGCCAGCGGGGCGAGGGTGCTTGTTTCCCACCTGAAGGCTATCGGCCAGCCCTTCTGGGGCCAGGGGCGGGCTGCGCTGGCCCGCCTGTCCGAGGCGCGCTCCCAGGGGGTGGATGTGTGGGCGGATCAGTATCCTTACGAGGCCACGTCGACATCGCTGACCGCGCTGCTGCCCGGCTGGGTACAGGATGGCGGTCCGGCGGCGATGCTGTGGCGCTTGGCCGACGCCGACCTTTTTTCCAGCATCCGGCAGGCGGTTCGCGAGGAGATGGCGGTGCGGGGCGGCCCGGAAAGGGTCAGGATCGCTTCGCTGCGTACCGAGGCGAACGGGAAGTATGTCGGCCGGACGGTGGCCGAGCTGGCCTGGGACCGTCTGCTGGCCCCCGAGGATGCGGTGGTGGCCTTGCTCAAGGAGGAAGGCGGCGCCGTTGAGGCGATCTATTTTTCGCTCAGCAGCGAGGACCTTGAGGGAATAATCGGCAGCGATTTCGTGGCGGTGGGCAGCGACGGCAGCGGCCTCGACCCGGCCAAGGACGGCGACAAGATGGTCCATCCCCGCAATTACGGCACTTTCCCGCGCGTGCTGGGCCATTATGTCCGCGAGCGGAAGCTGCTGTCCCTGGAGTCGGCGGTACGGAAGATGACGGCTTTGCCGGCGGCGATTTTCGGCATACAGGACCGCGGCCTGCTGCGGCAGGGATATATGGCCGATATTGTGGTTTTCGACCCGGAACGCATCCGCGACCGGGCGGAGTTCGCCAACCCCCACCAATATCCGGAGGGGATAGAGTATGTGTTCGTCAACGGCACGCCGGCGGTGGCCGCCGGGCGCCTGACGGGCGACGGGCGGGGGGAGGTGCTGCGTAAGCGGTGATGATCCGGAGTGCCCAGTAAATATAGGGAGGGAAGCTAATGGTTGATGGCAGTTTCAATCTGTGGTGGGGCCTGGTGGGCCTGATCCCGCTCCTTGTGTACATGGTGCTGGTGCTGCGGGAGATGGACCCGCTGCCGGCGACGATCATCTGTGTGGTGATCGGCGCGGTTATCAACGCGAAAAGCCTTGTGGCTGTGGGGGCTGACTTGTCGAAGGCGATGGGTTCGTTCCTCGGGCTGGTCGGCCTTATCATCATGCTGGGACGCGGCCTGGGAGAGATTTTGTCCGAGACAAAGGTCGCCCATACGCTGGTGTATAAGATAATGTACGGCATCGGCGTCAATTCCCAGCGCAAGGCGGCTCTGGGGATAATGTTCGCTTCGCTGGTCATCGTCGGCCTGCTGGGAACGATGGCCGGCGGGATCGCCATCATCGCCCCGATCGTCAACCCGATCGCTGCGGCGGTGGGACTGACGCCGGCGATGGTGGCCGTGCTTTACCAGAGCGTGGGCGAGGAAGCGCTGACGCTGGGGCCGTTCACACCGCCCGTCGTGACATTGATGGGTCTGACAAAAATGGATTATGGGACGATGCTTATAACCGCGGCGATCCCGATCGCGATAGTGACGATACTCGCCGCCTGGGTGATGATGTGGCGCATCCAGCGCGACACGGCCGAAAAGTCGTCGTACGACGAGACGATCCGGTCGAGCAGCGTGGGGTTCACCCCCACCGATACCAGCCGCCGGGCCACCAATGTTTTCGTCTGGCTCTTCATTGCTCTGATCGCTTATGGCATTTTTATCAAGGCGGCGACGCCGTACGTCATATCCGTCATGCTGATTCTTTCGTTCGTGGTGGGCTTCGTCGGCAAGCTGAAGTTCGACGAGATTTGCCGCGGCGTGGTGCGTGGCATGGCCGGCAATGTCGGCATCTTCCTGCTGTTTATTCTCCTTGAGCTGCTCATCAACTATGTGGAGCACGCCGGCGGCTTCAAGGCGATCACCTATCTGCTCATGCCGCTTATTCAGATCGGCGGCAAGGCGGCGGTAGTCATCGCCGGCGGCGTCATCGGCGCCTTCGGCATTTCGGGCGCGGTGGTGGCCGAACTGATGACGCTCAACAAGATGTTCGCATCGCTGGTGAGCCAGTACGGTGTGTCGATGATCGCCTGGACGGTGGCGCTGATCGTGGCCACAAGGGTGACGAACTTCATCATCCCGGGGAGCAACATGGTCGCCATGATGGGTTTCGCGCAGTCGAAAGACCTCGGGTCGATGATCCGCAACGGCTGGGCGGTGGCCATCGCCCAGACTGGTTTGCTGATAATTTACGCGTTGGCGTTCGCGTAAGTATTTTAATAGGAAACTTGTTGAAACCGCCCCGGATTTTTCCGGGGCGGTTTCTGTGTTACCAGGCGGGCGGGGTTTCGAGGTTCACGACCCGAAACTCGAAGCCGCGGTCTTGAAAGTATTTTATGATGGCGGGGAGGGCGCGGACGGTTTCCTCGTGACCGCGGCCGTCGTGCATGAGGACGATGGCGTGGCTCCAGAGGAATTCGCGGGTGTCCAGCTGCTCGAAAACGGTTGCGGCAATCTGGGCGGCCTTGGCACGGGAGGCGTCGCCGGAGTTGATGTTCCAGCCGACCTCGCGGTAGCCTTCGTCGGCGAGGGCCGACCAGTAGCCGGCGGTGAAACTGCCGGCCGAGCCGCCGGGTGCCCGCGATATGCGGGGCCGGAAGCCGAGGTGTTTGACGAGGATGTCGTCGGTGCGGCGGAGCTGGGAGGTGTAGGCGGCCGGGGAGCGGTAGAGCTCGCGGTACGAGTGGTTGTAGGAATGGTTGCCGATGGCGTGGCCGTCGCGATGGAGCTGGCGGAGGATAGCGGGGAATTTTTCCGCCTGGAGGCCGACGACGAAGAAGGTGGCGGGGACGCCTGCCTGGCGCAGGACGCGGAGGATGGCGGGGGTGATGTCGGGGTCGGGGCCGTCGTCGAATGTGAGGTAGACGGTGCGCTCACCGTAGTAGGGGATGGTCGGCGGCAGGGCGGTGGGAAGATTGGCTGCGCGGCGCCGGTCGACGGTGAGGGTGTCGTAGATGGGGGCGTCGGGGGAGGCAGGGATGAAGCCTGGTTCGAGACGGTAGGTGGGCGGCCCTGTTGCGGTTGCTGTCCGGGAAACGGTGCCGGGCGGGGGCGGGCGGTGGAAGGCCAGTGAGGCGAGGGGGGTGCAGAGGAGAAGGAGCAGGAGAGCGGCGGTAAGGTAGGAGGCGGCGCGCAGGAGGGCGGTGGTTTTGGTCATGACGTTTCCCCGGCGACAATAAAATTTTTATGTAAATATTCGCGATGCATTGGATGATTCCTGCCGCGCAAATACCGGACAAGCTGTGGATATACTATCGGTGAAAGGAGGTGTCGAGGCATGGAAAGACACGGCCGCCGGCGACATAGGAAACTCGCTGTTTGGCGGGAATATGCCGTCGACGCCGTGATCGCGGTCGTTGTTATCGCGCTGCTTACCGCAGGCGGCTGTGCTTTTCTTTCCCTGCCGCGCACCGACAATCTCGAGAATCTTTCGATGAAGGCAGCGACACAGGTCTTTGACATCAACAGCCAGCCGGTGGCCAAACTTTTCGAGGAGAACAGGATCGTCGTGACGCTGAGCAATGTTTCCCGGTATGTGCCTGAGGCGATCGTCGCCAATGAGGATGTCCGTTTTTACCGCCATCTCGGCGTCGACCCGATCGGCATCATGCGGGCCGTGTGGGTCAATCTCCGCTATGGCGGGGTGGTGGAGGGCGGCAGCACGATAACTCAGCAGTTGGCGAGGGAGATGTTCCTAACCCAGGAGCAGACACTGAGCAGGAAACTCAAGGAGGCGCTGCTGGCGCTGATCATCGAACGGAAATTTTCCAAGGAGGAGATTCTCCAGGCATATCTCAACCAGGTTTATTTCGGGGAAGGCGCGTACGGTGTCGAGGCGGCTTCGCAGGTGTATTTCGGCAAGCACGCCGCCGAGCTTTCGCTGGCTGAGAGCGCGATGATCGCCGGTCTGCCGCGGGGGCCGAATATTTTCTCGCCTTACGCCGACGTGCGGGCGGCGCTCAAGCGCCGCGGCACGGTGCTGCAGGGGATGGCCAACGCCGGCTATATAAGCCAGGAGCAGGCCGAGGCGGCCCAGCGGGAGCCGATCGCACTTGCCGGCAAGAAGCGGCGGGTGGTGCAGGCGTCGTATTTCCTCGATTATGTCGCCAAGGAGCTTGTGGGGCGGTACGGGGCGAACCGCGTTTACAAGGGCGGGCTTAAGGTGTATACGACGCTGGATATAGGGCTGCAGCAGGCGGCGGAGGCGGTGCTCGGCAAAAACCAGGGGGCGGTGCTGTCGCTCGACCCCCGGAACGGACATATCCGGGCGATGGTGGGCGGGCGGAATTACGAGGAGAGCCAGATCAACCGGGTGACGGCCGAGGTGCGCCAGCCGGGGTCGGCGTTCAAGCCGTTCGTGTACGCGACCGCGCTGGGGCAAGGACAGGCGGCCAATACGATCATCGTCGACGAACGGATTAACATCGGCGGGTATTCGCCCCAGAATTACGATAAGAAGTACCGCGGCCCGGTGACGCTGAAGAAGGCTGTCCGCTGGTCGGTGAATGTGGCGGCTGTCAAGACGGGGCGGCAGACAGGGATGACGAACGTGCTCAGTCTTGCCCGCAGCCTGGGGATCACGACGCTGGTGCCTGAGGATGATAATTTGGCGGCGGCCCTTGGCGGGCTGACGCAGGGCGTGAGCCTGATGGAGCTATGCACGGCGTATACGGCGTTCGCCAACGGCGGCGTGGTGTCGCGACCGGTGGCCGTCGTCAGGGTGCTGGACGAGAACGACCAGGTGCTGGAGGAGGCCAGGGTTGTGCAGCAATCGGTGCTCCGGCCCGAAGTCGCCTATATTATGACCGATATCATGAAAGGGGTGCTGCAGGACGGCACGGCGACGCCGGCTAATCTTGGCCGGCCGGCGGCCGGCAAGACGGGGACGACCGACAATTACGAGACCGCCTGGTTCGTGGGCTACACCCCCGAACTGCTGACAGGGATTTTTATCGGCAACGATGACAGGACGCCTGTCGGCATTTCCGGGACCGAGGTTTCGGCGTTGTGGGGGCAGATGATGGCCAAGGCGGTGGCGGGGACGAAGGCGACAGATTTCCCGGTGCCGCCGGGGGTGGTGACAGGGGTGCCGGTGTGCGCCGATTCGGGCAAGCTGGCCAGCGGGGGCTGCCAGGAGACGGAATACAGTGCGTTCGTCAGGGGCACCGAGCCGACGGCTATCGATCCCCGCACCCGGCCGGGCCAGAAGCTGCCGGCGCCCGAAGGCCAACCCGGGACTGGCGACCAGGCCCCGCCGGAACAGAAACCCGGCTGGAAGCTGCCGCCCTGGCTGCGATTGCCGGGATTGTGATGATGTGGTAAAATGATGTGAGAAGCCGGGGCGGAACCTGCCGTCCGCCTGGCAAATGAGGTTTTCCGAGGAGTATGTGCCGAGTGCGGGTAGATGTTTTGGGAGTTAGTATCGATGCTGTGACCCTGCCCGAAGCGGTGCGGACGGTCGAGGGTTTTATCGCCGAGGGCGGGCCGCACCTGGTGGCAACCGCCAACGCCGAGATGGTTATGGCAGCCGGGCGGGACAGAGAATTGGCCCGCATCCTGGCCGGCGCCGCGCTCGTGGTGCCGGACGGAGCCGGCGTGGTATGGGCGGCGCGCCACCTGGGGCATCCGGTGCCTGAACGTGTGGCCGGCTTCGATTTGGCGCAGGCGCTGCTGGCCAGGGCCGCGGAGGTTGGCTGGCGGGTGTTTTTCTTCGGCGGGCTGCCGGGAATCGCCGCCAAAGCGAGCGAAGCGGCGACTGCGAAGTGGCCGGGGCTCGTCGTCGCCGGTGTGCGCGACGGTTATTTCGCCGCTGAGGAATCTGCAGACATCGCCGCGGCCATAAGGGATAGCAGGCCGCACATCCTGCTGGCCGCTCTGGGTGTGCCCAAGCAGGAGAAGTGGCTGGCGTGCCATGAGACGGCGCTGTCGGTGCCTGTGGCGATGGGGGTCGGCGGTACGTTCGACGTCATGGCTGGCGTTATGCGCCGGGCGCCGCTCTGGATGCAGCGCTCCGGCCTGGAATGGCTTTACCGGCTGGGCTGCGAGCCAAGCCGCATCGGCCGGATGATGGCTTTGCCGCGCTTTGTCCTGCGGGTGCTGGCAGCCAAAAAACATTAGACAAGCGTCTGGCGAGTATATTATAATGATTTAGGAAAATAAGGCAGGGCGGATTTCTGTCTTGCTTTTTATTTTGTGGGGAGGCGTCGATTGTTGGCCGGAAGGAGGTGGCTTGATGACCCAGACTCCGATCGTTAGGGAAGGTTTTCTGTATATCGGCATCCTCGCGCTTATCACGTTCGTCACAGCATTGACAGTAGACCCGTACTGGGCCATCATCCCCGGCGTGCTGGCTGCGTTTGTCACTTTTTTCTTCCGTAACCCCCGGCGCGCCGTGCCGGATGACGAAACGCTGGTGGTGTCGGCGGCCGACGGCAGGGTTATGGGGGTCAGCGAAGTTTACGAGGATCAGTTCCTCGAACAGGACGGGATAAAGGTTACGATATTCCTGTCGGTCTTCGATGTCCACGTTAACCGCAGCCCGATCGCCGGCGAGATCAAATTCCAGCAGTATACCTGCGGGCGGTTCCGCCCCGCATACAAGGAGTCCGCCGGCTGCGAGAACGAGCGGCATACCATCGGCCTGGAAAACGGGAAGATGCGGGTGCTGGTGACCCAGATTGCCGGTATCCTGGCGCGCCGGATCGTTTCATGGGTGACGCTGGGCGTGACCCTCGAGCGCGGTGAACGTTACGGCTTGATCAAGTTCGGTTCTTGTACGGAGATCGTCGTTCCCCGGTCGGTTGAGATCCTGGTCAAGAAAGGCGACAAGGTCCGGGGCGGCGAGACTGTGATAGGGAGGTTGCGCGAGTGAGAACTTTCATCCCCAATTTATTGACCTGTTCAAATCTTGTTTTCGGTTTCCTGGCGATGGTCGCGGCTTATCAGGGTGATTTCACGGCTTCGGCGCTGCTGGTCTTCGTGGCGATGGTCGCCGACGGTCTAGACGGCCGTGCCGCCCGTTTTTTCGGCGTGAGCAGCGAGTTCGGCAAGGAACTCGATTCTTTGTGCGACGCTGGTTCGTTCGGGGTGGCTCCGGCCTTCCTGGCGTACGTTTATATGTTGAAGGATTTCGGCTGGCTGGGCGCGCTGATCTGCGCCGCATTCGCTACCTGCGGAGCGCTCCGCCTGGCGCGCTTCAACGTCATGACCGGGGTCGTGAAAGGCTACTTCCTCGGGTTGCCGATACCGGCGGCCGGCTGCACCGTGGCGCTGTTCGTTATGACCGGCCTGAAGCCTCCCCTGTGGATGTTCGCCCTGCTTGTAGCCGTGTTCGCGTATCTGATGGTGAGTACGGTGAAGTATCCCGATTTCAAGGGCAAAGGCGAGAAGATCCGTCCGGTGCCGGGGGCGCTGGCGGCGATTGTTGGCGTCTACATAATATACCTTTCGCCACAGGGAGCGCTGTTCGCCGTTTTCTTCGCTTACGCCATTTTCGGCCTGCTCAACAACCTCTTTGCAATGTTTGAGGCGAAAGAAGCGTAACGTTTCGTACCGGGCCGGATTCCTCAGGATATGAAGTAATTTGTTGGTTATATTAATGATAGCCCGCCGGCGGTAAGAGCAGGAAAATCGTGCTGTGCCGGCGAAGATGGGCGAAATACCTTATTCTGGTAGTGAGGGCTGTTTTTCGCTTTTTTTTATGGCTTGACAAGTAAGGTTTACTATAATTAAAATGTAATTTGTGTATCAGTCGATGAGCGATTAAATTATTGTGCCAGCAAGTGCCGAAACGGACGGATTCAAGGATTCGCCCAGGAAAAGGAGACCGGCCCATGAACCAGCTATTTGACTACATAATGGTTCCAATGCAGCTGATCATCGTGTTTTTCACTCTCTATTATTTCGCTCTCGCTTTCTTCGGGGTTTGGCGCCGCCGTGAGATAAAGATAATGACTCCGAAGAAGTCGTTCGCGGTCATCGTCGCCGCTCACAACGAGGAGCAGGTCATCGTCCAGCTGATCGAGAATCTGCATGTACTCAAATACCCCCGTCATCTGTACGATATTTTCGTGGTGGCGGATAATTGCAAAGACCGCACGGCCGAGTTGGCCCGGGCCGCCGGCGCGATCGTGTACGAACGTTTCAACCTCGAGCAGCGCGGCAAGGGTTACGCGATGGAGTGGATTTTCGCCAAGCTGTTCCGTTTGCCGCGCAAGTATGATGCGGTGGCGGTTTTCGACGCCGATAATCTTGTCCACCCTAATTTTCTCCTCGAGATGAACAACCGCCTGTGCAAGGGCGAAAAGGTCATCCAGGGTTACCTGGATTCAAAAAATCCCTGCGACACCTGGATTTCCGGCACCTTCGCGATTTCGTTCTGGGTTGTTAACCATATCTGGCACCTGGCGAAGTATAATCTCGGTCTGTCGAGCGTTCTCGGCGGCACGGGGATGTGCATCTCGTCCGACGTGCTCCATAAGTTCGGCTGGGGGGCGACCTGCCTGACCGAGGATATGGAGTTCACGATGAAGGCGCTGCTGCTCGGCATCCGCACCACCTGGTGCCACGATGCCATCGTCTACGACGAGAAGCCGCTCACATTCGTGCAGTCCTGGCACCAGCGCAAACGCTGGGCCCAGGGGCATTTCGACGTGGCGAGCCGCTACATACCGCGCCTGCTGTACGAGGGGATCCGTCAGCGTGACGTCCGCATCCTCGACGGGGTTCTTCATCTTCTTCAGCCGCACTTCCTGATTATGTCGACGACCTTCGTGGTTTGCAGCTATATTTATCATATCGTGCCTTTTTACACCAATATCCTGTTCATGATCCTGCCGGTGGAGGTCTGGCAGCTGATCGCCGTGGGCCAGTACATATTCCCGGTGATCGTCCTCGCGAAGATCCGCGCTCCCCTGAAGGCGTGGTGGTATATGGTGCTCTATCCGCTGTTCGTTTACAGCTGGATCCCCATCACCTTCATCGGGTTCCTGCACCGCAACGACCGGGAGTGGAGCCACACCCAGCACACCCGCGGCCTCAGCTATCGCGATGTGGCGCTGCTGGCGACGGCTGACGATTTCCCCAAGGAGAATTATTTAAGCAAGCAGGCGGCGAAGTAGTAAGTCTGCCAATGTGGGTTCGCGCTGTTTCATAGATGAGTCTTGGGGCTCATCTATTTTTGTCTGCCGGCGAGTACTAAGTTTACAGCGGGCAATCATAGGATTGGGAGGGATTAATGATGTACGAACTGACGACGATCGTCGATTTCGAGGCCGCCCACAGACTGGCCGATTACCCGGGCAAGTGCAACCGTCTCCACGGCCATAACTGGCGGGTGGAAGTGACGGTGGCGGGTTCCGAGCTGGACGGCCTGGGTATGCTGGTGGATTTCCGCGTCCTCAAGCAGGAAGTCACGCGGGTGATCGACACCCTTGATCATTATTATCTTAACGAGATCGAACCTTTCCGCACCGTCAATCCTACGGCGGAGAATATCGCCGCGTATGTTTACCGTGAACTGGCCGGGCGGCTGCCGGCCGGGGTGGCGGTGCAGGCGGTGAAGGTGTGGGAGTCGCCCCATTCGGCGGCCGTATACCGGGAGGAGTGACGGCACAGGTGGAAATAGTCGAGGTTTTTTCCTCCATTCAGGGGGAAGGAAGGTATGTCGGCTGCCGGCAGGTGTTCGTGCGTCTGGCGGGCTGCAATCTGGCCTGCGATTACTGTGATACGCCGGGTTCCCGCGGGGGCGCGGCCGCCGGCCGGGTGGAGGCTGCACCGGGAAGGCGCGATTTCTTCACGGTGGCTAATCCGGTGCCGGCCGGGGCGCTGGCAGGGTATGTCAACAGCCTCCTCCGCGAGCCGCACCATTCGGTGAGCCTGACCGGCGGCGAACCGCTCTGCCAGGCGGCGGAGCTGGCGGATCTGGTGCCTAGGCTGGCCGGCCGCCGGTATCTGGAGACGAACGGGACGATGCCGGACGAGTTGGCGGTGGTGCTGCCCCATATCGACATCGTCAGTATGGATGTCAAGCTGCCGTCGACCGCGGGCCGCGAATGGTGGGACGAGCACGAACGTTTTCTCCGTCTGGCGTCAACCCGCGAGGTGTATGTGAAGATGGTGCTGACGGGGGCGACGGGCGACGAGGAGTTTCGCCGCGCATTGTCGCTGGTGGCGGCGGTGGATCGGCGTATCCCGGTCGTGCTGCAGCCGGTGACGCCGGTGGGGAGTGTTACGGGCATCGCCCCGGAGGACGTTTTGCGCCTCCTGGCGGCGGCGCTCGATGTGGTGGACGATGTGCGGGTTATCCCGCAGACGCATAAGATGATGGGGCAGCTGTAGGGAGGAATTAATCTTGCGTATTCTTTTGACGAACGACGACGGGATCAACGCGCCGGGGATTCAGGCGCTGTGGCAGGAACTGGCGGCGATCGGCGATGTGACGGTGGTGGCGCCGGACAGCGAACGGAGCGCCACAAGCCAGTCGATCACCGTTCATCACCCGATCCGTGTCGATCAATTTTGCATCGATGACCCGCCGCTGTGCGCCTGGCGGGTGGGCGGGACGCCCACCGACTGCGTGAAGATGGCTGTGGAGGCTCTGCTGCCGGTGAAACCGGATGTTGTTGTTTCCGGGATAAACCAGGGTCCGAACCTGGGGACCGATGTGCTTTATTCGGGGACGGTGAGCGCGGCGATCGAGGGGGCTCTCCATGGCATCCCGTCGATCGCGGTGTCGCTGGCGACTTTCAAGCCGGCGGATTTCCGGCCGGCGGCCCGGTTTGCCCGCAAGCTTGTCCTGGAGCTGGCGGAACGGACGCTGCCTCCCGATACGCTGCTTAATGTCAACGTGCCGCCGCTGCCGGCCGGCGAACTGACCGGGGTGGAGGTGACCCGGCTGGGGGTTATCGAGTACGAGAATACCTTCGAGCGCCGCGAGGACCCGCGGGGCAGGGTTTATTACTGGATGGGCGGCAGCCTGGTGGATACCGGCAACGGGGAGGGCACTGACGTGGCGGCTCTGAAGAAGGGCAAAATCTCGGTCACGCCCATTCATTTTGATCTGACCAACTATGGAATCATCAAGCTCATCGAGGAATGGAATCTGGGTACTTAGCATAAATTACAGTAAAACCCTTGAGGGGGGAATACTGTGGCTAAGGTGACCAGACGCACACGGTTTGGTGTTCCGGTGCAAAAGGCGCCGGGGGCGGCGATGGCGATCGGCGCAGGGGTGCTGGTCAGCTTGATTGTGTCGCTGGTGGCAATAATATTCCTGTCGGTGGTCAGCCTGGCCACGGAGAGCCTGTTCGTCGAAAATTACCTGCGCTATATCATGGTGGCGGTGACGGTGACGAGCATTTTCATCGGCAGCGCGTTCGCCGCCCGGCGGGCAGGGGGCGCCGGCCTGCTCGTCGGGGTCGCGGTGGGCCTGATGTATGTGCTGATCTCGGTGGGCGTGGGGCTGGAGATGACCCAGGAACCGGTGTCGCTGCTCGTACTGGCGAACAAGGCGTTTGCCGGTATCGCCGCCGGGGCGCTCGGTGGCTTGGTGGGCGTCAATCTTTAGCCGAAAGGGTTTCCGGCAGCTGAGGGCGAAAAGTTATCACGCCAGCTTTATCAGTGAAACTGGTAGGGCTGGCTTTGATTTCAGGGTAGAGTGGACAAGCCCGGGATTACAGGGGGAGAATGAGATGAGCTACAGAGGTATTCTTTTCGATCTTGACGGGACGCTGTTGGATACGACCGATCTGATTCTCAAGTCGTTCCAGCATACCATCAAAACGCACCAGGGCTGCGACGCGGATATGGCGCTGGTGAAGTCGACATTCGGCAGGCCGCTGATCGAGGCGCTGGCCCTTATGGGGCCTGATCCGGAAGCGATGATCAAAACATACCGGGAGTATAACATCCATTATCATGATGAACTGGCGAAGGTGTTTACCGGGGTGGTCGAGGTTGTGCAGAAGCTCTACGACAGAGGCGTGAAGCTGGCGGTGGTGACTTCGAAGACGCGGGTAACGTCGGTGCGCGGCCTCAGGCTTTTTGACCTCGACAAGTATTTTCCGGTGGTGATCGGCCATGAGGACTGCCTGAAGCATAAACCGCATCCCGAACCGGTGCTGTTGGCCCTGGCGGCTCTCGGGCTGCCGGCGGGCGACTGTCTGATGGTGGGTGACAGCCCGTACGATGTCATGAGCGCCAAGGCGGCGGCGGTGAAGACGGCGGCGGTTCGCTGGACTTATGTGCCGTGGTCTGATGTGACCGCAGCCGGGCCGGACCATGTGATCGAGGATATGGCGGAGCTGCTCACGCTATGTGGGATAAAGGATTAAAGGGCTTTTGCACATATATGTTATAAATTATGTTGTTATAATTTTTCGAAATATCGACTTGACCGATTGACGAGCCTTCTCCGATATGATAATTTAGAATGTGTTTACTTGTGTTGTATTTTTTTATTTAGGGGGAGGCATGTAGAAAAATGGCAGAAGGACCGCAGAAGACTCAAGTGGTACTCGCGAATCCGACAGGACTGGGACTTTTCGGCTTGGCAATGGTTACTATGGTGGCCGCATCGCAGAAACTGGGGTGGACAACCGGGTTGTCGTTTGTGATCGTCTACGCAATTTTCCTGGGGGCAACCGCGCAACTCGTGGCGTCGATCTTCGATTTCTTCCACAACAATATCTGGGGTGCAACCGTGTTCGGCGCGTACGCTTTCTTCTGGTACGCAATCGCCACCGCCTGGATGATGAAGATGGGCGTATTCGGTCCGATCTTGGCCCAGGCCGCCGATGTGGGGCAGCTCGGCTGGGCCTTCACCGGCTACCTGATTTTTTCCGTCCTGATGACCGTCGGTGCGATGGAAGTCAATAAAGTTATCTTCGCGATCATGGTGCTTATCGACGTGCTGCTGGCCGCCCTGGCGCTGAACGCGTTCGGTATTGCCGCCCACGCTTCCCATGCGGTCGCCGCCTGGACCGAACTGGTCATTTCGCTCCTGACCTTCTACGCTTGCTGCGCGGTCGTGCTGAACACGCACTTCGGCAAGCCGTTCATGCCGATGGGTAAACCGTTCGGTATTTTCAAGTAGGATATTTTTCCGCAAGGCCCCCGCGACAGCGGGGGCTATTTTTATCGCCCGGGGAAACGGAAGCCGTGGCTGTTTTTTGTAGGGCAGGGAGGAGATTTGATTCATAAAGTCCAATATATAACACTTTGGACAACCTATTGTTGACCCTTAAAATTTGGTACATATTATATTGAGAGAAATTCAGCGATTCTGGGGGGCAGAAAGATGGCGAGGATAGCGATTATCGGCGGCACGGGGCTTTACGACCCGCGAATTTTGGAGAACGTCCGCTCGGAGACGATCACGACGCCGTACGGCGATGTGAAATACGAGGTCGGGGAATATGCAGGCAAAGAGGTGGCGTTCATACCGCGCCACGGCAAAACGCATTTCATCGCGCCGCATCTCATCAACTACCGCGCCAATATCTGGGCGATGAAGAAGATCGGCGTACAGAGCATCATCGCCACGACGGCGGTGGGTTCTCTCAAACATGAGATGGCGCCGGGCCATTTCGTGCTGACCGACCAGTTCATCGATTTCACAAAAAACAGGGTGGCGACTTTTTATGAAGGCGGCGACCGCGAGGTCGTGCATGTCGATGTGACCGAGCCGTATTGCCCGACACTGAGGGCCGTTTTGCACAAGACGGCCATCGATAACGCGATCCCGTGCCATAACTGGGGCACATATGTGTGTACGGAGGGGCCGCGGTTCGAGACGCCGGCCGAGATTAAGGCTTACGCTATGCTGGGGGGGGACATCGTCGGCATGACGAACGTTCCCGAGGTCGTGCTGGCGAGGGAGGCGGAGATGTGCTATGCGACGGTGTCGATGGTGACGAATTTCGCCGCCGGTATTTCGACCCAGCCGCTTACCCACAGCGAGGTGCTCGACGCCATGCGGACAAATCTGGAGAATTTTAAGAAACTGGTTATGGCGGCGATCGCGGGGATCGACCCCGAGGCTCCCTGCGCATGCCGGCGGGCGCTGGCCGAATACGGCGGGTTCAAACTGTAGAGAGTGGTGATCTGTGTTGCGTTCACTGGAATGGCGGGCCGGCTGCCTGACGTTGCTGAATCAGACGGCTTTGCCGGGAAGTACGGAGTTTATCGACTGCCGCGACTGGCGCCGGGTGGCTGAGGCGATCCGTCGCCTGGAGGTGCGGGGCGCGCCGGCCATCGGCGCGGCCGCGGCCTTCGGCCTGGTGCTCGGAGCCCGCGAGCTGGCTGCTCGGCCCGGGGATTTCTGGCCCGGGCTGCTGAGTGTCGCCGAGGAGCTGCGGGGCACGCGGCCTACGGCGGTCAACTTATTCTGGGCTATCGACAGGATGCTGTCGGTGGCCAGCCGCTACGGCAGCGGCGCCGACCCCGCGGCTGTGACGGCGGCTCTCGAGGAGGAGGCGGTGGCTATCGCCCACGAGGACGAGGCGGTCAACCGCAGTATCTCGGTGAACGGCGCGGCTCTTTTCCCGCCGCAGAGCGCCGTCCTGACCCACTGCAACGCCGGCGCGCTGGCGACGGTGGCGTTCGGCACGGCTCTCGGGGTTATCGGCGAAGCCTGGCGGCAGGGACGCATCAGCCGCGTGTTCGCCGACGAGACGCGGCCGCTGCTGCAAGGCGCCAGGCTGACGGCCTGGGAGCTGAAAAACGAAGGCATCCCGGTGACGCTGATCACCGATAATATGGCCGGCTGGGTGATGCAGCGCGGGCTTGTGCAGGCGGCTATCGTCGGCGCCGACCGGATAACGGCCAACGGCGACGTCGCTAATAAGATCGGCACATATTCGGTGGCGGTGCTTGCCAAGGAGCACGGCATCCCCTTTTATGTGGCGGCGCCTGTTTCCACCTTCGATTTTTCCCTCGCGAGCGGGGCCGACATCCCCATCGAGGAGCGCAGCCCGGCCGAGGTCACCAGCCTGGGCGGCGTGCGCACCGCCCCGGAAGGCATCGATGTATTCAATCCGGCGTTCGACGTCACCCCCAACCGGCTGGTGACGGCTATCATAACCGAACACGGCGTGCTCAGGGCTCCGTACACGGAGGCTATCGCCGCGCTACGTGACAAGAAAGGGTGCTGATTAAATGGATTCGATTATCAGGGACATCAAGCTCGCTCCCCAGGGTATGGACAAAATCAACTGGGTGAAGGAGCATATGCCGGTATTGAATGTGCTGAACGCCGAACTGTCGGCGACCAAGCCGCTGGCAGGCAAGAAGATGGTTATCACCATGCATCTCGAGGCCAAGACCGCTTATTTGGGCATGGTGCTGGCCAACGCCGGGGCGAGTGTCGCCGTGACCGGCTCCAATCCGCTCTCGACCCAGGACGACGTGGCCGCGGCGCTGGCCAGCCAGGGGGTCAAGGTATTCGCCTGGTACAATACGACCGCCGAGGAGTACGATAATTTCCTCCATAAGGCGCTCGACACAAAGCCGGACATCATCATCGACGACGGCGGGGACCTGGTTTCGCTGCTCCATGGCGAGCGCGCCGATCTGGCCGGCAATATCCTCGGCGGCTCGGAGGAGACGACGACCGGCGTCCACCGTCTCAAGGCGCTGGCGGCGGCCGGCAAGCTGAAGTTCCCGATGATCGCCGTCAACGACGCGTATTGCAAGTATCTGTTCGATAACCGTTACGGCACCGGCCAGTCGACCTGGGACGGCATCATGCGCACAACCAACCTGACCGTCGCCGGCAAGACGGTGGTGGTGGCCGGGTACGGCTGGTGCGGCAAGGGCGTGGCGATGCGGGCCAGGGGCCTCGGAGCCAACGTCATCGTGACCGAGGTCGACCCCATCCGGGCGGCCGAGGCGCTGTTCGACGGCTACCAGGTGATGAATATGCTGGACGCGGCCGCCAGGGGCGATTTCTTCGTCACCGTGACCGGCTGCCGCGATGTCGTGTGCCGCGAGCATCTCAAGGCGATGAAGCCGGGAGCGATCATGGCCAACGCCGGCCATTTCGACGTGGAGATCAACAAGGAGCATCTTGACGAGCTGGCGGTGAGCAGCCGCCCGGTGCGCAAGAATATTGAGGAGTTCGTGTTCGCGGACGGTAAGAAAGTATACCTGCTCGGCGAGGGCCGGCTGGTTAATCTGGCGGCCGGCGACGGGCATCCGACCGAGATCATGGATCTGTCGTTCGCAATTCAGGCGCTGTCGGTTCTCCATATCCTCGAAAACCACGGCAAGCTGGACAAACAGGTCTACAAGCTGCCCTACGAGCTGGACCGCAAGGTGGCGTCGCTCAAACTCAAGGCGATGGGGATCGCCATCGACGAGCTGTCGACTACCCAGACCGATTATCTCAACAAAGCTTAGGGGCTGGAAACAGAAGGGGAGAGGACGCATGAACGAGCTGGCGGCGGTGAGGGCCGAGGTTGTGAGGACGGGACTGGCGATGCTTGAGCGGGGCCTGGTGGCCGGGACGTGGGGGAACGTGAGCATCCGCGTGCCCGGACAGAAGCTTGTGGCGGTGACGCCGTCGGGCCGCGATTACCGGAGCCTGCGCGCCGAGGATGTCGCCGTTGTCGATATGCGGGGAAAACAGGTGGCCGGCGAGCTTACGCCGTCGACCGAAACGCCCCTCCACCTGGCGATTTACGCCGCCCGGCCCGACATCGGCGCGATTGTCCACACCCACAGTACGTTCGCCAGCGCCTGCGCCGCCGCCCGCCGCCCACTGCCGCCGATCATCGAGGATCTTGTGCAGCTGGCGGGCGGAGCGATCGAGGTGGCCGCGTACGCGCTGCCGGGGACGGCCGAACTGGCGGCCAACGCCGTGGCGGCGCTGGCCGACCGCCAGGCGGTGCTGCTGGCCAACCACGGGGCGGTCGGCTGCGGCCGGTCGCCTGGCGAGGCGCTGCTGGCCTGCGAGCTTGTCGAAAAAGGCGCCCAGATTTTCATATACGCCAATCTCCTGGGCGGAGCCCAGGTATTGAGCGACGGGGATGTCGCCGTGATGCGCCGCTTTTATGTGGAGCATTACCGGCGGCGCCAGGAAGGAGCGGAATGATGGCCAGGATATTGCTGAAGAACGGCGAGGTTTATACGGGCGGCGGCGTGGTCAGGGCCGATGTGGCGGTCGACGGCGCCGTGATCGCCAGGGTAGGGGAGGTTGAACCCAGCTGGCAGGCCGACAGGGTGATCGACTGCACCGATAAGCTGGTGCTGCCCGGGTTCGTCAACACCCATACTCACGCGGCGATGACGCTCTTCCGCAGCTATGCCGACGATATGGCGCTGATGGAGTGGCTGGAGACCAAGATCTGGCCGGCGGAGGCCAGGCTGACCGGCGAGGATGTCTACTGGGGCACGCTGCTGGCGATCGCCGAGATGATCCGGGGCGGCACGACCGCTTTTGCCGATATGTATTTCTTTATGGACGAAGTAGCCCGGGCGGTGGACGAGAGCGGCATGCGCGCCGTCCTGGCGCGCGGCATGGCCGGGGTGGCGCCGACAGCCGCGCAGGCGCTGACGGAGAGCGAGGCTTTTTACCGCGACTGGCACGGCGGCGCCGGCGGCCGGATCACGGTGATGCTGGGGCCGCACGCGCCCTATACCTGCCCCCCCGATTACATCAGAAAAGTAACGGCCCTGGCGGCGAAGCTGGGGGCCGAAATCCATACACATCTGGCGGAGACGGCCGGCGAGGTGGCGGGCTGTGTCAAGGAGCATGGCAAGTCGCCTGTCGCTCTCATGGACGAACTGGGGCTGTTCGATTTCGGCGTGCTGGCCGCCCACTGCGTCCACCTGTCGGCTGAGGATATCGCCATTCTCAGGGACAAGAAGGTGCGGGTGGCCCACAACCCGGGGAGCAATATGAAACTGGCCAGCGGGGCGGCGCCTGTGCCGGCGCTCATCGCAGCCGGCGTGCCGGTCGGCATCGGCACGGACGGCACGGCCAGCAACAATAACCTCGACATGGTGGAGGAGATGAGGCTGGCGGCGCTCCTCAGCAAGGTCGCCGCGCTCGATCCGCTGGCGGTGCCGGCGGGTCAGGCGGTCGCCATGGCCACCGCCAAGGGGGCGGAGGTTCTCGGCCTCGGCGGGCTGACCGGCGTGCTGGCCCCCGGCTACAAGGCCGACATCACCATCCTCGATATGTCGGCCGGACATTGGTATCCGCGTCATGACCGACTGTCGCTGCTCGTTTATTCCGCCTCCGCCGCCGATGTCCACACCGTGATGGTGGACGGCAAGGTGCTGCTCGACGCCCGCCGCCTGACGACCATCGACGAGGAGCGGGTGAAGCGCGAAGCCGGCGCCCGCGGGCTTCGCCTGGTAGAATCGCGTAGGATACAGTAGTAATTGGTAATTATTGCCCTATAATAGGGTATAAGTGTTAGTTTAGGGAGGAATGGAACTTGTACGATATCGTCAAGAAAGAGGTACTGTCGCCCGGCGTCCTGCTGTTCGATGTCGCGGCGCCGCTGATCGCGAAGAAATGCCAGCCGGGCCAGTTCGTCATCCTGCGCATCGACGAGGACGGCGAACGCATCCCGCTGACCATCGCCGACTTCGACCGCGAGGCGGGGACGATCACGCTGATCTTCCAGGAGGTGGGCCACACCACCCGCCAATTGGGCGCTCTGAATAAGGGCGACGCCATCCTCGACCTCGTCGGGCCGCTGGGCAAAGAGACGCACATCGATAATTTCGGCACCGTAATCTGTATCGGCGGCGGCATCGGCGTCGCCCCCGTCTATCCGATAGCCCGCGCCTACAAGCAGGCGGGCAATAAGGTGATCTCGATCATCGGCGCCCGGAACGCCGATCTCCTCATCCTCGAGAAAGAGATGGCCGCCGTCAGCGACGAGCTCATCATCACCACCGACGACGGCAGCAAGGGCCGCAAGGGCCTCGTTATCCACCCGCTGCAGGAAATGATCGACGCCGGCATGAAGATCGACCTCGTAATGGCTATCGGGCCGGTCATTATGATGCGCAGCGTCGCCGATGTCACCCGGCCGCATAATATCCATACCATCGTCAGCCTCAACCCGATCATGGTCGACGGCACCGGTATGTGCGGCGGCTGTCGCGTCAGCGTGGGCAATAAGAACAAGTTCGCCTGCGTCGACGGGCCGGAATTCGACGCCCACCAGGTCGACTTCAACGGCCTGATGGCCCGCCAGCGGATGTATCACGACCACGAAAAAACGGAGCGGTGCGGGGGAGGTAGCTGCAAATGCAACAAGTAAAGCATAAGATGCCGGAGCAGGCCGCCGAAGAAAGACGCCGCAATTTCAACGAAGTGGCGCTCGGCTACGAGGCGGAAACCGCCCGGGCCGAGGCTGCGCGCTGCCTGCAGTGCAAAACCGCCCCCTGCCGTCAGGGTTGCCCGGTGGAGATCGATATCCCCCAGTTCATCAAACACATCAAGGACGGCGATTACGACGCCGCCATCGACGAGATCAAGGCCAAGAACAACCTGCCGGCCGTCTGCGGTCGTGTCTGCCCGCAGGAAGACCAGTGCGAGAAATTCTGCATCATGGGCAAGAAGGGCGAGCCTGTCGGCATCGGCCGTCTGGAGCGGTTCGCCGCCGACTACGCCATGGCAAAGGGCCGTGAGGACAAAGCGGAAATCCCCGCCGAAGTGTTGGGCAAAGTGGCTGTCATCGGCGCCGGCCCGGCCGGACTGACGACTGCCGGCGACCTTGCGCGCATGGGCTACAAGGTGACCGTGTTCGAGGCCCTCCACGCTCCCGGCGGAGTGCTGATGTACGGCATCCCCGAATTCCGTCTGCCCAAAACCATCGTCCAGCAGGAGATCGCCGCCCTGCGCAAGCTGGGAGTCGATATCCAGGTGAACGCGGTTATCGGCAAAAGCTATACCATCGACGAACTCCTGAACGAGGAAGGCTTCGACGCCGTCTTCATCGGCACCGGCGCCGGCCTGCCCCATTTCATGGATATTCCCGGCGAGAACCTCAACGGTGTTTATTCGGCCAACGAATTTCTCACCCGCGTCAATCTGATGAAGGCTTATAAGTTCCCGCAGACCGGCACGCCGGTGCGGGTGGGCCGCAGTGTCGCCGTCGTGGGAGCGGGCAATGTCGCCATGGACTCGGCCCGCACGGCGCTCCGCCTCGGGGCCGAGAAGGTCTATATCGTTTATCGGCGGTCGGAGGAGGAGATGCCCGCAAGGCATGAGGAGCTCGAGCACGCCAAGGAAGAGGGCGTCGAATTCCGCCTGCTGACCGCTCCTGTTCAGGTATTGGGCGACGACAAGGGCTGGGTCAAGGGCATCGAGTGCATCAGGATGGAGCTGGGTGAGCCGGACGAATCGGGGCGGCGCAAACCGGTGCCTGTCGAAGGCTCCAATTTCGTCCTCGATGTCGAGACGGTCGTCATGGCCATCGGCCAGGGGCCCAACCCGCTGGTGCAGAACACCACGCCTGGCCTGTCGGTGAACAAGCGCGGCAATATCGTGGCCGACGAGGCGGGCGCGACCTCCAAGGAGGGGGTTTTCGCGGGCGGCGACATCGTCACCGGCGCGGCCACCGTTATCCTGGCGATGGGCGCCGGCAAGAAGGCTGCTGCTAAAATCCACGAATATGTACAAAATAAAAAGACTGCCAGGTAGGAATCCCGCCCCTCCGGCTGGAATATTTCGCTTAGAAGGTTATAAACTGGGCACGCGAAAAGGCTGCCTGGAAATCTCCAGATGCATGTACGGCTGCTGATGTCCTGTAAACGTCCGGTGCCGCAGGTTGAGAGGCTCCCGTTCCGCATGCGGGGCGCACCGGCGGGGCGGACAGGGACTATTGTAGGCAACCGTAACATTAGGGAGGGGTATTATGCTGGAACAAGCCAAACGAATGCAGGGCATGTCGTCGGCGATCTTCACCCAGGTTGACGACATGCGCAAGAAGGCGGTCACGGCCGGCAAGGATGTAATCACCCTTAGTCTCGGCAGCCCGGATATGCCGCCGGCGCCGCACGTCATGGAGGCGCTGAAGAAAGGGGTCGCCGACCCGAAGAATTACGGCTACGCGTTGTCCAAGGGGACAACGGATTTTCTGCAGGCGGTTGCCGACTGGTACGGGACGAAATTCGGCGTCGCTCTCGACCCGGCGACGGAGGTTCATTCGCTCATCGGTTCCCAGGACGGACTGGCCCACATTTCCCTGTGTTTCGCCAACCCCGGCGACGTGGTGCTGGTGCCCGACCCCGGCTATCCGATTTATACGGCCGGGCCGATCTCGGCCGATGCCGAGCTATACTTAATGCCGCTCACGCCTGAGAACGACTACCTGCCTGATCTTGACGCCATTCCGGAGAGCGTTCTCAAGCGGGCGAAGATGATGATCCTCAATTATCCCAACAACCCGCTGGCAGCCACCGCCACCGTGGAATTTTTCGCCCGGGTGGTCGAACTGGCCAAGCGTTACAATTTCCTGGTCTGCCACGATTTCGCCTACAGCGATCTATGCTTCGACGGCTACCGGCCGCCCAGTTTCCTGAGTCTGCCGGGGGCCAAGGATATCGGCGTCGAGTTCCACACGATGTCGAAAAGCTTCTGCATGGCCGGCTGCCGGGTTGGGTTCATGGTCGGCAACGCGCAGGCTGTCGAGCTTCTCGGCCGGGTTAAGTCGAATTTCGACTACGGCATATTCCTGCCCATCCAGCAGGCCGCGATCGCGGCCCTGACCGGACCGCAGGACTGTGTGGCCGCGATGGCCGCCGAGTATCAGCGCCGCCGCGACATCGTGGTGGACGGCTTCAACAGCCTCGGCTGGAAGGTCGGCAGGCCGAAGGCGTCGATGTACGTCTGGGCGCCGGTGCCGACCAAGCAGGATTCGTTCGCTTTCGCCGCCAGTTTAATTGAAAATGCCGGGGTGGCCGTCGTGCCGGGAATCGGTTTCGGCCCCTACGGCGAGGGTTATGTACGGATCGCGTTGGTGCAGCCTCAGGATAGGCTCCGCGAGGCTGTTGAACGGATCCGCAAGTGGCTGGGATAGGAAAAAACGACAGAGGAGGAAAAGTGATATGCGTGCGCTGAACTTCTACTCGTCCAACTACCACAGCCAGCTGGTGTGCCGGCGCAAAACCTGCACAATAAGGCTGGGGGACAAGACCCACAAGTACTCGGAGGGCGATATCGTCTGGGTTACGGTCGGCAAGCGTTTCGCGCAGAAGAAGAAGATCTACACCGCCGCTATCGACCGGGTGTTGGTCAAACCGATCTGCCAGCTTACCGCCGAGGACCTGCAGGGGGAGAACCCCGATCTGACCAATGTCGACGATCTGCTCGTTTTCCTGCGGTCGATCTACGACAAGCCTCTTACCCCCAACGATACTGTGACGGTCGTCTATTTTTCGGAGATAATCGAGTAGACAATTATCTAGCAAGGAGTGTTTCATAGCATGGCAAAACCCCAAATTCCGGTAGGTATTTCCGCCCGTCATCTCCATATCAGCCAGGAGCACCTCGATATCCTGTTCGGCGAGGGCCACCAGCTCCGCGTTTTCAAGGATCTCGGCCAGCCTGGACAGTATGCCTGTGAGGAACGGGTCGACCTTGTGACCGAGAAAGGCAGTTTCAAACAGGTCCGCATCCTCGGTCCGGTGCGTCCCAAAACCCAGATTGAGCTTGCGCTCACCGACGCTATGAAGCTGGGGCTGAAGATTCCCGTGCGCGATTCGGGCGACCACCGCGACGCCCCCGGGCTTACGCTCGTCGGCCCCAAGGGCCAGGTGAAGCTCGATTCCGGCGTTATCGCCGCCTGCCGCCACATCCATATGACGCCGGCCGAAGCGGCCGAGTTCGGTGTGAAGGATAAACAGTTCGTATCAGTGAAGGTGGGCGACGCCGAGCGTTGTCTGATTTTCGACAAAGTGCTTGTGCGCGTTCATGACAGCTTTGCACTGGAGATGCACCTGGATACCGACGAAGGCAACGCCTGCGGCGCGAAGTCGGGTGACTTCGCGGAAATCGTCGGGTAGGAGGCGCGATGGACGGGGACAACGCCGGCGTTAAATCGCTGGAAATGATCGCCGCCAAAGCCTTTCCCGCCGCCGGGGAGCTGGTGAACGTGGTCGATTTTCTCAATAAGTCGCTCAAGGATGAAGGCTACGTTTTCGGGGTCAGCAAAGCCGGCGACAAAATGACGATATGCATATACCGGACAGACAGCAAAGAGACCTGCGGATAATTCGCGGGTCTCTTCTTTTGTCTGCGGTCAGGCCGGTTTACAGCTGCGGCGCTTATACGGCGGCAGTGGCTTGCATTTTTGGCGGGGAGTAATACTCGGCATGATGACAAATGTTCTTTGGGTGTGTACTTTTGCGGTATTTTGTATTCATGTGCGACGCAGGAAAAATTGGCAGGATTTGACCCTGCGCATGCGAATATACTATAAAGAATGTAGAACGCCGTTCGGCATGCGGAAACGAAGGTGGTTTGGCTGGAAAGAGCTAATTCGCAGTATATCATTGCGTCGGTGGACAGGGCTGTCGAACTTTTACTGCTTCTGGGCCGCCATCGGCGGGATATGGGCGTGACCGAGCTGGCCAAGGAGCTGGGGGTCCAGAAGAGCACCATCCATAGTCTGCTACAGACGCTCATGCTGCGCGGTTTCGTGCGGCAGACCGATTCTGGGCGTTATACGCTCGGCTACGGGCTGATCCGCCTGGGGGAAGCTTGTGCAGAGCAGCTCGATATCCGTGAGATAGCGCGTCCGTTGATGGCCGAGCTGGCCAACGAGTCGCAGGAAATCGCCCTGCTGGCGGTGCTGTCGGGGACGGAGCTGATCATAATCGAGAAGGTTGAACCGCAGCGGCCCTTCTTTATCATTCCGAAATTCGACTTTTCCATCACACTGCATAGTACGGCGATCGGCAAGGTTCTGCTGGCCAACGCGCCGCCTGCTATTGTCGGCGAGGTGCTGCAGCGGGGGGTGGAGCGGTTTACGCCGTATACGCTGACCGATCGGGAGGTGCTTCAGAAGGAGCTTGCCCAGGTGAGGGAGCAGGGGTTCGCTGTTGGCTGCAACGAAACGATCGAAGGGGTAACCTGCATCGCCGTGCCTGTCTACGATGCTGCCGGCAAGGTTGCGGCCGCCCTGTCGGTGTCGAGCGCCAGCAGGGTACTCGCCGCCCAGCGCTACGAGACCCTTGTGCGGCTGCTCAAGGAGAAGGCCGGGAAGATCGCCCGGCGCTTAGGCTATCAGCCTGTTTGAGGATTGAGGGCAATATTTTATAAAGGGGGAATTGAAGTGCCGAAACCTGTGTTCAACGAGGAAAGGTGCAAGGGGTGCGAACTATGCACGGTGGTCTGCCCGAAGAAGATTGTGGTTATCGCCAATCGCTTCAATAGCAAAGGATACCGCCCGGCTACGTGCAGCGACGAATCTCAGTGCATCGGTTGTATGCTGTGCGCCCGGACGTGCCCGGATGTAGTGATTGAAATCCATAAATAGGCAAGGGAGTGAATGAAGTGGCGGAAAAAATCCTGATGAAGGGTAATGAGGCAATCGGTGAGGCGGCTGTTGTCGCCGGCTGCCGCCATTATTTCGGTTACCCCATAACCCCGCAGAGCGAACTCATCGAGTATATGGCCAAACGCATGCCCCAGGTGAACGGTGTCTTCCTCCAGGCCGAAAGCGAGGTCGCCGCTATCAATATGGTGTATGGCGCGGCCGGCGCCGGCGCGAGGGTCATGACCTCGTCCTCCAGCCCCGGTATCAGTCTCAAGCAGGAGGGGATTTCCTATATCGCCGGGGCGGAACTGCCCTGCGTCATCGTCAACATGGCCCGCGGCGGCCCCGGTCTCGGCAGCATCCAGCCCGGTCAGTGCGATTATTTCCAGGCGACCAAGGGCGGCGGTCACGGCGATTATAATAATATCGTCCTGGTCCCCAATTCCGTGCAGGAGCTTGTCGACTGCACCGTGCTGGCGTTCGAACTGGCCGACAAGTACCGCAACCCGGTCATGATCCTGGGCGACGGCGCTCTCGGGCAGATGATGGAGCCGGTGGCTTTCCCGGATAAGGCCGCTGAAGCCCCCGCCAAACCGTGGGCGACGACCGGCCTCAAGGGCCGCAAGGAGCCGAATGTGATCAATTCCCTCCATATCCAGGCGCCTGATTTGGAGAAGCATAATTATCATCTGCAGATGAAATATAAGACCATCAAACAGAATGAGCGGCGTTGGGAAGAATACCGCACCGAAGACGCAGAGTTAGTTCTGGTGGCGTACGGCATCACCGCCCGCGTCGTCCAGTCGGCGGTGGATATGGCCCGGGCCGTCGGCCTTAAGGTCGGTCTGTTCCGGCCGATCACCGCCTGGCCGTTCCCGTACGAGGAACTCGGGCGGTTGGCCAAGACGGCCAAGGGCTTCATGGCCGTCGAGCTGAGCGCCGGGCAGATGGTTGAGGATGTGCGTCTGTCGGTCGTTGGCTCCAAACCGGTTTATTTCTATGGGCGGACGGGCGGCATGATCTGCACCCCGAAAGAAGTGTTCGGTATCGTGAAAAAGATTATGCTGGGCGAGGAGGAGAAATAAATGGCGGAGATTGCATTTGCCAGGCCGGAGTCTTTGCGCGATGTTCCGTTTCACTACTGCCCCGGCTGCCACCACGGCATCATCCACCGACTTGTGGCCGAGGTGATTGACGAGCTGAAGGTCCGCGACCGCACGGTCGGCGTTATGCCTGTCGGCTGCTCGGTTCTCGCATATGACTACTTCAATTTCGATACCCAGGAGGCGGCCCACGGCAGGGCGCCGGCGGTCGCGACGGGCGTGAAGCGCGTCCACCCCGATAACGTCGTGTTCAGCTACCAGGGCGACGGAGACCTGGCGTCGATCGGCTGCGCGGAGATCGTCCATGCCGCGGCGCGGGGCGAGAAGATTACCACCGTGTTCGTCAACAACGCCATTTACGGGATGACTGGCGGCCAGATGGCGCCGACTTCGCTGCCCGACCAGGTGACGACGACTTCGCCTTACGGCCGCAAGGTCGAATCGGTCGGCATGCCGATCAAGGTGTGCGAGATGCTGTCGACGCTTGACGGGGCGAAGTATATCGCCAGGGTGGCGGTGAACAACCCGGCCAATATGGCGAAAGCTAAGGCGGCGATCAAGAAGGCGTTCGAAGTGCAATTGAGCGGCCTCGGTTTCGCGATTGTCGAGGTGCTTTCCACCTGCCCGACCAACTGGGGGATGTCGCCGCTGGAAGCGGTCGGCTGGATGGAAAAGAATATGATGCCGTATTATCCGCTGGGGGTATTCAAAACACCGGAGGGGGTGGCGAAATGACCCACGAAATCGTTATGGCCGGTTTCGGCGGCCAGGGCGTCATGCTGATGGGGCAACTGATGACTTACGCGGGGATGCTGGAGAACAAGCATGTATCCTGGATTCCTTCCTACGGCCCGGAGATGCGGGGCGGGACGGCCAACTGCTCAGTAATTATCTCCGACGAGCCGGTCGGGGCGCCGATCGTCAGCGAGCCGACCACGGTTGTGGCCATGAACCTGCCTTCGCTGGATAAATTCGAGGCGGCGCTGCAGGCGGGCGGCAATCTGATTATCAACAGTTCGCTTATCGAGCGGAGCAGCAAGCGCAGCGATGTAAACGTTTTGCTCGTGCCGTCGAACGATATCGCCAATGAACTCGGCAACGCCAAGGTGGCCAATATGGTGGTGCTGGGGACGATTATCGCCGCGACCAAGGCGGTGAGCCAGGAGTCGGTCCTTAAGGCGTTCGCCAAGATGTTCGCCAAGAAGCCTGAGCTTCTCGCGATAAACGAACAGGCCATCAAGCGCGGCGCCGCGCTTGTCAACGGGAAATAAAGGCTTATTATTGCCTGCATGAAGCCGTCCTTCGGGGCGGCTTTTTTCGTCTGTAACCGGCAGGATTTTCCCTGCCGGTCAGCGAATTGTAGGCGTAATGTTTGTCCGCGAAGGAAGGGCGATACGGTGTCTGATGTGTCCGGTTACCATGCCATGATGGAAGCGTTGCTTGATTCCGTGCCTGCGGCGACCCTGGCCGTCGACGGCAATGGAAATATCCTGCAGATAACGTCCAGCCGCCGCAGGGGTGCGGCTTGGCGGTTCAAAAAAGGCAAAAGCTTTCCCAGGCTGCTCAGGCTTGTTTTCGGAGCGGCGGCCGACCCGCTGTGCGAAGCTTACGAAACAGCTGCCCGGACGTGTCAACCCGTTCGTTTGCCCCGATTTGAGCATGAAACCGTGCGCGGCTTGGTGGAGTATTTTTCCTGGAGCTTCGTCCCAAACTGCGAAGACGGCTCAATGGCTGTATGTGCTTTGAATGTCACCGAGTCTGTTTGCCTCGAACAGGAGTTTTCCGCCGTTTCCCAGCAGAATGCCGCGGCGAACCGCGACTTGTTGGCGGCGGTGTCGAAGCTTGATTTTCGCCTGATGGATCTTGACCAGGCGCACAAGAAGTTGGCGGCGCTGTACCGTATCACGTCGGTCGGCCAGCGGACCGCCGACGAGGACGAGGTGCTGGACGAGATAGTTGCCGGTATTACCGGCGAGTTCGGCTATGCCTGCGCCGCAGTGCTGCTCCTGGACGAAGAACGCCAGGAGCTTGTGATGAAGGCCAGCCGCGGTTATCCGCCGAACGTTCGCTTGCCATACGGGCGCGGTATAACCTGGCATGCGGTGATAACTCGCGAGATGGTGTACGTGCCTGACGTTTCCATAGACCCGCGCTATATTCCGGCGATCGGCAACGGTGTGAGCGAGCTGGCTGTGCCGCTTATTTTCGCCGATAAGGTCATCGGTGTGCTGGATGTCGAGACGACCGCCGAACGGCCGCTGCACGCCTATGATCGCGACCTTATCGGTTCTCTGGCCGGACAGGTGGCGCTGACGATCGCCCACGCCAAGCACGTGGCGCGGGTGGAGGTTCAGGCTGTCACCGACGGCCTGACCGGTCTGTATAATTACCGTTACTTCCTCGCCCAGCTGGATCACGAGTTCAAGCGGGCAGCCCGTTATTCCCGTCCGCTGTCGCTTATTCTCATCGATATCGATTATTTCAAGCGTTATAACGACAACAACGGCCACAGCCTCGGCAACGAGGTGCTCCGCCAGGTGGCGGAGGTGATGCGGCAGGCGAGCCGCGATGTCGATTTCGCCGTTCGTTACGGCGGCGAGGAGTTTATCGTGTTGCTGCCGGAAACGAACCTGACTGAGGCGTGCGCCTTCGCCGAGCGCCTCAGGTCGCAGATCGCCAGCCAACCGTTCGTTGGTTGCGAGAAGCAGCCCGGCAAGTCGCTGACGGTGAGCATCGGCGTTTCCGGGTTTCCGTTCGACGCCCGTTCGGACAGCGAACTGCTCGAACACGCCGACGCCGCGCTGTATCTGGCCAAACGGACGACCAGAAACTGTGTGATGACGTATCCGGCCAAAAGTGACGGCGATGGGCGCCCGCAGGCGACCTACGGCTAAAGATCGCAGGCGCGCGGCAAAATATAGAAGCTAGCAGCTATGGACGGTGATGTTAAAACGATGACTGAGGATTTCTTCGGCGACGGAAAAACATATTCCCCGGCCGGGACCGCCCAGGAAGTCAGCTTCATCGCCGAGGTGCTCGGGCTGCGGGCCGGGGCGGATATTCTCGATCTTATCTGTGGCTATGGCCGCCACGCCATCGAGCTGGCGAAGCGCGGCTACCGGGTGACCGGCGTGGATGCCACGGAGGCGTTCCTGAAGATCGCCGGGCAGAAGGCTGCCGAGGAGGGGGCGCTCGTTACCTTCCGGAGGCTTGATATGCGCGAACTCGATTATGATGGCGAGTTTGACGCGGTAATCAATATGTTTGCTGCTTTCGGTTATTTTTCCGACGAAGAAAACGCTGCCGTGCTGGGGAAGGTGTCCGCGGCGCTGCGGCCAGGCGGTCTTTTCCTGATCGATCTCCTGAACCGCGATTGGATGGGTCGAAATAATCTCAACCGTTACTGGCGCCATCCCAGCGGTGAATATGTGCTGTCGTACAAAGTCGAGCTGCAGCGCGGCGTGGCGATGATGAAACGCGTGCTGATAAACCAGGTGACGGGGGTCAAGGTCCAGAACGATTTCGTGCTGCGCGCATATTCGCTTGAGGAGATGACGGCGCTGCTGGCAAAACGCGGGTTGACCGTCAAGGCAACGTACGGCGGTTTTGACGCCCGGCCATACGGCCCTGAGGACCCGCGGATGATAATTTTGGCGAAAAAATGCTGATTTCCGACCGCTTACGCGTGTAAGCGGTCTTTCTATTTCACACCGGGGCGACTGTCTCTCATAGGATAATAGGGAGGAGGTGCGGACGGTGGGGGAGTTGATGGCGATAAAGGTTAACGGCCGGGCGTACGGGCGCCGGCCGAAGGTGGGGGTGGCGCTCAGCGGCGGGGGCGTGCGGGGCGCGGCCCATATAGGGGTGCTCAGAGTGCTGGCCGATAACAATATACCCGTCGATATGATTGCCGGCACAAGCGCCGGGGCGGTGATCGCCGCCCTTTACGCCTGCGGCTATAAGGCCCGTGAGCTTGAAACAATGGCCGCGAATCTCAAGGTGGGGGAACTCATCGATTTGAAGCTGACGGTCGGCGATATTTTCAAGCAAGGCGTGAAGTGGTTGTTCGGCGGCCGGGCTCGCTTCTGGTCGGTGTTCCCCGGCGGTCTTGTGAAGGGGGATAAAATTGAGCATTATTTGGCCGGGCTTGTGCAAAAGCGGACAGTCAAGGATACGCAGATACCGTTGGCGGTCACGGCGGTCGATATAATTTCCGGCGATACCGTCTTTTTCGTCACTCCCCGTGAGGGCTGGCGGGAGATTCTCAATGCCAGATATTTTTCCGCCGCCCTGCTGAGCGAGGCGGTGCGGGCCAGCATATCCGTGCCGGGGATCTTTGCCCCGAAGAAGTACCGGGGGATGCAGCTAGTGGATGGGGCGGTGAAGAATAATCTGCCGACCGACATCCTCCATCATATGGGGGCGGAGATAATAATCGCGGTGGATCTGGGGTATTCGGGTCAGAAGAATGAGGATCTGCGGACGGTTAGCGAGATCGTGCTGCAGTGTATCGATATAATGAACCGTGAGGTGACGCTGCTGAAAGGCGTCAGGTACGCAGATGTCGTTATCCGGCCGGAAGTCTGCGACATCGGTTTCAAACAGAACGGCTATATGACCCAGTGCATCGCGCGCGGCGCCAAGGCTGCGTGGGCGCAGATCGGGGAAATAGGCAAGCTGGTCAAGGGTTAGCGAGTCGCCGCCATCACCGTGCCCGCATATCATAAATTAGATGTTCGGGGGAGGTGCGGCGGTGAAAGGGATCGACTGGCCGGCGTTATTCAGAGAGCTGGCAGTGATTGATAATGTCGTCGGCGTCGGGCGGGGGTTCAAAACGGTGCGCGGGGAGCGCACCAGCCAGGAGGCCGCAGTGGTGCTGGTGAGGAAAAAGTACCCCCGCGGCGAACTACGCCGGTCGGCCTTGGTGCCGAAACGAATCGCCGGCGCGGTGAGCGACGTGATGGAGGTCGGCGATATCCGTCTGCTCAATGAGCGTACAGGTGTGCACCGGCCGGCGTGTCCCGGGGTGAGCATCGGCCATTACAAGGTCTCGGCCGGGACGTTCGGCGCATTGGTCCGGGACCGCGGTACGGGCGAGGCGCTGATTCTTTCCAACAACCACGTGCTCGCCAACCTGACCAACGGCACGGACGGGCGGGCGGCGGGCGGCGACGCCGTTTTGCAGCCGGCTCTCTACGACGGCGGGGATAAAGAAGCTTACGTCATCGGTCATCTGCATCGCTTCGTGCCGCTTCACGGTCAGACTATTTTGCCGGTATGCCGCGTAGCTAGGACATTCGAGGCGCTGATCAACAGAATCATCGGGGCCTTCCGTCCGCAGTACCGTGTGCAGGTGTGGCGCGATAACGAGGCGCCCAACATGGTCGACTGCGCGGTGGCCAAACCGGTGACGGCCGACATGGTGGCGGCCGATGTCCTGGAAGTCGGTCCCGTCAAAGGCGTTAAAGAAGCGGAGCTGGGGATGACAATAAAAAAGAGCGGACGCAGCTCCGGCCTGACGAGCGGGATCATCCTCGCCACCGATGTGACGCTTAGGGTGGAGATGAACTACGGAGAGTACGGCGTGTTTGCCGGGCAGCTGCTGGCCGGACCGATGAGCATGCCGGGCGACAGCGGTTCGTTGGTGCTGAGCGAGGATAACCACGCTGTGGGCCTGCTGTTTGCCGGCTCGGAACAGGCGACGATGTTTACGCCGATAGACAGGGTGCTGGAAGCGCTGGACGTATCTTTGTTATAAACCGAAAACCAGGACTGTGTCCTGGTTTTGTGTTAATAATCCCATTCGGGGCGGGTTTCATCGGAACGCTGTCTCGATTGCCTGCTCCAGGAAGGCTGGGCGTTGCCCTGACTGCGGTTCTTTCCCGCACCGAAGCTCTGGCCGAGGCGGCGGGAGCCGCTTGTGACGGCGTAACGGCTGTCGGCCTGTGTCATAGGGATGCTACCCTGCGTATTCCTCTGCAGCCGGCCGCCGGACAGCGGCTGGCTGCTCTGCAGACGGCGGCCTGTTTTCTGTCGGTTTGCGCCGGTGGTATACCAGCCGTGCTGCTGCATGAAGTCGAACAACATCTGCGCTGTTTCGTGCTCATCCTGTTGAAGGGCGGCGAAGGCATCGCGGACGGTGTCGCTGGCTGCTTCCATGATTGCGTGGTCGTAAAGGTGGGACATGTATTTTTCCGTGGCAAGCAGATCCATAAGCATATCGCGGTCGGATAGACGATTGCGGTTTGGCTGGTAGGAGGAACGAGTGGCCATCGGATTCACCTCTGTTTATTGATATTGGCGGCCGGTGGAGGAACCGGGCTGGTTGCCGAGGAGCTGTTTAAGCCTGTTGGCATGGTGGCGTTTGTTGCGGGCGACATCAAAGAGTAATGATTTCATTGCCTGGTTGCTGCACTGGTCGGCGTAAACCCCGCATTTGGCGATACAAAGGTTTTCCATCTGCAGGGCGTCTTGCATATAGGATCGTTCTTTTGGGGACAGGCTGGTGGAATGGGACAATTGCGGTCACCTCCAATTTTGCTACCTGTAATATGCGTGTCCGAACGCCTTACTATGCATAGTGTCGGCGCAAAAAAAGCGCCGCCTGCTAAGGCGACGGACCTGTCGGTCAGATTGGAAAGATCATGTTGTCCCAAAAGCTGTGTTCGTCGTCGGACTGGTTTTCGGCCTCCGCCACCGCGTCGTCGTCCGTTGCCAGATCCGAGTCGTAGATTTCGCTGCTAAGCCAGGGGATCTGTTTGTCCACGGCTTTGTTTCCATTTCGCGGCGGCGTTTTTGGCGGCGGTGGCGTCGGTGCTGTCTTCGGCGGCTTTCATCTTGTCGGTGAGGCTGCCGAATGCGGCGACTTCCTCGGCGAATTCGTACAGATGGCGAGTGGATTTCGACTTATCTGAGGATTTGACAGGCAAGTGGACCACATCCTTCGGCGCAGATTTGCAGTATTATTGTAGACGCCGGCGGAGAAAAAAATACGCCGTCCGGGGACCGGGAGCGTAGCGGCAGGAAAACAAAAAGGGCATATCGTCAGATATGCCCGGTGTATATGGTTATGCGTGGTCATTTCTGCGCAGCCTTTCTGCTCTAATAATCTTCAGCCGTTCATTCAGCAGGGATTCGAGTTCCTTCATGTGGCGGGCTCTTGTCAGCTGATCCAAATCGTGGCTTCTCAGATGGTCGCAGAGATTATTGACCCTATCGTAGTAATCGGGCGGGTATGCGCATATATCCTCATTAATCGCACCTCCTAATATTCGCTTTTATTTACACGTTCTGCCACTGAATGTATAAATCCTCCAGCCATGGTTGTATACATGATAAAAAGTATTAACGAGTAAGTAATCTGCGACGCAAATTGGCAAAAGGATCGCCGTCAGACGATTAATATTGAGGTTTCGCGCATCTATACAGCTAAACGGGAAGGGGAGGGGAAGCTAGTAGCAAAAGTTGTCGATTGCTGCACTAGGTGATGCTGGCCAGCGTATAGCGAAGCGGAGCGCGGAGGAGTGCCACTAATCCTACGCTTTCTCAATCTGTGGTTGTTAACACAAAATAAATGGTAGTTAATGGTATGATGTATATAAAATGCGGGAGTAACCATTCAGCCCCACAACATGCTCGGAGAGGATGGGAAAAGTGAATAAGCTAGTTGAGAAACTTAAATGGTTGTTGACAGCTAGTACTTTGGCCTGGATAGCTGTTTTGATTTGTGCAATATGTGACTGGGGTAAAACTAATTCTCCAGGCTGTTTGGTAACAGTAGCGAGTATTTTTTTCGCAGTTATGTTTACCTTTTTCACGATTGTTAGCGCTATCTATGAATTGGTACGTTTATTCTTCTAACATATCGATTAACATTGAGAACGATATAAAACATGACCTCGTAGGAGCCGTTTTAAGCCGTTTGTTATGAGGGGGCGGTATGTTCGTACCGTTCGTACCTAGCTAATTCAAGACATATTCAATCCATGCGAATGAGAGAGGTAAAACGTCCATCAGGCAACGCTGTTAGCGCCGGGCTATAATTGACCCGAGCGCCGGAAAAGAATTGACCCACCCCAAAACATAGGCTACCCTTGGGATTGACTAGATCCTCCAGGAGGTAGCCGCATGATAAGGAGTGGGTTGATACTCATGATACGGCAA
>JAHDOI010000059.1 GCA_018434945.1 Selenomonadales bacterium
GGGAAAACACGTTCACACCGCCACTGGGGCAGTCGCCAGAAAGTTAACCAATATCGTCCATGCCATGCTCAGGGACAACACCGTATTTTCTCTTCATCCTTAGTTCCTGGTACTTGACTTTTCATAGCTGGTCTAAGCTCGGCGCCGACTCAGCCGTGCCGTCGCCAACAGTCGTCCGTGACTGATGGCTCCTCGCCCGACCGTCCATGGTCGGGCGCACGGTTTCGTTCGCGGCGCTTTCGCTAAGTAGTGGCCGCCACCCCGCTAAATGGTGGCAGAGCCAAAACGCCAGCGGGCGCCCGCTAGGCTTCATCAAAGAAAAACCGGCAAAGGCCAATGCGGTAGCGAGGCCAAAAAAGCCAGAATAGGGCACAAAGGATAACCTTACCAAAGTAAAAGGACCCTCGCGGGTCCTTTATATTTTGAGGCTATTTGTATACGAAGACGCGGTTGCCGCCGGCGTATTTGGCTTCGTACATCATGGCGTCGGCTTTGCGGACGAGATCGTCGAGGCTGAGCGCTTCCTCTCCCCGCACGGTTATGACGCCGAAGCTGGCGGTGACCGATACGGCGCTTTCGCCGTCGCCGACTGCCATGGACTCGACCGCCTGGCGGATACGCTCCGCCAGTTCCCCGGCCCCGGCTTTGTCGGCGCCGGGCAGGATTATGACGAATTCGTCGCCGCCGTAACGCCCGAAGATGTCTTCGGCGCGCAGGTGGCTGCGGCAGACGGCGGCAAAATCGGCCAGCACCGTGTCGCCTGACAGGTGGCCGTGGGTGTCGTTGACGATTTTGAAGTCGTCGAGGTCGGCGAGGATGAGGGATATGGGGTTATTGTTCTCGTGGGCGTGGGCGACCAGTTCCTTGCCGACCTTTTTCCAGCGGGTGCGGTTCCAGGCTTTGGTGAGCGGATCGATGGCGGCCTGGAGGCGCAGGCCTTCCAGCATGGCCGAGAAATGGGTGATATCGCGCAGGACGACGATGAAGCCGGCGCCGTCGCCCTGCCCGTCGTAAAGTCCGATGCGCTGCAGCTGATAGTTGACCCTTTCACCGTCAACCTCCAGGTACATCGTTTGTTCTTCGGCGGAGCCGTCCAGGACGGACAGCATGGCAGGGTTTACCGGGAACAGGTCGCGGCCCGGACTGCCTTTGGCGGTGTCGGCGAGGACGGGGAATGTCCGGCCGGCGGCGAGGTTGAAGTCGGCGAGGCGCCCTTCGCGGTCGAAGACGAGGAGGCTGTCGGACAGCCTCTGAAATACTTCCTGGCGGGCGAGGGGGACGGTCTCGAGCATGCCGAGACCGAAGGTCGCCCAGGCATAGAGTAGCGCCGGGACGAGGAAGGCGGCGGGATGGGGGTCGAGGCCCCAGGGGATGGCGTTCATGAGGTAGGCGATGTATGCGCCCCAGGGGAAGAGGGAGCCGAGGAAGAGCACGAAGGCCTGTCTGCTTTTGTCGGCGGGCGCGGTCTTCCAGGCGCGGGCGAAGAGGAGGTTGCCGTAGAAGACGGCAAGGTTGATGTAGGCGGTGTGAAGCCAGTACCACGGCCCGGGCTCGAAGATGACGACCGGAAAGGGGGCGTCGGGGTTGATGCTCAGGGGGCCATAGTGAAGGTGGTGAATTTCCGAGGTGTTGCTGAGCAGGAAGGTGATGGTGGAGAGCATGAGCAGGACGGCTTTGAGCTGAACCCAATGGTCGCCGCGCGCCTTGGTGTGGTGGGCGGCAAGTATGATCCAGGCCGCCGGCAGAAAGGCGATGCCGACAGATTCGACCCGCAGCCAGAATCTGATCGCCGGCAGGGTGTCGCTGGCAAGTTCGCACATGTAGCCGAGGGTGTAGATGGCGACGAGGAGGGTAAAGAAAAAGAACGCCCGGCCCAGGGGGCTCCGGCGGCGCCGCCAGCCGACCAGCGACAGGGTTGCTATGACAAGTCCGCTCAGGCCGACGAGGACGACCAGTGCCCACCTTACCGAGTACAATGCGACCACCCTTTGAACTTTCATAATGAAGGACTGTCGATACAATGTCGATTTTACCATCACCATTCTTTTGCCGACAAGTATTTTGAACAAAGTAGCTGCGCGGTATAAAGAAATTGTTTCCCCCGGTCATGTTTAGCGGCGGCGATGGGTTGCGGGGACGACAAAAAAGGACCTCGCGGTCCTTGTGATGCCGGGCTGAGATAAAAAGCTCCAGATGCAAGGCGCACCGGAGGATGACACGCAGCAGATGGACTTTTTAGCCAGCCATTTTGAACCCAGCCACATACTCAGCCGGGTTGGTAGTGGTCTTCGAGGGCCTTCGCGGCAATAGCTTTGACGTTTTCCCACCCGGGGGCGGCGGCTTTGGCGAGGATGGCGCGCAGTTTCTGGATGGCGGAGGAGTAATCGTCCAGGCCGAGGGCTTGTTCGACGTGGGCGGCGCCGCGGCGGGTGAGGATGATGTCGTCGGTGGCGAAGGCGACGGGGTCGTCGTCCTCTTCGCCGAATTTGACGGTGACGCCGCTGATGAGGCCGGCGGTGTAGAGCGCGTTGACGGCGCGGCCGAGGGCTTCGCCGGCTAGCCCCATGCTCTGGGCGGCGGCGCTCAGCTGTGGCTTTTTGGCGCTGCGTTCGGCGTAGAGGGCGTAAAGGAGTTTTTCGGCGTTGGCGTCCATGGCTTTCCCCCTTTTTCCGATGTTTCCGGTTATAAGATTATATGCCCGAGGTGCGTTTTTTGGCATTGCGGGGAAGGAATAAGGCGGCGGCGGGGGGATAAGCTAATGGCACCCGATATGAAGGAGGGCGATGGAATGGAGCAGGGGATTCCGGTGACGGTGGAACTGCCGCAGGAGGTTTACGAGGAGGCGGCGCGGATCGCGCGCTACCGGGGCGAAACGGTGGGCGAGCTGGTGACGGCCGCTGTGCGGGCGGTGGTGGCGGCGGAACGGGCCGAGTACGCGTACCCCGACTGGCCGCTGGGTCCGGCGCCGGGGTGGGAGAACAGACGGTAAAAAAAGACGCCCCTTGCGGGGCGGCGGTGCGGGGGCAGCGGTGTTAGAATTTGTAGGTGAGACCGAAGCCCCAGCCTTTGACGGTGACGTCGGTGGTGACGCCGGCGTGGCTGGACTCGTACCCTGCCGGGGCGGTGATGTGGGCGCCGGCGAATTTGAGGCCGTCGAACTTGGTATCGCGGTAGCTGACGTTAAACTGGACGTCCTTGCCGAGGTCGTAGGAGAGGCCGGCTTCCCAGTTGCGGTAGTCGCTGCCGAAGGAGGCGAGGCCCCAGAGGTTGGTCTTCTTGGCGATCTTGTAGGAGCCGACGACGCCGAACTGGATGGTATCCTGATCGTCCGACCACAGTTCGGGGATGCTCAGACCGGCCGACCAATCACTGTAACTGCCGCTGAGATTGGTCTTGACGCCGCCTTTGTAGCGGACGGCGCCGACGAAGGCGTTCCAGTTCTTGTTGAGGTTGTAGAGGAGGTTGAATTCGTCGGAGCGGATCTTGCCGTCGAAGCCGAGGTTGACGGTTGCGCCCTCAATGTCGAAGGAGCCGCTCCAAATAGTCCCGGACGGGTTGTACTGCCGGTATTGCAGTGCCCATTTGTTTCCAATACCGAAGGTCAACCCGAGATCGAGGTTGGCGTCTCCGTCGAAGTCGCGGGAACCGCTGAAGCTGAACGATTCGTTGATTCCCCAGGAACCGATGTCGCCGATGTAGCCGCTGACGTTGCCGGTGGCGCTGAAGTCGAGGCTGGGCCGGAATGTGTAGTCGAGGGCGACTTTGCCTTTGTCGAACTCCATGAGCGGAGCGGCGGACGCCACGCTGGTGAAGGCGAAGACGAGCAGCGCGATGAGGGTTATCTTTTTCATCCTGTTTCCTCCATTCTTTTCTTGTATTGCTTTCCCGCACCAATTAGTGCATATGCTGCCATTGCCGGCCAGCAATTATGCGCCTAAGTCCCAGTAGACTCATTGGTAAAATTTTACATCGAGGCGGCGTAAATTATGTGTCGGTGTCTGCGGGGCGCGCGGGCGCGAATGGGTCAATAAATAAAGGCCAACTGACAAAAGGCGATCTGTCTCGCGGCGGCGAACGGAAAAAGCCGCCGGTGAGCGGCGGCGGCCGGGGATTATCGAGCCGGTTTTTGTCGATAAATATTTTAGGGGTCACGTGCCGGTTTCTGCCGGGTATGAAAAAACCTTCCGGGGTCGGAAGGTTTTTGTGTTTCTGCGCCGCAGGGCAGATAAAAGGTTTTGCCAGGCAAAAGTCTGTTAGGTAATAATTTTTGTTGTTTTTTGTCGTCAATTTTGCAGGAATTTGTCTGTAATGGAAAGAATTGTATAATACTTTGTGTTGTTTGGAGGCTTGTGTTGTGTACCAGCGTTTAGGCGTAGTCGACTATGCTGAGGTCATAGAGAATATGGGGCAGGGGCTGCTGGTGTTCGCGCCGGCGGCCGATGGCGCGGCTTTCGATCCGGTGTACGAGAGCCCGGAGGCGGCCAAGCTGCTGGGGAAGGCGCCGGGAGTAACGGAGTACGCCGCCTGCCCGCTCAATGACTGCCTGCCGGCGGCGCTGGCCGCGGTGGCGGGAACGCGTACGCGCCTGACGACTGAGAAGCGCCTGGAGACGGCCACAGGGACAAGGTGGCTGCGGATAAGGGTTTTCCCGCTTAAAGGGGCGAGGCTGGGCGTTTTGCTGGAGGATGCGACGGAGGCCCGCCTGGCGCAGCAGAAGCTGGCGGAGGGCGAGCTGATGTTCCGGATGATTTCGGAGAATAGCCGCGACTGCTTATGCCTGCACGGGGAGCGGGCCCGCTATATTTACGCTTCGCCGGCTATCAGGACGCTGCTGGGGTATGAGCCTGAGGAGATTATCGGCAAGATGCCGTTCGAGTTCGCCCATCCGGACGATTTGCAGTCGATTTTGGAGCCTTTTCGCCGGATGATGATAACGGGAGCTCCGTTCGGGGGCGTGACGGCGCGGTATCGCCGCAAGGACGGTGTGTACCGCTGGCTGGAGACGATGGTGGTGAAGGTGGACGGCTGCCCGCTGCCGGGAGTGCTTTATCAAAGCTCGACGCGCGATGTGACCGAACGCAAGCAGTTGGAGGAACGGCTTACGGAGATGGGGTACCGCGATGCTTTGACGGGCCTGTATAACCGCGGCTATTTCGAGGAGGAGCTGAAGCGTCTCGACCGGCGGCGCGGCGGCTCGGTGGGCCTGATTATCGTCGATGTGGACGGACTGAAGGTGGTGAACGACGCGCTGGGCCACGACGCTGGCGACGAGCTCCTGAAACGCGCGGCGCAGACGCTGCTGGAGTGTTTCCGGCACGACGATCTGGTCGCCCGGATAGGCGGCGACGAATTCGCGGTGCTGATTAACGATGTTGCGATGGATGATCTCCGCCAGGCCGGCCGGCGGATCATGAGGACGGCGGAGGAGAGTAGCTGCGGCAACGCGCCGGTCTTGAGCCTGTCGCTGGGATACGCCGTCGGTGAGAACAATGCCACGCCGATGCGGGAGCTTTTCCGGGCGGCTGATGATAATATGTATCGCGATAGGCTGTACCGCGGCAAGAGCGCCCGCGGGGCGATCGTGAATATTTTGCGCCGCCTGCTTACGGAGCGGGACTTCGCGACCGAGGAGCACGGCTCCCGGCTGGAGTCGCTGGTGGTGAGGCTGGGGGCGGCGGCGGGGCTGAGCGAGGAGCGGCTGGGAGATCTGGCTCTTTTCGCCCAGTTTCACGATGTGGGGAAGGTGGGTATCCCGGACGCTATCCTGAGCAAGCCCGGCCCGCTGACGCCCCGGGAGCGCAAAGAGGTAGAGCGTCATTGCGATGTGGGCTACCGGATCGCGTCGGCTTCGAGCGAGCTGATGCCGATCGCGGAATGGATTTTGCGGCATCACGAATGGTGGAACGGCCACGGGTACCCGCTGGATCTGGCTGGCGAGAGCATCCCGCTGGAGTGCAGGCTGCTGGCGATCGCGGACGCTTATGACGCGATGACGAGCGACCGCCCGTACCGTAAGGCGATGAGCCACGAAGCGGCTATCTCCGAGATCAGGCGCGGCGCCGGCACGCAGTTCGATCCGACGCTTGTCGATGTTTTCCTGGGGCTTGACTTGCAGGGCTAGAATATGACGAAGCCCCCGGCGGGGGCTTCGTGGTGCGCCAAATTAAAAAGCCCCGCATTTCTGCGGGGCTTTTTGCGCTTGTGGAGCCGATAAGAGGACTCGAACCTCCGACCCGCGCATTACGAATGCGCTGCTCTACCAACTGAGCTATACCGGCATTGGTCCGATAACTATTTTAGCCTTTCGGGCCGGAATTGTCAACAGCATCGGCGGAGGCAATGTTTGTAATACACAGGCGGGTCAGACAGCTGGCAGGGTGGCTTCGATGTCGTCGCGGGCGGCGAGCAGTGTGTGGACTATGTCGTTGTCGAGGCGGCGGGCGGCGGCCATGTCGAGCATGATTTTTTCGACTTCGCCGGGAGACAGGCCGGGGCGGTAGGGCCGATGTTCGCGCAGGGCGGCGTAGACGTCGGCGACGGCGACGATGCGTGAGCCGAGACGGAGGTTTGCCGGCGGGATACGGAAGGGATAGCCGGTGCCGTCGAGGGTTTCGTGGTGGAAGGCGGCCCACTCGGCGATGATCTCGAAGCCGTCGATCTGGGTGAGGATACGGTGGGTATAGTAGACGTGCTGCTTGACGATCATGAATTCGCGGGGGGTGAGTTTGCCTGGCTTCTCGAGGATGTTGTTGGGGACGGCGAGTTTGCCGAGGTCGTGGAGGAGGCCGGCGACGCGCATGATTTTCGTTTCGGTGTCGGAGTAGCCTTTGGCATGGGCGAGATAAGCCGCGACCGAGGCGACCGTCCGGGAGTGGGTGGCGGTGAAGCTGCTGGTACGGTCGATGATGGTGGCGAATATTTCGGCGGCGCTCAGGAGGCCGTCGATGTTGAGCCTGACCTGGCCGTGGCTCTGGAGGCCGCGGAAGAAGTGGTCGTAGTATTGGGGGGTGGCGAGGTCGAACCAGAAGCTGTCCTGGCGGGCGATTTCGCCGATGGCTCTGACGATTTCCGGATCGAACTGGCTGCCGCTCTGGCGGGCGACGGCGGCGAGGATGTCTTCGCGCTGGTCGAGGATGTAGCGGCCGTCGTCGATGAGGACTTCGATGGTGTCGGCAAGGTTGATGATGCGCCCGGCGACAGGGATATCTCCGCCGGCCAGGCCGGAGGGGCTGGAGCCATCCCAGCGGTCGTGGTGATGACGGATGGGTTTGGCCATGGCTTTGAACAGGGGAGTGTCGGCAAGCAGGCGGTAGCCGTCCTCGGCATGCTGGTAAAGGTTGGTGATGGGCTTGTGGCCGTAGAGGCTGTTTTTTTCTTCCCATCTGGCGGCGGCGCCGATGTCGTGGAGAAGTGCGGCGTAGAGGAGGGATTGGCGCGGCCCCTGGGCAAGCCCCAGGTGACCGCCGATGCGGTCTGCTATCATGGCGGTACGCCAATGGTGGCTGGAAAGACCGCCGTCGGCCAGTTCGAGGGCGAGGGAGAAGGATTTGAGGAGATTTGTCAGGTGGATGCTGAAGATCAAGATGTCACCCCACTGTGTTTAATGACGTGCCGATTCGTGTTATTGAGAAGTAATTTTCGTCGAAATTTGTCGTAATTCCTGCAAGTTATCGGCAAGCCCGTTATTGCCGCGCCGGGCAGATAATCCAAGTTTTTCAACAAGACAAGCGCCTGTTGGTCTGCTAAACTAAAGTTAACATAAATGGGGAGGTGGAGAACGGGTGACTGTATACGACGTACTTAACAGGATCGATAAAGATTTGGTTGTCTGCGATGATACCATCCGCCGTTCTCGCCGCAAGAAGGCGCTGTACGTGCTGGTGAAGGCGACGGAGCGCAAGCGGGCCCTGGCGGAGATCAAGGAGTATATTCTCGCCAATCACTGATTATGGCGGCCGCCTTGCGGCCGCTTTTTCACACGCAAAGCCTCCCGCTGGGGGAGGCTTTTTTTGTTTTTTGGCGGCGGCCCGCGTTTGGCGGAATCGCTTTTCTTGCTTTTTCTTCGCCTTTGTGGGGCCTTTTTCCTGCGGAATAAATTCCCAGTATGGCGATAGGGTATAAATTTGTCGCGCGGCTGATGACTCAGCGGGCGGCGGTGTTTTTTTCCGACAGCCGGCAGGAAACGCCCGGGAAATATCCAATTTAATTTTTCGAGGGATTACCGGCTTTTAAACAGGAGGTTTTTGCTAAATGGATATGTCCATTGATTTAACGCTCGAATGCGCTGGCCCGGAACCGATGTACGAGCAGATCGCGGCCCGGATCGCCGCCCAGATAAAATCTCAGATGCTGGCGCCGGGGACGAAACTGCCGCCGGAGCGGCAATTGGCGGAACGGTGCGGGGTGAGCCGGACGACGGCGATCAACGCGTACCGCCGATTGGAGGATATGGGGCTGGTGCGGACGCGGGTCGGCAGCGGTACTTATGTGGCGGAGGGCACGGGCGAGGCCGCGGCGCAGCCGATGCCGTGGCACCAGCTCTTAGTGCCGGCGTGGCAAAGCCCGGTGTCGGGCATCATCCGCGATTTGGTGGGGATGGATTCGTCGGCCGGGGTGTCGATGGCGACGGGGATGCCCGATCCGCGCCTTTACCCGTGGGCGACTTTCAAAGAGTTGCTCGGCCAGGGGTCCCTGGCGGCGAGCGACCTCGGTCATATCGCAACCGAGGGCTACGGGCCGCTACGGGAGGCGCTGGCCGCACGCCACACCTCGGCCGGGATGCCGGCGAGGGCGGAGAACGTGGCGGTGGTGGCGGGGGCGCAGCAGGGGTTGTATCTGCTGGCGAAGGTTTTTTTGAACCCGGGGGATTATGTGATCGTGGAGGCGCCGACGTATATGGGGGCGCTGCAGATTTTCCAGGCGGCGGGGGCGCGGCTGTTGACACTGCCGGCACCGGGCCCGTTGCAGCTCGATCTGCTGGAGGATTACCTCATCCGTTACCGCCCGAAACTGCTTTATGTGATGCCGACGTATCAGAATCCGAGCGGCCGGGTGATGCCGCCGCCGGAGCGGCAGGCGCTGCTGGCGCTGGCGGCCCGCCACCGCCTGGCGGTGATCGAGGACGACCCTTACAGCGACCTGTACTATGACCGCGAGCCGCCGCCGCCGCTGAAGGCGCTCGACCAGCACGGCGGGGTGATATATCTGCGCACTTTTTCGAAGATTGTGTTCCCGGGTCTGCGGGTGGGCTGGGTGGTCGCCCCGGAGGCGGTTATCCACCGCCTGGCGCAGGAGAAGCAGTACGTCGATCTGCACAGCAACAATCTGGCCCAGTGGCTGCTTTACAGGTTTGCCGTTTCCGGGGGACTGGACGACCATCTGGCTACCGTCCGCCGGGCGTACCGCGGGCGGCGCGACGCGATGGCCCAGGCGCTGAGGAGGTTCGCCGGCGAGCGGCTGAGCTACGCGATGCCGGGCGGGGGCTTTTATTTCTGGTGCCGGCTGACCGCTTCCGGCCTGACGACGAGGATGCTGCTGGCCGAAGCCGGCCGGCAGGGGGTGAGCTTCGTGCCGGGGGATGCGTTTTATCCGGGCACGGAGGGTGACCGGGATTTCCGCGTGTGCTTCGCGACCAACGATGCCGAAGGGCTGCAGGACGGAATCAAACGCCTTGCGCGGGCGATCGCTCAGGCGGAGAAAGGGAGCGGACAGGTGCCGCGCGCCAGCGCCGCACCGCTGCCGCCGATAATCTGAGGAGACGATTCATCTAACGTGGCTGCCATTATAGATAAAAGAACAAGAAAAAGAGCACTACTCTTTGTATCGAGAGTAGTGCTCTTCCACCGATTATCTAAGGGGCAGGATATATGCGAATAAAAGACATGGCTGGAGAACCAGCGTTGTTGCCGTCAAAAAGTAATATATTTGGCGACAGCAGCTTCCAAACGCCTTGACACCAGGGACGGAAAGTTCCGTCTCCCCTAAAACAAAAACTATATTGGGTTTTATGTAGCCAAACATATACTGCGCCGGCCTTTTTTTCATTAAACTCAATACCGAGGTAGTCACTATTTTTATATTTCGGATTTTCGCCTAATGCTGTTTTGGCTATCGCTATTGTATGCTCGTTGTCAAGAACCCAAATACCTTCTATCGGGTCTAGCGTTCTTCCGGCAAATAGTTTGTCAATAGCCTGCTGTTGACTGCTTATGTCGCCAAAGGGTTTATAAGGTGCCGCCCAACAAGTACCTGACAATATGAATATGAAAATAGCGACAAGGGTTAAAATAAGATTTTTTCTCATAATTATCCCTCCCGAATTAATTTCATATTATTTGTTCCATAAATTTTAAATTATTCCTTTTAAAGGAAGCCAGCCATTTGACAAGTAACCATAACTGTTCCGCAGTTGTCCTTCTGAACTGTGCGCAGGCCGTTCAGGGCGCCGTAGGCAAGGCGCCCCGAGGACGCGCAGCGACGACGGCCCCGGATGGGCCTAGTGCCGGGCGCGCCATGGATGGCGTAGCGCCCGGCCGCGTACACGTAGTACGCTAGCAAGCGCCCGCAGGAGCAACGCCGCCTACGGGGTCATCAACGGCCTGCCCCTGTACAAAAAGCCCCGCTGACGAGAGTCAGCGGGGCTTCTGCTACCCATTATTCTTTTGGAAGTCGATCATAAATTGGGCTAACGCCCGGCACGCCTCCTCAGGCACGGCGTTATAGGCCGAGGCGCGGCAGCCGCCGACGGAGCGGTGGCCGGCGAGGCCTACGAAGCCGGCTTTCTTGGCTTCGTCGAGGAATTTCTTCTCGAGGTCTTCGCCGGCGAGGCGGAAGGTGATGTTCATGAGCGACCGGCTGTCCTGTTGGGCGTGGCCGCGGTAGAAGCCGCCGCTTTTGTCGATGGCGTCGTAGATGAGGCCGGCTTTGGCCTGGTTGCGTTTGTGGATGGCGTCGACGCCGCCCTGCTCCTTGACCCAGGCGAGGACGAGGCCGACGAGGTAGATGCCGAAGGTGGGCGGGGTGTTGTAAAGGGAGTTGTCCTTGGCGTGGGTGGCGTAGCGCAGCATGGTGGGAACGGCTGTGTTGGCCCGCTCGAGGAGGCCGCGGCGGACGACGGCGACGGTGACGCCGGCCGGGCCGAGGTTTTTCTGGGCGCCGGCGTAGATGAGGGCGAATTTGCTGACGTCGACGGGCCGGGCGAGGATGTCGCTGGACATGTCGGCGATGAGGGGGACGGCGCCGGTGTCGGGGAAAGAAGGCCACTCGGTGCCGAAGATGGTGTTGTTGGAGGTGAGGTGGATGTAGGCGCTGTCGGGGGGGTATCTGAGGTCGCCGACGGCGGGGATGCGGCGGTAATTTTCGCCTTTTGTGCTGGCGACTTCGAAGACTTCACCGAACTGCCTGGCTTCGGAATAGGCTTTCTCGGCCCAGGCGCCGGTGAGGATGTAGCCTGCTTTGCGGCCAGCGGGGAGGAAGTTCATCGGCACCATGGCGAACTGGAGGCTGGCGCCGCCCTGGAGGAAGAGGACATCGTAGTCGGCAGGGATGGCCATGAGCTCTTTGAAGAGACCGACAGCCTCGTTGTGGACGGCTTCGTATTCTTTGCCACGGTGGCTCATTTCCATTATGGACATGCCGGCGCCGCGGAAATCGACCAGCTCGGCCTGGGCTTTCTGCAGTACGGGCAGGGGCAGGGCCGACGGACCGGCGTTGAAGTTGTAGGCTTTCGTCATCAGGTTTTCCCCCTTATGCTGTATTTCATTATTATATTTGTGTTTTTGTATTGTAGAATATTTTACCTCTCCTGGTGCGTGGAGTCAAATTTTCGGCGAAAAGGGGGGCGCAATACTTTTTCCATAAAAAGTCTTCCAAAATAGACAGGATTCTGTCCGTCGGTGTCGAATTAAGTTATCGCCATCAAGGCAATTTTAAGCTTATTCCTTGGTGAAGTCCGGTCAAGACTTTGTTAGTCCGGTCGAGGCCGGTATTTATTTATTAGGTGGGGAAAGACAATGGACTTCTTTCATCTGTACACGGCGATGGCGGCAGCCTTCGCCCTGGCGGTGGCCGGCTCGCTCGCCGCGAAAGCGCGCCCGGCGGTCGCCAACTGGCTGGCCCATGGTTTGTCGGCGGCCGGTTCTCTGCTCGCCCTGGCTGGGGCGGCTTTCGTTTTTTCTGCCGGGCCGCAGGAGTTCGCTCTGCCGGGCGGGACGCTGTTCGGGACGGTGACGGTGCGGGCGGATTATCTGGCCGCTTTTTTCCTTGCCGTTATCGGTACGGTGGGGGCGGCGGCGAGCGTGTACGCGGTGGCGTACAGCCGCGAGTACTACGGCCGGCGGCTGGGATCGATGGCGGCGCTGTACGCCGCTTTTCTGCTGTCGATGCTGGTGGTGGTGACGGTCAGCCATGTGGTGGCGTTCATCGTGGCCTGGGAGCTGATGACGGTGACGTCGTTCCTGCTGGTGGCCCACGAGCGGGAGAAGGCGGCGAACAGCCGGGCGGCGTACGTCTATTTCGTGATGACCCATATCGGCACGGCGTTCATCATGGCGGCTTTCCTGCTGCTGGTGCCGTCTTCGGGGAGCATGGCGTTCGCCGATCTGAAAGCGCCGGCGGGCTGGCTGCGCGATGCGGCTTTCCTATGCGCGCTGATCGGCTTCGGCACGAAGGCGGGCATCATCCCCCTTCACGTGTGGCTGCCTGAGGCCCACCCGGCGGCGCCGACCCACGTGTCGGCGGTGATGTCGGGCGTGATGATCAAGACGGCGATCTACGGGATGGCCCGGTTTTATCTGGAGTTCCTCGGCACGGGGCCGGCCTGGTGGGGCGCGGCGGTGCTGATCGTGGCGGCGCTGTCGTCGGTGCTGGGGGTGCTGTACGCGCTGATGCAGCATGACGTGAAGCGCCTTTTGGCTTACCATAGTGTGGAGAATATCGGCATCATCCAGCTGGGGATGGGCGGCGGCCTGGTGTTCGCGAGCGCGGGGCTGCCGGGCCTGGCCGGATTGGCGTGGGCGGCGGCGCTCTTCCATGTGCTCAATCACGCGATTTTCAAGTCGCTGCTGTTCATGGGGGCGGGGGCGGTGCTGCAGACGACCCACACCCGCGATATCGAGCATCTCGGCGGGCTGATCCGCTTTATGCCTTATACGGCCGCTTTTTTCCTGGCGGGGGCGGTGGCGATTTCCGGTCTGCCGCCTCTCAACGGGTTCGTGAGCGAGTGGTTGACTTTCCAGGCGCTGTTCGCTCTGCCGGCGGCACTGGCGGGGCTGACGGGCAAGCTGTCGGCGGCGGTGCTGGTGAGCCTGCTGGGGCTGACGGGCGCGCTGGCGGCGGCCTGTTTCGTGAAGGTGTTCGCGATGATTTTCCTCGCCAAGCCACGCAGTGCGCATGTGGCGGCGGCGAGGGAGGCATCCGGCCTGATGCTGGCGCCGATGGGCTTCCTGGCGGCACTTTGCCTTATCCTGGGGGTACTGCCTGTCCCGCTGCTGGGTCTGCTGACGCGGACGGTGGCTCCGTTCTTCGGCGAAGCGCCGGCGGCGACGCTGGCGGCGGGCGACTGGTACGCGGTGGGCTTCAAAGCCGGGGCGACGACGGGGACGATGTCGCCGGCGGCACTGGTGGCGCTGCTGCTGGCCGGGGCGCTGGCGGCCGCGGCGGGGTACCGCCTGTACGGCCGGGCGGGGCGCACGGCGGGAGAGACCTGGACGTGCGGCATCGTGCCGAATGCGCGGATGGAGTATACGGCGACAGGGTTCGCCGAACCGATCCGCCGGGCTTTCGGGGCGATCCTGCTGCCTAAACCTGACGTGGTGGTGGAGCGGGACCCGCACCGTTATTTTGGCCGCCGGATGGTTTTCCATGTAAAGATCACGTATGTTTTCACCGAACTGATATATAGGCCCGCGAGCCGGGGCACGGTGGCGCTGGCGCATTTCATGAAACGCCTCCAGACCGGGAGCGTGCAGCTTTACGTCGGCTATATCATGGCCGTGACGATCGCCGTGCTGGTCTGGAGCACAAGGTGGTGAGCGCGGTGGAGTTGTTGGTGCAGCTTGTTACCGGTATCGGCCAGGCGGCGATGATCGCTTCGCTGGCCCCCCTGGTCGCCGGCCTGATAAAGACGGCCAAGGCGCGCCTGCAGAACAGGCGCGGGCCGGGGATATTGCAGCCTTATTACGATCTGGCGAAGTTTCTCGGCAAGGACAGCGTGGTGTCGCCGACGACTTCGTGGCTGTTCGCGGCCGCGCCGCCGATCTATTTCGCGGCCGCGCTGGGCGCGGCCGCGCTGGCGCCGGTGCTGGCGCCGCTGGCCTCGGGCCTCGGCATGGGGTTGGCGGATTTGTTCATGCTGCTGTATCTGTTCGCGCTGGGCCGCTTTTTCCTGGCGCTGGCGTCGCTGGACGCTGGCAGCTCGTTCGGCGGCATGGGCGGCTCGCGGGAGATGTTTATCGCGGTGCTGGCGGAGCCGGCCATCCTGCTGGCGCTGCTGGCGGTGGCCCTGCCGGCGAAGTCGACCGGCCTGACGGCGATGGCGGCTTCGGCGGCGGGCGCGAAGTGGGCGCTGTCGGAGGTGTTCGCGGCCGGGGCGTTTTTTATCGTGCTGCTTGCCGAGACGGGCCGCATCCCGGTGGATAACCCCGATACCCACCTGGAGCTGACGATGGTCCACGAGGGGATGATCCTGGAGTATTCCGGCCGGCCGCTCGGCCTTATCCACTGGGCGGTGGCGATCAAGCAGCTTGTGATGATTACGCTGTTCGCCGTTTTCTTTTTGCCGGGGGCGCCGCTGTCGTGGCCGCCGCTGGCGCAGGCGGTCCTGTTGGCCGTGAAGGTGGCGGCAACCGCGCTGGCCCTGGCGGCGGCGGAGACGGCGACAAATAAGATGCGGCTGTTCAGGGTGCCGGCGTTCATGACGGTGTCCGGTGTGCTGGCGCTGCTGGCGCTCGTGGCGCGGTAGGGGGAGAGGTATGGAGATTCTTGCTGTTTTACTGCTGATATCGGCGTTTTTGCTGACAAGGACGACACGCCTAGCGACGGCGGTGCATATCCTGCTCGCTCAGTCGGCGGTGGTGGCCGCGGCCTGCGCGGTGGCCGGCTGGCAGGCGGGCGAGATGCATATGTTCGCGGCGGCGCTGCTGACGGTGGTGGTGAAGGCCGGCCTGATCCCTTACGCGCTGCTGCGCCTGGTGCGCCTGCTGAAACGCGAGCGGGAGGTCAACCCGGTGGTCGGGCCGAACGGTTCCTCGCTGGCGGCCGTGGCCGCGATGGTGCTGTCGTACGGCCTGATCGAGCGGGCGCTGCCGGCGGTGGTCAGCCGCGACGCTGTGGCGACGGCGGTGGCGCTTGTGCTGATCGGTCTGTTCCTGATAATAACGCGGCGGCAGGCGATCATGCAGATCGTCGGCCTGATCACGGTGGAGAACGGCCTGTATCTGCTGGGGCTGTCGACGACTCGCGGCCTGCCGCTGATCATCGAGCTGGGGATTTTCTTCGACGTGCTTGTGATGGTGACGGTGATGGTCATCCTGACTTTCCGGCTGAAACGGTCTTTCCAGACGACCGACACGAGTATACTGAAAAGGTTGAAGGGTTGAGACTATGTACGAATTGATCGTGCTCGCCCTCGGGCTGCCTGTGGTGACGGCGCTCGCGAGCCTGGCCACGCGCCGGCGGGGGCTTCTGAAAGTGATGAATGCGGTCAGCAGCCTGGCGACCTGCGGGCTGGTATTCGCCATCGCGGCCGGGGTGCTGCGGGACGGCCCCTTCGCGTGGGGCTGGCTGTATGTCGACGGGTTAAGCGTGCTGCTGCTGGTGGTGGTCGGGCTGCTGACCTTCACGGCGACGCTGTTTTCGGTGTCGTATATGGATACCGAGGCGGACGAGGGCCATATCAGGCCGGGGCTTATGGGCGGCTACTGGGCGCTGCTGCAGCTGTTCGCGTTCACGATGCTGGCGGTGCTGGTGGTGGAGAACCTCGGCCTGATGTGGGTGGGGGTGGAGGCGACGACGCTGGCTTCGACGCTGCTGGTGGCCTTTTACTTCAACCGCTCGGCGCTGGAGGCGGCCTGGAAGTATGTGATGGTGTGCAATGTGGGCATCCTGTTCGCGCTGCTGGGAACGATCCTGCTGTATTACGCGCAGCTGAGCGCGGGGGGCGGCGGAGAGGCCCTGAGCCGGGCGGCGCTGGAGGCTTTGAGCGGCCGGCTCGATCCTTTCCTGGTGAAGCTGGCGTTCGTGTTCATCCTGATCGGCTATGGCACGAAAGCCGGCCTGGCGCCAATGCACACCTGGCTGCCGGACGCCCACAGCCAGGCGCCGTCGCCGGTGAGCGGGCTGCTTTCCGGGGCGCTGTTGAGCTGCGCGCTGTATGTGCTGATCCGCAATCTGGGCATCGTTACGGCGGTGCTGGGCAGCGGGTTCGTGCAGGCGGCGCTGCTGCTGTTCGGGGTGCTGTCGGTGGCGGTGGCTGTGCCTTTTATGCTGGTGCAGCACGATATTAAAAGGCTGCTGGCGTATTCGAGCGTGGAACATATCGGCATCGTGAGCTTCGGCTTAGGTGTCGGCACGCCGCTGGCGCTCTATGGGGCGGCTTTCCATATCCTCAACCACGCGGTGGCGAAGTCGGCGCTCTTTTACCTGGCCGGCATCATCAGTCAGCGGTACCGCACGAAGCATGTGATGCGCATCCGCGGGCTGCTGGCGGCTATGCCGGCGGTGGGGACGATGTTTTTGGTGGCGGTGCTGGCGATCGTGGGCACGCCGCCGCTGAATGTGTTTTTCAGCAAGTTCGCGATCGTGGCCGCAGCGTTCGCCGCCGGCAGGCCGGTGCTGGGCGCGCTGCTGCTGCTGCTGCTGGCCGGGGTGTTCGCGGGTATGATGTATTATACGTGCCGGATGGTGTTCGGCGCGGCGCCGGGCGGCCTGGCGCCGACGCCGCCGGGAGCGTGCGCGCTGGCGGCGGTCGGTCTGTCGCTGGCGTGGGTGGTCGGCACCGGCCTGTATATGCCGCCAGTGCTGGACGAGCTGCTTACCAGGGCGGCGGCGCAGATGTTCGCCGCTACGGGAGGGCTGTAAGATGGACAAGACTTTTGTCGTCAAGGGGAGCAATCTGCGGGCCGCGGCCAACGCGTGCGCAAGCCGCAGCCGCCAAGGGCTGCTGGCGATGTTCGCGTGCGACGAACGGGCCATGTCGGGCTGCTACGCGGTGTACTGCCTGTTCGACGGCCGCCAGCCTGGCGGGCTGGTGACGGTGAAAGGGCTGGTGCCGGCGGACGGGCCGCTGGAGTTCCCGTCGCTGACGCCGATTATCCCGGCGGCGGCCTGGTACGAACGGGAGATCTGCGATATGTTCGGTCTCACGCCGGTGGGCCACCCGGAGCTGAGGCCGCTGGTGCTGCATGAGAACTGGCCGGCGGGGCTTTATCCGCTGCGCAAGGATTTCGACCCCGGCCGGGTGGTGCCTGACGCGGGCAAACCGTTCCCGATGCTCCACGCCCACGGCGAGGGGGTTTTCGAGGTGCCGGTGGGCCCCATCCACGCGGGTATCATCGAACCGGGCCATTTCCGGTTCAGCCAGGCGGGGGAGAGTATCCTCCGTCTGGACGCCAAGCTGTTTTTCACCCATCGCGGCATCGAGAAGGCGGTGGAGGGGCTGACGCCGGACGCGGCTTTCCCGATGGTGGAGCGAATCTGCGGGGTGTGCGGCGTGTCGCACGCCCTGTCGTTTTCGCAGGCGCTGGAGGGGCTGACCGGCACGGTCGTGCCGGAGCGGGCGAAGTGGATCAGGGTGCTGGCGGCCGAGCTGGAGCGCCTTTACAATCATGTGGGCGATATCGGCAACCTGAGCGCCGGCATGGGTTTCCAGGTGGCGGTGAGCAACGGCTCCCGCCTGAAGGAGGGCCTGTTGCGCTTGAACGAGGCGCTGACCGGCAACCGCTACCTGCGGGGCATGGTTGTGCCTGGCGGGGTGGCGATGGATGTGACGGCGGAACTGCGGGGCGAAATAGCGGCCGCGCTGGAGCGGTTCGAGCCGGATTTCGCTTCGCTGGTCGGCCTGATGAGGGATAACGACGCGTTCCTCGACCGTGTCGACACAACGGGGATCGTGCCTTTCGCCGCGGCCCGCGATCTGGGCGTGGTGGGAGTGGCGGCCCGGGCGTCGGGGGTGGACTGGGATATGCGCCGCGATAAGCCGTACGGCGGCTACGACGAGCTGGAGTTCGCCGTGCCTGTCCACCGCAGCGGCGATGTGGCTGCACGCCTGTGGGTGCGGGTGGATGAGGTGCCGCAGACGGTGCGGCTCATCCGTCAGGCGCTGGAGAGGATCGCGGCGGCCGGCCCCGAGCTGGCGGCGAAGGTGCCGCCGGCGCCGGCGTGGAGCACGGGCGCGGGCTGGAGCGAGTCGGCCCGCGGCGCGAACCTCCACTGGCTGATGATGGGCGAGGATAATAAGATCTGGCGCTATTTCGCCCGCTCGGCGTCTTATCCGAACTGGCCGGCGCTTTCGGTGGCGGCCCCGGGCAACATCATCCCGGATTTCCCGCTGATCAACAAGAGCTTCGAGCTCTGCTACGCCTGCCTGGACCGTTAGGGGGACGACGATATGCTGAAGGTATTGCAGAAGATAATGGCTGTGGGCACGGTGACGGAGGCGTGGGACGCCGGTCCGGTGCCGGAGCGGTTCCGCGGCCGGGTGGAACCGGCGGGCGGGTCGTGCGCGGCCTGCGGGGCGTGTATCGCCGCCTGCCCGGTCGGGGCGATCGAGGCATCCGGCGACAGTATAAAGGTGAACCACCGGGCGTGCATTTTCTGCGGACGCTGCGTGGAAAGGTGCGAGCGCGGGCTGATGACCCAGACGGGCGACTATAAGCTGGCCGAGCTGGGCGGACAGCTGCTGGGCGAGGCGGTGCGGGCGGAGATCCTGCGGACGCTGGGCCGGTCGCTGCATGTGCGCCACCTGGACGTCGGGTCTTGTAACGCGTGCGATTTCGAGCTGAACCAGTTGCTGGGGCCGGTGTACGACCTGCAGCAGTATGGCGTCGATTTCGTGGCGTCGCCGCGCCACGCCGACCTGCTGATGGTGACGGGGGTGGTGACGCGCAACCTGACCCAGGCGCTGCTGATGACGTACGAGGCGACACCCGCGCCGCGGCTGGTGATGGCGGTGGGGGCGTGCGCGGCTTCGGGCCGGACGTTCGGGACCAGTAACTACGCGGTGCGCGGCGGGGCGGACGCGCTGGTGCCGGTGGACGTGTATGTGCCGGGCTGCCCGCCCAGGCCGCAGGCGCTGCTGTACGGAATACTGTTAGCATTGGGAAGAATCGAAAAGGCATAGGAGAAGCCTCCGGGAGTTGTCCCGGAGGCTTTCGTTGTTTATTGATTGGATTTGCGGCGGGCTACCCTTGCGAGTGGGCGTAGATGGGGCCTATCAACGGCCGCCAACATATGTGATGCGATAGACTGCTCCCGCTCGATCGTCTGATACGAGCATCGCTCCGTCCTCCATGACGAGCAGGTCGACGGGGCGTCCCCAGGCTTCGACACCTTGCAGCCAGCCCTGGGCAAAGATTTCGTAGGAGACGGGGCGGCCGTCCTGGAGGCGGACTAGGGTGATGCGGTAGCCGGCGGGGGCGGAGCGGTTCCAGGAGCCGTGCTCGGCGATGAATATCTGGCCGCGGTATTCGGCCGGGAAGAGGGACCCGGTGTAGAAGCGCATGCCGAGGGCGGCGACGTGGGCGCCGAGTTTTTGGGCCGGCGGGGTCATGCCGGCGGGGGCGGGATGTGTTTTGAATTCGGGATCGGGCTGGGTGTCGCCGTAGTAATGGGGGTAGCCGAAGTGCATCCCCGGCCGCGGGGCGTGGTTGAGTTCGTCGGGAGGCTGGTCGTCGCCCAGCCAGTCCCGCCCGTTATCTGTGAACCACAGTTCGCGGGTGGCGGGGTCCCAGTCGAAGCCGACGGTGTTGCGGACGCCGCGGGCGAAGATTTCGAGGCCGGAGCCGTCGGGGCTCATGCGGAGGATGGAGGCGAAGCGGGGGTCGGCGCTGTCGCAGATGTTGCAGGGGGCGCCGACAGGGACGTAGAGTCTGCCGTCGGGGCCGAAGGCGATGAATTTCCAGCCGTGGTGGCGCTCGCGGGGGAAGGTGTCGTTGACGACGACAGGGGCGGGCGGGGTGCGGAGGTTGGCGAGGATGTCGTCGTAGCGGAGGATGCGGCTGTTTTCGGCGACGTAGAGGGCGCCGTCCTTGAAGGCAACGCCGTTGGGGGCGTCAAGGCCGGCGGCAATGGTGAGGGTGGTTTCGGCGACGCCGTCGCGGTTTTCGTCGACAAGGGCCCAGACGGTGCCGGTGCCGCGGGAGCCTACGAAGACGACGCCGCCCGGGGCGATGGCAAGGGAGCGGGCGCCTTCGAGGCCGCCGGCGTAGAGGCGGATGGCGAAACCGGGGGGAAGCTGGATCTGGTCGAGGCGGGACTGGGCGCGGCCGCAGCCGGCGAGGAGGGTGACGAGGGCCAGGACGGTCAGGACGGTCGCGATTGTTTTACGGACAAACATGATTCACCCCCGTGAAGGAACTTTTTATAGACCTTCGCGGGGGTGGGGGAAGATTCCTCTCGGGGGCTTTTAAGGGTTATTCCCGATCCAGCAGCTTGGGGACGCGCGGAGCGCGGAGCTGGGAGGGCGAGGGCAGGCCGGAGCCCATGACCGGCCTGACATAGAATTTAAAGGCGTCGGTGACGTGATTGCCTTCGGCGTTGATGAATTCGTCTGGCATGGTGCGGGTTTTGCCGGCGACGTCGGCGAGGGGCTGGAGGCGGTAGTCGACCGAGTAGTAGCCGGTGCGGCGGATGGCGATGGAGCCGTCGACGTTGTTCCAGACGGCCATCTGCACGGCGCGTTCACCCACTTCGCGGGCCTCGTGCTGGTCGACGTCGGAGACGCAGCCGAGGAAGGAGCGCTGGAGGTAGCCGAATGTGTCGCTGCGGACGCGGGAGATGCCGAGTTTGTCTTTGATCATCGCGCTGAGGAGGTCGCCGATGACCCAGCTGCCGGAGAGGGATACGTTGCCGTGGGCGTCGACTTCGGTGTCTTTGCGCAGCGAGACGACGATGGGGTCGCCGGAGCGGTCGCAGATGCCTTCGGAGAGGGCGACGACGCAACGGCGGTACTGGTCGTAGGTCTTTTTGACCGAGGCGAGAAATTCGTCGATGTCGAAGGTGCGTTCCGGCAGATATATGAGATGGGGGCCGTCTTCGGGATATTTCTGGGCGATGGCGGAGGAGGCGGCGAGGAAGCCGGCGTGCCGCCCCATGACGATGCCGAGGTAGACGCCCGGCAGGGCGCGGACGTCGAGGTTGATGCCCATGAAGGCCTGGGCTATGAAGCGGGCCGCCGAGCCGAAGCCGGGGGTATGGTCGTTGCCGACGAGGTCGTTGTCGATGGTTTTGGGGACGTGGATGGCCCGCATTTCGTAGCCGGAGGCTTCGGCTTCGTCGTTGACGATGCGGACGGTGTCGGCCGAGTCGTTGCCGCCGATGTAGAAGAAGTAGCGGATGTCGTGGGCTTTTAATACTTTGAATATTTCGTGGCAGTACTTGCTGTCAGGCTTGTCGCGGGTGGAAAGGAGGGCGGAGGAGGGAGTGAGGGCGACCTGTTCGAGGTTGTGGGTGGTTTCCTGGGTGAGGTCGAGGAAGTCTTCGCGGATTATGCCGGCGACGCCGTTGACCGCGCCGTATACTTTTGTGACCTGTGGGAATTTGCGGGCTTCGAGGACGATGCCTGCGAGTGTCTGGTTGATGACGGCGGTGGGACCGCCTCCCTGGGCGACAAGAACTTTGCCGATGAGAGCCATCATTTATACCTCCTGCTCGTTATGTTGTTTTCTATGCGGGACAGGAATGATTTATGCCCGGCGGGATTAGTGTGGCATTTTCGCTGCGCCCATATCCTTCCTGAGCCCCCGGCGGGCGAAACCGGGACAGGGACGGTCCCGTCCGTGCCGGACTGCGAAACCGTCTTACTTATTTTCGCCGCTGTTCGATGCCTTCCTGCTAATTTAAGGGTGATTGCCCTGATTTTGGCGGCATGAGGGATAATTTGAAAGCCCCCCGGGGACCGGTGGGCTTTCGGCGGCGGGGTTTTCGGTTGTGTCCGCCAAGGACGGGCTCAGTCGTGGAGACAGTATTGGCCGCTGATGCGCAGCACGGCGCCGCCGCCGAAGAGGATGCGTCTGTCGTGGTCTTCGCCGGCGCTGAGCAGTTTTACGATATTGGGGGCACCGCGGGAGGGTCCCTGTTCGACGGTGACGCCGTCCGGCCGCCACAGCCCCTGGTCGTGGAGGTAGTGGCCGAAGGCGGCGTTGCCCGAGCCGGTGGCTGGGTCTTCGAGGTAGCCGTATTTGGGGGCGAAGACGCGGGTGCGGAAGTGGGCGGCGGGCAGGGACGTCTCACGGGCGAAGACGAGGATGATGTCGATACCGTTATGTTCGCAGAAGAGGCGGAGCTCTTCCTGCGGGGGCCGCAGGGCAAGGCAGGCATCGAGCGAGGCGAGCGGCAGGATGAGGGTCCGGAGGCCGGCGTTGATGAACCGCACCGGCAAGGCTGCTTCGACGGCGGAGGCGTCGGCCGCCAGGGCGCCGGCTATGGCGTCGGCCGCGAGCGGGCAGGGGAGGCGGCGGGGCGGCGGGGCTGTGATGTAGACGGCGCCTTCTTCGGCGACGCGGTTTAAAACCGCCAGCCGGTCGGCGCCGACGCGGAGGACCAGTTCTTTTTGACAGCGGAGTTCTTCGCTGCCGCTGATGAGGTCGTACATGATGGCGATGGTGGCGTGACCGCAAAACTGGACCTCGCATTCCGAAGAGTAGAACTGTAACGCGAAGCCGTCCGTGAGCGGCCGGAGGTAGCCGACTTCGTTGACGAAGCCTTTGAGCTCGCGGGCGATTTGCTGCATCTCGGCGGCGGTGAGGACGGTGTCGGCGCCGAGATAGACGCACCCGGCGGGGTTGCCTGCGGCCCGGCCGTCGGTGAAGGCGTCGATCTTTTTGAACGGGAAGGTTTTCATGTTGTCACTTCCTTTTGTCGGCCGGGATTGTCAGCCGGACCTCAATGGTGGCAAGATATAAAACATGCTATAATAAACATTGATTCCAATATATTGCCATGCCGGTTGCATTTAGTATATAATATGTTGGAAATATAGTCAATATATCGGAGGGGATTATGCAGGAAATCGGCCGGAATGTGGCGGCGAATCTGAAGGAGCTGCGGAAGCGGCGGCAGCTGACGCTGGAGGAGCTGTCTGAGCGGTCGGGGGTGAGCAGGAGCATGCTGGGGGAGATCGAGCGCGGCCGGACAACGCCGACGATAACCGTGCTGTGGAAGATCGCCCAGGCGCTCAAGACACCGCTGACGACGCTGATCGGCAGCAGGGAGGACAGTTTTACGGTGGTGCGCGAGGCCGACAGGGTCCCTTTTAACGAGGAGGCAGGCCATGCTATCGCGAGCATCTTCCCGTATTACGAGCCCCACCGCCTGGAGGCGCTGGCGATCGATCTCGCGCCGGAGTCGGCGCTGGATAATGCCGGGCATATGAAGGGGGTGGAGGAGTATCTGTTCGTGATGGAGGGCACGGTCGAAATAACGGTGCAGCGTGAGAAGGTCGTTCTGCATGCCCGCGATTCGATCCGGTTCGCGGCCGATACCGCCCACAGGATCGAGAACGCCGCCGCCGTTACCGCGCGGCTGCTGAATATTATTTATTACCGTTAACGATTTGTAATACAGCAAGGGCTCCGGATTTGTCCGGAGCCCTTTTCAGCGGTTTTTCTGTGCGGTTAGGGTTTGACGGTGGCTTTGTATACCTGTTTGCCATCTTTCATTTCGATTATGACCGCGCTCTTGACGGCGTCGTGGGTGGCGTTGAGCGTGGTGGCGCCGGTGATGGCCGGGAAGTCTTTCGTGGCGGCGAGCGCCTCGCGGATTTTGGCCGGCTCGGTGCTGCCCGCGCGTTTGATGGCGTCGATGAGGACGTTGGCGGCGTCGTAGCCGAGGACGGCCATGGCGTCGGGAGCTTGTCCGTATTCTTTTTTGTAGGCGTCGACGAAGGCCTTGGAGGCGGCGCTGGTGTCGTCGACCGAGTAGTGGTTTGTGAAGTAGGTGTTGTTAAGAGCGGCGGCTGTGCCTACTTCGACGAGCTTGGGGGAATCCCAGCCGTCGCCGCCGATGATCGGCGCGGTTATGCCAAGTTCGCGGGCCTGCTTGACGATTTTGCCGACTTCTTCATAGTAGCCGGGGACGTAGATCATTTCGGGGTTGAGAGCTTTAGCCTTTGTGAGGATGGCTTTGAAGTCCTGGTCTTTCTGAAGGTAGGCTTCTTCGCCGAGGACGGTGCCGCCGCCTTTGGCAAAGGCGGCTTTGAAGAAGGACGCCAGGCCCTTGCTGTAGTCGCTGCTGTTGTCGACGAGGATTACCGCTTTCTTGAGTTTGAGGGTGTTGAGGGCGAAGTTGGCGCCGACTGTACCCTGGAAGGGGTCGATGAAGCATACCCGGAAGGTGTAGTCTTTGACTTTGCCGGTTTTATCGTCGACAGTGACTTTGGGGTTGGTGGCGCCGACAGCGAGGAAGGGCACCTTGACCGATTCGACGACGTTGGAGGCGGCGATGGCGTTGGAGCTGGCGAATACGCCGGTGACGGCGACCACCTTGTCCTGGGTGAGGAGTTTTGTCATGCCGTTGGCCGACTCGGAGGGTTCGCTTTTGTTGTCGGCGACGATGGCTTTTATCTGTTTGCCAAGGACGCCGCCCTTGGCGTTGGCTTCTTTTATGGCCATTTTGGCGCCGTTGGTGGTCGAGGCGCCGAAAGTGGCGTTGCCGCCGGTCAGTTCGTTGAGCAGGCCGATTTTTATTTCGGCGGAAGACGAGGAATTGCTTCCGCAGCCGGACAACAGCCCTGCGAGCATGATTGCCACCAGTGATAATACCATGATTTTCGATACCGTTTTGCGCATAATTTTCCAACTCTCCCTTTGTTTTCTTTTCACCGGGCGCTCTGCCGTTTTACGTAAATGCCCGGCGCGGCAACATCCCTGGCGCCGCCTTTACGACCGTTTCCATCCCCCCAACCGGTTTGATTGGGCATACGGGTCCGTTAATCTCCCAGGACTGTGCCAAAAAGCAAAACAAAAAAGTCAAATCATACGATTTGACTCCGAAGAATGGACATTTGAGTTTTCCGGCGCGCAATAAATACGCAAAGCGGATCAATCAACTGCTCTGTCCTTTTGCCTGAGAGATTCATCGGCTGCACGCATGCCGACTTGCACCTTCGGCGCCCTTATCCAGGGGCTCTCCAGAGTTCCATCCGTCTACGGTTCGGCAGGTTTTGGGCTGCCCTTTCCGGCTGTTCCGTAGATTTCATATGGACATAAGTATTAAATTTTTGGACCACTTTTAAAGTATACCCCTGTGGACAAGGGTTGTCAAGGAAAAAACCCCGACTGCCAAACAGCAGGAAAAAACCTTCCGGCGCTCCGCCGGAAGGTTTTTCTGGAGCGGGCAAAGGGATTCGAACCCTCGACCCACGGCTTGGGAATGCAAAAAGTAAATTTTTACCTATTATGCGTGGTCCATAAAGTCGCCAAAATCAAAGGTTTTCACGTAGGGTAAATTGCACGTCGTCTATCCATTTTATCTGATTCTATACCCTATTGCCTTCCTTATTGCCTTCCTAACTACTCGCGAATGAAGGTTTTGGTGATACCTCATTACGAAACTTAGAGCTTAAGCGAAGCGCTGATAGTAGCCCAAACTGTTTCGTTTATTCCGAATTAAGATATGGTAATAGTCTTAAGAGAAAATCATCGTTAATCTTAAATAAGTTGCTGTTGTCTGCAATAATGTTAGCGCCGGGCTATAATTGACCCGAGCGCCGGAAAAGAATTGACCCACCCCAAAACATAGGCTACCCTTGGGATTGACTAGATCCTCCAGGAGGTAGCCGCATGATAAGGAGTGGGTTGATACTCATGATACGGCA
>JAHDOI010000067.1 GCA_018434945.1 Selenomonadales bacterium
ATAAAAAAGCCAGCCCCTTTAGGGGCTGACTGAGAACGCTATGCGGTTGGCAAACTTTCAGTGAGTCTTGAGACTCAGCTAGTATAATGCCCTTTCAGGGCTAACCCAAGCCACCCGTTTAACGGGTGGCTCCGTGACTTACTTTATTCGCATTTTCGCCGTCAGTTCCCGCTTGAATTCCCCCCAGGGGAAGATTCTGCCCGGGCAGGTGGTGTCTTTGTATACGTCGCGGTGGCCGACGACGCGGGCGGCGTCGACGCCGTACTTGCCGGCGAGCTCGACTGTCAGGGCGAGGAGGGAAGCCATCTGGGCGGGGGAGGGGAGGGATGCGTCGAAGTCGCCGACGAGGCTGATCCCGACGCTGCGGCTGTTGGCGCCGATGGCGTGGGCGCCGATGGCGTATTCCGGCCGGCCGTCGGCAACCGTGCCGTCGGGGAGGATGACCTTATGGTAACCGATGCCCGCCCAGCCGTTGCGCAGATGGAGGTCGTGGATGGAGGCGACAGTCATGTTTTCGATCTTGGTGTGGTGGATGACGATCATGTCGGTTTTGCGGCGGGCGACAAGCTGTTCGGAGAAGTGCAGGCCAGGGCGGAGGAAGTTCTCGACCCGCCGCCAGGTGCCGTCACGCTCGCTCTTCGTCCCGTCTGCGTCGGCCATCCGGATCAACTCCTTTTCCGCGGCGGTGATCGGGGCGACGGAATATCCTTTTACGCCGGAGTGGGTGTTTAGCCTGGTTTTGTCCGGGCCGCCGGCCGGCAGGAATGTGACGAGCAGGTCGCCGCCGGGCCGGTGCGCGCGGACGCCCAGTTTGTCGCGGGGATAGCCGCGGATGATGAAGGTTTCGCTGCCTGCGGCAGCAGCCAAGCCCTGGAGCGCGGGGAAGGAGCTGCCGAGGTCGCGGAATGTGAGCGGATCGTTCAAAATGACTGTTTCCTTGCTGACGATATCTTGGCGGTCGTACGCCAGCCACACCGAAGCCGGCCGGGCGCCGGCTTCGACCAGGTAGCCGAACTCGGACGCCGGGGGCGTACCGGCAGGGCGCGCCGCCCATTCTTCGCGAGTCCATATTTTCCCGCCGCCGTCGGCAACGAGGCGGAAAGCGCCGTACTGCGCCTCGGCCGCGTCCCGGCTCATCCCGACCGAAGCTGCGGCGGGCGAGAAGGAAACTAACAGGAGCAGCAAGGTGAGCATCGTTTTGAACATGGCATTTCCTCCGTATGCGGCTATCTGGCGCCGAAAATAAAGGGGAGGCCGCCTGCGCAGCCTCCCGGCTTTATTTCGTCACTTCTTTGAGGATGGCGGCGGCGTTGTTGTTGAGATACTCAAGCTCGGCCGGGTTCTTGGTCTTGGGTTTGATGCCGGTGACGGTGCCGTCTTCGCTTTTCGCGAAGTCGAAGTACACCAGAGCCTGATTCCCCGCGTCGTCGACGAGCGATAGCTGGCCGCCGCGTTTTGTGGCATAGCCGATTTCATGTTTTACGAACAATTAGCAACACCCCCGCAGTTATTATATTTCGTAATATTCTCATAACCCAGGCTAATTCCTGCCTGCCGGACAGCCTCCGGGCCATAAAAGGTTTTTATCGGTCGCCGGAAGACGGGCGGCAAAGCATATTCGTGCCAGGCCGAGCATAACAATATTGGTAGGAGTTGGCAGGAGGGATGGATATGGTCGTCGTCCTTTTGCTCGTTTTGCTCGGCCTGATCGCGCTTTCCCTGTGGCTTAGGGTTCGCCTGCGGCGCGACAGCGTGGCCGGGGTGGAGACGAAGTCGTCGCCGGTGGCTGCGGCCGTGCAGGAGCTTGTCGCCACAGCCGGCGGCGTGTACCTCGCCATCGTCGCCCTGACCTCCTTTCTGAAGCTGGAAATGCCTGATAAGGTGTCGCTGATGGCGGTAGCGGTCGATCCGCTGGCGGTGACGGCCATCGTTCTGGCGATCGTCCAGCCGATTTTTTCCCGCCTGTTCCTGAAAATTCTCCATAAGTAGGTGACGATGTGCGGCTCAGCGATTTTACCGGCAAGGAAGTAATCAATCTCGGCGACGGGGCGCGCCTTGGCTTCATCGAGGACTGCGACCTGCTGTTCGACGGCCGCACGGGGCGCGTAAACGCCCTGCTGCTGCCGAAAAGGGGCATACTGACTGCGCTGATGGGCGGCGAGCGGACTCATACTGTACCTTGGCAGACGATACGCCGCATCGGCGAAGAAGTGGTGATTGTCGACCTTAACAACGCCTATGAGCGGATGTTTCCCGTCCTCGGCCGCGACGGCGACGACTGAGGCGGTATAGCCGGCGTTGGGCTGGGTATACTAACATCGAATGTCAAGTACTGTCATTTAATGTTAGGAGGAGTCAGTCGATGCCCAACCAGACCGGCAACCAAAGTCAGGGACAAGCTACCAACCAGAATGTTCTGAGCGGTTATTCCAGCGGGATGATGACAGGCACGGGGGGCACCCAGGCCGCAGGTCAACAGGCGACCTCCGCTCAGGGAGGCGGTATGGGCAGCCAGGCCGTCATCGGCGTTTTCGAATCCAAGAACCAGGCCGAACAGGCCATCCAGGCGCTCCGTCAGCAGGGCTTCACCAACGAGAACATCAGCATCGTGACGAAGAAAGGCGGACAGCAGAAGGGCGGAGAGTACGTCGAGGATGACATCACCGACGGCGCCCTCACCGGCGGCACAATCGGCGGGATCGGCGGCCTGATTCTCGGTGCCGGCGCTTTGGCCATCCCCGGCGTGGGGCCGATCGTGGCAGCCGGACCGATCGCCGCCGCTCTTGGCGGTGCGGTGGCCGGCGGAGTGGCCGGCGGGCTTATCGACTGGGGCATCCCCGCGGAAGTAAGCCGCCGCTATGAACAGCAGGTTGCCCAGGGAGGCATCCTGGCCGTCATCCACACCGACAGCCAGAAGGTCAACCAGGCCGCGCAGATCCTCCGCCAGAGCGGTGCGAAGGACGTGGAAAGCCACAGCACAAAGAATCAGCAGTAACAGGGCGAAGCACAGGCGGCGCAGGCACGTACGAGCTGCGCCGCCTAGTTACAGGAGGAGCGAAGGCCGTCGAGAAGGCCCGACATGCAAGGCGCCCCGGAAAAGCGTTTGCTCGCGTACTCGGATGTACGCGAGCAAACGCTTTGAGGAGCAAGTGCGCATGTTCTTAGCGCTTTGCGCTTAGAACTGCGGCCTGCCCCTTGCGGGTACGCCGCAGTTTGGGCCTTATCGGCGGCCGGAAACTTTTCTTTTAAAAGCGTTGACATCGCTGGAACCATTATTATACAATGTACGTAAAATAAATAGATTCCTGCGCAGGGAGTTAGAGGCGCGGGCAACAAGAGTACTTTCAGGGTAGAGTGGTGTCGATGAACTGAAAGAAAAGGGTTGTCCGCCGAAGTGGATAATGCCGCCACGCATTGCCACTGGGTTTGCATCGAACAGGTGCAAAACTGTCGCCAAAGCAAGCTTTGGTGGAGCGCTATCTCTCCTAGGTGATCTGAAAGACAGCGTTGTTTTTCATTTTTCCTATGGATGCTGCCGTCATAAACGGTCAGCCGGTGAGAGATAAGCTCGCCGGCTGCTCATATTTTTCGGGAGGTGAGACACAATGATAAGAGTCATGGTATGCGGCGCCTACGGCAAAATGGGCCGGGAAGTGCTCAGAGCCGTACATAAGGACGAACAGCTGAGTGTTGTCGGCGCCGTGGATGTCAATTCCGATTTTGCCGATGTGGGCGATCTCATCGGTGTCGGAAAGATAGGGGTAGTTGTAGGCAACGACCTGGCGACGGTCATCACCGAGACCAAGCCGCAGGTGATGGTCGATTTCACCGCCCCCGAAGCGGTGATGGGAAACATCCGCACTGCAATCGCCAGCGGCGTCTGCCCGGTCGTAGGCACTACCGGTATCTCGTCCGCCGATATCGACGAGGTGCGCGGACTCTGCAAGAAACATCGCGGCAACGCCATCGTCGCCCCGAATTTTTCGCTGGGTGCGGTGCTGATGATGCAGCTGGCTGTCAACGTCGCCAAGTATTTCCCGTATGTGGAGATCACCGAGCTCCATCACGATCAAAAGTTGGACGCCCCCTCGGGAACGGCAATACGGACCGCCGAGCTTATCGCGGCCCAGCGGGGGTCGATGAAACAGGGCCACCCCAAAGAGGTGGAGAAGCTTACCGGGGCGCGGGGCGCCGAATTCGCCGGCATCCGCCTGCACAGTGTGCGACTGCCCGGCCTGGTCGCCCACCAGGAGGTGCTGTTCGGCGGCCTCGGCCAGACGCTGACCATCCGCCACGATTCGATTTCCCGCGAATCCTTCATGCCCGGCGTGCTGCTGGCCTGTAAAAAGGTGCTGACTGTCGACGGCCTTGTCTACGGGCTCGAAAATATAATGTCATAAGTAATCACGGAGGCATATCATGCGCAAATACAACGTAGCCATCCTCGGCGCCACCGGCGCGGTAGGCCAGGAGTTCCTGCAGCTTATCGCCGAGCGCAACTTCCCCTTCGCAGAGCTCAAATTGTTGGCCTCGGAACGGTCGGCCGGCAAAAAGATCGAGTTTCTCGGCAAGGAATACACGGTCGAAGAGGCGACCGACGATTCTTTTAAAGGGATAGAGATCGCCCTGTTCGCCGGCGGCTCGGCCAGCAAGACTTTCGCCCCGGCGGCGGTGAAACACGGCGCCGTCGTCATCGACAACTCGAGCGCTTTCCGGATGGACCCCGACGTGCCGCTGGTCGTGCCCGAGGTCAACCCCGAGGCGATCAAAGAGCACAAAGGCATCATCGCGAACCCCAACTGTTCGACGATCATCATGGTCATGGCCCTCAAGCCGATCCATGACGCGGTTAAGATAAAACGGGTGGTTGTTTCGACCTACCAGGCGGTTTCCGGGGCGGGTAAAGAAGCTATCGACGAGCTCAACGACCAGGTGAAGGCGGTGGCGGAGAACAAGCCCGTCGAGGCGAAAATCCTGCCGAGCGCCAGTCTGCCTGCCCATTATCAGATCGCCTTCAACCTCCTTCCGCAGGTCGACGTTTTTATGGACGACGGCTACAGCAAAGAGGAGCTGAAGATGGTCCAGGAGACGCAGAAAATCCTCGCCGACCCGTCGCTCGCCGTCACTGCCACGACCGTCCGCGTCCCTGTCTTCCGCAGCCATTCGGAGTCGGTGAATCTCGAACTGTCTGGGCCGCTGTCGGCCGCCGAAGCGAAAAAGCTGCTGGCTGCTTTCCCGGGTGTGGTTGTAGAGGACGATCCGGCCAGGCAGGTTTACCCCATGCCGCTCACCACGTCCGGCCGCGACGAGGTGTTCGTCGGCCGCATCCGCGAGGACGGCACGGTGCAACACGGCCTCAATATGTGGGTGGTGGGCGACCAGATCCGCAAGGGAGCGGCGCTCAACACCCTCCAGATAGCCGAATATATGATCGAACATAATCTAATTTGAGGTGTGAGCATGCGCATCATCATCCAGAAATTCGGCGGCACGTCGGTGGCCTCCCCCGAGGTCCGGGCGATGGTTGTCGGCAAGATCAGCCAGGCCCGCGAGCAGGGGTATACCCCGGTGGTGGTCGTGTCGGCGATGGGCCGGCGGGGCGACTCCTACGCCACCGACACGCTCCTCGATCTCGCCCGCACGGCGTACCGCGGAATCGCCGCCCGCGAACTCGACCATATGATGTACTGCGGCGAGATAATCTCCGCCGTGGTCATGTCCGGGGTGCTGCAGGCCGCCGATATCGACGCCGTTATGCTTACGGGCGGCCAGGCGGGCATCACCACCGACGATAATTTCAATAACGCCCGTGTTATGAAGGTCGACCCGTCGCGGATCATGAATCTGCTCAAACTGGGCAAGACACCGGTGGTGTGCGGCTTTCAGGGCATCACGGCCGACGGCGAGTTTACAACCCTCGGCCGCGGCGGCAGCGATACGACCGCCGCTGTGCTCGGCGCCGCGCTCGGCGCGGAGGTTGTCGAGATATTCACCGATGTCGACGGGATCATGACCGCCGATCCCCGCATCGTCCCCACGGCGAAGATCCTCGATATCATCAGCTACAACGAGGTCGCCCAGCTCGCCCACCAGGGAGCCAAGGTAATCCATCCCCGCGCGGTCGAGATCGCGATGCAGAAGAATATCCCGCTGGTCGTCAAGTCGACATTTTCGGACGCGCCGGGAACGCTGATCACCAATATTTCCAAGGAGGGACCGGAAAGGAACGCCGTGACCGACCGGATCGCCACCGGCGTGACCTTCCTGCCCAATATCGTCCAGCTCAGGGTGGCCCTCGACCAGGACGCCACCCCCACGGAGAGTCACAAGATTTTCCGCGCCCTGGCTGACAGCAGGATCAGTGTTGACCTCATCAACGTCCACCCCGGCCAGGTGATGTTCACCGTTGCCGAGGACGTCGCCGACAAGGCGGTCGCCAGGCTGCAGAAGCTCGGCTACGATGCGGAGGCGCGTCACGACTGCGCCAAGGTGTCTGTGGTGGGAGGAGGGATCCACGAGGTCCCCGGCGTCATGGCCAACTTCGTCGAGGCTCTGTCGCTGCACAACATCCCTATCCTGCAGACTGTCGATTCCCATACGTCGATTTCCGTCCTGGTCAAGAGAGCCGATGTCGAGCAGGCTGTCAAGGCGCTGCACGGGAAATTCGGCCTGGCGGACTGACGATATTTCCAAGTTTCCGCGAAAGGGAGAGGATAACGTGAAAGCTTTCGGACGTATACTCACCGCGATGGTAACCCCGTTCAACGACGACCTCAGCGTCAATTACCAGGCTGCGGCCAGACTCGCAAAGCACCTTGTGGCGAACGGCAACGACGGTCTGGTCGTCGCCGGCAGCACCGGCGAAGCGGCGACCCTCACCACAGAGGAAAAGCTCAAATTGTTTTCGGCCGTGCTCGACGCGGTGGGCGACAAGGCGACCGTCATCGTCGGCACAGGGTCGAACGACACCCGCGCTTCGATCGCCCTGACCCAGGAAGCGGAGAAGCTGGGTGTGCACGGTTCGCTGGTCGTAGGCCCCTATTATAACAAGCCCCCGCAGGAAGGCTATTATCAGCATTTCAAGGCAATTGCCGACAACACCGGTCTGCCGCTCATCGTCTACAACGTTCCCGGACGCACCGCGAGCAACATCCTGCCGGCCACGATCGCCCGCCTGGCACAGATCAAGAATATCGTGGCTGTGAAAGAATCCAGCGGCAACCTCGATCAGGTATCGGAGATCGTCCGCAGCGTACCGAAGGATTTCCTGGTCTATAGCGGCGACGACAGTCTCACGCTCCCCATCCTCGCGGTGGGCGGCGTCGGCGTGGTCAGCGTGGCCGGCCATATCGTCGCCAAACGCATGCAGGATATGATCAGCGCTTTCTTTGCGGGCAACGTGGCTGCCGCCCGCGATATACATTTGGAACTGATGCCGTTCTTCAAGGTTATCTTCGTCACCACCAACCCTATCCCGGTGAAAATGGCCGTCAATCTCGCCGGCCTCGGCGCAGGCCCCGTGCGCCCGCCCCTCATCGCGGCGACGGCGTCCGAGACCGAGCAGATCAGGAAGGTTATGCAGGACATCGGTGCTCTGTAACGAGACCGCAAAAGCCCGCTCACCAGAGCGGGCTTTTTGTTTGCAGACAAAGTCAGACTGGTGAGAAAGGTCCAGATGCAAGGCGCACCGGAAGAGCGCGCCGCGCCGCGTACTGTGGGACGTACGCAAGCAAGCGCTCTGAGGAGCAACGCCGCAGATGGGCCTTTATCGACAGTCTAAAGCCCGCTCACCAGAGCGGGCTTTTGTTATCTCCGGACACCATTCTGCGCATAATAGCCTCGTGCTGTAAGATGCTCCTTGCCCTGCGGCTGCAAGTAGGCTATAATATACTAGAAGTGTACGGAGCGGTCGATAGTTTCTTTTTTTTGTCAAGAGCGGCTAATCCCATAACACGACTTATTTTGCCGGCCGCGGGCCGGCTCGGAGGTGTTTTCTTTATTGTCTAAGGGAAAATTGCAAATTATCCCCCTGGGAGGACTGGGGGAGATCGGCAAGAATATGACCGTGATCCGTTACGGAAACGAGATCATCGTCATCGATTCCGGTCTGGCCTTCCCCGAGGATGACATGCTCGGCATTGACCTCGTCATCCCCGACATCACGTATCTCCTCGAAAACCGGGACATGGTCAAGGCCATATTCCTGACCCACGGCCACGAGGATCATATCGGCGCCCTGCCATATGTCCTCAAACAGCTCAACGTGCCGGTGTACGGCACCCGTCTCACCCTGGGCATCTTGGAAGGCCGCCTGAAGGAAAACGGTGTTGCCAACAGTTCGCTCGTGCCCGTGAAACCGGGAGATATGATCCAGGCAGGCGCGTTCAAGGTCGGTTTTATCAAGGTCAGCCACAGCATCCCCGACGCGGTGGCGCTGTCGGTCAAGACCCCGGTCGGCACGGTCGTCCATACCGGCGACTTCAAGCTTGATCAGACGCCGGTCGACAACCGCGTGACCGACTTTCACCGGTTTGCGGAGCTGGGCGACCAAGGCGTCCTTGTGATGCTGGCCGACAGCACCAACGCCGAACGGCCCGGTTATACGGCCAGCGAACGGGTGGTGGGGGCGACATTCGACGATGCCTTCCGCAAGGCGCGTGACCGAATCATCATCGCGACATTTTCGTCGAACGTCCACCGCATCCAGCAGGCGATCGACACCGCGTGCAAGTTCAGGCGCAAAGTCGCCATCCTCGGGCGCAGCATGGTCAACGTGGCGAATATCGCCATGGAACTCGGCTACCTGACCGCCCCGGAAGGCGTAATTATCGATGTCGACGAGATCAACAACTACCCGGCCTCGCAGATCGTTATCATGACGACGGGCAGCCAGGGCGAACCGATGTCCGCTCTCAGCCGTATGGCCATGTCCGACCACAAGAAGGTCGACATCGTGCCTGGCGACACGATCATCATTTCGGCCACGCCCATCCCGGGCAACGAGAAGATGGTCTCGCGGACGATCGACTTCCTGCTGCGCCAGGGCGCCGACGTCATCTACGAGTCGGCCTCCGGCATCCACGTTTCCGGCCACGCCAGCCAGGAAGAACTCAAACTGATGCACAACCTCGTAAGACCAAAGTTCTTCATCCCGGTGCACGGAGAATTCCGTCACCTTGTCAAGCATGCCAAGCTGGCCAACGAGCTCGGCATGCCGCGGGAAAACATTTTCGTCGCCGAGAACGGGCATGTGCTTGAATTCACCGCGGACAAAGGGGCCATGACCGGCAAGGTCACCGCCGGCAAAGTGCTGGTGGACGGCCTCGGGGTGGGGGACGTCGGCAACATCGTCCTCCGCGACCGGCGGCAGCTTTCCCAGGACGGTATCCTGATCGTGGTTGTGACCATGGACAAGCAGCGCGCCTGCGTCGTGGCCGGACCCGATATCGTTTCGCGCGGCTTCGTGTATGTGCGCGAGTCGGAGCAGCTGATGGACGAAGCGCGCGAAAAAGTGAAACAGACCCTCGAGAAGTTCGAAAATGGCAATATCACCGAATGGTCTACCATCAAAACCGGCGTCCGCGACGCCCTCGGCAAGTTCCTCTACGAACGGACCCGCCGCCGGCCGATGATCCTGCCGATCATAATGGAAGTCTGATAATATCTGCAAAAGCGGCCAACCACAAGGTTGGCCGCTTTTTAGTGTTTGTATCGACTGTATTATTTAATGCTTGTGCCTCCATACTATTCATGAAAAGGAACGGGAGGGAAAATGATGATGCAAAACGACAACCCCGTCGTACCGCAGCCCGGCACCGAGCACCCGCATCCCCAGGGGCCGGCCGAGGCGCCGAAGCGGCGGGCTAAAAAGAACGTGACGACGGAAAACATCGAGGAACTGGGTGCCACCGAGGTGCCGACAGCCAAGACCAACATCCATGTGATGACGATAATCGGCCAGATCGAAGGCCACATGGTGCTCCCGCCGCAGAACAAGACGACGAAGTACGAGCACATAATGCCCCAATTGGTCGCCATCGAGCAGAACCCCGAGATCGAGGGCCTGCTGCTGTTGCTCAACACGGTGGGCGGCGATGTCGAGGCCGGCCTGGCCATCGCCGAGATGATCGCCAGTATGTCAAAGCCATCGGTGTCGGTTGTCCTCGGGGGCGGCCACAGCATCGGCGTGCCGATCGCCACGTCGGCCACCTATTCGTTCATCGTGGAAAGCGCAACGATGACCATCCACCCGATCCGCCTCACCGGGCTGGTGATCGGCGCCCAGAGTTCGTTCGACTACCTTGAGAAGATGCAGGACCGGGTCAACAAGTTCGTCACCGTCCATTCCGGCATCTCCGAGAAGAAGTGGAAGGAGCTGCTGTATAAAACAGGCGAATTGTCGCGCGATATCGGCACGTCGGTCGTCGGCGGCGACGCTGTGAAGATGGGTCTCATCAACGGCGTAGGCGGCGTATCCCAGGCGTTGGCCAAGCTGCGCGAGCTCATCAGGACGAGCAAAGAGGCGGGCAAGGGGCTGAGACAATGAGCGTGCTGTGGACGGTGCTGCCGCTGGAACTGGTGCTGGACGGTTTCGAGAAGGGCGCCGTTTACGAAGAGGCGGAGGTCGCCGGCGCCAGGGTGATGGTGGAAAGGGTGGCGCCTTTTGAAAGCCGCATCGTGAGGCTGTTGTCGACCGCGCCGGAAGACTACCTGCGCCCCGAGCTGCAGCCTGGGACGACGTTGACCTACCGGCCTGCACTTGCGGCGGCCGAATAAATACGGGAAGGCGCTCCCTGGGGACGAAGGGGGCGCTTTATTTATGCCTTAATAGAGGATTTCGCCTGTGAGCGGCGAAAAATTCCTCAGAGGTGGTATGTTTTGGCTAAATCCCTGTCCGAACTGACGCCCGAGCTTAAGTGCGAACTGTTCGGCATCGCGCTCGTCACCGCCGCCGTGCTGACACTGGCCAGCCTTGCCGGTCTCAACATCGGACCGGCGGGTGATTTCGTCGCCAAAATTCTCCGCTACTCCCTCGGAGCAGGTGCGCCCTTCCTGCCGGTCATCGTGCTGGCGGTGGGTTCCCGCTACGTTTGGACGCGCAAACCTGTCCATTATTCGCTCCGTTTCTGGGGCCTGGTGCTCGTGTACGTAACAGTGCTGGCCATTTATCACCATTTCAAGATCCCCGTCGACCGCGAGGTGTTGCCCGAGAGCCTGACACCTGGCGGCGGCCTGGTTGGCGGCATGGTGCTTTTTTCTCTCCGCAAGCTGTTCGGCGTCTCCGGCAGCCTCATCGTACTGATCGGCGTCGCCTTGTCCGCGCTGCTGCTGGCCACTCCCTGGTCGCTCGGCGGGACGTTGCTCGCCGCCCGCAACAAGGCCGGCGAGGGTCTGGCATCGGCCCGCGAAGCGGTGGCGGTCACGCTCGAAAAGGCCCGCGACGAAGCCGCCGCTGAACGGGAGCGCAGCTTCTACAATCAGGAGCGGGACAATCCGCCGACATTCGCGCCGCCCACAGCGCCGCCCCCGCTGGCCGTTAAACCAGACCTCGAACCGGCGGCACCCGCGCTCCGCCTGGTCGAAAAACCCGCGCCCCAGCCGCTGCCTGCGCCTGAGGCGCTCGCCCACTACTCGCTGCCTCCTTTGTCGCTGCTGAGGAAACCGACTAAATCGCGGTCCCTGAAGACGAGCAAGGAATTGACCGACAACGCGCGGCTGCTGGAGAACACCCTCGACGATTTCGGGGTGGGGGCGAGGGTCCTCAACGCTTACCAGGGACCGGCCGTCACCCGCTATGAGCTCGAGCCGGCCGCCGGCGTGAAGGTGAGCCGCATCGTCAGTCTGGCGGACGATATCGCTCTCAAGCTCGCCGCTCACGGGGTGCGTATGGAGGCGCCCATACCCGGGAAGGCCGCTATCGGCATCGAGGTGCCGAATAAAGAGGTCACGCCTGTGACGCTCCGCGAGGTCGTCGAGAGCGACGATTTCCAGCGCGCGTCATCGCGGCTGACCGTCGCCCTCGGCAAGGACATCGCAGGTCAGCCGATCGTCGCCGACCTTGCCAAGATGCCCCATATGCTTGTCGCCGGTGCCACCGGCTCCGGCAAGAGCGTTTGCATCAACACTCTAATTGTCAGCATCCTATTCAAGGCCCGCCCCGACGAGGTGAAGTTCCTGCTGATCGACCCCAAGGTCGTCGAGCTGTCCAATTATAACGGCATCCCCCATCTGCTTACTCCTGTCGTGACTGACTGCAAGAAAGCCGCCTCGGCCCTCAGATGGGCGGTGGGGGAGATGGAACGGCGCTATCAGCTGTTCGCGGCCGCCGGCGTGCGCGATTTCGCCCGCTACAACGAACTGCTGCCCGACGAGCGCCTGCCGCTCATCCTCATTATCATCGACGAGCTTGCCGACCTGATGATGGTCGCACCGGTGGACGTCGAGGACGCCATCTGCCGCCTCGCCCAGATGGCCAGGGCTGCCGGCCTTCATCTCGTGCTCGCGACCCAGCGCCCGTCGGTGGACGTCATCACCGGCACCATCAAGGCCAATATCCCTTCACGCATTTCGTTCGCCGTTTCCTCCCAGGTCGACTCGCGCACCATCCTCGATATGGCCGGCGCCGAGAAGCTGCTCGGCAAAGGGGACATGCTCTTCTACCCGGTGGGCGCTTCCAAGCCGCTCCGCGTCCAGGGGGCCTTCATCGCCGATAACGAGGTCGAGGAGCTGGTTGCTTATCTTAAGGATCAGACCGAGCCTGAGTACACCGAAGGGGTTACCAGCTTCGTCGAGTACGGCGACCGTCAGGGCCGCGAGACGATGGAGGACGAGCTGCTGGAGGAAGCTGTGCGCATGGTGCTGGAGACGAACCAGGCATCGGTGTCGATGCTGCAGCGCAAGTTCCGCGTCGGCTATACCCGCGCCGCCCGGCTGATCGATATGATGGAGGAGATGAAGATCGTCGGCCCCAACATCGGCAGCAAGGCGCGCGAAATCCTCATGACGACCGATCAGGTCAACAACCTCTATTTCAACAAGGACTAGCGATGATGCTTGAAAAGCCGTCGTTGCGGGCAGAATAAGTATGATTTTCATGATGTGGTGATTGCTTCTTGCATAGAGTAATAGATTTGCCTGACGCCCTTAAACTTGACAACCCGATATTCATCGACATGCGTTCGCCGTCGGAGTTCGCAAACGGTGCCATCCCCGGCGCGATCAATATCCCGCTGCTCGACGACGCGGAGCGCGGCGAGGTCGGCACGATCTATAAGCTGACCGGCCCGGAGGAAGCAAAGCAGCAGGGCCTGGCGATCGTGTCCGCCAAGCTGCCCGCTCTTGTCGGCAGCATCCGCGCCCAGTATAAGGGCGGACGCACTGTCGTCGTCTATTGCTGGCGGGGCGGCATGCGCTCGAAATCGGTCGTCGGTATCCTCGAAATCATGGGTATTCCGGCGTACCAGTTGTTAGGCGGCTACAAGGCGTACCGCCGCCATGTGCTCGAAACCCTGGAATCGTTCGACCTCAAGCCTACTGTTGTCACCTTGTGCGGGTCGACCGGCGTCGGCAAGACGACGCTGCTCGCCCTCCTTAAGGAACAGGGCGTGCCGGTGATCGATCTTGAAAAACTCGCCAACCACCGCGGCTCGGTCTTCGGCAGCGTGGGGCTCGGCAAGCCGGCGACCGCCCAGAACTTCGACGCCCTTATCCTCCGGGAACTGCTGCGCTATAATGACGCGCCTTACATTATGGTGGAATGCGAGAGCAAGCGCATCGGCAACGTCTATATTCCCGAGCCGCTGTTCGCCGCGATGAAGAAGGGGCCAAAGCTCCTCGCCTATGCCGATATCGAGACAAGGGTAACGCGCCTTATCGAAGAGTATCTTGACGTTTACAACTCCCGCGGCGACGAAATCCGCGCAAGTATCCAGGCGCTGCGCGCCCGCCTGGGCGCGGTCAAAACCGACCGCCTGTCGGCCGCTTTCGCAGCCGGAGAGGTGCGGGAAGTCGTACGCACCCTGCTTACGGATTATTACGACCCGCTGTACGGTTACGAACAGGCCGCTCCCGCCGACTACGCCGTTACGGTCGACGCCGCGGACTTTTCCCGGGCGGCGGCCGGCATAATAGATTATCTCAATACACTAAGGGGGAGTTTATGTTGCCGACAGTAGGCGATCTCCTGCGGGCCGAGCGGGAAAGGCAAAATTTGACTGTCAAGGATATCGAAAAAGCCACCAGCATCCGCGCCATCTATATCCAGGCGATCGAAGACGGCAAATACGACGTGTTGCCGGGAGAGGTTTATCTCAAGGGCTTTATCCGTAATTACGCGTCTTTTCTCGGGCTCAATCCCCAGCAGGCGCTCGATGTGTACCGCGAAAGCCTCGCGCCCCAGCCGCCCCAACCTACCCAGCCCGCAGCGCCGGCGTCTGGCCCTTCAGCCATGCCGCCGAAAGTGGAGGCCGGCCGGGAGGAGGAGAAGAGCGGTTCGCTCGGCCGCTGGTTGATAATCCTGGTGGTGTTGGCCGTCATCGCCGGCGCTGCCTGGGCGGTCTTCAACCACATTAACCAGCCGCCCGCACCGCAGCCCAAACCGCCTCAGGTCAAAGTCCAGCCCCCGCCTGCCCCGGCGCCTGCAAAAACAGCTGCTCCCGTCCCTGCGGCAAGGCCGATCGTGGTCGTCGCAAAGTATACCGCCGACTGCTGGACACGGGTTACCGCGGACGGCCGCGAGTTGTACGAAGGCATACCGCGGGTAGGGGAGACGTTCACCTGGAACGCCGACCAGACGATGACGGTACACCTCGGCAACGCTGCCGGCGTCGATCTAACCTATAACGGCCAGCCCCAGGGCCGGCTCGGCGGGGACGGGGATGTAATAAGCAAGACTTTCACGGCAAATACTACCGGTACGCAGAGATAACAATGAAGGCTGTTGACAACAGCCTTCATTAATTTGACCGACGGAGCGGACAATGAACGACGATTTTCTGCCGATATCCAAAGCGGATATGGAAAAACGCGGCTGGGACAGGCTCGATTTTCTGTTCGTCAGCGGCGACGCCTATGTGGACCACCCCAGTTTCGGGCCGGCCATCATCGGTCGGCTGCTGGAAAAGCTGGGCTGGCGCGTGGGCATCATCGCCCAGCCCGACTGGCGCTCGACCGACGCCTTCAAAGTTCTCGGCAAGCCGCGCCTGGCGGTGCTCGTCTCGGCCGGCAACCTCGATTCGATGCTGAATAAGTATACAGCCGCCCGGCGGTTCCGCTCGGACGACGATTACTCGCCCGGCGGCCGGGCCGGCCTCCGCCCGGAGCGGGCCACCCTTGTGTACGCCAGCCGCATCCGCGAGCTGTGGAAGGATGTGCCGCTCGTCATCGGCGGCATCGAGGCCAGCCTCAGGCGGTTTGCGCATTACGACTACTGGTCGGACAGCGTGCGCCGCTCCATCCTGGTCGACAGCAAGGCCGATCTGCTCGTTTACGGCATGGGGGAGAAGCAGATCAAGGAACTTGCCGCCCAGCTCGCCGCCGGTATCCCGGTTTCGGCCATCCGCGATGTGAAGGGCACATGCTACCGGGCGTCTTCCCTGGAACACTTATGGAATTACACGGAGATTCTCTCATACGAGGCGGTCACCGCCAGCAAACATGATTTCGCCGCCGCCTTCAAGCTGCAGTATGACGAGCAGGATCCCATCCGCGGCAAAACGGTCGTCCAGCCCCACGGCGGCGAGTACGTTGTGCAGAATCCGCCCGCCGACCCGCTGACCACCGCGGAGATGGACGAAATCTACGATCTGCCTTACAGGCGGACATATCACCCCGTATACGAGGGCGACGGCGGCGTGCCAGCCATCCAGGAGGTGAAGTTCAGCCTCGTCAGCCACCGCGGCTGTTTCGGCGGCTGCTCGTTCTGCGCCATCGTATCCCACCAGGGGCGGATCATCCAGACGCGCAGCGCTGAATCCATCCTGCGCGAAGCGGCCCTGTTGACCGAGCTGCCTGATTTCAAGGGCTATATCCACGATGTGGGCGGACCGACCGCCAATTTCCGTCTGCCCGCCTGCCGCTTCCAGGCCGAGCGCGGTGCCTGCAAGGAGCGACGCTGCCTTCATCCCGAGCCGTGCGCCAATCTTGACGCCGATCACGGCGACTATCTGTCCCTTCTCCGGGCGCTCAGGAAGCTGCCGAAGGTGAAGAAGGTTTTCATCCGCTCCGGCATCCGCTACGACTATCTGCTCTCCGAAGGCGGCGACGAATTCCTTCGCGAGCTTTGTCAGCACCATGTCAGCGGTCAGCTTAAAATCGCCCCCGAGCATATCGCCCCCAAGGTTACCCGCCTGATGGGCAAGCCGGGCAAGGATGTCTACCTGCGGTTCGCGGACGCCTTCCGCCGGATGAACGCCTCACTGGGCAAGGAGCAGTACCTCGTGCCATATCTGATGTCGAGCCACCCCGGTTCCGGCCTGCGCGAGGCGGTCGAGCTGGCCGAGTTCCTGCGCGACATGGGCTACCACCCCGAGCAGGTCCAGGATTTCATCCCCACTCCGGGCAGCCTTTCCACCTGCATGTATTATACCGGCCTCCACCCGCTAACGGGCGAAAAGGTATATGTCGCCAAGGATCCGCGCGAAAAGCGGCTCCAGCGGGCCCTGCTCCAATACCGCGATCCGAAGAATTACCCGCTCGTGCTCGAGGCACTGACGAAAGCCGGCCGCGAGGATCTGATCGGCTACGACGACAAGTGCCTTATCAGGCCGCCCAGGCAGCAGAGCCGCCCGAAAGGACCGCCCGCGAAGAAGGCCCGCGCCCTGCCGCCGGGCCGCGGCAAGGGGGGAAAGGGAACGAACAAAAAGGCCAGGGTTCGTTGACCCTGGCCTTGGCGTTGCGTAAGCGGCAACCACCTGCTAAGCAGGTGGTATCAAAAAGCTTATAGCTATGCGGAGGAAAGAAAAGCCTCCTTTGTTAAAATATATGCAGGTTTGCCGACCGCATAAATAACAAAGGAGGCGCATCCAAAAT
>JAHDOI010000092.1 GCA_018434945.1 Selenomonadales bacterium
CGTCAATTAACATAACATTTGTCCTTAGTGTTGATAGATTCGGTGGTATATTATTTAAATTTACTAGTATATCCTCTTTCCAAACATTTCTTTCTACTATGAGAAAAATTTCGAATTCTTTTGCATACTTATTTAAGTTATCATAAACAGTCGTAAGCTTTTCAGCCAGTTCAAATTGATGCTGTTCCTCCAGTCTCATTATGCAAAAGTCTATAATATTCCCCAAAGACCTTCCGTAGTCTGAATACAAACCTTTATAAGCTTCTACTCCTACTGTAGAAGAATAAGTTCGGCGAGTTTTTACTTCACCATACACCAATTTTGTTATCTCTTCAGAGGTAGAATCGAGGCATATTGCAAATAAGTCTGTTCCTAACATAGAACGAGAATTATTCGCTTTGTAACGCAGCTTGGATACGGGAATACAAAGATGTCGAAAATCTAGCAATATTAAGGCACTTAATGCTTCTCCCCAATCGCCCTGTTTTGTATTTTGACTAGGACTATCAACAGCCTGAGGGGGAACAAATATTTTTTCTTTTATATATTTCTTCAATTCGTCTGGATGTTTATTCCCAAAATGTCTTTTTAAGTATTCTGGGTCTCTATAGGTGCACAATAAGAAATTTGCAATATAATTTTTAACAACTTCGGTACAGATAGTGTGTTCGGTAATATCTATAACAGGGAAACAATAAGGACATGTGGTACGTCCATGCTCCATTATCCATTGAGATAGCATTATTGAACCCCTCACTTGAAGTAATATTACATGCCGAATTCGCCATTTGCTAACAGAAATCCTCGATTAATTCCAAATTATGTAGAAAAAATGGATTTTTGGGGAATTGATATGCATCAACGAGTGACTATGTATTGGAGGTTGAAACTATGTGGAAAGTTACTTACTTACTTGATTTCGACAGCGACTATGAGAAGTTTAAATTTGGAATTCCAAGGGGTAGCTCATTTAAGCTTAGCAATGTGTATTTTACCGATTATCATTGGGATGAATTCTCTACTTGTATTTCTGTAATAACATACATTAACGAAGAAAATATTCAAAAGGCTGAGAGGATTGCAAGGAAATGTTTTCACGACTCAATGAGGATATTATCCTTCTTATACGAAAAACATGTTGAATACTCTATTGTTAAAGTGGACTACAAAGAGATAGTGGCAGTAGATGTTCTGATAGAAAAGGCAAATAAAAATAACCTTGGCAAGATTCAAAAGTTTGATGAATTACTTGTAAACTTAGACCCCGAAAAACTCCGCATAGGTTTTGCGAGTATGAATTATTATTCAAAAGGGTTAGAACTTCTATCCCTAAATTTATATGAAGAAAGCTTCCTTTCTGTTTTTAAAAGCATGGAGATTTTGGCGAATTTTTATTCGGTCAACTTAAAAACGATATTTAATAACAATATTGTAAATATGTATTCCAAGTTAATACGAGATACTTTTCGGGAGGAATATCAGAATCAACACAAAGACAAAGAAATATTTGATTCTGCTAAGAGTATATTAGAAGATTTAGTGACAACAAGGCGAAAATTGAATTTCGTTATTAAACAACTAAACCTTGAAGAGGATGAAGCCGTAAAGTATTTAGGCCAAATGGTTCAGTATCGAACTACGGCAGCCCATGGTAACATAACAGGCAGAGAATTAAATTTAGCTCTATTTAGTTGGACTTTCAAACTTAGTAAAAAAATGATTTCTAAGTTTATGCTTGAAGAAAATGATAAAATAGCTTACCTGAAGACTTCCTGAGAATAGATAGAAATGCACCAGTGCATAAAGAAGGAAGTTTTTTCACTACCCTATGCATTGGTATAGTATACCTGGAAAGCTAAAGGGCTGTCCAAATTGCAAAAAGCGGGGACTTTTCCGCAAGAGGGGAGGTGGTAAAAAAAGGCAGGCAGGGTCAGAAAAATTTTTGTCGTTTTCTATAAAAATAGCATAAGGTACAGGAGTATAGCCGAAAAGGTTATTTTAGGGATACCTGTAGCAAGGACTAAAATCCCCGTAGTGACGCCATACAAAGCATTTGCCCCCCCCGTCGGGGGGGGCTTTTGTTGTTGTGGGGCAAATCTTTTTTCGCGAACAAATTTCCTGGCAAGAGAGCTAGGTTTTGTGTCCTCAACCAAACGAGGGGTTAAGGTGGTTTACGGCTGCACATTTTCTGTTTTTTGTGACCAAGATAGCGTGCCGTGACGACATTAGAATACAGGAGTTGGCTCAAAAAAGTGGAATAAAAATATGGACACGCTGGCTGCAAAGGTGTTGAACCCAAGGGAAGAGGGGATTTATATGGGCGACGATGTGCGAATGGGTTTGAAGTCCAAGGATATCATGGCTGAACGGCTGGAGCAGTTCTGGGCGCTTTTTCCCGAGGTATTTACTGAAGGCAAGGTAGACTGCGCCAAGCTGAAGGAAGCACTAGGCGACGATGTAGCCAGTGGGCCGGAGCGGTATGGCCTGTCCTGGGCGGGCAAATCCGAAGCGATAAAGAATATCCAGACGGCCAGTGTGGGTACGCTGTTGCCCGCCCCTGGCCAGTCGGTGGACTTTGATACTACTGGAAACCTCATTATTGAGGGCGACAACCTGGAAGTGCTGAAACTACTGCAAAAAAGCTACCACGGCAAGGTCAAGATGGTTTACATCGACCCTCCGTATAATACCGGCAATGAGTTCATCTATCCTGACAACTTCCGCGAGGGGCTGGACGACTACCTGAAATACTCCGGTCAGGTGGACGGCGACGGCGTAAAGCTAACCACCAACACCGAGACCGACGGGCGTTTTCACTCCAAATGGTTGAGCATGATGTATCCCCGTCTGTTCCTGTCCCGTAACCTGTTGCGGGATGACGGGGTTATCTTCGTCAGCATTGATGACCACGAAGTACATAATTTACGAGCGCTAATGAACGAAATTTTTGGCGAAGAGAACTTTGTGGCAAGCGTTGTCTGGAAAAAGAAGTATGGGGGTGGTGCAAAGACAAAGTACTATGTTGATTTACATGAGTATGTAGTGTGTTATGCCAAAAATATTGCAACAATTGACAATATAGAAATTCCTTACGATGAAGGACTGGTTGCAAAGTATTATAAATTTCGAGATGAGAAGTATGAATTAAGAGGGCCTTATCGCCTGCAACCGCTTGCGACTAATAGTAATGATGAAAGGCCAAATCTACGCTACCCTATAGTACACAACGGGGAAGAAATTTGGCCAGAGATGCAATGGCAATGGTCCAAAGACAGAACGGAACTAGCTCAGAAGAATAACGAACTTGTCATTGTTACTAGCAAAGGAAAAACCAGCGTAAATTTTAAGCAATACCTTAAAGATGAAAATGGCGAAGTGCGAACCAATAAGCCTTTTTCTATAATCGAAGGAATCTATACTCAGCATGGAACTAGTGAGATTTCCGACATACTGGGAAACGGGAAAATATTTCCATTTCCTAAACCCACCAAACTGATTAAAGAAATACTATGCCCGTTTTTAAAATCGGATGACATTATTCTTGATTTTTTCGCGGGTTCTGGTAGCACAGCTCATGCTGTTCTTGAAATGAACTCCGAAGATGGGGGCAATCGCAAATTTATTTTGGTGCAATTGCCAGAACCTACCGAGCGAGAGGACTATCCGACCATTGCAGAGATAACCAAGGAACGAGTCCGACGGGTTATTAAGAAGTTGAACGAAGCCGACGATGCGAAACTTGACTTTGACGGCAAAAAGCAGGACCGGGGCTTTAAGGTGGTTAAGCTGTCGTCTAGTAATTTCAAAGTGTGGGACGGGACGAAGGCGGCCGAGAAATCGGAGGAGCTCGCGGTACAGCTTCAAATGCTGGTGGATAACGTCAAGCATGACCGTAAGCCGCTGGACATGCTGTATGAAATCATCCTTAAAGCAGGTTTGCCTCTGACAGCGCCAGTGGCTAAAGTGACGGCAGCGGGAAGTGAAGTTTACATGGTGGACGGGGGAAAACTGTTGGTGTGCCTGGAGGAGTCGATAAGCCAAGATACGCTGCGGGAAATGATAGGGCTCAAACCCCTGCAGGTGGTCTGTCTGGATGCGGCCTTCCACGGTAACGACATGCTTAAAACCAACGCTGTGCTCGAAATGAAGTCGCATAGTATCGGCTTCCGGACGGTCTAGGGATGGGCGGTATGAAGATACAATTCGACGAATACCAGCAGTACCAGCTTGACGCTATCCAGGCAGTGACGGACGCATTTGACGGCCAGCCGATAACTAGCGGGCAGTACGAGATAGACCTGAACACCGCCGCCGGAGGGATGTTCGCCGAACTGGGGATAGGCAACGCCTTGACCGTATCCAGGGAAAGAATAATGGAAAATGTGCGGAAAGTCCAGCAGGCCAACCGTCTGCCGGTAAGCAGCGAGCTTGCCGGGATGAATTTTTCGGTGGAAATGGAGACGGGAACGGGCAAGACGTATGTTTATCTGCGGACTATCCACGAACTGCGCGCGAAATACGGTTTCGCCAAGTTTATCATAGTAGTGCCTAGCGTAGCTATCCGCGAGGGTGTACTGAAGAACCTGGACATTACCCGTGAGCATTTCTCCAGGCTATATGGAAACCAGCCCATAGACTACTGGGTGTACGACTCCCGGCGAGTGTCGTCGCTACGGCAGTTCGCCAACGCCAACACTTTGCAGGTGCTGATTATCAACATTGACGCCTTTAACAAGAAGGCCAATAATGTAATCCACAAGGAGAATGACCGGCTATCGGGGCGTAAGCCGATAGAGTTTATTCAAAACGTCAATCCCATCGTCATCATCGACGAGCCGCAGAATATGGAGAGTGAGCAAGCCCGCGACGCCATCGACGGACTGAACCCGTTGTGTACGTTACGGTACTCGGCCACTCACCGTAATTTGTACAATCTGCTCTACCGGCTGGACCCGGTGCGGGCCTATGACCTGAATCTGGTCAAGCGTATCGAGGTGGCGTCAGTTACGGATGAGGCAGATTTCAACCAGCCGTTTATCCGGGTGGAGTCTATTCAGGCCACCACAACCAAAATCGCCGCCCGCCTGACGATGGATATCCGGGGAGCAGAAGGGACGCGGCGGGCGACAGTAACCGTGAGTAAAACCGGTGACGACCTCTACAAGCTTAGTGGCGAGAGGGAAGCCTACAAGGGCTATGTGGTGGAGGATATCCACGCTGGGCGGGGCTATATCGCCTTCGATAACGGCGTAACACTGAATATTGGCGAAACGGTGGGCGGTCACAGCGAAGACATAATGCGGGTGCAGATAAAAGAGACGGTCAAGGAACACCTAGAAAAGGAGCTTTATCTAAACCGCCTGCTGCCGGAAGGACGGCGGCTGAAGGTGCTGTCGCTGTTTTTCATTGACCGGGTGGCCAACTATGTTAATGCGGACGGCAAAATCCGCAGACTTTTTGAGGAAGCCTATATGGAATTGGCGGCGAAAGACCGCTATGCAAGCCTCAATCTGCCGCCCCTGGAAAAGGCGCACAACGGGTATTTCGCCCAGGTGAAGGGACAGGCCAAGGACACAAGCGGCAATACCCAAGCGGACGACGAAGCCTATGAACTGATTATGAAGGACAAGGAACGGCTGTTATCCCGCGAGGAGCCGCTGCGGTTTATCTTCAGCCATTCGGCGCTACGGGAAGGATGGGATAATCCTAACGTCTTCCAGATATGTACGCTGAACGAAACTAGGTCGGATATGAAGAAGCGGCAAGAAATCGGGCGAGGTATGCGCCTTCCGGTGGACGAGACGGGTAGGCGGGTGTTTGACGCCAGCATCAACCGGCTTACCGTAGTAGCCAATGAAAGCTACGCCGATTTTGCCCGCGCACTTCAGACCGAGATTGAGGAAGAGTGCGGGGTTAAGTTCGAGGGCAGGATAAACAACAAGCGAGACCGCCGGACAGCCGTACTCAAAAAAGCTTGGGAGTTCGACGAAAATTTCCTGGCGCTGTGGGAACGGATAAAGCACAAGACGCGCTATGCGGTGCATTATGATACCGCAGACCTTATCCGCCGCGCCTCCAAAGCCCTGGCGGATATGCCGGAGATACAGCGGCCCAAGGTGCATGTGGAAAAGGTAGCTATAGACATAGATAAAGAAGGTATTGAGACAACGCTCATATCGGTACGGGAAACGGGCATAGCATACCAGACGGCCAAGGTACCGGACCTAGTGGGGCATATACAGAAGGAAACCGAGTTGACGCGGGGTACTATTGCCGAGATGCTGATACAGTCAGGACGGCTAGCGGATGTGAGCGTCAACCCGCAGGCGTTTTTGGAGCAGACGACCAAGGTTGTAAAGCAGACTCTGCAAGATATGATGGTGGACGGGGTTCAGTATGAGCGGATTGACGGGGCGCAGTACGAGATGCAGGAATTTGAAGACCCGCGCCATGAAATCCGGGGATATGTCAGCCGAATGCTGGAAGTTGGGAAGTCCATCTATGACGCGATAGAATACGACTCCGCAGTTGAGGAGAAGTTCGCGCGGGATTTGGACGCCCGCGAGGATATCAAGCTGTTCCTGAAGCTGCCGCAATGGTTTAAGGTGGATACGCCGCTGGGTACGTATAATCCGGACTGGGCTATTGTCAAGCAGTCGCCTGGTGAGGACGAGAAGCTGTATCTGGTGAGCGAGACCAAGGCGACGTTGGACGTGGACCTGCTGCGGCCAAGCGAGCGCGGCAAAATAAAGTGCGGCAGGTTGCATTTCGGAGAGCTACCGGGCGTTAGGTTCAAGCATGTGAAGGACGCGAGCGAGATATAGCTAGGAAAGTTACTAACCATAAAACGTGACTGTAAGATATAAAACCTCTAGGATTACCTAGAGGTTTTTAATTTCTATCAGTATCTTTCAAGTAAGGGTTGTTTATTTCTATCGGGTTAAAAAAAGCCGCTACATCTATATTAAGTCCAGTAGCAATTGCAAAAAGTACATCTAAACTAAAGCTAACGTTGGAATTTGGGGCTTCAATTTTCGATATATAACTCCGACTAATCCCAATTCTATCCGCTAATTCTTGTTGCGATAAGCCGCGTAGATTTCTATAGAAGACAATCTTTCTGCCTATCTCTTTGTATTGCTCAACATAAATACCGCGCATTGCACCACCCCTTAAGATACCTTAATTATAGAGGTGATAAAATGAACGCGTTGGACAACTATATTGTCAAAAAGTTGCAAATATATGGAGCAAAACTTATAATTATTATTGGACTAGAAAGATTGGTGGGTACTTGGAGGCTACAAGATGGATGATAGGGGTTACGTTTACGTATTAATGAATCCTTCGTTGCAGGGATTGGTCAAAATAGGAAAGACTACCAAAGACCCGGAAGAACGTGCGGCTGAATTGTCAAGTGCAACAGGGGTACCAACGCCCTTCGTTGTTGCATATAAGCTATTTGTAAGTGATTGCTCTCAAGCGGAGGCATTTGTTCATGCGTTCCTTGAGAAAAAAGGCTATCGTCTTACCGATAATCGAGAATTTTTTAATATCCCGATAAACGAGGCCATTGACGCCGTATTAGCTGTTAAGGGTCATCTAGGTGAGGACGAAAAGACTCCTGCCAAATGTGAGGTAAGGATAGAAGGTGATGCAGGGAACAAAACGCCATTAGATAATGTTGCAGAAACCTCTGCGAAAGAATCGTTTCGAGAAGGGCTACTACATTATAACGGCGACAAAGATTGTTTGAAGGATTACAAAGAGGCTTTAAAGCATTTTAAATATGCTGAAAAGCTAGGCTCAGCGGAAGCGTGCTACTATCTTGGGGTTATGTATGGTAATGGACAGGGCTGTAGGATAGACTACAACAAGGCGACTGAATACTTAAAGGAAGGCATAAGAAGGGGTTACAACGAGTGCTGGGGAGAACTGATGCGAATAAGCTATGCCAGCGGTCAGAAGGAGAACGGGGAAAAATGTTGGGATAAATACGCTACGCTATCCCTAAATCCTACGGCGGTCTATTGCTATTGGTATCTTTATTACACCTTCCAAAGTAGTCCTTATAGTTATACCCTAACACATGAGGATGTTTTGCTTAGAGCAGTGAAAGATATCGAAAAACATGTACATAAACTTACAGACGCTTCAAGAGGATACGCAATTGACATTAAGGAACATGAAGCAAGGGAAAACGTAAGAAGCTATTGTCAGAACAAGCATATAAAGTCGCCGAATGGAACAGCTTCTGCGCCTGGCTGTGGATGTACTATAGCGATGCTTGGGGCCTTGTTGATTGGGATATTGTTTGTGTTTTGAGTTGCAAAGTAACAGCTTGTGAGAGGTTATAAGAGGCGTGTGAAAAAGTCTGACTATGTATGACAAGCCTTTGTTGTCAATAACAGTAGTATAAAAGGGAGTATTTATGGTGAACCGTAATATCTGCTGACAGATATTACGGTTCTTGATTGACAAAAACCGGGACTTTTCTAAGCATGGGGGCTGGGTCACAATCAGAAGCGGCAGGGTCAGAAAAATTCTTGCCAAAATTTTTTCGATTAGATGAATTTAGGGTGGAATAATTTGATGCGATATTAGGCGTAAAAAGAAAAAATTCATAAATAAACATATGTATGTATAGAAAATTTAAATATATTAAGTATTATGGGGAAAATTTCTTATATAAATTTTTATTTACAAAAATTTACAACGAAAACCATTTTTTCAACTATTCAAAGCCCTCGCGTGGCAGAAATGATGGGCAACCAAAACGAAATTTAGGGACATTGACAAAAAAACTATAATCAACTTTGAAGCCCGCAAACCCTGATTTTACAAAGGTTTGCGGGTTTTGTATTATTTAAGCAGACGGAAAATACGTGGAGGGAGAAATCGTTATGGACAACACAAAAGGCAAGAAGCTGATAAAACTGCGCTCAATCTCAAGCGATGTCGGCGGACCGATTCAGATTAGTCTGCCGCATCTCTATCAACTGGCAAAGAGAGGTGTCCTGCCAACCGTGCGTTTGGGTCGCTCGATTCTCATATCCTCAGCTTATGTTGATACCCTAATAGCTATTGGCCATGACAACTTTCCTCCTAAACAATAGGAGAGGTTGAGGGTACCTACAGCTTATGTTTTCCGGACGGGAAGGCCGCGCGAAGGGAAAAATAGGCCAGTAGGAAGAGAAGGGGAAAAAGGCAGAGACAAGCTAGCTGGTGACAATGGCGGAGGGGACAAATAAAACGCGGCATTGGTTGTGCCGAATAAAGGCAAGAAAGCTGAACCCCCTCCCCCGCCCCGGTCGATGAGCTTAAAAGCTGTATCAGTCTATGTCAGGATGATGTCAGAAGCAATGCTTTCTGCGCCTTAGATGTCAGGAAAAGCACGAATTAGCAGAGGATTTCGGTATAAAACTTACTGGGATGGTGGTACTAATGGGAGGCATAGGTACCGGAACCTGGATAAGACCTGAGCGGAAAAGGCTTATTGAAGCATGTCATCCTTATGACATAAAGGATTATGCTGAAGAAAAAAAGTTGCGCGATAAAATTCAGGTTCAAAAAACCCCTTGCCGCTTTGGGGGAGAACGGGTCTGGTGGATTTGTCCGGGGGAGGGGTGCGGGCGCAAAGTAACCAGGCTGTATAGAGTGAACGGGGCTTTGTTATGTCGGAAGTGTCATAACCTCGCCTACAGGAGCCAGCTACAGCAAAACCCCGCTCGCATGATGGATAAGGTAAAGAGATTAAGAGCGCAGCTAGGGGACAGTAGCGCAAAGCTTTTTAATCCAATCACAGCAAAACCGGCTCACATGAAGCAGCAAACTTACGATAAGATAGCTGCTGAAATCATGCAGACTGAAGTGAGAATACTTACCGTTGTGTTCTCCGGGATGCAGCGGCACGATAATGGATGGAGGGGAGACAAAGTGAGCAATGTTACCAGATTGAAAAACTCCCAGTTAACCGAGGAGCAGCGGCGGGTAATAGAATTGTTGCTACTGGGTTTGACTGACGCGGAAGTGGTGCAGGCTGTAGGAATCAGTCTGGAAGACCTGAACGCGTGGCGAAAACACGATGCGCTCTTTATAGCCGAACTTAACTGCCGGCGAAAGGCCCTCTGGGACAACAGTGTTGATATGTTGAGAGTATTAATACCTCTTTCGCTCAACACCATAAGAGAAGTATTGACCGACACGTCCAATCCCCAACGATGGCGGGCAGCTATGGAAATAGTCAAGCTAGGGGGGTTAAGTCCCGAAGCTTCTCATAGTCTTGGCACAGCTATAGGGGAAGACGACCCGGCGCGAATAAGGACTGACTGAGAACAGCCCAAGAGTTTCTTATTGACAGCGGCGGACGAAAACCTCCGATTCTTTAGTAGCGCATTTATAGTTATGGCGTTTCGCCATACAGAAGGACAAGACATGGCCGGGCGAAAGGACACAGTAGGGGAAGAGTTAATACAGCAAGAATCGTTGCAACTATATTCTAAGGTATCTACTACTACACTCCTGTTACCCGTATACTCCTTTCGCGCCGGTGCGCCTGTCTGGGAGATTGCTGGCCAATCGCAAGTATTAAGTACTAAAGACGGGCCTTTTCGTCCGCCAACTGATATGCGGCAAATTCGTATTTTAAAGGAGAGGAATCAAGATATGGAACCAATATTAGCGCTAATGGGTCTTACCAAAGAGGAAACCAAACTATTTCATGATATTGCCTCGTATAATGTTCGGACAGGCGGGCTATATCGTGTATCCTACAGGAAAAAGAAAAATGGGCAAGGGTTCCGCAAAATTTCGGCACCACACAAAACCCTCAAAACTATCCAAAAGAAGATTTATCGGGTTATTCTAAGCCCGATAATGCTTTCTGATTGTTGTCATGGATTCAGGAAACGCCATTCCATTATGACGAATGCTCTACCGCATGTGAACAAAAAGCACGTTATCAATATAGACTTGAAAGACTTTTTTCCAACTATCAAAGACATTGATGTCTACAAGTTGTTTACACGATTGGGGTTTAGTCTTGAAGATGCATGGGCGTTTATGCTGGTTACAACGCTTGGCGGAAAGTTGCCGCAAGGAGCGCCTACGAGTCCTGCGATTGCCAATCTGATTTGCAGAAGCCTGGATAATCGAGTGGAAGAGGTCGTAAAAGGAGTTAACGGCAGTTATACGCGGTATGCCGATGATTTGACAATTAGTGGTTCTAAGATGGTTAAGGCGGCAATACCGGCTGTAAAGGCTATTATTAAGGACGAAGGGTTTAAAATTAATCGGAAAAAGTTTAAGCCAATGAAAAAGACCAGGCGGCAAGAAGTTACAGGACTTACAGTCAATTCGACTTTGAATGTATCGCGCAAAACAAGAAGAGCTTTCCGTGCCGCAGTGCACAACTTTAGGCTAGGGAAAGATGCTTACTGGAATGATAAGGATAAACCTTTGACCGAGGAGAGAATAAAAGGCTTCTTAAGGTACCTTGAAACAGTAAAAAAAGCAAACTCAACAATAAAAGCTGTTAAGCTACTTGTAGCTAAATAGCTAAAGTGATATAATATTATTAAAGGAGGGGTTACATGACGACGGAAGAAAAACGTACATCTGAAAGGATGACAGTCTACTTTAAACCGGAGGTATATCGTAAGCTGAGAGTGCTGGCTGTTGAGCGGGATAAAGATGTTAGTAGCCTAGTCAATGAAGCAGTCAGCGAATACCTTGAGCGAAACAAAGAAAGTCTGCAAAAAATTGCAGACGAGTTGGTCAAGGACTAAGTAGAAGGCCGGGCCTGTTGCGAGCAGGACACCGGCCAGAGCGCGAACAGAGAACCTAGCGAGAACCCTGCCGCTTACTTCTATTTTAAGGCGGCGGGAAACCAATGTCAAAGGATAGGAGTGTAAACAAATGGCAAAACGCGGTCACGGGGAAGGAACTGCCCACTTTAATAAAATAAGAGGATACTGGGAGGCTAGGTTTTCTTATATAGACCCCACTTCCGGGCAGACTAAACGGAAAAAGTTTACTGGGGCAACTCAAGGGGACGCTTTAAAAAAAGGCCGGAAATGGTTACAGGAGTTAGAAAACGGTTTGCTGCCGGAAGCTCATAAAATTACTTTGGGCAACTGGCTCGACACTTGGATGGAGGAATACGTTAAACCGAAGGCAAAACCAAAGACCTATGAAAAATACCAATCGTCGATTAATAAATACATTAAGCCTGTTCTTGGAACGATTCCTCTAGGAAAGGTCAGAGCGCCTGATGCCCAACGCCTGTATAATCGGCTGTTGAAAGAAGGCGGTGAAAAGCAAGAGGGGATTTCTTGTTATACGGTCCATGGTGTTCACGTTTGCCTACACGCCGCCATTAAGCAGGCACTGAAGGTAGGGTACGTTACCCGGAACGTGATAGAAGCAACGGAACCACCACGCATTCAACGGCATGAAGTCAAGCCCATGACGGTAGGGCAAGCGCAAAAGTTGCTTACAGTTGCGAAGACAACGGGAATACGGGAATATGTTGCAGTCCTTTTGGCGTTGGAGACAGGGATGCGGAAAGGGGAAATTTTTGGCCTGAAGTGGCCGGACATTGATTTTGATAATTTGACTATTTCCGTACAACGGACTTTGGCTACTACTGGGAAGGGTATTTTCATACATGAACCTAAAACGGTAAGGAGTCGGCGGAAAATAGCTGTTACGTCGAGCTTGCTTAAAGAGCTAAAGCATTATAGGAAACAGCAACTAGAGCAAAAACTTTCTATGGGGGCGAACTACGATGACCAGGACTTTGTTCTTACATCTTTAGTCGGGACACCTTATCACCCCAACAAATTTCACAAGGCTTATCGCGGGATATTGAAGAAATCGAACCTTGAACAGTTTAATTTTCACGTTTTGCGCCATACTCATGCTGCCATTTTGTTTCAGCAAGGGGTTCATCCTAAAGTGGTGCAGGAGAGATTAGGGCATGCCAGCATCAATATGACAATGGACATCTACGGCCACTTAATGCCGGGGATGCAAGAAACCGCTGTACAGGCCTTAAATGGGCTGCTATGCATATAAACAGGAAGGCTTACTGAGCTATCAGTAAGCCTTAATAATTTGCGGCCTTTCATACAGTCTTTCCCACAACTTCATGCCGTGCAGGTCTTATTATTAGTTCGGCGAATGTCATCACATAACAGTTCTCCAGCTAAGGGGGTGCTAGTATGGATAACGCGCAACTCATTTTTCAGCAGATACTTTCAGAGAAGTACCAGAGAATTGATAAATTTGTTACTGGTGGTCAAGAAGAACACCTTTGCCTAGACTTTAAAGAAAAGTCCGAGCCTGCACGGACAGGCCTTTCGGGTGATGACAAAAGAAACTACGCTAAAGCATTATCAGGTTTTTCTAATGCTGTAGGGGGAGTAGTTGTTTGGGGCATACGTGCTAAGCGAATAAATGACGAATCTCCTGATATTGCTCAGGAGATAAAACCGATTAAGGGCGTCAAACGTTTTTTGACTGACTTGAACAGCCTAATCAGTGATGCGTTGATACCTGTAAATAGTGGTGTCCGTAATGAAGTGATTTTTGTAGAGGACAATGAGGCTAATGACGAGGGCTTTGTAGTTACATACGTTCCCGAGAGCCAAGGATTGCCCCATCGCGCAATGTGTGGCCTTAACATTTATTATACAAGGGCAGGCGATAGCTTTCTTATTATGGAGCATCACCTTTTGGCGGATATGTTTGGGAGGCGACAAAAGCCTGATTTGCAGGTTTTTTACCGTATGCGTAAGGACAGCACTGGTAATGAAGTCAAGATTTCTATCATTGTCGGTATTGAGAATAAAGGACGTTACTTAGCAACTTATCCTGCGATTCGACTAAAACCGATTACACGATTAAGCCTTTCTCAATTTAGTGTTGACGGAATTACAGGAGGATGGGGATTACCGATACAAATACAGCCGCGCGATACTGCTTCTATTTATGGTACACTGTTTGCGGGTGGCATAAATAATGTTATTCATCCCGATACAAAACTTGAAGTAGCAGTATTAAATTCAACTATGGTTTTTAAATGTGACCAATTCGTATTTGGATGTAAAGAAAAGCAGGTTGTCTTTCAGTTTGCCTATGAAATATTCTGTGAAGGGTGCCAACAAAAAAGCGGCGAGATTGTTATATTTGAACCTGAAGTAGCCACACTGATTGAGAGTTAGTTAGTATCCGGGTACCAATCTGGGGACCAAAACACCAGACTACTATAAAGAGAGGAAATACTGTAGACACGAAAATATGCCGATTTTGGTATCTGGAAATACGGGAAACACAGGGAAATAAGCCAGTCTTGAATTGCTAAATCGTTAGACGGGTTACACCGTGCGTGGGTTCAAATCCCACCCACTCCGCCACACATAAGAACAGAAGGCTCTCGCCTGGAAACAGGCGGGAGCCTTTTTTGTGCCGGGACGCAGACCCATGGCCGCTGGCAGGGGAGGAAAATATCGTAATTTATCGAAGGAGAAACAAAGTGACACTGGTATGGAGATGATGACATGGAACGGCGCGACTTCCTGAAACTTGCCCTGATGTCGGCGCTGGCAGGCCAGGTGGCGGTCGACCTTCGCCCCGCCGGCGCGCGGGGCATACCGGCCGAGGCTTTCCCCGGCTTCCCCCCGACAAGCGCTACCAAGGCCCGCCCACAGGGGTCGTCGGCACGACGCTGACCGAGCTGTTCAAGGTCGGCCCCGGTCCGTCCAGCCCCCACACGATCGCTCCGCTCAGGATCGCCAATCACTTCTGGACGGTGCTGGAAGGGTTGCCCGAGGACGCCCTCCGCCGCGGCGCCCGCATCGAAGCCCGCCTGTACGGCAGCCTTAGCGCCACCGGCCGCGGCCACCGCACCGACCGCGCCGTCCTCGCCGGCCTCCTCGGACAGAAGCCCGAGACGTGCGACACCCGGCTGATGGACGAGCTGCAGGACCCGGCGCGCAAGCACGTCGTCGCCATACGGGGCGTGGGCTTCGAGCTGAGCGGCGCGAACATCGTCTGGGATAAGCACGACCACGACTACCCGTTCGCCAACACAATGGTCATGCGCCTGCTCGCCGCCGACGGGGTGGTCATCTGCGAGCGGGAGTACTATTCCACCGGCGGCGGCTTTTTCGCCTGGAAAGGGCAGCCGGCCGAAGACCGGGGGGCGCCGGCATACCCCTACGGCAGCATGACGAAGTTTCGGGAAATCGTCCGGACAAGCGGCAAAAGCCTCGACGAGATAATGCTCGCCAACGAAAAGGCTATCCGCAGGGTCGGCGAAAAGGAGATAATCGCCCACCTCGACCTGGCGCTGGCGACCATGGAGGAAGGCGTGCGTCTCGGGCTGAGCGAGGAGGGCCTGCTGCCGGCGCCGTTCGAGTTCCACCGCAAAGCGAAGCAGATCTACGAGCGTTCGCTGGCAGCGGGCGCGGACGAACGTTTCATGGGCCTGCTGAGCAGCTACGCCCTCGCCGTCTCCGAAGGCAACGCCGCCGGACGCCTAGCAGTCACCGCGCCGACGCTCGGCTCCGCCGGCACCATGCCGGCGATCGTCTACTACATGAAAAACCATCTGAGGCTCCCCCGCGACGCGATGCGCAGCGGGATGCTGGCCGCCGGCCTGGTCGGCTTCCTGTGCAAGAACAACGCCAGCGTCGCCGGGGCGGAGGTCGGCTGCCAGGGTGAAATCGGCGTGGCCTCGGCGATGGCGGCCGCCATGCTGGCCCACGCCACCGGGGCTCCGCTCGAAGTAACCGAGCTCGCGGCCACTATCGCCCTCGAACACCATCTGGGCATGACCTGCGACCCGGTCGGCGGCTACGTTCTGCTGCCCTGCATAGAAAGGAACGCTTTTGGGGCGGTCAAAGCCTATAACGCCTGGCTCATCGCCAAAAGCGAGATCGCGGCCCGTCACTGGGAAGACCTCGACCGGGTGATCGCCGCCATGCTGGAAACAGGCCGGGCGATGGCGCCGCAGTTCAGGGAGACGGGGAAGGGCGGGCTCGCCACCGCGATGGTCGGCTGCTAGGCCCGTTTTCCACATAATTCATAGAGGAATACGCGCGCAAATAAGGAAACTTATCATACAGGTACCTGACACGACCGTAAAGGAGAAATCGATGAGAAACAGAATCTGCTTGTTCCTGGCGGTGGCCATCCTTTGCCTCGGCTTCGCCGCCACCGCCCACGCCGCCAAGCCGGTCATCAAGGCCGACAGCACCTCTTTCGACTTCGCCAAGGGCATGTATGTCCTGAAAGGCAACGTAACCGTCGAAGTTGGCAGCCGCGTGATAACCGCCGGCGAGGCCCGGGTCAAGGTGCTGACGCTCGAAGTCTGGGGCGAAGGCGGCATCACGCTCAAACAGGACGACACATATTTTACCGGCGACAGCGTCTACGTCAACGGGCCGCAGAACAGCGCCACGATAAAGGGCGGCGTCACCTTCCGGCGGGGCAACATCTACATAACCGCCGACGAAGCCGACTTCAACTGGCAGACCAAACAGGGCATCTTCCGCAACAACGTCAAGATCGACGACAACGGCCAGCAGATAGCTACCGACTGGTTATCCTACAACGTGCTGACGAACACTTATACAACCGAGCAGTAGCGACAGGAACGAAAAAGCTTCCGGGCGACCGGAAGCTTTTTCGATGTGACTTCGTTCCCTACGGCAGAATGCCGAGGTCTTTCAGGACGGTTTCGGCGATTTTCCGCGCGGCAACGCCGGTGGTGTTAGCGCCGGGCTATAATTGACCCGAGCGCCGGAAAAGAATTGACCCACCCCAAAACATAGGCTACCCTTGGGATTGACTAGATCCTCCAGGAGGTAGCCGCATGATAAGGAGTGGGTTGATACTCATGATACGGCAA
>JAHDOI010000048.1 GCA_018434945.1 Selenomonadales bacterium
TCAAAACGCGAGTCCCGGCCTGCCAAGAAACACGGCAACATCCCGCTGTAGACCGCTGACCGAAAGGGGAAAGAAACATGGGTTTTTTCGATTCGCTGTTCGGCGGCAAGAAGCAAGAGGCGCCCAAGGCAAAGCCGAAGAAGGCCAAAGCGAAAGCTCCCGCGGCTGAAGCGCCCGCCGAGGCGGCTCCCGCCGGCGGCCTGACGCCGGAAGTGATCGCCGCCATCAGCGCCAGCGTCGGCGTAGTCATGGAAGGCGCGAGCGCCGAGATGGTGGCCGCGGTCACCGCAACCATCGTCCATGCCAGAGGAGGCGGCAACGCCGTCCGCTTCCGGCGCACCACGAACGCCTGGTCGGCTTCCGGCCGCCAGAAGATCATGGATAGCCGCCAGTACAGCTGAGTAGGGTAGTCTTATTAGAGAAAACGGAGGATGAAACAGATGAGAAAATTCAAAGTGACTGTCAACGGTGTCGCCTACAACGTCGAGGTGGCTGAAGAAGGCGTAGTCGTAGCCGCCGCTCCGGCCGCTGCCACTGCGCCGGCTCCGGCCGCCGCCGCCCCGGCTCCCGCCGCTCCAGCCGCAGCTCCCGCTCCGGCCGCCGCTCCGGCCGCCCCCAAGGCTCCGGCCGCCGAAGTCGCCGCCGGCGACACCCCGGTTACCGCTCCCATGCCCGGCAAAGTGACCAAGGTCGTCGCCAAGGAAGGCCAGAAGGTCAAGAAGGGCGAGGTCCTGATGATCCTCGAAGCCATGAAGATGCAGAACGAGATCGGTTCCCCCGTTGACGGCACCGTCAAGTCCATCAACGTCGCCGCCGGCCAAAACGTCAAACCCGGCGAAGTTATGGCCGTTCTCGCCTAACTGAAGCGCCAGGCCGTCTCGTACGGCAAGCGCCCGTACGAGACGGCAAACATGATTGAACTATTTAATTGTCACGGGGAGGTAAAAAAAGCAACATGGAAGCATTACTGGCACAATACCCCTGGCTTGACGAGCTTCTCATGGGCTTCCTGGGCCTGTCCTGGAAGCATATCGCCATGTGGGTCATCGGCGCTATCCTCATCTATCTGGCCGTCGAGTACGACTACGAGCCCATCCTGCTCTTACCCATCGGTTTCGGTGCCATCCTCGCCAACATCCCCCATTCCTCGGCCGTCAGCACCCATCCCGGGGAAGAGGGTTTCCTCGTCGTCTTGTATCAAGGCGGCATCGCCAACGAACTCTTTCCGGTCCTCATCTTTATCGCTATCGGGGCGATGTGCGACTTCACACCGCTGATCCGTCGCCCGTCCGTCATGTTCTTCGCCGCCGCGGCCCAGTTCGGCATCTTCGCCACCGCCGTCGGCGCCGCCGCCCTCGGCTTCAAATTCGAGCACGCCGCCTCCATCGGCATCATCGGCGCCGCCGACGGCCCGACCACCATCTACGTGGCCAGCCGCTACGCCCAGGACATGCTTGGGCCGCTCGCCGTCGCCGCCTACTCTTATATGTCACTCGTGCCCGTTATCCAGCCCCCCGTCGTCCGGGCCATCACCACCGTCAACGAGCGTAAGATCAAGATGGGCTTCCTCGGCGAAGAGCCGGTCTCCGACCGGGCCAAGTTCCTCTTCCCGCTGCTCATCGTCCTCATCGCCGGCATCGTCGCCCCCATCTCGGTCGCCCTCATCGGCAGCCTGATGTTCGGCAACATCCTCAAGGTCAGCGGTGTGGTCGAAAACCTCTCCAACACCGCCCAGAACGAGCTGGCCAACCTCGTCACCCTGCTTTTGGGCATCACCATCGGCGGCACGATGACCGCCGAGAAGTTCCTGACCATCGACGTCGCCTTCATCATGGGCCTCGGCGCGGTCGCCTTCGTGTTCGACACCGTCGGCGGCGTAATGTTCGCTAAGCTGGGCAACATGTTCACCAAGACGAAGATCAACCCGATGATCGGCGCCTGCGGCATCTCCGCTTTCCCGATGTCCGGCCGCGTCATCGCCAAGATGGCGCTCAAGGAAGATCCGACCAACTTCATCATTCAGCACGCCATAGGGGTTAACGTGGCCGGGCAGGTCGCGTCGGTTGTCGCCGGCGGCCTTGTTCTCGCCCTTATCCCGGCGCTGACGAAGTAGGGGGGGAATAAATATGGAAAGCGCAGTAACAAAAGCTCTGAAAATGATGGCTATCGCCCTGCCGACGATGTTCTTCGTCATCGCCATCTTCTACGTGGCCACCAAAGCGCTGCACAAGGCCTTCCCGGCGCCGGTCGAAGATGAAGAGGAAGAAGA
>JAHDOI010000063.1 GCA_018434945.1 Selenomonadales bacterium
TAAAAAAGCCAGCCCCTTTAGGGGCTGACTGAGAACGCTATGCGGTTGGCAAACTTTCAGTGAGTCTTGAGACTCAGCTAGTATAATGCCCTTTCAGGGCTAACCCAAGCCACCCGTTTAACGGGTGGCTCCGTGACTTTCGCCGCTATTCCGTTATTTCCGCATCCTGCGGGGGGTAGAAGAGTTCGCGGGTCTTGGCTGACAGCAGGACGATGCCTACGAGGCCGTGGGTTACGACGATGAACATCCCCATGAACATGTTGAAAGCTGCCATCAGGAAGAAGCCCAGTACGACCAGCAGCATGGAATAAGCGATTTCGAACCGGCGCGCCCAGCGGTTCAGCTTCATCAGGCCGTAGGCGGGGAGGGCGTACAGCAGTACCGAGAGCAGGTGCTGGCCGGCGGCGGCGATGTTGCTGGCGCTGAATGTAGCGATGAGGCTGAGTGCGTTGGAGAGGGCGATCAGGAACAGGAAGATGATGACGGCGATTAGCCTGCCCGTGAGACGGGGATCGAAGATCTTGAACCAGAAGGGACGGTATTGCACGGCTATCACGGCCTTTCCTAGTGTTCACCCATCTTATTATACATTAATCGCCGCGTTGTTGGGAATAACTTTAAAGGCGATATCTACAACGAGACGGGGGAGAATCATGGAGCACAGCCAGCCGTACCTGCAGGCCTCCCTGTTGTGCGAAGGAGTGACGACCGACAGCGAAGGTCACCACGACATCCATAACGAATTCACCCAGTACACGATGGGTTATTCCCAGCCATTCACCATCCTGACCATCTGGCGGGGCGGCGACGGCGGAGATACCGACTGGTACAGGGAGAAAAACGAAATCGTCGCCCCTGACGGCCGCGTGGTGGCAAGCGGTGAGAACGGCCCCTTCACACTGGCCGACAGCAGTTACCGCCAGGTGAACAGCCTGCTGCTGGAAAACGTCGATTTCACCCACGACGGCACCTACGAGGTGCGGATTACGTTAACCGATTCCCGCGAGAATGTGGTGGCGTACACTTCTTATCCGCTGACGGTGGTATGAATTGCCACCGTTTTCGTCTGCAACTAGGATTTTTCGGTTGCGCGCCGAATAGATACAGGGTATAGTAATAAAGGCCGTTAAGTATTATTTTATGCGCTGGAGGCACAGTTTATGCGGCGTTATCTACCGCTGCTCCTCATATCGTTTCTGCTCGTTGTCGCTGCGGTAGCCGGAACTTTACTGGCCGGCCAGGCAAGCAGGCAGAGCCCGGACAATGTCAAATCCATCGTCGTTTACACGAATATCCCGGTCGAGCAGGCTGCCGCCCTCGCCCAGGAATACGAGAAAACGTCCGGCGTCCGCGTCAACACCGTGCCGCTGGCGTCCGCCGACCTGCTCGCCAAGCTCAGGGCAGAAAAAGCCGCGCCGCGCGCCGACATCGTTCTGGCCGGCGCCGCCACACTCGACGAAGCGAAGCGCGCCAGTCTCCTGGCAGCTTACTCTTCGATCCAGACCGATATCATCCCCACCCGCTTCAGCGAGGAAAATGACTTATGGACCGGGCTGTGGTATGATCCGATTGTCTTCGCCGCCAACCGCGATTTCCTCAAGAAACTGCCCCAGCAGCCGGCAAAATGGGCCGATCTGACGGCAGCGCCCGGTGTGCGATTCGTAATGACCGATTTCCTCGCGTCCGCTGAAACCGCCAGCCTTCTCTATTCAATGGCTGCCGCCAATGGGGAGGCAGAGACGCTGGCTTATACGGCAAAGCTTCATCCCGGCATAGTCCAGTACGCCAAATTCTTGGCCACCCCGTCACGGATGACCGGCCTCGGCGAGGCCGATATCGCCATAACGGTCCAGAGCGAAGCTATCCGCTACATCAATGACGGATTTCCGCTGCAGATTATCGTGCCCGCCGACGGCACAGCGATAAACATCACCGGCGCCGCATTGGCGGCTGGCGCTCCCCAGGCGGCCGAAGCCGGCAGGTTTATCGACTGGCTGACAGGCGACGACGCCCAAAGGGTGCTGAAGAAGAACATGGCTTTCTTCATCCCGACACATCCGGAGAACGCGTTCGCCAAAGATTACAACGCCAGGCAGATCATGCCGTTCCCGGCAAAAACCGTTCTCTCTCCCGAACAGAAAGCCAAGCTGCTGGACAAGTGGGTGCAGACGGTGCGCCTAAGCTCACGCTAGCGGAAGGGGGAAGAGTTCTGAAAGCAGGATTCATCAGTCTCGGCTGCGCTAAGAATCTGGTGGACACCGAGGTTATGCTCGGCCTCCTGGCCGTGCGGCAGATAGATATAACCGACGATCCGGGCGAAGCCGAGATCATAATCGTAAACACCTGCAGTTTCATCGACGCCGCCAAGGAGGAATCGGTGGCCACTATCCTGCAGGCGGCCGAATACAAGCAGGACGGCGAATGCCGGGCGCTGATCGTCGCCGGCTGCCTCGGCCAGCGCTACCGTCAGGAGCTTCTGGACGAACTGCCGGAGGTCGACGCCATCGTCGGCACAGGGGCCTGGCACCGCATCGGCGAAGCCATCGACGCCGCTCTGGCCGGCCGCCGCGTTGTTATCGCCGGCGACAGCGAGTCGATTTACGACCATACCATGCCCCGGCTTGTGACCACACCGGCCTACAGCAGTTATGTCAAAATCGCCGAAGGCTGCAGCAACTGCTGCTCGTACTGCGTCATCCCGCGGCTGCGCGGCAAATTCCGCAGCCGCCCGATCGAGTCGGTGGTCGCGGAGGTCGAACGGCTCGTTGCCGGGGGCGCGAAGGAAATAAGCCTGATCGCCCAGGATACAACCAGCTATGGCAGCGATCTTTACGGCCAGCCCCGCCTCGCCGAGCTCCTGCGTGCGCTTGTCAAGGTGGAGGGGCTTGTGTGGCTGCGGCTGCTCTACTGTTACCCCCGCTATTTCAGCGACGAGCTTATCGACCTCATCGCCGCCGAGCCGAAGATCTGCAAGTATGTCGATCTGCCCCTCCAGCACGCCCACGATGATGTCCTCGCCGCAATGAACCGCCGCGACAGCCGCGCCGACATCGAGCGGCTGCTGGCGAAGATCCGCGCCGCCATCCCCGGCGTCGCTATCCGCACTTCATTCATCGTCGGTTTCCCCGGTGAGACGGAGGAGCATTTCGCTGCCCTCCGCGACTTTATGGCTGCGCAACGGTTCGACCATGTCGGCGTCTTCACCTACTCGCAGGAAGACGAAACCGTCGCCGGCAGGCGCCCCGACCAGGTCACCGACGAGGTCAAGCAGGAACGCTACCACACGCTCATGGCCCTCCAGGCCAAGATTTCCGAAGAGATCGGCGCTTCTCTCGCCGGGCAGGTGCTCGATGTCCTGGTGGAAGGGGTGGAGGAGGACGGCGTGGCCCGCGGCCGCTCCTACCGCGAAGCTCCCGATGTCGACGGTCGCGTTTATGTGGAAAACGCCGGCGTCGGGGCCGGGGCTTTCGTCAAAGCGCGCGTGGTCCAGGGTTTCGCCTACGACTTGCTTGCGGAGCGAATTGATTAAGCATAATTACCGTATGGTTTTCGATACGTTGTTGGCCCGTTCATGACCCCCAGATGCTTGGCGGACCGAGTAAGCGAGCGGCGACAGTACTGCGTGCGGTACGACGAAGCGAGCCGATGACGGACCGGCGTAGCGTGTGGGGGTTTATCGACAGTCGGCGCCAATCGCATATTAATTGCCATTTATAAAAAGGAATCGCGGAAAAAAACCGCGAAGCATTCATACGGGGTGATTTATATGATTGTGGAAATCGTCAGCACGGGCACCGAGCTGCTTCTCGGACAGATCGTCAATACAAACGCGCCGCATATGGCCAAACGGCTAAACGAGATCGGGTTCGATGTCCTGTTCCAGTCCACGGTCGGCGATAACCGGACCCGCATGACCCAGGTGCTTTCGACCGCGCTCGCAAGGGCCGACATCGTCATCACCACCGGCGGCCTTGGACCGACCCAGGGCGATATTACCAAAGAGGTGACCGCCGAGCTGCTGGGACGCCCTATGCTCCTTCATGCCCCCAGCCTCGAAAGAATAAAGGGCTTTTTCGCCTCCCGGCGCCTTACCATGACCGACAATAACATCCGCCAGGCAATGTTTCCCGAGGGGGCGATCATTCTCGATAATGCGCGCGGCACCGCCCCCGGCGTTGTGATCGAGGCGGACGAAAAGACCGTCATCCATCTGCCGGGACCGCCCCACGAGATGGAGCACATGCTTGAGCACGCGGTTATCCCATATCTGCGCGACCGTTTTGGCATCCAGGGAACCATCGTTTCAAAGGTGCTGCGCACATTCGGCCTCGGCGAATCGTCGCTCGAAGAGCGCATCAAGGATTATATCAAAACACAGGGCAACCCGACCATCGCCCTGCTGGCCAGGAATGCCGAGATCCATGTGCGTCTGACGGCCAAAGCCTCGTCGGACGCGGAAGCCAGGGAGCTGATCGCCGCCCTCGAAAGCCAGCTGCGCGAGCGGATCGGCGAATACATATTCGGCGAGGATGAGGATACGCTCGAGGCGGTCGTCGGCCGCCACCTCACGGAGAAGAACCTGACACTGGCCCTGGCCGAGTCGTGCACCGGCGGCCTGGTGACCAGCAGGATCACCGATGTGCCTGGCAGCTCCGCATATCTCGCCGGCGCAGTGGTATGCTACAGTAATGACGTCAAAATCGCCGCCGTCGGCGTGCCAGCCGCTATTATCGCCACCCACGGCGCGGTCAGCGGCGAGACAGCCGTCATGATGGCGGAGGGCATCCGCGAACGATTCCGGACAGACCTGGGCATCGGCATTACCGGCATCGCCGGCCCTGGCGGAGCAGTGCCCGGAAAGCCGGTCGGCCTTGTTTTCATCGCCGTCGCCGGTCCGGCGGGCCCCAGCTGTTTCCAATACAATTTCACCGGCCCGCGCGGCTTCATCAGGCACCGTACTGCGCTGGCGGCGCTCAACCATCTTCGCCAATACGTCGTCGGCGCCTTATAGCAGCGCCGGCCCACATATCAACCATTTACATATTAGGAGGAAAACATTCTTGAAACACAGTACCGAATCAGGCTTTTTCGGCGGCATCCAGCTCAGCAGGAAAATTCTCGCCGCCATTGCGGAAATGGGCTTCGAAGAGCCCTCGCCCATCCAGACCCAGACCATCCCCCTCGTCGCCGCCGGCCGCGACGTTCTGGGCCAGGCCCAGACCGGCACCGGCAAGACGGCCGCCTTCGGCATCCCGATCATCGAGAAGCTCAATCCGGACAGCCGTCAGGTGCAGGCACTTGTTCTCACCCCGACCCGCGAACTTGCCAACCAGGTCGCCGAGGAACTGGCCAAAATCGGCAAGTTCCGGCGTATCAAGGCGCTGCCTGTTTACGGCGGTCAACCGATCGACCGGCAGGTCCGGGCGCTCAAGTTCGGCGTTCAGGTGGTCATCGGCACCCCCGGCCGCCTGCTCGACCATATCCGCCGCGGCACGATCAAACTGGGCCATGTGCAGACCCTTGTGCTCGACGAAGCTGACGAGATGCTCGACATGGGCTTCATCGAAGATATCGAGGATATCCTGAAGGCCGTGCCCCACGAGCGGCAGACGCTCCTTTTTTCGGCGACAATGCCGCTGCCGATCAAATCGCTCGCCAACCGCTATATGCGAGATCCGGTCGAGGTATCGGTCAGCCGCGAGAGCATCACCGTTCCCCTCATCGACCAGTTCTATTACGAGACTCGCGACCGGCTCGACGGTCTGTGCCGGGTGCTGGATACTGAATCGAACGCCAGGGCGATCGTTTTCTGCCGTACAAAGAAAGGCGTCGATGAACTGACATCCACCCTGCAGGCGAGGGGTTTCATGGCCGACGGCCTCCATGGCGACCTCACCCAGTCCCAGCGGGACCGGGTTATGAAGAAATTCCGCGAGAATCAGCTCGAGATCCTTGTCGCCACCGACGTTGCGGCCCGCGGCCTCGATATCGAGCATGTCACTCATGTTATCAACTATGATATCCCCCAAGACCCCGAATCCTACGTCCACCGCATCGGCCGCACAGGACGGGCTGGCCGCAAGGGTGTCGCGATAACCTTTATCGAGCCCCGGGAATTCCGTCAGCTCAAGCTGATCGAAAAGCTCACCAAAACCCGTATCATCCGCAACCAGCTGCCGTCTTCGGCTGATATTCTCGACCGGCAGAGGGAGGCGCTCAAGGGCCGACTGGTGTATGTGATGGAGCAGGGCGATTACACCGCCTACCACGACGTAGTCGCCGACCTCGCCGCTGACTACGACGGCCTCGATATCGCCGCCGCCGCCCTCAAGCTTCTCCTTGAAGGCTTCCGCGAGAAAAACGACGAAAAACCGTCTTTTGCCGACACCGGCGCTAAAAAAGGCATGGTACGCCTGTTCATTAACATCGGTCGCACCCAGAAGATCCGCCCTGAAGACATCGTCCGCACCTTCGCCGAAGAAGCCGACCTCACCGGCAATCTTATCGGCGCAATCGACATCTACGACAAATTCTCTTTTGTAGAGGTGCCTGCCGAGGTGGCCGAACGCGTCGTCGCCGCTATGCACAAGAATACAATCAAGGGCTACAAAATAAACGTCGAACCCGCGAAAGCGAGATAAAAAACGGAGGGCTGATGCCCTCCGTTTTTTTGCCGGTTTTACAATTCTTTCTTGTCGAGGCCGAATTTCTTCGTGAACCGTTCCAGTCGCCCGGTCGTGTCCACTATCTTCTGCACCCCGGTGAAGAAGGGGTGGCATTTCGAGCAAACGTCAACCTTCAGAGCCTTCTTCGTCGAGCCGGAAACGAAGCTGTTGCCGCAGGCACAGGTGATCGTCGCCTGGTGGAACTGTGGGTGGATTTTTTCCTTCAACGCCAGATCCTCCTTAAGAATAGTTTCATAAGCACAAATATTCGCCTAATTCGAAATAGTTCCTGCCGTCAGACGGCTATTTTTTCCAGATTATCTGCGCGCCAGACGACAAATATTTTCATTGTTGACAGACCGAACACGCGTTTGGTAAAATAAGGCTAGAAATTGTATGGGAGGACAAGCATGGATAAGGTTAAGGCTCTTGAGCATACACTGCGCCAGATCGAAAAGGATCATGGCAAGGGTTCGATCATGAAGATGGGCGAGATCGCCGCCAAGATGAATGTTGATGTAATACCGAGCGGCGCATTGTCGCTGGACGTCGCCCTCGGCGTGGGCGGCATACCCCGCGGCAGGGTGGTGGAGATTTACGGCCCCGAGTCGTCCGGCAAGACGACAGTAGCCCTCCACATAATAGCGGAAGCGCAGAAGGCCGGCGGCATCGCCGCTTTCATCGACGCCGAGCACGCCCTCGACCCCATCTACGCCAAGAAGCTGGGCGTAGATATCGACAACCTGCTAATCTCCCAGCCCGATTACGGCGAACAGGCCCTGGAGATCGCCGACGCGCTGGTGCGCAGCGGCGCGATCGACGTGATCGTCGTCGACTCTGTCGCCGCACTCGTGCCGAAGGCGGAGATAGAAGGGGAGATGGGCGATTCCCATGTCGGCCTGCACGCGCGCCTCATGTCTCAGGCGCTGCGCAAATTGACTGGCATCATCTCGAAATCCCGCACATCGGCGATCTTCATCAATCAGATCCGCGAGAAGGTTGGCGTGATGTTCGGCAACCCCGAGACGACCACAGGCGGCCGGGCACTGAAGTTCTACGCCTCAGTCCGTCTCGAGGTCCGCAAGTCGGAGACCATCAAGCAGGGCAACGATATCGTCGGCACCCGCACCCGTGTCAAAGTTGTCAAGAATAAGGTAGCGCCGCCCTTCAAGCAGGCCGACTTCGACATCATGTACGGCGAAGGCATTTCCCGCGCCGGCTGCATCGTCGATATGGGCACCACGCTTGACATAATAACCAAGAGCGGCGCCTGGTACTCCTATGGAGAGCATCGCCTCGGCCAGGGCCGGGAAAACGTCAAGGATTTCTTCCGCGACAACCCGCCGATCGCCGACGAAATCGAAGCCAGGATCCGCGAATCGCTCCTTGCCGGCGCCGTAAAGGTTGCCGCCGCCGCCGAAGCCGAAGCCGACGATGGCCTCGAGTAAAGCCTGCCTGCCGGCGGCTGTCAAGCTGCTAGCCGTCCGCGACCACAGCGAAGGAGAGCTGCGGCGCAAACTGCTCCGCCGCTACGACGCCGCTGAAATCGACGCCGCCATCACTGTCCTCAGGGCGCGCGGCTACCTGGATGACGACGCGCTGGCCCGCCGCATGGCCGCAAAGTACATGGACGAAGGCCTGCACGGCCGCCACGGCATCCGCCGCCGCCTCCTGGAACGGGGGCTGCCGAAAGCGGCGGTCGACGCGGCCTTGGCCGGCTATGACTCCGGAGCTGATTATGACCGTGCGGCCGCTCTGGCCGCACGGAAGTTCCCGGGAGGGGAAGCGGCCGACGCGGCCAGGGTCGGACGCTTCCTTGCCGCCCGCGGTTTCGATGGCGAAACCGTGCTGGCGGTTCTTCGGCATTTATACGGTTATGACTGACATCCCCAGCCCCCGGATTGTCGATAAGATTTCCCAAAGTACGATATTTTGTCAACTTGACACTTGTTTGAAAAACATTTACAATTAGATTGGCCAAACGTGTACGATAGCAGAATTACAGGGATAGCAATCGGTGAACATGTCTAAAAGCCGAGTTGATACTCGGCTTTACCCGTATCCGAACAGAAAAGGAGGTGGAAACTATCACTTTTGAACTGATCATTGCTGCGGTCGTTGCCGGACTGATCGGTGCCGGCATCGGTTACTACATCAGGCGTAATATAGCCGAGTCCAAGGTCGCCCTGGCCGAAGACGCCGCCAAAAGGATTTTGGAGGATGCTCAAAGAGCCAGCGAGTCCAAGAAAAAGGAAGCGCTGGTCGAAGCCAAGGAAGAGATCCATCGACTGAGAACCGAAGCTGACCGCGAAATCAAGGAACGCCGCACTGAGCTCCAGAGGCAGGAACGCCGACTGGTGCAGAAGGAAGAGAATCTCGACCGCAAGATCGATTCGCTGGAGAAGAAGGAAGAATCCCTCAGCCGCAAAGAGGCTGATTTGGAAAAGAGCCAGGAAAAAATCCACGAACTTTACGCCAAACAACTGGCCGAACTGGAACGGCTGTCAGGCCTGACTTCGGAAGAAGCCCGCAACCTGCTGTTGGCTAACGTCCAGGAAGAGATCAAGCACGAGACGGCGATGCTAATCAAGGAACTTGAGCAGCAAGCCAAGGACGAAGCCGATAAGAAGGCCCGGGAGATCATATCCCTCGCCATCCAGCGTTGCGCCGCCGATCACGTCGCGGAAACCACGGTATCGGTGGTAGCCCTGCCGAACGACGAAATGAAGGGCCGCATCATCGGCCGCGAAGGTCGCAATATCCGTACCCTGGAAACGCTCACCGGCATCGACCTTATCATCGACGATACCCCTGAAGCGGTTATCCTGTCCGGATTTGATCCCGTCCGGAGGGAAGTGGCCAGAATCGCTCTCGAGAAACTAATCGTCGACGGCCGTATCCACCCGGCCCGCATTGAAGAAATGGTCGAAAAAGCTCAGAAGGAAGTTGAGCAAAAGATCAAGGAAGCCGGGGAACAAGCTACATTTGAAACCGGTGTTCACGGACTCCATCCGGAGATCATCAGGCTGCTGGGGCGCCTCAAGTACCGCACCAGCTACGGACAGAACGTGCTGAAGCATTCCATCGAGGTTGCCCATCTGGCCGGAGTCATGGCCGCCGAACTGGGTGTCGACGTGATGCTCGCCAAACGCGCCGGTCTTCTGCATGACATCGGCAAAGCGGTTGACCATGAGGTTGAAGGTCCTCATGTAACCATCGGCGCCGATCTTGCCAAGAAGTACCGCGAGTCCGCCGAAGTTATCAACGCTATCGGCGCCCATCACGGCGACGAAGAGCCCAAGACCGTCCAGGCTGTACTCGTGGCTGCCGCTGACGCTGTATCGGCTGCAAGGCCGGGAGCCCGCCGGGAAACTCTGGAAAGCTACCTCAAGCGCCTCACGCGCCTGGAGGAAATCGCCGATTCTTTCGACGGTGTCGACAAATCGTTCGCCATTCAGGCAGGACGCGAAGTCCGCATCATCGTAAAGCCGGAGAAGATCGACGATCTTACGGCGATCCGTCTCGTCCGCGATATCGTGAAAAAGATCGAGAACGAGCTGGAATACCCGGGTCAGATCAAAGTAACGGTTATCCGCGAGACCCGCGCAGTGGATTACGCGAAGTAAAGACGTCGCAAACATTAAAACGGCCTGGTGACAGGCCGTTTTTAATTTCTGCCAGCAGTACGCCGGCAGGAATTGACCGCTTAGGGCGAGAATATGTTAGGCAAGCTGCTTTCATATTACTTTTTGTACGGACGGTGAGAGAAGTTGCCGAAGCTGCAGCAGGACTCGGAGTGCATCTCCCATGGCGCGAATCTGCTTATATCGATCTTGGTACGCTACCCGGAAATCGGCACAGTAAATTACGACGCCGAAGCAGGCACCATCAACCTGACATTTATGGTATCAGGCAATCCGGCCCCAGAAGAGCTTAGGGCCATCCAAGACCGTCTCCTGTCCAGCATAGAGGCTTACCATGTTCTGGAGGGCCTCACAGGCGGCGGCGCGGACGTGCGGTGCAGCGCCTGCGATTCGGTCGCCATGTTGACGCTCCGCCGCGATATGGATACCCTTTCCAGAGGGGAGATCGCACTGGTGATCGCCCTGCTTAAGGAAGCGTTGCAGGACCGTCTCGTGGCTGACGATAATGACGCTATCCTTGAGGAAGACCTCCTTGTCCAGGACGAAGTTATCGGCACAATGCTCGAAAGCATGCGGAAGGACCACAGCGGCAACGGCCTTATCGGCATCCGCGAGGACGGCCGGGTTTTGGTTTTCAACAAATAACGACTATTTTCGCCTCTATTTTATGCTAAATGTTGCAATTATTTGAATTTTTCCCATAAAAAAAAAGGAATTTACTTGCTTGTACCGAATACCTCAACGACGAGGACTTGTAGCGTTTCCGCTATAATTGAAGGAGGGTACTTACAAGCATGGAAGTTCTGAAGGTATCAGCAAAGTCCAACCCCAATTTGGTGGCAGGAGCATTGGCAGGCGTTCTCAGGGAACGCGGCGGAGCGGAAATGCAGGCCATCGGCGCCGGGGCCCTCAACCAGGCTGTTAAGGCGGTCGCGATCGCCAGAGGCTTCGTAGCCCCCCATGGGGTCGATCTTATCTGTATACCTGCTTTCACCGATATAATGATTGACGGGGAAGAGCGAACCGCAATCAAGCTTATTGTCGAGCCCCGCTAAACCAGATCCGAAAACCTGTTCCTCCGGGAACAGGTTTTTTGTTGCCTGCCAGCGAAGGAAGGCATAATATAGTGTATGGATATCGAGACAAGGAGTGAGACCATGCAGGTCGAAGTCGTAAACGGATCTATCACGGAAATCATCTGTGACGCCCTGATCGTCAACATTTTCGAAGGGGTCAGTCTGCCCAGCGGCGCCACCGGAGCGGTTGACTCAGCCCTCGACGGGCAGATAGCCGCCCTCATCCGCGGCAACCGAGGCGCAGGCAAGTACGGAGCCACTTCTATCCTCCACATTTGTACCGGCGTTGGCGCCAGGCAGGTTATTCTCCTCGGCCTCGGCAAGCAGGAGGACTTCACCCTTGACCGTCTGCGGGGCGTAGCCGGAACTGCCATCAGAGCCGCTCAGAAGCTCGACGCCCGCAAAGTCGCCACAGTGATCCATGGGGCCGGTCAGGCCGGGTTCGACCCGCAGGCGGCGTCTCAGGCGCTCGTAGAGGGTACGCTGCTGGGCAACTACCGTTTCCGCCGCTATAAAACCGAAAAAGACGAGGTAATTCTCCCCGAGAATCTTTATATCATCGAAAATGACGCCCAAAAGGTCGCGTCGATATCCGCCGGCGTCCGCCGTGGGCAGACGATAGCAGCCGCCGTAAACCTCGCCCGCGATCTCGTCAATCACCCCGCCAACCATATGACTCCCACGAAAATGGCGGCGCAGGCGGCGGAGATCGCCGGCAAAAACGCCCTGCAGCTTGAAGTGCTGGACGAAGAGGCGATCGCCGCTCTGGGGATGAGCGCCTTTCTGGCCGTCGCCCAGGGCAGCCACGAACCGCCGCGCCTGATAGTCATGAAATATACCGGCAATCCAGGCAGCAAGAATCTGCTCGCCCTCGTCGGCAAAGGGGTGACCTTCGACAGTGGCGGCATATCGCTCAAGCCGAGCGAAGGCATGCACGAGATGAAGGATGACATGGCCGGCGCCGCCGCCGTCCTAGGCGCCATGCAGGCCATCGCCGAACTAGGGCCGCAGGTGAATATCCTCGCGGTTGTCCCCTGTACCGAAAACCTGCCCTCCGGCTACGCGTTCCGCCCCGGCGACGTGATCGGCTCGCTTGGCGGCAAGACGATCGAGATCATCAGCACCGACGCCGAAGGCCGCCTTATTCTCGCCGACGCCATCGCCTACGCCCTGCGCCTCGGCGCCACTCATATCATCGACCTCGCCACCCTTACCGGGGCCTGCGTCGTCGCTCTCGGCAGCGTCACCTCCGGCGTGATGGCCACCGACCGCGGCCTGTGTCGCCAGGTGCTTGACGCGGCCGGGGCGGTGGGGGAGAAGATGTGGGAACTGCCGCTTTATGAGGAGTATAAAGAACAGATCAAGAGCGACATCGCCGATCTGAAAAACTCCGGCGGCCGCCCTGCCGGCGCCATAACCGCCGGGCTGTTCATCGCCAGCTTCACCGGTGACAAGCCGTGGGTGCATGTCGACATCGCCGGCACGGTGTCCAGCGACAAGGACAACGGCTATAACGTCAAGGGCGCGACAGGGGTCGGCGTGCGGACGCTGGTCCGGCTGGCGGAGAACCTCGGTACATGGTAGCCGACCTGCACGTCCACACTACCGCCTCCGACGGTCGCTGCACGCCGGAGGAAGTTTGGCGGCAGGCTATCAGTAGCGGCCTCAGTCACGTGGCGATCACCGACCACGACACTATCGACGGTGTTCTAGCGCTGACAGGCAAAACCGAATGTGGTCCCGTGCTTATTCCCGGCATCGAATTTTCCACCGACCTGCCGGCGTGCGAGGTCCATATCCTGGGTTATATGTTCGACCTTGCAAATCCCGAGCTCAACCGCCAAATCGCTCTGATCGCCGCCGACCGCCTCACCCGGGCCGAGAGGATGGTGAAAAAGGTCACAGCCCTCGGCTACCCGATCAATTACGACCGCGTACTGGCGATCGCCGGCGGCGCCGCGTCGGTCGGTCGGCCCCACGTCGCGCACGCCCTTGTCGAACAGGGCTATTTCCCCGATATCGGCACCGTATTCGACGTGCTTCTCGAGCGTAAAAAACCAGGTTACTTGCCTCACTACAAGCTCACGCCCGCCGACACCGTCGCCCTTATCAAGAACGCTGGCGGCATGGCCGTGTTGGCCCATCCCGGCCAGGTTGGCGACGACGCCGTCGTGCGCGCTATGCTGGGTCTCGGTATGGACGGCCTCGAAGTGTATCATCCGAGCCACGACAAGTCAGCCACCGCCAGATACCTGGCGTTGGCCGCCGAATACCGTCTGGCGGTGACGGGCGGCTCCGACTTCCACGGCATACCTGGCCGCTACCCGGAAACCCTCGGGGAGTTCACCGTTCCCGCCGACCTTGCCCAACGCCTCCTCTTACGGCCTGTCCAGGCATGAAACAGGCCGTGGCCGCATATAATCACGGTAGAGCACGCTCACAGGGGGAGGCGTCATGGGCGAGGAAACCATTGTCGTCGAAGAACTCCGGGCCCGTGTCCGGGAGCTTGAAGACAAAGTCGAGGCTTTGCGGATCAGCCGCCGGGTGCTGATGAACCTCATTGACACCCTGGAAAAGGAGAAACGCGAACAGCTCGACAAGTTGTCCACCCAGAACGAGAAATTGCAGCAGAACAACTGCCGCTTTGCCCGGGCCATCATGCACCGCAACGTCCGCATCACCGAACTTGAGGAACAGCTCCGCCTGTTATCCGCCGGCAAGAATCGGACAGGAAATACTTTTACTTGACAACACCTGCAAAGGTGTTTATTTTTATTTATGAGCAGGCAAATTAATGTTGCCAGCCGATTAAGGAGGCCGTCCAATGGAGGTCATCGCGTTAGTAGGCCCGAGCGGGACCGGTAAAAGCCACCGCGCGTTGATTGTCGCCCACGACCATAACGTTGACGGCATTATCGACGATGGGCTGCTCATCAAGGACAGTAAAATTATCGCCGGCCATTCGGCCAAAAAGGAACCGAGCAAGATCCGCGCCGTCAAGCGGGCTATATTTATGGAACCCGATCACGCCGAAGAGGTGCGCAAGGGCATAGAATCCATCCGGCCCGAGAGGCTGCTGATCCTCGGCACTTCCCGCAACATGGTCAACAAAATCGTCGATATCCTTCAGTTGCCGCCTGTCAGCAAGGTCATAAACATCGAAGATATCGCCAGCAAGCACGAGATCGCCAAAGCCAGGGAGAGCAGGGCGAAAGAGGGTCGGCACATCATCCCCGTGCCGACTATCGAGCTCAAGCCTCACTTTTCCGGCTATCTTATCGACCCTCTGGAGATATTTTTCAAAAAACCGCAGTCGACTGCCAAAAGGCGCAAGCTGGGCGAAAAATCGATCGTCCGGCCGACCTTCAGCTATTACGGCAAGCTGTTCATCTCCGACGCGGCTATCGCCGCCATCGTCGATAACGTGGCGACCAGCGATATGTCGATAACCCGCACCGGCCAGGTCAACATTAAAAATTCCCACGACCGCGAAAAAGGGATTTCCATATCCTTGGACGTAACTATTAAATACGGGCAGCCGCTGAGGGACATTCTCACCGACGCCCAACAGCGCATAAAGAATATGGTAGAATACATGACCGGCATGATGGTCAGGGACGTCAACATCGAAGTAAAGCGGTTAAGTATTGATTGATTGAAAAGGGGGGAGTGTATTGCCGAAAGCTATAGGGAGACGGGTGCTGTTCTCGGGCTATGCCAAGCTGCCCACCGGCATAACCGCCACCGAACTCTACCGGGTTATCGGCCTCGTTATCCTCGTGGATATGGATACCGAGACCATCCTCGAAGCCGACTGCACTTTGGCAACTCAGGTAGCCCGAAAACATGTGGCCGAAACGCTCATCGGCCAGTCGCTCAAGAATGGCCCCGAACCGCTCGTCCGCCTCATCGACCAGGTCTATCAGGGAAGCGCGAAAAAGGCCATCATTACCGCCCTGCGCATCAGTTTCGACAAATACCGGAGCTTTAAGGAGGGGGCCCTGCCCGCCATGCTCGACTAATAATCAAAAAGCGTTGATAACCCCTGTCTGCGTTCTTGGGCCTCCGCGTGCTCGCTCGACGTATGCCCAAAGTACGCCTCCGCTCGCATGCTCGGCCCGCCTAGCATCCAGGGATTCTGAACGCTTTTTGCGGCTTTTACGGCGTTTTCTCGCAGTCGATAATCCGGCCCTACGGGCCGAATCCACGCAAGGGAGCTCTCCCTGATGAATCCATCCCTCAAACTTGTCGGCGTCGGCTTAGCGGTCGGCAGTCTCAGCGGCCTGCTTGGCATCGGTGGCGGCGTGTTTATGGTACCGATCATGGTCACTTACTTCGCCGTTACCCAGCATATCGCCCAGGCGACCTCACTGGCGGTTGTCGTGCCCACCGGCATCGTCGGTGCCCTCATCTACGGCTGGCATGGCAACATCGACCTCGGCATCACCCTTAACCTCGTGGTCGGCAGCATGCTCGGCGCGACCGTCGGTGCCCGGTTGGCGAAAAAACTGCCCGCAGCCCAGCTCAAAAGGCTGTTCGGCATTATGCTCATCCTGGCGGGCGCAAGGATGGTGCTGTCATGACGGCGATCCTCCTCACCCTCGCAATCGGCCTGGCGGGAGGCGTCCTGAGCGGACTCCTCGGCATCGGCGGCGGCGTTGTCCTGGTACCGATGATGGTCTTCATCCTCGGCATCGCCCAACATACCTCCCAAGGCATCTCGATGCTTGTCATCATTCCCACCGCGCTCGTCGCTCTCTGGCACTTCCACAAGGATAAAATGGTCGACTACCGCATGGCCGGTCTGCTCGCGCTCGGCGCTGTCAGCGGCGCGTTCATTACCGCCAACTTCGTCCAGTACATTCCCGGCAGCGACCTGAAAAAGCTGTTCGGCGTATTTATCATCTATACCGGCATCCGCATGGTAATGTCCAAACCCAAGAAACAATAAAAATTCCGTCCGCCAAGGATGGAGTTTTTTTATTTCCGACGACAAAATCCTCTGTCATGTATTGCCAACTCTTGTCAGTTCATGTTATCATAGTAATAATAATTTCAAATGTTACCACTAACATAATTACACGTTCGGGGTGAATTGTTACTATGTATATCACATGGCGTAAACTAAGCAACCGATATTATGCATACCTTGTGGCGTCTTACTGGGACAAAGAGAAGAAAGCGCCCCGCACAACGGCACTTTATCTGGGCAGCAGTCTGCCGACCGCCCAGAAAAATCTCGAAAAACACCTATTCAACCTGCCGCCAAGCCAGCTTTCCAGCCGGGCCAAGATCGACCTGCTCGCCAAGCTGGGGGAAAAAGCTCCCGACGAGGTTGTCAATATGCCGTCCCGCGACAGAGCCAAAGAATCGGTCCTGCGCCAGCTCACGAAACTAAGGGAGCGCCACGCCGCCCGATCCGACATCGCCTTCGTTCTCGACCGGGCCATTGAACGCCTGTCGTGATTTGCATATCTTCCTAGAGAATATCATACCGCAACAGCAAGCCCCGGGATTTGAACTGAACCCGAAAAAACGGACATTGAGCAAAAAAGCCTCCTGTTGTAGGATAACTACGACAGGAGGTTTTGTATGTCACGGAAAAGGACAGATATACAATCGGCTGAGCGGATTATCCTGCAAATGCGACAAGAGGGA
>JAHDOI010000069.1 GCA_018434945.1 Selenomonadales bacterium
AGACCTTCAAGGTATACCCGGTCCTGGGGGTAGTAGTTTTTTATCATAGCTTGATAGCCGTACATCACCGCCAAGTCGCTGAAGTCGCCGGCTTTCTTCCAGCCTATGAGGGGGTTGATGAACAACCCATCGCAAAATTCCAAGCCGGTCCGGTGCAGATATTCGTGGGCGCGATGCGGTGGGTTGCGGGTCTGGAAGCCCGCTGTAGTCCGCCAGCCCCTTTTTTTGAATATCTCGGATACTCTCTCAGGATGAAGTGCATCGGCAAATACTTTTTTTTCGATTACAGAGACTTTTCCACCAACCCGATATCTATTGCGCTCTATTTCCCTGCGCACCCCAGGGTGGTTTTCGTCCGCCGTTTTGAAGACCTTTTCGGCGTCAACGCGCGAGTCGACCTCATAGCAGTCCTCGATCTCGACATAACCGATCTCGGCACCGGCATATACAAGAAACAATTTTTCGCTGTCCCTTGCCTGGGAAAATGTGATCTGATCGACGTCAAGTGAGATAGGTATCGTCCAGACAGAGCCGTCGGATAGTTCCATGTTTTCGACGACCGAACGGTAATCCCGTGAACCCATGAAGCCGCTCAGCGGATAGAAGAGGCCTGTTGCTATATTAGTAAAATCTTGGTAAACATCGGAGTCAATATTGTATTTAAGCTTCATTTGTCCTCCAAATTCATACCGGCTCACCGAAACGATACTTGTTATGGGCTCGCACCTTGTGGAGCATTTGCTCAATTTCGTCGGCGGCAATTTCGCCACAGCGACCGATGTTGAAAATATACTTGCCACGCAGTTCAACTATTTGATCGCGCATAACATAGCCCTGTTCCAACAGGAAAGTGACTCCCTCAACAATAGCTTCCACCTGCGGCGGCACAACCTTGCCAATCTTGTCGCGAATCAATACTTCCAGCGGTGTTAGTCCGACGATGTCCCAGTTATTGTTGAGCACTTTGCGAGGCACATTAACGTACAGTACAGGACGTTCGCGTAAGAATGCGTATTCCATCGCTATTCCCGAGTAGTCAGATATCAAAAGATCGCAGGCGAACAGAGAGGCCGAAGATACTGATGGATCTTCGAGTGTGAAACTCTCATTACTTCCAAACTGACGGGTAAAATTATCTAGTATGACTTGTCCATGAGGTTCGTAGAAAGCGGGATGTGGCCGTACTGTAACCCGATAACCTTGCTCGAGCATTCTGGCGGTTATTTCCACTCCGACTGATTCAAGGATGTTCCCCTTTCCCAGGCTGGGAGCGATAACAATATGTTTTGTGCCGTCGTCCTTAGTGACCCTCCGTCCGTCAGTTGTATCGTGCCAGAGCAGGTCCATCTTCCCGTATCCGACGGGCACAACCTGGCGATTATTTATTCCCCTGTGACGGTCGATGGCGTTTATTTCGGCTACATGGTGTTCCCCAGCAGCAAAAAATACGTTAAACCCGTCAAATGTCCCTTCCGGAAATGCCATATGTAAACTTATTAGCGAATGAGGCATATTTATGACGTATCTGCCGCCTTTTGCCATACATGCCGGCATCGGACCATTCGATGCGGTAACGAAAACCTTGAAAGGAAGAAATCTGAGCATTCGTCCGTTCATGTGGAATTCTGGAACGTCGCCCTCCAAATAAAGCTTCTTTTTAGCGCCAGCAATCACCAGTGCGCACTTAAGTCCCCTGGAAAGGCATTGCTTGAGGGCTGTCCTTATCCAAATTTCGTCGATCGGCCCGCTACAGAAAAACAGAATCTCGGCTCGAGAATTTACTAAATACCTAAGGTATTGCCAGATGTCTTTTATTACTTCCATCAAGTAGCCGATTCTTAATCTCCGCATGTTCTCCTCCGTTGTTAGTTAAAACATCTAGCGTTATCTACGTATTAGCGCGATATATTTCGAAGGTGCTAGATTTGTCGAACTTGCTTTCTAATTGGCCGTATTCGTCCTCCGTTAGGCAGAGAAAACGTATTTTTTTGCCGCTAATTAGCAATTCAGTTCTCTTAACGAGATTACCTAAAAATTCTTTATTTATATTCCCGACTATAATCAAGTCAATAATCCCCCCATCTATGCCTCGGGCATAATCACCAGTTATAAAAGCCAGCTTTACCTCTCCCAGTCGATAGATTATTTCCTCAGCCAATTTATCTATCCCTAGAGTTTTCTTAACAATGCTTTGCAAGTCAGGAAATAAAGGGTGATTTTTGTTGGCGCGGTATAGTTTCCATCGGCCTGATGTATAGGATTCGATTATTTTAGCTTCTGTCAAGCGATTTAGCTCGACACGCACCGCGTTTGTCGATTCCCCCAATTCCGACGATAACTCTCGTAGATAGGCGGCTCTTTCGCCATCAAGAAAAAACCGCAGTAGAATCTGAATCCTAGTTTTCGAAGTCACAATTGAATCAAGCATTTTTCTTACCAAAATCCTTCCCAAAAATCATGTAAAACGAGTAGTTTTTTTACTCGTTTTACATGATTCTATTTTATTCTCTATTTTCCTTCATTATAGCACAATGTTTATGAGGCATTTTCTGTTACACAATCAGCAATATTGTTAAGCGCATTATCATCCAGGTACGGATGCATTGGCAGGCTAATTATCCGCCGTGAAGCGTCTTCGGCAATGGGAAATGCAGTTTTGTCCTTGCTGAGGTCGGCGAAGGCTGGCTGCAAATGCAGGGTCATAGGATAATGAACGGCGGTTGGGATTCCCGCTTGTTTGAGTTTTTGCTGGACTGTGTCTCGGTTGTTTATTAGGATAGAGTACTGTGCGTAAACCGAAGTATTATATGATTCTATTAAAGGCACGACAACACTTGCGGAACGCAAGAGTTCATTATACTGTTGGGCAACAGCCTGGCGTCTCCTAATCTCTTGTTCAAGAATCTCCAGCTTGGCCAGCAGAATTGCTGCCTGGAGAGTATCAAGACGGCTGTTCATGCCGATTCTGACGTGATGGTAACGCGTGTCTTGGCCATGAAGCCGGATTTGTGCCATTTTTTTCGCTAGATTGTCGTCGCTGGTGAAGCAGGCTCCGCCGTCGCCGTAGCAGCCGAGGGGTTTGGAGGGGAAGAAACTGGTGCAGGCGATGGTGGAGAGATTGCAGGATTTGCGGCCTTTGTAGGTGGCGCCGAAGCTTTGGGCAGCGTCTTCGATGACTGGCAGGTTATGTTTGGCGGCAATGGCGTTGATGGCGCCCATGTCGGCGCATTGGCCATAGAGGCTGACCGGGATGATGGCTTTCGTGCGGTGGGTGATCGCCGCCTCGATTAGGTTCGCGTCGATGTTGTAAGTCCGGGGATCGATGTCCACGTAAATGGGGGAAGCACCGAGAAAGGCGATCATTTCCGCGGTGGCGGCGAAGGTGAAGGGGGTGGTGATCACTTCGTCGCCGGCTTTGATACCGAGGGCCATCATGGCGATCAGCAGTGCGTCGGTGCCGTTGGCGACCGATATGCAGTGTTTTGCTCCCGTATAAGCCGCCAGTTTCTCTTCTAATTCGAATACCTCGGGTCCCATTATGTACTGGCCGTGTTCCAGAACGGTTGCGATCCGCTTATCTAGATCCGCTTTGATCCGCTTCTGCTGGGTTTTCAGGTCTATGAAGGGGATTTCCCGGGCTGCGTTCATTTCTTGGCCTCCTGGTTTTCCAGTAGCTCGCGGTCGGGGACTGCCCGCGCTTCTTTGGCCGGCAGGCCAATAACGACCTTCCGCTCCGCCGTGTTTTTGGTAACCAGCGCTCCGGCGGCGACGAAGGTTTCTTCGCCGATTACCACTCCGGGGAGGATTATCGAGCCGCCGCCGACGCGGGCGCCGCGTTTGACGGTGGCGCCTTTGATGGATTTGAACCGTTCTTTCGTCCGGCCCATGAAGTTGTCGTTGGTAAAGGTAACCATCGGGGCGATGAAGACATGGTCTTCGATGTCCATGTAGGCGGTGATGTAAGCGCCTGTCTGGATTTTTGTGTAGTCGCCGATGGTTGTTTTGTTTTCCACCGCCACGCCGCGGCCGATGACGACGAAGTTGCCGATCTTGCAGTTTTCCCGTACTGAGGCTAGGTCGGCGATCAGGGCATTCTCGCCGATAGCGGCGCCGGCATACAGGACGGCGTTGGCGCCGATGGTGGTGTTGGCGCCGATGACTAAGGGCGGCTGGGCGTCTTCGTATTTTACGGTGCTGGTTTTGCTCGGTTTCGGCTGTTTGCCGATGACGCTGCCGTCGCCGATCTGGACGCCGTCGCCGATGACAGTGCCTTCCCAAATGGTGACGTTGTTGCCGATGATGACGTTGTCGCCTATCCGGGCGTTTTTGCCGACAACCGAGAAGTGGCCTATCGATACACCTTTACCCAGGATAGCTTCGGGATCGATATAGTTGATCATATCCCCACCCCGATCGTGAATTTTTCCGTCAGCGGCAGCTTGACTTCTTCCCGGTATGTGACCGAGTGGTAGATGGCGAGGATGATTTCCACGGCCTTGCGTCCTTCCTCGCCGGGTACTGCGGGCCGGCGGTCGCTTGCGACCGCGTCGGTGAAGTCTCTGATGATATCGTAGTGGCCAAAACCGTATACGTTGGGCGGTTCCTTGTCCTGGTCGGTGAGCACGACGGCTTCGTCCACGCCTTCGAACCGCCAGGCTTCGATTTTGTTGACTGCCACGCCGCCGACACCGACCGTGCCGGTCGTCCCGAAGAGGTGCAGCGTTTCTTCAAGGTTGCACGGATAGACGGTGGTGGAAGCTTCGATGGTGGCGAACGCACCGTTCTTGAATTTCAGCACCGCCACTGCGGCGTCTTCGCCTTCTATTTCGCGTGCGTTTGTGGCGGTGTATGCAAACACCGACTCCACCGGCCCCATCATCCATTGCAGCAGGTCGATGTTGTGAATCGATTGATTCATCAGGCACCCGCCGTCCTGGGCCCAGGTACCCCGCCAAGGGGCCTGGTCGTAATAATTCTTGTCCCGGTGCCACCGGACCGTCAGCGCCCCGTGGGTCAGTTTGCCGAACCGGCCTTCTTCCAGTGCCCGGCGCAGCTTTACAATCGCTTTGTTAAATCTGTTCTGGTGGACAACGCCGAGCTTAACGCCGTTTTTTTCAGCCGCGGCTATCATGGCGGCGGCCTCTTTGAGCGACATGGCCATCGGCTTTTCCACCAGGACGTGTTTGCCAGCGTTCATGGCATCGATGGCCATTCTGGCATGCAGGCCGCTGGGGGCGCAGATGTTTACTATTTGGATGCCTGGGTTTTTGAGCATTTCGCAATAATCGCTGTAGGTCTGGCAGCCGTACTGTTCCTTGGCCGCGGCGAGCCTGGCATCGTCAATGTCGCACACCGCCGCAAGTCGGGCGCTATCCATGGAAGTGATCGCTTTAATATGGTTATTGGCGATGCGGCCGCAGCCGATAAGTCCGAAACCGTATTGCATTATGATTGCACTCCTAAATCCTGGTGATTTTGTGCCTGTACTCAGCTTTTAGCTTCTTGCAGGCGTTCCTCGTGTCGACGATCAGCTTGGCGTGTGCGGTGACATAGTCGTAATCGATGTTGGTGTGGTCGGTCGTGATGACGACGCAATCCGCCTGTTCAAGGACTTTCGGCGTCAGGTCTGTGCTCCGGAAACGCCAGTTGTATGGCTCGTGCGCGACAACTTCCGGCACGTACGGATCGTGGTACTGCACCGACGCCTGACGCCTGAGCAACAGGTCGATGATTTTAAGGGCCGGCGATTCGCGGTAGTCTTCGATATCCTTTTTGTAGGCAACGCCCAGGACAAGGATTTTCGCGCCAGTCAGCGATTTGCGGTTGTCGCTAAGAACCCGAATGATCTTGTCGATAACGTAGTATGACGCCTGGATATTGATTTCTCCCGCAAGTTCGATGAAGCGCGTCGCGAAATCGTACTCCCTGGCTTTCCAGGTCAGATAAAACGGATCGATCGGGATGCAGTGGCCGCCTACGCCGGGCCCAGGGTAAAAGGTCTGGATGCCGAACGGTTTGGTGCCGGCCGCCTCGACGACCTCCCACACGTCAATACCCATCCGATCGCACAGCAGCATCAGCTCGTTAACCAGGGCGATATTTACCGCCCGGTATGTGTTCTCGAATACTTTTGTCATTTCGGCGACCGCGGTCGAGGAAACAGGCACGACCTGGGCGATCGTCTGGCGGTAGAACGTGGTGGCGACATCCAGGCACGCCGGGGTGATCCCGCCGACCACCTTGGAGGTGTTCTGGGTGGTGTAGCGTTTATTGCCGGGATCGACCCGCTCGGGTGAAAAGGCCAGAAAAAAGTCTTCGCCCACCTGCCGGCCGGTAGCCTTCAGTTTAGGCAGAATCACTTCGGCGGTGGTACCGGGGTAGGTGGTGCTTTCAAGGGTGATGAGCTGCCCGTCTCGCAGATACTTGGCTATGTACTCGGTAACATTGACGATGTAGGAGATATCTGGGTCGCGGGTGACGGTCAGCGGCGTCGGCACGCATATTACGATGACGTCGGCTTCGTTAAGCCTTGCGAAGTCGTCGGTCGCGACAAGTTTACCGTTGCTGGCAAGGGTTTTGAGATCCTCGTCCTTGACGTCCTTGATGTAGTTTTCGCCGGCGTTTACCTGCGCTATCCGTTTGGCGTTGCGGTCAAAGCCGGTTACTTCGAAGCCCACCTTACCTTTTTCGACCGCCAGCGGCAATCCGACATAGCCGAGACCGATGACGCCCACCTTGGCTGTGCGGTTGATAATTTTTTCTTTCAGTTGGATGGCCTGTTCATTGGATTGCTGGTTTATAGCACTCGCCGGTGTCATCATGTTCCTTCTTTCTTTGCGTATCTTTTATCGTTTTCCCGCCATGGCGGGCTTTCGACTCCCGGTAATAGGGCACTAGTTCCTCCAGGACGTCGATGATGTCCTCTTGTGCATTAAGTGTTCTCAGTCTTAGCAGTCCGCGGCTGAGCTTGTCTTTGTTTATCGGCCGCAGGTTAGCCACATGGATTTTCTCGTGCTTGCTCGCCAGCGTGCCCTCTTCGGCGGTCAGCAGTTCCTCGAACAGTTTTTCCCCTGGCCTGATGCCGGTGAAGACGATTGGGATATCGGTTTCGGGGGTGAAGCCCGACAGTTCGATGAGGTCGTGGGCCAGATCGACTATTTTGACCGGCTCGCCCATATCGAGGACGAACACTTCGCCTCCCTGGGCGATGGCGCCCGCCTGCAGGACGAGTTGTGCCGCCTCCGGGATGGTCATGAAATAGCGCGTCATATCCGGGTGGGTGACGGTCACCGGCCCGCCGGCCGCGATCTGTTGCCTGAACAGTGGGATAACGCTGCCGCGGCTGCCGAGGACGTTCCCGAACCGCACGGCGATGAATTTTGTCTTGCTGTTCTTGCTGAGATTGTTGACGACAAGTTCGGCCAGTCGCTTAGTAGCCCCCATGATGCTCAGATCGG
>JAHDOI010000001.1 GCA_018434945.1 Selenomonadales bacterium
GAGATGGTAATGCCTGGCGACAATATCCAGATGGCGATCGAGCTGATCACGCCGATCGCGATCGAGGAAGGCCTCAGGTTCGCGATCCGCGAGGGCGGCCGCACTGTCGGCGCCGGCGTCGTAACCGCGATCAGCGAGTAAAGTGGCTGTTTTCGTCCCGCTGCTGGCGGTGGACGATGTGCGGGCGGCGGTGGAGTATTACGAGCAGAAGCTGCTGTTCGCGCGCGAGTTCGTTTATCCGGCAGCCGAACCTGTTTTCGCCACCGTGGGGCGCGAGGGCGCGCGGCTGATGCTCGAGGCGGCGACGGGGTTCGCGGCGAAGTACGGGATGGAGGCCGCGGTCTGGCCGCGGGGCCGGGGCGTGGATCTGAACGTGACGCTGGACGGCGATATCGACGACTACTACGGGCGGGTGACGGCCGCGGGAGCCCGGGTGACGAGGCCGATTTTCACGACGGAGTACGGGATGCGCCAGTTCACCGTCCGCGATCTCGACGGTTATTTGCTGACGTTTATCAGGCGGGAATAAAAGCCCATTATTTTAGGCATAATTATTGGGCAGGGGAGACCCTGCCCTTTGGTTTCTTGCCTGACGGCTGCCGGTAGGCGTCGTGCCGTCGCCTGGACGGTTTCCCGGCGACCGAACACACGGCTGCGTGTACTGGACTATTGACATGTCCGTAACTCTTGTGATACTCTATATTAGCGACATTTATGACTAGCAAGTGAGGTGTAATCGATGCGTGTGGCGATCACCGTTGCCTGTACGGAGTGCAAGCAGCGCAACTATCAGACGAACAAGAACAAGAAGAACGACCCTGACCGTATGGAGTTTAACAAATACTGCAAGTTCTGCAAAAAATCGACTTTACACAAAGAAACAAAGTAATCTATAATTAATCTGCATTAACATAAGTAGGGGCATAGCTCAATTGGTAGAGTAGCGGTCTCCAAAACCGTTGGTTGTGGGTTCAAGTCCTACTGCCCCTGCCACACGGTTTTTGCATTGTGTCTGGCAGTATTGAGAGGGATGTGAGAAAGTGACTGCCCAGGAAACAGCCATCAAATCAAGGACCTCCGGCATGAAGCGCTTTTTGCGGGAGGTTAAAGCCGAACTCAAAAAGGTGTCATGGCCGGATAAGAAAGAACTCTCCGCCTACACGGGGGTTGTTTTTATTTCTGTTGTCGTCGCCGCCTTGGTCATTTGGGTGATGGACACCGGGTTTGCCGAGTCGCTGAAGGTCCTGCTGAAATAGTGAGAGCAGCTAAGGGGGTGGGGGTCCGCACTGCGCGGCCCTTATACGATGGAATCGGATAAGAAGTGGTATGTCATTCACACCTACTCGGGCTATGAGAACAAGGTGAAGGCCAACCTCGAGAAGAAGGTCCACTCCATGGGCATGGAAAATGAGATTTTCCGTGTGCTCGTTCCGATGGAGGACGAGGTGGAGTATAAGGACGGCAAGAAGAAGATCTCGAAGAAGAAGGTCTTTCCCGGGTACGTGCTTGTTGAGATGACCGTGAACGACAGGTCATGGTATGTCGTGCGCAATACCCCCGGCGTCACGGGTTTCGTGGGCTCCGGTTCGAAGCCCATCCCGCTCACGCAGTCCGAGGCCAAGCACATCCTCAAATCGATGGGTATGGATGAGGTCAAGGCGAAGAAGATCGACGTGCATCCGCAGGAAGTGGTCCGCATTACCTCCGGGGCGTTCGAGAACTGGACCGCGACGGTCACCGACGTTTATCCCGACCGCGGCAAGCTGAAGGTGCTTGTCAATATGTTCGGGCGCGAGACGCCGGTCGAATTGGACTATACCCAGATAGACAAACTATAGCTGGTGTACTGCCGCCTAGCGGCGGTTCAATAGTGGGAGGGCTCCGGCCCGCCATTACCACATTTTAGGGTAAGGAGGTGTAACCATGGCGAAAAAGGTTGTCAAGCTTGTAAAGCTGCAGGTTCCCGCCGGTAAAGCTACCCCGGCGCCGCCCGTCGGTCCCGCCCTCGGTCAAGCCGGTGTCAATATCATGGCTTTTGTTAAGGAGTTCAACGAGAGGACGGCGGCTCAGGCCGGTCTGATCATCCCGGTAGAGATTACCGTGTTTGAGGACAGGTCGTTCACGTTCATCACCAAGACGCCCCCGGCCGCGATCCTTCTGAAGAAGGCCGCCGGTATCGAGACGGCGTCGGGCGAGCCGAACAAGAAGAAGGTCGCCAAGGTTTCGCGGGCCAAGGTGCGCGAAATCGCCGAGACCAAGATGCAAGACCTGAACGCCGCCAGCGTCGAGGCCGCTATGCGGATGATCGAAGGCACGGCGCGTTCGATGGGCATCGATATCGTCGATTAGCCGACGATATTGACAGGCTTAGAGTGTTTAGGGGCGGCCAGATACAAGGCGCCGCGAGGATGCGCAGCGACGACGGCCCCGGATGGGCCTAGTGCCGGGAGCGCCATGGATGGCGTGAGCGACCGGCCGCGTACTCGCATGTACGCTAGCAAGCACCCGCAGCGGCAAGTGCGCAAATTCTTAGCGCGTTAGCGCTTAGAATTGCGGCCTACCCCTTGCGGGTACGCAGTAGATGGCCGGCAATAAACGCTCGTAGGCGATGTGGGAGGAATTTCCGCTATCACCACATTATTTATTAGGAGGATTTACCAATGCCGAAACACGGTAAAAAATACGCCGAAGCTTTTAAGCTGATCGAGAAGAACAAGCTCTACGACCCGGAAGAGGCTGTGGAGATTGTTAAGAAGACCGCCAGCGCCAAGTTCGACGAGACTGTCGAGGTGGCGGTGAGGCTGGGGGTCGACCCCAAGCACGCCGATCAGCAGGTCCGCGGCGCGGTCGTCCTGCCCCACGGCACCGGCAAGACCAAGAGGGTGCTGGTGTTCGCCAAGGGCGAGAAGGCCAAGGAGGCCGAAACGGCTGGAGCCGATTTTGTCGGCGCCGAGGATATGGTTGAGAAGATCCAGGGCGGCTGGACGGATTTTGATGTTGCGGTGGCCACCCCCGATATGATGGGTACAGTGGGCAAGCTGGGCAAGATCCTCGGCCCCAAGGGCCTGATGCCCAATCCCAAGGTGGGTACGGTTACGCTGGATATCACCCGCGCGCTGAACGAGATCAAAGCCGGTAAGATCGAGTACCGCACCGATAAGGCGGGTAACATCCACGCCCCTATCGGCAAGGTTTCGTTCGATAACGACAAGCTGGCCGGCAATTTCTATACTCTGCTGGATACGCTGATCAAGGTGAAGCCTTCGGCGGCCAAGGGCCAGTATCTCAGAGGCATTACCCTGTCGACGACGATGGGCCCCGGTGTGAAGGTCAACCCGCTTAAGGCGCAAGGCAGCAAAAAAGAGTAGACAAAACCTCTGAAGTGTAGTATAACTAAGAGGCTGATTGTAAAAGAATATGGCTTTCCTGGTGAGAGCCAAAGTTTCCTTGGCTGTAGACAGCAGGTACAGAGATGTGTAACGGGGTTGAAAAACCCGCCTGCCGAGGCCGGAGTCCCGCGCTAATGGGCTTTGCCATGGCGACCTCCGGTGTTTACGCCGGGAGGTCGCCTTTTAGTTTATTGTTTGGATGTTTTATCAGCGAGGAGGTGTGTTTGTTGGAAAAGGAAAAGGCAATCCTGACCGAGAAGAAGGCGGTCGTCAGCGAGCTTAAGGATAAGCTGGCCGCTACCAAGGGCGCGGTGCTTACCAATTACCGCGGCCTGACGGTGGCGATGGATACCAAGATGCGCCGCAAGCTGCGCGAGGCTGGCATCGAGTATCGGGTAGTGAAGAATACCATGACCCGGTTCGCCGCCAAGGATGCCGGTATCGAAGGGCTCGATCCGTATCTGGAGGGCCCGACGGCTATCGCGCTGTCCGAGACCGATCCGGTGGCTCCCGCCAAGGTTCTCTCCGATTTCATCCGGGAGAACAAGCTGCAGGCGCTGGAGATCAAGGCCGGTCTGGTGGAAGGCAAGGTTATCGACGCCGGCGGCGTCAAGGCGCTGGCCACCCTGCCGCCGCGCGAAGTGCTTATCGCCACTTTGCTGGGTACGATGCAGGCGCCGATCTCCGGCTTCGTCCGGGCGCTTAACGGCGTGCCGAGCAATCTGGTGTATGCTCTCGAGGCTATCCGCAAGCAGAAGGAAGCCACCGCTTAGTTCGACAGCCATGTAAGGTTCGTCTGCGGTGATCCGGTTTTTAAAAATTAACTTTAAGAAAGTATTGGAGGTATATCAAAATGAACAAAGAGCAAATCATGGAAGCTATTGAGAAGATGACCGTTCTCGAGCTGGCCGAGCTTATCAAGGCCCTCGAAGAGAAGTTCGGCGTTAGCGCCGCCGCCCCCGTGGCTATGGCCGCCGCCCCCGCCGCTGCCGCTGCCGCCGCTCCCGCCGCCGAAGAGCAGACCGAGTTCGACGTAATCCTTACGAACGCCGGCGCTGCCAAGATCAACGTTATCAAGGTTGTCCGCGAAGTTACCGGCCTGGGCCTGAAGGAAGCCAAAGACCTGGTCGACGGCGCTCCCAAGCCTGTTAAGGAAAAGATCTCCAAGGCCGATGCCGAGGCTCTGAAAGCCAAGCTTACCGAAGCCGGCGCTTCCGTCGACATCAAGTAAGAATTCGAGGGTATCGCACGGAGGGCATCGACGATGCCCTCCGTATTTTTTCCAGGATAGTTTTCTCATTTTTGGGTAATTGTTACTTGACAGTGCCAATACCATATGATAACATTTTAAAATGCGGTACGTATTTTCCTGCTTCGAAAAATTTATCGGCTGCGACCGGTATAGTTTAGCATTTGGCAGGAAATAGTAATATAGTGGAGGATGGATTTTTTCATCAGCTGAAAAGAGCAAGGTTATGCAAGTCAGTATAAACCTTGCTTCTTTTTCGCATTTTATCGTTTCCTGCCATGTGTTGCTGCGTAGGTTGCCGTGAAAATGGGCTAAGGGGTGAAGGCTTTAATGTTCAATCCTGTTCCCGTGGGCAATAGGATGAGGTACAGCTATGCCAAGATCAACGAAGTGCTGGATATGCCCAATCTCATCGAGATTCAGAAGAATTCCTACAACTGGTTCTTGAAGGAAGGATTGCAGGAGATATTTCACGATATCTCGCCGATCCAGGATTTCACCGGCAATCTGGTGTTGTCGTTCGAGAACTTCACGCTGGGGGAACCGAAGTACGCGGTCGAGGAGTGCAAGGAGCGCGACGTTGCTTACTCGGCGCCGCTCCGCGTCAGCGTGCGCCTGATCAACCGCGAGACGGGAGAGATCAAGGAACAGGAAGTGTTCATGGGCGATTTCCCGCTCATGACCGATAACGGGACTTTTATCATCAACGGGGCGGAGCGGGTCATCGTCAGTCAGCTGGTCCGTTCACCCGGCGTTTATTACGGCGAGTCTATAGATACGAGCGGCAAGAAGCTTTATAACGCGACCGTCATCCCCAACCGCGGCGCGTGGCTGGAACTGGAGACGGACGCCAACGATGTGGTGTCGGTGAGGGTGGACCGGACGCGCAAGCTGCCGGTGACGGTGCTTGTCCGCGCCCTGGGCTGGGCGTCGGGCGCTTCGATCCTCGAGCTTTTCGGCGAGGATGTGCGTGTCCGCGCGACGCTGGAGAGGGATAACACCGATTCCCGCGAGGAGGCGCTTGTCGAGATTTATAAACGGCTCCGTCCCGGCGAGCCGCCGACGGTGGAGAACGCAACCCAGCTTCTGGAGACGCTGTTTTTCGATCCCAAACGCTATGACCTGGCCGCCGTCGGCCGCTATAAGCTGACGAAGAAGCTCGGCTGGCGCCGCCGCCTTATGGGCAAGATGCTGGACGCGCCGCTGGTCGACAAGGAGAGCGGCGAGATTATCGTCGAGGCCGGCACGGTCGTGGACGAGAAGGTTATCGCCCGCATCGAGAAGAGCGGCATCTGGGCAGGCCAGCAGCTTGTCGAGGTGAAGCTGCGCCAGAAGGACGGCTCGGTTGTCAAGGTGCTGGCCAACCCGGCGCTGCCTTATACCCACCGGACGATCACCAGGGAAGATATTATCGCCGCGGTCAGCTATCTGCTTAATCTGATGGATGGCCACGGCAATGTGGACGATATCGACCATCTCGGCAACCGCCGCCTGCGTTCGGTGGGCGAGCTGCTGCAGAACCAGTTCCGCATCGGCCTGTCCCGCATGGAGCGGGTGGTCAAGGAGCGGATGACGATCCAGGATATCGATGTTATCACGCCGCAGGCGCTGATCAATATCCGCCCGGTCGTGGCGGCGATCAAGGAGTTCTTCGGGTCGAGCCAGTTGTCGCAGTTCATGGATCAGACCAACCCGCTGGCCGAGCTGACCCACAAGCGCCGCCTGTCGGCTCTCGGCCCCGGCGGCCTGAGCCGCGAACGGGCCGGTTTCGAGGTCCGCGACGTCCACCATTCCCACTACGGCCGGATGTGCCCGATCGAGACGCCTGAGGGTCCGAATATCGGTCTTATCGGTTCGCTGTCGACGTTCGCGCGCATCAACGAGTTTGGTTTTATCGAGACGCCGTACCGCAAGGTGGACCGCGAGAACCGCAAGGTGACCGAAGAGGTGCTGTACCTTACGGCGGACGAAGAGGATGAGATGATCATCGCCCAGGCCAACGAGGTGCTGGGTGAGGACGGCTGGTTCGTGGAGCCGCGCGTTTCGGTGCGTTACAAGCACGATATCCTCGTTGTTCCGGCCGAGAACGTGGACTATATGGACGTTTCGCCGAAGCAGGTCGTGTCGATCGCGACGGCGATGATCCCGTTCCTGGAGAACGACGACGCCAACCGCGCGCTGATGGGCGCGAACATGCAGCGTCAGGCCGTGCCGCTCCTGAAGACCCAGGCGCCCCTGGTGGGCACGGGGATGGAGTTCAAGGCGGCCCGCGATTCGGGGGTCGTCGTGCTGGCGAAGAATGCCGGCACTGTGGAGAGGGTGACGGCGAACGATATCCAGGTCCGCACCGAGAAGGGCGGGCTGGATAGCTACAAGCTGCTGAAGTATATCCGTTCCAACCAGGGGACTTGTATGAACCAGAAGCCGGTCGTAAGGCACGGCGAGCGGGTGGAGAAGGGCCAGGTGCTGGCCGACGGCCCGTCGACCGATTACGGCGAGCTGGCTTTGGGCTACAATGTGCTTGTGGCGTTCATGCCGTGGGAGGGCTACAATTACGAGGACGCCATCCTGCTGTCCGAGAAGCTGGTCAAGGATGATGTTTTCACTTCCATCCATATAGAGGAGTACGAGTGCGACGCGCGCGATACCAAGCTGGGCCCGGAGGAGATCACCCGCGATATCCCCAATGTGGCCGAAGAGGTGTTGCGCGATCTGGACGACCGCGGCATCATCCGCGTGGGCGCCGAGGTGCGGCCGGGCGATATCCTGGTCGGCAAGGTTACGCCGAAGGGCGAGACCGAGCTGACGGCCGAGGAGCGCCTGCTGCGGGCGATATTCGGCGAGAAGGCCCGCGAGGTGCGGGATACTTCGCTGAGGGTACCTCACGGCGAGGCCGGCAAGATCGTCGATGTGAAGGTGTTTACCCGCGAGAACGGCGACGAGCTGCCGCCGGGTGTCAATCAGCTTGTGCGGGTGTATATCGCCCAGAAGCGGAAGATTTCCGAGGGCGACAAGATGGCGGGCCGTCACGGCAACAAGGGTGTCGTGTCCCGTATTCTGCCTGAGGAGGATATGCCTTTCCTGCCTGACGGCACGCCTATCCAGATCGTGCTGAATCCGCTGGGGGTTCCGTCGCGTATGAATATCGGCCAGGTGCTTGAGACGCATCTCGGCTGGGCGGCGGCGACGCTCGGGATGCAGGTGGCGAAGATGGATGAGGGCATCGAGGAGCGCCTGCGCGCCGTGGGCTATGATTATGACAGGCACGGCAATCTCAGGCCCGACGAGGCCGGGGTGCATATGGCGACGCCCGTTTTCGACGGCGCGACCGAGCTGGAGGTTTTCAAGACGCTGCACATGGCCGGCCTGCCTGACGACGGCAAGACGCTGCTGTTCGACGGCCGTACGGGCGAGCCGTTCGATAATCATGTGACTGTCGGCTTTGTGTATATGCTGAAGCTGGCTCACCTTGTGGACGATAAGATCCACGCCCGTTCCACCGGCCCGTACTCCCTCGTCACCCAGCAGCCGCTGGGCGGCAAGGCGCAGTTCGGCGGCCAGCGCTTCGGCGAGATGGAGGTCTGGGCGCTGGAGGCGTACGGCGCGGCCTATACGCTGCAGGAGCTGCTGACGGTGAAGTCCGACGATGTCGTCGGCCGCGTGAAGACATACGAGGCGATCGTCAAGGGCGAGAATGTGCCCGAGCCGGGCGTGCCCGAGTCGTTTAAGGTGCTTATCAAGGAGCTTCAGAGTATCGGCCTCGATGTGAAGGTGCTGTCGGAGGACGCCCAGGAGATCCTCATCCGCGAGTCGGACGAAGATATCCACGAGACGGCCAAGGAGCTGGAGCTGTCCATCGGCGACGAAGGGAGCCGCGTGCTGCCGCACGAACGCAAGGCGACCGATTTCGAGCCCGATATGGTCGACGAGCTGGAGGCTTCCGACGATATCGAGCCGATCGAGGAGGAACTGGACATCATCGCCGAACTGGGCGAGATGCAGCCGTCAGTCAGTCAGCGCGAGATCGAGGAGGACTTCGAGTCTCCGCTCCGCAAGGCCGGCGCGAAGAAGGCGGCAACCGTCAAGAAGGAGAAAAAGGTCTCTCCCCACGAGTATCTGGATGAGCTCGATGAAGGGGAAGAGAGCGAATAACCGCGAGGCGGGTGTCCGTGAGGCCGGCTGAAGCCGGCGGTGTCGGTCAGTGGTAAGCTAGGCTTGAAGAGTGAAGGGAGCGATACGCCCTTGTTGGATGTCAATAACTTCGATTCCATGCGCATAGGGTTGGCTTCGCCCGATCAGATCCGGGCGTGGTCCCATGGCGAGGTCAAGAAGCCGGAGACGATTAACTACCGCACCCTTAAACCCGAGCGCGAAGGTCTTTTCTGCGAGAAGATCTTCGGGCCGACCCGGGATTGGGAGTGTCACTGCGGCAAGTATAAGCGCATCCGTTATAAAGGTATTGTCTGCGACCGCTGCGGCGTGGAGGTGACCCGCTCGAAGGTCCGCCGCGACCGGATGGGCCATATCGAGTTGGCCGCGCCGGTGTCGCATATCTGGTATTTCAAAGGCATCCCGAGCCGTATGGGGCTTATTCTCGATATTTCGCCCCGCGCTCTGGAGAAGGTGCTTTATTTCGCTTCGTATATCGTGCTCGATCCCGGCGATACGCCGCTGATGAAGAAGCAGCTGTTGACCGAGAACGAGTACCGCGATTATCGCGATAAGTACGGCCATGCTTTCAAGGTGGGCATGGGTGCCGAGGCGATCAAGAAGCTTTTGGACGAACTCGATCTTGAGAAGCTCAGCCGCGAGCTCCGCCAGGAGCTCCGCGAGGTGAGCGGCCAGCGCAAGGTCCGGGCGATTCGCCGCCTGGAGGTTGTGGAGGCGTTCCGAAAATCCGGCAACGATCCGTCGTGGATGATTCTCGATGTGGTGCCGGTGATTCCGCCCGAGCTTCGGCCGATGGTCCAGCTGGACGGCGGCCGCTTCGCCACATCCGACCTGAACGATCTGTACCGCCGGGTGATAAACCGCAACAACCGCCTGAAAAGGCTTTTGGATCTCGGCGCTCCCGATATCATCGTGCGCAACGAGAAACGGATGCTGCAGGAGGCGGTGGACGCGCTGATCGACAACGGCCGCCGCGGCCGACCGGTGACGGGGCCGGGCAACCGCCCGCTGAAGTCGCTGTCTGATATGCTCAAGGGCAAGCAGGGCCGCTTCCGCCAGAACCTGCTGGGCAAGCGCGTCGATTATTCCGGCCGCTCGGTTATCGTTGTCGGTCCCGAGCTGAAGCTGCACCAGTGCGGCCTGCCGAAGGAGATGGCGCTGGAGCTTTTCAAGCCGTTCGTTATGAAGAAGCTGGTGAATGCCGGCCACGCCCACAACATCAAGAGCGCCAAGCGCATGGTGGAGAGGGTCCGGCCGGAGGTGTGGGATGTCCTCGAGGAGGTCATCAAGGAGCATCCGGTGCTCTTGAATCGTGCGCCGACGCTTCACCGCCTCGGTATCCAGGCGTTCGAGCCTGTGTTGTCCGAGGGCCGGGCGATCAAGATTCACCCGCTGGTGTGTACCGCGTATAACGCCGACTTCGACGGCGACCAGATGGCGGTCCATGTGCCGCTGTCGGCCGAGGCCCAGGCCGAGGCGCGCCTGCTGATGCTCAGCGCGCATAATATCCTGTCGACCAAGGACGGCAAACCGGTGGCCACCCCGACTCAGGATATGGTCCTCGGGTCGTATTACCTGACGATCGAGAAGGAAGGCGGCCTCGGCGAGGGGCGGATTTTCGCCAACGCCAACGAGGCGCAGCTGGCTTATCACCATAAGGAACTCGATCTTCAGGCGAAGATCAAGGTGCGGTTCCCCGGGCACGGGCTGGTCAATACGACTGTCGGCCGCATCATTTTCAGCGAGGCGCTGCCGCCCGAGCTGAGGATCTTTTTCCAGAAGGACGGCGAGTGGCATCTCGGCAGCCTGATGGATAAGAAGCAGCTGGGCAAGCTGGTGGCCGAGTGCTACCGCCGCTACGGCACAGGTAAGACGGCCGCCGTTCTCGACGGCGTCAAGAAGCTGGGCTTCGCGTTCGCGTGCCGGGCCGGCATCACGATCGCCATTTCCGATATAAAGATTCCTGAAGATAAGAAGGATATTCTCGCCAAGACCGAGACCCAGGTCGATATGATCGATAAGCAGTACCGCCGCGGCTTGATTACCGAGGACGAGCGCTATAAGAAGATCATTGATCTGTGGGGCAAGGCGACCGACGATGTGACGACGGCGCTGATGACTTCGCTCGACCGGTTCAACCCGGTGTATATGATGGCGACATCCGGCGCGCGCGGCAATATCCAGCAGATCCGTCAGCTGGCCGGGATGCGCGGCCTGATGGCCGACCCCTCCGGCCGGATCATCGACCTGCCGATCAAGGCGAACTTCCGCGAGGGCCTGACCGTTCTGGAGTACTTCATCTCCACGCACGGCGCCCGGAAGGGCCTGGCCGACACCGCGCTGAGGACAGCCGACTCCGGCTACCTTACCCGCCGCCTGGTGGACGTGGCCCAGGATGTCATCGTCCGCGAAGAGGACTGCGATATTATCGGCATAAATCTGGTGCGCGAGAAGGCGCGCCTCGCCCAGTCGAGCGCCAGCGCGATCGCGTTCCTGCGCGACACCCTGCTCGGCCGCGTGCTGGCCGAGGATGTCATCAGCCCGCATACGGGCCAGATCATCGCGTTGCGCGATACGCCGCTGGACGACGAGTACCTGCTGATTTTCGGCGAGCACGGGGTGCCGTTCCTGACGCTGTACGGCGTGTCGGCCGAGACCGAGGAGGATGTCAGCCAGTTCGCCGGCGTGGAGACCATCCAGCTGGGCGAGCCGGAAGAGCGGCTGCGGGAGGCTCTGCGCGAGTCGATGCTGCGGGAGATGTTGGGCAAGAACACTGTCGAGCCGGTCAGGAACTACGCCGGCGACGAGGTTGTTGCCGCCGATACTCCGCTGACCGAGGAGCTTATCGAGGAGATTCTTTCCGGCGATGTGCGCGAGGTCAAGGTTCGCAACAATAATATCAAGGGCATCGAGGTCGAGGCCATCACCGAGGGCACGGGCGTGATCGAGTCCCTTAAGGATCGCATCGTCGGCCGGGTCGCGGCCGAGGAGATCACCGATCCCGCCACCGGCGAGGTTATCGTCAAGCTTAACGACGAGATCTCCGAGGAACTGGCCGACAAGGTCGCCAAGGTGCGCGAGCAGGTGCTGATCCGGTCGGTGCTTACCTGCAAATCGCAGTACGGGGTGTGCATCAAGTGCTACGGCCGCAATCTCGCCACCGGCCATATGGTGGACGTGGGCGAGGCGGTGGGCATCATCGCCGCCCAGTCGATCGGCGAGCCTGGGACGCAGCTGACGATGCGTACTTTCCACACCGGCGGCGTCGCCGGCGAGGATATCACGCAGGGTCTGCCGCGGGTCGAGGAGCTGTTCGAGGCCCGCAAGCCGAAGCGCCCGGCGATTATCACCGAGGTGGACGGCACGGCCGATATCAAGGAGGTCAAGGGCATCCGCCGGGTGACGGTGGTGCCGACGGTCGGCGAGGAGCGGGTGTACCAGATCCCGTACGGCGCGCGAATAATCGTCAAGGACGGCATGCCCGTCAAGGCGGGGGAACGCGTTACCGAGGGCTCGGTCAATCCGCACGATATCCTCAGGGTGAGCGGTCTGCGCGATACCCAGCGCTATCTGGTGCATGAGGTGCAGAAGGTTTATAAGTCGCAGGGCGTCGAGATAAACGACAAGCATATCGAGGTCATGGTCCGCCAGATGCTCCATAAGGTGAAGATCGAGGAGCCGGGCGATACGGAGCTTCTGCCCGGCGAGTATATCGATATCAACACCTTCGAGGAGGAGAACGCCGGGGTTATCGAGACGGGCGGCGAACCGTCGGTGGCGAGGCCCATGCTGCTGGGCATCACCAAGGCGTCGCTGGCCACTGATTCCTTCCTGTCGGCGGCTTCTTTCCAGGAGACGACCCGCGTGCTGACCGAAGCCGCTATCAAGGGCAAGGTCGACCCGCTGCTCGGTCTGAAGGAGAACGTCATCATCGGCAAGCTGGTGCCGGCCGGCACCGGCATGAGCCGCTACCGCAATATCAAGCTGCGCAAGGTATCTGCCACGCAGGCCGAATAGTCAAACGTAACCCCCCGTAACCTGTAATGCCGGGATTGTCTGAGAAGCTCCAGATGCAAGGCGCACCGGAGGCTGACACCGGAAGCGTACACGATGTACGCTGAGGATGGCAGCCGAGGAGCAACGCCGCAGATGGACTTCTCAGGCAATCCTAAAGTATAGGGATGATACACTAGGGGGCGTGGGTATAATATTGTTGCCAAGACCTCAGCAAATCTCTTGACACCGCAGGGCTGTGGTGATACTATATTAGAGTGTCCATGGCGTTATTGGCTTTTTTACCCTATCAGTTTGCTGCTGAGGAGTGACCGTCCATGCCCATCGGCACTTTGAAAGACGCCAAAAAAGTCGTCGGTGCCAAGCAGGCGGCGAAAGCGGTTGAGAAGGGCCAGGCCAGCCTGGTCTTTTTGGCCGAGGACGCCGATATCCGGGTCACCGCGCCGCTCCGCGAGGCATGCGCCCGCGCCGGCGTGAAGGTGGAAATGGCGCCAAGCATGACGGAGCTCGGCAAGGCCTGCGGCATCGAGGTCGGTGCGGCGGCTGTCGCCGTAATTAAGGTTTAGTAAGGGACAGGTGTTAACCGTTTTGCCCCTTGCAAAAGCCGCAAGGGGCAAAATTAATTTACAACTCATTTTAGGGAAGGAGGTGTATTTATGCCGACAATCAGTCAATTGGTACGCAAAGGCAGAGAAGAGCTGGAGAGAAAGTCCACTGCGCCCGCTTTGAAGGAATGCCCCCAGAAACGCGGGGTTTGCACGAGGGTATACACGACCACTCCGAAGAAGCCTAATTCCGCGCTGCGTAAGGTCGCCAGGGTGCGTCTTACCAACAGTATCGAGGTGACCGCCTATATTCCGGGCATCGGCCATAACCTTCAGGAGCACTCGGTGGTCCTTATCCGAGGCGGCCGTGTCAAGGACCTGCCGGGCGTGCGTTATCACATCATCCGCGGTGCGCTCGATACCGCCGGTGTTGCAAAGCGCGGCCAGGGCCGGTCGAAATACGGCGCCAAACGCCCCAAGAAGTAGTTTTTCGCAAGCAAGTTCTCTGTTGAAGGAGGGTTAAGATGCCAAGAAAGGGTCCTGTGCCCAAGCGTGACGTGCTGCCGGATCCGGTGTACAACTCAAAGCTTGTCACCAGGTTCATCAACAAGATCATGATGAAGGGCAAAAAAGGCGTAGCTGAGGGCATCGTTTACGATGCGTTCGATATTATCCGGTCGAAGACCGGTAAAGATCCTCTCGAAGTGTTCGAGACGGCTCTGAAGAATGTTATGCCGGTTCTGGAAGTGCGGGCCCGCCGGGTCGGCGGCGCCAACTACCAGGTTCCGGTCGAGGTTCGCGCCGACCGCCGCCTTTCGCTGGGTATCCGCTGGCTGGTCAATTACTCCCGCGCCCGCGGCGAGAAGACCATGCACGAGCGGCTGGCCGCCGAATTGATGGATGCGGCCAACAACGCCGGCGCTTCGGTTAAGAAAAGAGAAGATACCCATAAGATGGCTGAGGCCAACAAGGCTTTTGCCCATTACCGGTGGTAATCCCGGGCTTGTGGTCCGAGTAAGGAGTGATAATGGTGGCCAGAAAGTTTCCACTCGATAAGACGCGGAACATCGGCATCATGGCTCATATCGACGCCGGCAAGACTACTACAACTGAACGCATCTTATTCTATACAGGCAGGGTTCACAAGATCGGTGAAGTGCATGGTGGCGCGGCTACGATGGACTGGATGGTGCAGGAGCAAGAGAGGGGCATTACCATTACCTCCGCAGCTACGACGTGCCAGTGGAACGGGCATCGTATAAACATCATCGACACACCAGGACACGTGGACTTTACCGTTGAGGTGGAGCGTTCGCTGAGGGTGCTTGACGGCTCGGTTGCCGTTTTCTGCGCGAAGGGCGGGGTCGAACCCCAGTCCGAGACGGTTTGGCGGCAGGCCGATAAATACGGCGTTCCCCGCATGGCGTACGTGAACAAAATGGATATCATCGGCGCCGATTTCTACCGGGTCGTCGATATGATGAAAAGCCGGCTCGGCGCTAACGCGGTTCCTATCCAGTTGCCGATCGGGTTTGAGGATACCTATCGGGGTATCATCGATCTCATCGAGATGAAGGCGATCGTCTATACCGACGATCTCGGCAAGGTGAGCGAGGCGACCGAGATTCCCGAAGACAGCAGGGAGCAGGCAGAGCTGTTCCGCCTGAACCTGTTGGACGCCGTCGCCGAGAGCGACGACGAGCTTATGATGAAGTATCTCGAAGGCGAAGAGCTGACGGCTGAGGAGATCAGGGAAGGCATCCGCAAGGCGACGATCGCCTGCAAGATGACGCCCGTGCTCTGCGGTTCGTCATATAAGAACAAGGGCGTTCAGCCCCTGCTCGACGCGGTCGTCGATTTCATGCCGGCTCCGACCGATATTCCCGCCATCAAGGGGGTCAACCCCGACAGCGGCGCGGAGGACGAGCGCCCGGCCGGCGACGACAAGCCTTTTTCGGCTCTGGCTTTCAAGATTATGGCCGACCCTTATGTCGGCAAGCTGACTTTCTTCCGCGTTTATTCCGGCAAGCTGGAATCCGGATCGTATGTTTTCAATTCGACCAAAGGCAAGAAGGAACGGGTCGGCCGGATTCTCCAGATGCACGCCAACCACCGCGAGGAGATCGAGGTTGTTTATACCGGCGATATCGCCGCCGCGGTCGGTTTCAAGGATACCACCACCGGCGATACGCTGTGCGACGATAAGCACCCGATAATCCTCGAGTCGATGGTTTTCCCCGAGCCGGTTATTTCGGTGGCGGTGGAACCGAAGACGAAGGCCGACCAGGATAAGATGGGCGTGGCGCTCGTCCGCCTGGCGGAAGAGGACCCCACTTTCCGGATGCATACCGATCCGGAGACGGGGCAGACGATCATCGAGGGTATGGGCGAACTGCACCTGGAGATCATCGTCGACCGCATGCTGCGGGAGTTCAAGGTGGATTGCACGGTGGGCAAGCCTCAGGTTGCTTACCGCGAGACGATCAGGAAGACCGTCAAGGCGGAGGGCAAGTTCGTCCGCCAGTCCGGCGGCCGCGGCCAGTACGGCCATTGCTGGCTGGAGCTGACGCCTCAGGAGCCGGGTGCCGGCTTCGAGTTCGAGAACAAGATCGTCGGCGGCGTTATCCCCAAGGAGTACATCAACCCCATCGAGGCGGGCGTCAAAGAGGCGATGGAGAGCGGCGTTCTCGCCGGTTATCCGATGGTGGACGTGAAGGTCACGGTTTACGACGGTTCGTACCACGATGTCGACTCGTCGGAGATGGCTTTCAAGATCGCCGGTTCCATGGGCTTCAAAGCCGGCGCCGCCAAGGCGGATCCCACCCTGCTCGAGCCTTATATGAAGGTCGAGGTTACGGTTCCGGAGGAGTATATGGGCGACGTTATCGGCGACCTCAACTCCCGCCGCGGCCGTATCGAGGGGATGGAGTCCCGCGCCGGGGCCCAGGTTATCAGGTCTTTCGTGCCGCTGGCCGAGATGTTCGGCTATGCCACCGACCTCCGTTCGCGGACCCAGGGGCGCGGCGTGTACTCGATGGAGTTCGATCATTACGAGGATGTGCCGAAGAGCATTTCCGAGGCGATCGTCGCCAAGGTCAAAGGCGCGTAGTATCCGGACGGCGGCCCGTCCGCCGGCCGGATTTATGGCAAGTTAGATTTCAACGGGCCAGTCGGCCCAGAATAAGCCAGGTTTTTAAAAAGCATCATTAGGAGGTTTAGTGAAATGGCAAAGAAGAAGTTTGAGAGGACCAAACCGCACGTTAACATTGGCACCATCGGTCACGTCGACCATGGCAAGACGTCGCTGACGGCGGCTATCACCCTGACCCTTTCGAAGCAGGGCGGGGCCGAGTTCGTGGCCTAC
>JAHDOI010000056.1 GCA_018434945.1 Selenomonadales bacterium
CACACCGCCACTGGGGCAGTCGCCAGAAAGTTAACCAATATCGTCCATGCCATGCTCAGGGACAACACCGTATTTTCTCTTCATCCTTAGTTCCTGGTACTTGACTTTTCATAGCTGGTCTAGGCTCGTCGCCGACGGCACCGCGCCACCGCCACACGGACGTCCATGTCCGAGTGTCGGTTCTCGCCGCCATCCATGGCGGCTCGCGCGGTGTCGTTACCGGCTCTCTCGCCAAGTAGCGGCCGCCGTCCTCGCTAACCGTGGCTTCACCCAAAGCCGCCCCCGCTGAACGGAAGTTGCGTACTGTTTTACTCAATTGGCTCAAAAGCTTCCGAAAGTTCCATTATATTTCTGAAACGATACCCTTTTTTTACTCTGACTGTATCCGACATGACGCCACGAGTTGTTATTACTTTTAATATACTCTCTATTTCATCTTCTTGTATTTCAGGGCACATCGGAAAAAACACGAACCCCTCTTTCGCAGTATATGGTTCAAGTATAAAAACAGGTCTTAAATGGGATTTCTTTACTTCAATTTGCGAACTTTTTATTACCGTATCTTGTGTGATAGAAATAATTGTGTCACCGTTATCCGAAGTCTCAAGGTACTTAATCTCCGCATCTTCTTTTGTCTTACAATAGGTATATTGTTCAATTGCCTCTTGATGACTTCGTGATAATAAAGTCTTGTATCCGGGAATTTCTAGACGAAATTCCCTTATAGCTATTGGACGTTCCGATAAATTTTCTAAGCCTATCTCAATTACTAAACGATAGGGGGCTGTATAATGATCTAGTACCTTATCCGCAGAGCATATAGGGAAAAACCAATTCTGTGCGAGCTCATGTTTATATACTTGCAATCTAGGGCGATTCTTTATTCCGTCAATCATCCAAGTGAAACCTGCCGCAAAGAGCCCAGCAACGATACCGGCTAGCAGCCAGCTATCTTTATAAATTAGTGATGAGACTCCTGTTGGATTATCCGGCAATGTTGATGTACCAATCAATGCTCCTATTACAAGGCCAATCGTACCGCCAGCCACCATTAACCCAATGACATAAATCACCCAAAATCACCCCAGGATTTATTCTTTGTAGCTATATTTTTCCGTTAATCCAAAAAGTCCTTCTCCGCCGTCTCTCTCCCCTATCGTCCCACTATTCGCAAAGGCCGTTCAGAAGTGCCCAGATGCAAGGCGGACCGGAGGCTGACACCGGAAGCGTACACGGACGTACGCTGAGGATGAAAGCCGAGGACCAACAACGCAGATGGGCGCTTATGGGCGTCCTCAAAAAAGCTACCAGCAAAGACGAAAGCCTCCCAAGGTTGGGAGGCTTTCGTCGCCATATCAATTCTCTCTATTTCTTTTCGCCCAGGCTGAAACCGATTTCGAGGGCCTTGGTGTTTACCTCTTCGGTGCCTTTGGGCACGCGGGCGAGGACGGCTTCGACGACGGCTTTGCGGCTTACGATACCGGTGCTGCCGACGAGGACGCCGAGGGCGACGATGTTGGCGAACATGTCTTTTTTGAGCTGCTCGCGGGCGGCTTTTGTGATGTCCGCGGACAGGATGTCGGCGTCGATCGCCGGGATGTCGTAGACGTTGGTGGCGTCGACGATCATTTTGCCGCCCTTCTTGAGAACGCCGGCGTATTTGGTGCAGGCTTCCTGGCTCATGGCGAGCAGGATGTCGGCGGTGACGATTTTGGGGTAGTCGATGGCCTCGTCGGAGATTATGACTTCGGCCTTGCTGGCCCCGCCGCGGGCTTCCGGTCCGTAGGACTGGGTCTGGATGGCCTGCTTGCCTTCGAGGATGGCCGCTTCGGCGAGGATGATGCCGGCGAGGATTATCCCTTGCCCGCCAGTTCCGGTGAGGCTAATGTACGTTATCATCTTATTTGCCCCCCTTCTTGGATACGCGGGCAATGAGTTTGTCGTACTCGGCGGTGTATTCGGGGGCTACCGAGCGGTACAGTTCGCCGATGACGAATTTGCCTTCGAGGTCTTCGGGCTTCATTTTGGACACGGCCTGAACCATGACGGCTTTGTCGCGCTGCCACGCGAGCATGTCGGCGGCGCTGCCCATTTTGTTTTTGCGGCCGTAGGAGATGGGGCACTGGGTGATGGCGTCGATGACGGAGAAGCCTTTGTTTTCGATGCCTTTGACGACCAGGTCGGTGAGGAGCTGGGCGTGGAAGGCGGTGCCGCGGGCGACATAGGTGGCGCCGGCGGCGATGGCCAAGGCGGCGATGTCGAAGGACCGCTCGATGTGGCCGAAGGGGGCGGTGGTGGCTTTGGCGTCCATGGGAGTGAGGGGCGAATACTGGCCGCCGGTCATGCCGTAGATGTTGTTGTTGAAGATGACGGTGGTGAGGTCGACGTTGCGGCGGGCGGCGTGGATGAAGTGGTTGCCGCCGATGGCGGTGGAGTCGCCGTCGCCGGTGAGGACGATGACGTTGAGCTCGGGCTTGGCGAGCTTGATGCCGGTGGCGAAGGTGAGGGCGCGGCCGTGGGCTGTGTGGACGGTGTTGAAGTTCATGTAGCCCGAGGCGCGCGACGAGCAGCCGATGCCCGAGACGACGACGGTTTTCTTCTGGTCGAGCCCTAGTTTATCGATGGCCCGTAAGATAGCGGCTAGCAGGATGCCGTTGCCGCAGCCGGGGCACCAGATATGAGGCAGCGCCGACTGGCGGAGATATTTTTCGATGCCGGCCATTATTTGCCACCTCCTGCCGTGATGATGAGATTGAGGATTTCTTCCGGCCGGAAGAGTTCGCCGTCGTAGCGGGTGAGGGAGACGACTTTCTCCCTGGGCACGTAGCGCTCGATCTCGCCGACGAGCTGTCCGTAGTTTAGCTCGGGCACGATGACTTTTTTCGCTTTTGCGGCCACCTTGGCGACGACTTCGCCGGGGAAGGGCCAGATGGTGACAAGGGTGAGGAGGCCTGCCTTGACGCCTTTGGCGCGGGCTTCCTTGACGGCGGCTATGGCCGCGCGGGTGGTGCCGCCGTAGGCGATGACGAGGACGTCGGCGTCGTCGGTGTAGTCTTGGTGGTAGATGGTTATTTCGTCCCTGGCCCGCTCGATTTTGGTGTGCAGGCGGTCGATGAGCTCGGTGGTGAGGGCGTTGTTCTGGGAGGGCATGCCTTTGTAATCGTGGACGAGGCCGGTTACGTGATAGTAGTAGCCTTCGCCGAAATCGGCCATCGGAGCCACGCCGTCGGCCTCAGGCTTGAAGGCCTGATATTCTTCGGGCGGACCCGAGGGACGTTTGCGGTCGATGACTTCGACGTCGCCGGATTCGGGGAGTACGACCGTCTCGCGCATGTGGCCGACGACTTCGTCGAGGAGCAGGACTACGGGGGTGCGGAATTTTTCGGCGAAGTTGAAGGCTTTGACGGTGATGTCGAATGTTTCGCGCACCGAGGTGGGGCTGAGGGCGATGACGCCCCGGTCGCCATGGCTGCCCCAGCGGGCCTGCATGACGTCGCCCTGGGCGGGCGAGGTGGGTTTGCCGGTGCTGGGACCGAGCCGCTGGACGTTGACGATGACACAGGGAATTTCCGCCATGGAGGCGTAGCCGATGAGCTCCTGCTTGAGGGAGAAGCCGGGGCCGCTGGTGGCGGTTATGGCCTTGGCGCCGGTGAGAGCCGCGCCGCAGACGGCGCCCATGCTGGCGATCTCGTCTTCCATCTGGATGAATTTGCCGCCGAATTTCGGCAGCATTTCGGCAAGGATTTCGGCGACTTCGGTACTGGGAGTGATGGGGTATCCGGCGAAGAAGGTTACGCCGGCCGCCAGCGCTCCTACGGCGCAGGCCTGGTTGCCCTGCATGAGTTGTGCTTTAGCCATTGCTATCCCCCTTCCCGGGTTTCACCAGTTTGATTGCAAAGTCCGGACAGCGCAGTTCGCACTGGCCGCAGGCGATGCATTTGTTGGGATCGGTTACATAAATCTTACCTTTCTCGTCGAGGGCGAGGATTTTTTTCGGGCAAAAGGCCACGCATATGCCGCAACCCTTGCAGTATTTCTGGGTGATATCCAGTGCCACGTCAACACCTCCTGAAATTTTAGGCCGGATTCAGGCCCTGATGCCGCTAGAGTTCACCAATAGCCTGTGCCAACGGCCACGGGGAATATTCCGGCACGACCGCGCCGGGCAACCACTGCCGATGTTCCGGCGGGTAATGTATACAAAAAACATCGGTTCTATGTATACATGGCCCCAAGCACACCCATAGCCGGGCATCTCTACCCGGCTACGTACAGCACCTTCGCTGCGGCTTGCAAGCTATTATCGGTTGTAATTAAAGCTTTTCGCCGTCGAACGGGGATTTCCTGCCAACACTACAAGAAAATTCCCCAAGCGTCGAAATCCTACAATACGGGAATCGGTTAGTACCGCGGCGAGAGGATGTATTATGGGTATTGTATACAAAAAACTTCGCCGCCAGGCAATTGCTGCAGGGAAAAACGCATAGCCGGGACTTGGCCCGGCTATGCGCACGCGCTATTAGTGACGGTAGGTGCCTTGCCGTGCGTGAAAAGCGGCTATTCGGCGGCTTTGGCCTTTTGGGCGGCTGTGCGCTTCCGCTTGAGGTACTGGAAGAACATCAGCGCGATCAATACGCTGGCGCCGATAGCGTCGGTATAGAGACCGGGATCGATCAGCATCAGGCCGCCGAGGAAGAAGAGCAGCCTTATCGGCATGCTGGCTGGAGCGAGGAAGTAGCCGATCATGGCCGTGCTCAGGCCGACCATGCCGAACAGGGCCGTGCAGGTGCTCCACAGCACTTTCATCGGGGTGGCGTCGATCATCAGCAGCGTCGGCGACAGCACGAAGATGTATGGCACGACGAAGGCGGCGATGGCGAGCTTCGAGGCGTTGATGCCCGTCCGCATCGGGTTGCTGCCGGCGATGCCGGCTCCGGCGAAGGCCGCGAGGGCCACCGGCGGGGTTACGTCGGCGATGATGCCGAAGTAGAAGGCGAACATGTGGGCCGCGAGTACGGGCACGCCCATCTGCAGGAGTGCCGGGGCGGCGATGGTGGAGGTGATGACATAGTTGGCGGTGGTGGGGACGCCCATGCCGAGGATGAGCGAGGTGATCATGGTGAAGAACATGGCGGGCAGCAGCTTGCCGCCGGCCAGGTCAAGCAGCGCAGACGCGAGCTTGAGGCCGACGCCGGTCTTGGTGACGACACCGATGATTATGCCTGCGGTGGCGCAGGCGATGAGGACGCCGAGAACGGCTTTGGCGCCTTTTTCAAGACCGAGAATGACGTCTTTGGCGCTGATACGGGTGGACTTGCGCAGGCAGGAGGCGCCGATGGCGAGCAAGATGGCCCACAGGGCGGCGCGCATCGGCGTATAGCCGACAACGAGGAGATAGACAATGACGATGAGCGGGATGGCCAGGTGGCCGCGCGCAAAGAGGAGTTCCTGGAATTTCGGCAGTTCGCTGCGGGGGATGCCCTGCAGGCCGTGTTTCTTGGCTTCGAGATGGACGCCGATCCAGACGCCGCTGTAGTAGAGGAGCGCCGGGATGATGGCGGCCATTACGACCTGGATATAGGGGATGCCGATGAATTCGGCCATGAGGAAAGCGGCTGCGCCCATGACCGGCGGCATAAGCTGCCCGCCGGTGGAGGCGGTGGCTTCGACGGCGCCGGCGAATTCGGGCCTGTAGCCGAGTTTTTTCATCATCGGGATGGTGAAGCTGCCGGTGCCGACGACGTTGGCCACCGAGCTGCCGGAGACGGTGCCCATGAGACCGCTCGAGAGGACGGCGACTTTGGCCGGACCGCCGCTGGCCCAGCCGGCGACGGCGTTGGCGATATCGATGAAGAATTTGCCGAGGCCGGTTGCTTCAAGATAGGAGCCGAACAGGATAAAGAGGAAGATGAAGGTGGACGAGACGCCCAGCGGGATGCCGAAGATGCCTTCGGTGGTGTAGAAGAGATGGTCGACAAGTTCGCCGACGCCTACGCCCCGGTGAGCCAGGATGTCCGGCATATAGGGGCCGGCGAACGCGTAAACGAGGAAGCCGGTGGCGACGATGACCATCGGCCAGCCGACGGCTCTTCTGGCGCCCTCCATGACGACGAATAGGCCGACTACGCCTACGACGATGTCGAGTTCTGTTGGCATCGCGGCCCGGCCGACGAGTTCCTCGTAGAAAACGACGATATATAGCGGCGCCGCCCCCCCCAATATCGCCAACACGAAATCGAGCGGGTGAACCTTGTCTCTCGACCAGCTGCGCTTGGTCGGGTAGAGGAGAAAGATGAGAACGAGGCCGAAACTGAGGTGGATCGCGCGCTGCAGTGCGGCGTCAAGCACCCCGAAGACCGCGGTGTACAGTTGGAACAGCGAGAAGCAGATGGCGATGGCCATGACGATCTTCGCCATCAGGCCTTTGAGGTTTCTCGTGTCAGACTCCCGGTCATATTTTGCCAAAACTTCTTCGGCGGTAAGGGTTTTGTTCTCCAATTAAGTGGCCTCCTTTCACGGATGAATAGGTCAGGGGTTACGGAGCCAACGGTAGTAATAGGGTTTGACCCTGATGGTCACGAACGCCCCTCCCTCATGGAGGGCGTAGAGGGGGACGACCATGTTGTCCGCCTCCAGCACAAGCCCAGCCTCCGATCCCGCATGCACGGCCACTTTGGCGAAGCGGCGGCCGAGACCGGTGAGGATGAAGTTATCGCCTTGCCGCTCAAACCGGCCTTCACCGGGCAGAAATGGAAGCCCGACCCCGTAAGTCCGGTAGACTGTGGAATCGAGGATCATTTCGTCGGCTGCGACAACGGTAAAGATCTCCGCCACAGGCGTCTTCTGTACTGAATGGGTGTATTTTAAGCTGAAAGTATCTCCCTTGCTGACGGGGATAGTCACTTCTTTCCCCTGGTCTGTCTCGATGAACAGGCAAAGCCGCGTCGCCAGAAACAGGCCGCCGACTATCAAGCCCACTACCAAACAGGAGATGCCCAGCAAGGTTTTCGCTCTGACGCCGGCTAGCCGGCCTTTGACGCCCTCAAGCATTTGACAACTCCAGTCTGCCAGAAAAAGCCGGGAATCGGTTGACCCGATCCCCGGCACGCTAACTATTGGTGTCGACCCGTCGAGAGGTTTATTTCTCTTTGAAGAATTTGTCAGCGCCGGCGTGCAGTTTGATGGACATGCCGTTCTGGGCGGTCGCCTTGGTGATCTTCGCGCCTACGGCATGGGCGGCTTTAATGCGGTCGAGGTTGCCGTAGATAGCCTTGGTGACGGCATAAACGTCGTCGGCGCTCATTTTGTCGGCAACGACGAGCATGGCCTGGACGGCAACGGCGTCAGCAGCGGCGGCCTGGCCCTGGTAGGTGTTGGCGGGGATCTGAACCTTGGTGTAGAAGGGGTATTTCTTGATCAGGGAGTCGGCTTTGGCAGCCTCGATGGGAACGAGGACGATCTTGTTCTGGACGGCGATATCCTGGATAGCGGCGGTGGGGTGGCCGGCGGTTACGAAGGCGACGTCGACGTTGCCGTCTTTCAGGCCGCTGGCGGCTTCACCGAAAGAAAGGTACTGGACTTTGATGTCGTTATAGGTGATGCCGTACTGCTCGAGGATCTGGCGGGCATTGGCCTCGGTTCCCGATCCGCGGGCGCCGACGGCTACGCGTTTGCCTTTAAGGTCGGCGATCGATTTGATGCCGGCTTTTTCAAGAGCGACGATCTGGATGGTTTCCGGGTAAAGGGTGGCGATACCTTTGAAGTTGTCGACTTTCTTGTCCTTGAACATTTCGGTGCCGTTAACGGCATAGAAGGCGATGTCGTTCTGGATGAGAGCCAGGTCAACCTTGCCGTCTTTCAGCATGTTGACGTTGGCAACGGAAGCTCCGGTACTCTGGGCGCTGGCGTTGGCGCCGGGAACGTTTTTGTTGATGATTTCCGCCATGGCGCCGCCCAACGGGAAGTAAGTGCCGGCAGTGCCGCCGGTGGCGATGTTGATGAATTTCTGCGCAGCAGGTTTCGCCTGCTCCTTCTTGGCGTCGCCGCCGCCGCATCCGGCGATCAGCCCGGCAACCATAATCATGACAACCAGGATCGCGAGAGTCTTTTTCATTTTTTCCCCTCCTCAGTAGATTTGTGGATAACACATTAGTTTTTCGATACGTATCGGTGTTTTCCTGCCTGACCTTGCTAGCCAGTTAACGGAAAAGCGTCCATAGCGCCGACAATACAGAATCATTCAAAAAAAATCAAAATCTTTCAGGCGCACACAGATCAATCGCAGCAACTGCTTCGCGCCGGAAACCGACGCAAAGCAGTTAACCTATCCACAACAATGTGCCGTGCAGGCGGATATTAGTGCTCCGGGGTGCTCGCACCGCGTTTATAGACGTAGTACATCAGTGCCGACCAAACGAGAAAGCCCGGTCCGGCGACGACAGGGTTTATCAGTATACAAAATATGAAGCCAATGATTATCGGCCAAATACTGATACGGACTAGTTCCATGCTTTCACCTCCGCCCAATCCGCAATTTGTTAGTATTATGGCCCCGTGCGGGCCATAATAAACTGTGATGTTGGGCGCGGGGCGGGAAAAATGGTATAATGTTCGTGTAATTTATCGATTATGGAGAGGACGTGCGCCGTGGAGAATATCAATACAGGCTGGAGCATCAAACTTGCCCGCACTTTATGGTTCAATACTTATCGTGCCCTGGTGGAGGACGCCGCGGGCGAATATGTGGCCACGCTGAGGCTAATCCCCGCCATCCCCCTCGAACGCGACAGCGTGCCCGCCGACGCGCCCGAGGTCGACCCCTATGTGCTTGTGGTGGTGGAGGACGCGGTGTTTTCCGAGGAGGAACTGATCAGTTTCGAGGGCTCGGTCGCCGGGCTGCTGCTGGAGAGGATGGCCCAGCCAGATTTCAACCCCGCTTTCTGCCAGTTCGCCTATCCGTCGGCGCCGAGGGGCGCAGGCCCGCAGGTGATGGAATTAGGCAGCTAAGATATTGCCTGCAAATACAAAAAGAGTGCCGCTTAGGCACTCTCAGGTTGTTTTAAAAGTCCCAAGAAGTTAAATAGCGGAAAATGATTTTTGAATTCCCATGGCGAATAAGTACATGGGAATTCTTTTTTGAGGAGGAACCGATATGATCAGCGAACGGACGGAAACACAGACCAAATGG
>JAHDOI010000082.1 GCA_018434945.1 Selenomonadales bacterium
CCGTTGGCGTACGCCAAGCTATTGGGCGAGAAGATCGCGGCGCACGGCACGCGGGTGTTCCTGATCAACACCGGCTGGTCGGGGGGACCGTACGGGGTGGGCAAGCGGATGTCGTTGCCCTATACGCGGGCGATCGTGACGGCGGCCATCGAGGGCGCGCTGGAGGTGGCCTACGAGCTCGACGAAGTGTTCAACGTCCAGGTGCCGGTGAGCTGCCCGGGGGTGCCGGCGGAGGTGCTGAAGCCGCGGCAGACGTGGGCTGACAAGGCGGCGTACGACAAGGCGGCCGCCGAGCTTGCGGCGCGGTTCGCGCGGAATTTCGTGAAGTTCGGGAAGGATGTGCCGGCTGAAGTGGTTGCGGCCGGGCCGAGAGGCTAAGGTATAAGAGGCAATACGAAAGACCCGCCGGGGTGCCGGCGGGTCTTTGTTGCGCATAGATGCAGTTGCAGACTATAAGGAAGGTAGTTGCTGCTTCAAGGCCAGCACGGGAGCGAACAGATCTCCCTGCCGTTCAACACGGTTCAGAACGTCGCCGGCCTCGAAGGTTAGCGCCGCGGCGTCGCGCTTTTCCCAGGCTGCCGACACTTCTTCCCAGGTCACAGGCGTGGAAACCGTCGGCCTCGGCCGGGCCCGCAGCGAATACACGCACACCGTGGTCTTGTGCTCGTCGTTCTGGCTCCAGTCCACCAGCACCTTGCCTGTGCGCAGCGCCTTGGTCATCCGCGATACGACCTCGTCGGGGTGCCGTTTTTCCAAGAGCTGCGCCAGAGCGCGGGCGAACGCCTTTGTGTGGTCGTAATCGGTCGGGGTGTTAAGGGGGACGTAAACCTGCAGGCCCTTCGACCCCGACGTTTTTGGCAGGGATACAAGTCCATAGTGGTCGAAGACCTCTTTAAGCCACAGCGCCACCCGGGTGCAGTCGACGACGGTCGCCGGCGGCCCCGGGTCGAGGTCGAAGACCATCATCGTCGGCGTGGCCACCGCGACGGCGAGCGACAGAGAGGTATGCAGTTCGAGCGCCGCCAGGTTTGCCGCCCAAACCAGGGCGGGAGTATCGGCCAGCAGGCAGAAGTTTATGTTGCGGCTGTTGCTCTCGCTCCACACAGGCGCGGTCGGCACCCAGTCGGGCCGGTGGGAGGGACATTCCTTCTGGTAGAAGAAGTCGTCGGAAGCCCCGTCGGGGTAACGTTTGAGCGTCACCGGGCGTCCGGCAAGGTGGGGCAGGAGGGCGGGAGCGATGCGGGTATAATAATCGATCATTTGCCCCTTGGTGAACCCGGTAGCAGGGTAAAAGATTTTGTCCAGATTGGACAGCGCCAGTTCCTGGTCGGCGATCCTGACGAACGTCTTAGCGGGCACTTGCCCTCTTCCTCCTCTCCTTCACCGGCGGTTTCTTCTTCACGGCAGCGAGGCTGGCTTCCAGGGCCGCCATCAGGTCGATGACCTTCGCCCCTTCCTCGGCCGCCGGCCGGGCGACGATTTTCTGGCCTTCGGCCTTGCGCTCGATGAGGTCCATGACCCGCCGGTAATACTCGTTGCGGTATTTATTCGGGTCGAATTTGGCGGTCAGCGATTCGATGAGCTGGCCGGCCATCGCCAGCTCCCGGTCGGTGGGAGCCGTTTCCTCTCCCGGCAGACCCTCGAGTTCTTCCTGGGGAATGACCTCGTCGGCGAAATGCATCGTCGCCAGACTCAAAGCCAGTCCGGCCGGCCTGAGGGCGGCGAGGTATTCCTTGTTGCGGAGCACGAAGCGTGCCACGGCCACCCGGCCAGTGTCGCGCATTGCCGTCATCAGCAATTTGTAGGATTTGGCCGCTCCTTTGTCGGGGAGCAGGTAGTATGACTGTTCGAAATACAGCGGGTCGATTTCCTCCAGCAGTACGAAATCCTCGATCTCGATGCTGCGGTTAGCCTGCGGGTAAAGAGTCTGCAGTTCCTCGGCCGACACGGTCACATAGCGGTCGGGGGATATCTCATAGCCCTTGACGATATTTTCGGCGGGTACCTCGGCTCCGTCGGCGGGGCATACTTTTTTCAGACGGATACGGCAGCCGTCCTTGGCGCGCAGCTGATGAAAGCTGACCGTCCTCTTTCTGACTGCATTATACAATTTAACCGGCACATTGACCAGCCCGAAGCTTATCGCTCCGCTCCAGATCGGTCGCTGCATACTATCCCTCCTCTCATGGAGACGGTTCCCGGACGACCTCGGCGGCATCCTTGTCGTGGCGCAACCCTTTGAAGGACGGGTGGCGCAGAGTATTGTGCGGAGTCCATTCGGTGAACTCGAATTCGCCGACCAGCAGCGGGACTACAAAAACGGCATCAGCTACTGGCGGTTTGATGGCGAAGGGGCTGGCATCGCGGCGGAGCGTAGCAAGCTTGGCGGTGAGATCGGCCAGTGCACGGACGGTGAAGCCGGTGCCGACCTTGCCGGCGTACATGAGACGGGGGCTGGATGAGCCGGATTCGGAATGCGGCCGGTCCCAGTAGCCGACCAGCAGGGCGCCGATGGTCCCCTGACGTTTACCCCTGCCCGGCACCCAGCCGGCGATGACGAGTTCCTGGCGGCGCTGGTTCTTGATTTTCAGCCAGTTGCCGCTGCGTTTGCCGGCCTCGTATTTGCTGTCGAGCCGTTTGGCGATTATCCCCTCAAGCCCGACTTCCCGGCTGGCGGCCAGCATCGCGGGGCCTTCACCCTTATTGTGGACCGGTGTCTGCCAGGCAGGCCCTGACGGCGCCAGCTCTTCCAGGATGCGGCGCCGCTCGTGATAAGGGAGATCGACGAGCAGGCGACCGCCGTGGTAAAGGATGTCGAAAATGATATAGGTGGCCGGTATTTCGCCACCCACTTTGGCGATCGTGCGCGGAGAGCTGAGCCCCATGCGATGCTGAAGGTGGGAAAAGGAGGGGCGCCCGTCCGGACCGAGGGCGACTATTTCGCCGTCGAGGACGAGGCGGCTGTCGGGCAGTGATGCAGCCAGGGCGGCAAGTTCGGGATATTGGGCGGTTATGTCTTTGCTGTTGCGGCTCAGCAGGCGCAGAGCGCCTTTGGCGAGATACGCGACGGCACGGATGCCGTCCCATTTGATCTCGAAGCCCCACAGGGCGGGCTCGGGCGGCATCGTTCCAGCTTTGGCGAGCATCGGCGGAATGTCTTCGGGCATAGGCTGCGCAGGCATCTTACCACCCTGTTTAGAGAGTCGGATAGTTTAGTGTTACACGACCGGGTCGCCGCCATCCGGGCAGCAAATAAAAATAGCCGGGCAGGCCGGCTAAGAATGACGGGTAATCAGGTTTTTATACAAGGCGACGGCTGTCGCCGGCCGGTTTGTGATCACTGCCTGCGCCCCGATTGCGGCGAAATAGCGCAGGTATAGCGTGCGGTCCACCGTCCAGGGGACAACGATAAGGCCCGCGTCGCGGGCGGCGTTGCAGAGACGCCCGCCGGCGAGGCGGAAGTACGGATGGATGGCGTCGGCGCCTCGTTCTCGCGCATAGCCGACCGGGTCGGTCAGGCGGGTTTCGTAGAGGATGCCGGTTAGGAGTGCGGGGGAAGCGGCTTTTATAAGCGGCAGGGAGTCGTGGTCGAAAGAGGAGACGAGGATATGGTGTTCGAGCCGCAGGGCGGCGATAACGTCAGCAACCGCTGCGGCCAGTTCGGATGAGTCGCCATCGGTTTTGAGTTCGACGTTGAAGTAAGTTCGGCCGGCGCCCAGCCCCAGGACGGTGGCCAGAGCCGGGACACCGTACCCCTCGAGCATCGTCGCCGTGAGCTTGCGGACCAGGCCGTGGCCGCGGGTAGTTCGGTCGATGGCGGCGTCGTGGACGACCATCGGCACTCCGTCGGCCGACAGGCGCACGTCAAGTTCCCCAAAATCCGCACCCTGGGCAGCGGCGGCGGAGAAGGAGGCCGGCGTATTCTCGGGGTAATCAGCACTTGCCCCGCGGTGAGCGCCCACCAGCGGCCGAACTGTGGCGGCCAGGGCTGCGCGGAAGGAAACCGGCTTAACCATCGGGTCATCCTCATAATACGCGCGAACGCGTTATTTGTGCCGTTCCCGGGTGGGACCGGCGGGGTGCCTATACGTTATTCCACACGAGCCCTTTGTTTCCCTGGCGGCGATCATGCTTTCGTGTTTGCGGGCGAGGAGGCAAAAAAAAGACCCCAGCCGAGGCTAGGGTCTTGGCAGTTTTTAGTAGGAGCGTTTGCTGGCCTGGAAGCAGTCGCGGCAGTATACCGGACGGCCGGCGGTGGGGTTGAAGGGAACCTGGGTCTCGATGCCGCAACCGCTGCAGGTTACGGTGAACATTTCCCGGGCCGGACGGTCGTTGCGGCTCTGTTTGCGGGCAGCGCGGCAGGCCGGGCAGCGGGACGGATCGTTCTGGAACCCTTTTTCGGCGTAGAAAGCTTGCTCGGCGGCGGTAAAGGCAAATTCGGCGCCGCACTCCTTGCAAGTGAGAGTCCTGTCTTCGTACATTACTCTTAACCAACCTCCTTAATGATATCACTAAAACAAATGCCAGTCGGTTGGTAAGACTAACCTGCGAATTCGGACCGGGGCAATTTGTCTAGCTTACTATATAATAACCATTAGTTAACAGATATGTCAAGATTCGCTGAGGATTTTCTCAAGTTCATCCAGTAGCGAAGAAAACTTTTGCAGCGTTACCTCGACGGGTTTAGGGGTGGACATGTCGACCCCGGCCCGTTTGAGGATCTCGATGGAGTAGTCGCTGCCGCCGCTCTTGAGGAAATTGATGTAGCGCTCCTGGGCAGGTTGCCCTTCTTTCTGGATCTGATCGGCGAGGGCGGTGGCGGCTGCGTAACCGGTCACATACTGGTACACATAGAAGTGCCAGTAAAAGTGCGGGATACGCGCCCACTCGATGTTGATTTCCTTGTCGACCACGATGCCGGGGCCGTAATATTTAGTATTCAGTTCCTGCCACATATCGTCCAGGAGGTCGGCGGTCAGCGTTTCGCCTTCTTCGGCTTTCGCGTAGATGAGTTTTTCGAATTCGGCGAACATCGTCTGTCGGTAGACCGTCGCCCTTACCGCCTCAAGGTACTGGTTGATGAGGTATAGGCGCACGCGCTTGTCGGAGGTCGTCTTCAGCATATGGTCGATGAGGAGGATTTCGTTGGTCGTTGAGGCTACTTCGGCGGTGAAGGTAGTATAATGGGAGGTGGCGTATGGCTGACTTTTGTGGCTGTAGTAGCTGTGGATGGCGTGGCCGAGTTCGTGAGCGATGGTGGAAACGTCGTCATAGCGGCTGTGGTAGTTGAGGAGTACGAACGGATGGGCGCCGTATACGCCCCATGAATAGGCACCGGTTTGCTTGCCTCTGTTTTCGTATACGTCCATCCAGCCCGAGGTGAAGCTCTTGTCGAGGATACCCGCGTACTCGGGGCCGAGCGGGGCGAGCGATTCCTTGATGACTTTCAGTGCGTCGTCGTATTCGTAGGTAAGTTTCACATCGCGCACCAGCGGCGTATAAAGGTCGTACATGTGCATCTCGTCGACGCCCAGCGCTTTTTTCTTCAATGCCACATAACGATGGAGCGGCCCCAGGTTGACGTGAACAGTGGCGATGAGATTGTCGTAGACCGCCTGCGGTACGTTGTCGCCTTCCAGGGATGACTCGAGGGTTGTCTTGTATTTCCTGGTTTTGGAGTAGAACACATTCTTCTTCACGTTGCCGCCGAGGGTGGCGGCGAAGGTGTTGCGGTACTGGTTGTAAGTACTGAACAGTCCCTTGAAGGCTTCTTCTCGCACTTTTCGGTCCGGGGACATTATGAAGGAGCGGTAACGTCCTTCGCTTAGCTGTACTTTATTGCCGTCTTCATCCGTTACTTCAGGGAAGCGCATATCGGCATGGGCGAGCATGTTGAAGGCGTTTTCCGCCGCCGAGGTAGCCTCGGCCGAACGCGAGAGGATTTCCTCTTCAGCGGGGGACAGGACGTGCTTCTTCTGGCGCAGCAAATTATCGAAATAGAAGGAGTAGTCTTTGAGCCCCTGCTCCTGCTTGCGGAACTCGGCCAGTTTGGCCTCGGGGATGTTCAGAATCTCGGGTTCGATATAGGCGGTTGCCGCCCCGGCCTCTGCCAGCAGCGTTTCGACCTTGCCCGTCAGCCCCTGGTATTTGGCGTCGGCGGTATTTTCGTCCCGGTGCATGCGGGCAAAGGCGTACAGCTTGCCGCCGATAACGCCTATCTCATCACGCAGCTTCAGGCAGGCAGCTAGATCCTTGCCGGTGTTGCCGAGTTTGCCGCGGAACTGGGCGATACTCGGCAGTTGAGCCTTCAGTTTTTCGAAGTCAGCCTGCCAGGCGGCCTCGTCGGCGTAAATGTCGGTGAGCCGCCATTTGAATTCGGCGGGGATTTCGCTGCGGTCGGGCACTTTGCTTCCAGTCGTAGGACCGGATTCGGCGGCTGCGCTGCCCAGCAGCATAGTGCCGAGGAAAAACGGAACAATCGTCGCCATTGCTATTATTCTCACTCCTAAACCCCTTCTGCTTTTATTCTTACTTTATATATTAGCAGAAGTGGGGCAAACTTCCTGTTTATCATTCCCGGAAATTTGTGCCTTTTATACCGTAAAAGCCCCTAAAATGTCTATCTGCGGCGCGCTCGCAGACAGAGCAGGCCGCAGATCCGGAACACCGTTGCTTCAGCCGGAAATCGCCTGCCGAAGCTATACCTTGAAGTATTTGACGATCCCCTGGAAGATACTTTCGGCAGCCTTGTATCGGCCGTCGACGCTTGCCAGTAGCACTTCCTCCTCAGGATTGGAGATGAAGGCGACTTCCACAAGAATGGCCGGCATATCGGTGTAGCGGATGACGTAGAAACTTGCAAAGCGGCTGCCGCGATCGCGAGTGCCAAGCTCGTCGACAAGGCACTTCTGCACGTGGCCAGCCAACCGGACGGAGTCGGTGTCGCCGTAATGGAAAGTGGTCGTGCCGGCCGCAGAGGGACTTGTAAACGCGTCGTTATGGATGCTGACGAAGATATCGGCGGCCGCTTCGTTGGCGATATCGACACGCGCCCCAAGTTCATCATCGGCCGAAGAATCCGGGTAAGAAACGTCCTTGTCGGTTTCTCTTGTGATTACCACCACCGACCCGTTTTTTTCCAGCCGGTCGCGGAGCAGAAGGCTGATTGCCAGGGTGTTGTCCTTTTCCATAGTGCCGGTAGGGCCGACGGCGCCGGGGTCGCTGCCTCCGTGGCCGGGATCGATGCAGATGGTTTTGCCGAGCAGCCGGGTGCTTTCGATGGGTTCTGCCGCAGTCTGGCGGTCTGGGACAGGCGTCGGCGGGCTGGAACTTTTCGAATTGATGTACACGACCTCCTTGGCGGCGTCATAGAAAATGCCCCAGCCGAGCATTTTGGACATACTCTTGAGCATCGAGAGGATATCCTTGGAAGCGCGGGTTTGGACCGGCATCCGTTGTCCGTCTATGATTATGCGCATAAATCCACTCTCCTTCCCCATATGCCTCTCTTATATTATGCTGAGCGGGGTTGGGCGGTGAATTGCCGGCCAGCCCTGGCGCGGAGCAGGGATAGGCAGGCCCGGGGGGGAATAATACTTTCGGGTGATGCTGTGTGCAAGTTTTGCTGGCGGCACTGAACGCCAAATACGTCCACTCCGCGCTGGCCCTTTACAGCCTCCGGAAGTACTGCCGGCAGGTCAGTCCCGATATTGCCATACGGGAGTATACTATCAACAACGAAATGCTCGCCGTCCTCGGCGACATTTACCGGACCCGACCCGACGTGCTTGGTCTGGCCTGTTATATTTGGAACATAGAGGCGACACTGGCGCTTGCCCGTCTGGTGAGAAAGGTGCTGCCGGCGACTGCCATCGTTCTCGGCGGCCCGGAGGTTTCCTACGACCCGGAAAGAGTGATGGCAGAGAATTCTGCCGTCGATTACATAGTGCAGGGTGAAGGAGAGGAGACGCTGGCCTCGCTGCTCGCCCACCTTGGGGCAGGCAGGTTGCCCGAGGGTATTGACGGGCTGACGTACCGCCGCGGCGGGGCGATTATCGCTGGCAGTCCGCGGGTGGTTGGCGACCTGGCAGCTGTTCCGTTTGCCTATGAGGAAGCAGACCTGGCCGGACTGCAGGGCAGGATCATCTACTACGAATCCTCCCGCGGCTGCCCGTTTTCCTGCCAGTACTGCCTCTCAAGCGCCACCGCGGGAGTCCGCTTTCTGCCCGTCCCAAGGGTGCTGGAGGAACTCGCCTTTTTCATCGCCCACCGGGTTAAACAGGTCAAATTCGTCGACCGCACCTTCAACACCCGTCGCGATCATTACCTGCCGATCATCGAGTTCCTCGCCGCCCAGGACACGGATACCAACTTCCACCTTGAGATCGCCGCTGACTTACTAGACGACGAAGTACTGGCCTTGCTTAAGGCTGCGCCGCCGGATCGCTTCCAGCTCGAGATCGGCGTCCAAACAACAAATGAAACCACATTGACTGAAATCAGGCGTCACAACGACTGGCCACGGATCGTGGCCAACGTCGGAGCGCTGCGTGACGCAGGCAATATCCATCTCCATCTCGATCTCATCGTCGGCCTCCCCCACGAAAACTACCGGCGATTCGGCCAGTCGTTCAATGATGTCTACGCCCTCAGGCCTCACATGCTGCAGCTCGGCTTCCTTAAACTCCTCAGAGGCTCGGGCATACGGCGGACGGCTGTCGACCACGGCTATGTCTACACTGACGACGCCCCTTACGAGGTACTGGCCAACAACTACATTTCCTACGGCGAAATCCGCAAGTTGAAGATTTTCGAAGAGATGTTCAATATGCTTTACAACAGCGGACGCTTCCCCGCCACCCTCGACTGGCTGATTGCCTGCGCCGGCGGCGACGCCTTCGCCCTCTATGAGGAAATTGCCGGCTACTGGGAAAAGCACGATTTACATATGATAGCTCCCGGAGGCAAGAGCCTCGCCCGCCACCTTGACGGCTTCTGCCGCGATATCATCCCCGAACAGAACGCTATCTGCCGCCAGTTCCTCAAATTCGACACCCTCGGCAGCGACCGCGACGCCGGACGGCCGGAGTTTCTCCCCTGGGATGGCGCGGAATGGGACGAAGCCAAGTCCGCATTCTGGCGGGACGAGCCGCTCGTACGGCGCTATCTCCCGGATTACGTATTTACGAGTTGGCGCGAGGTCAGAAATAAACACCACATCGAGATATTCGAACTCGACATCCCCGCGTGGCTTAACGGCAGACAGCTGACTCACCGTCAAACGGCCGTGTTATTCTCGCGTTCGGGGGGCGCGCCTTCCTGGCAGAGTGTTGAGCCGGACGATTTTCTGAAGGGGCGTGCGTTCTGATGCGCTACCGCGTCTATTCCGAGTATCTGCGGCAAAGGTATGGGGAAAAAGTCTACAAACTGCCGGTAAGCCTGCCTGTCACCTGCCCGAACAGGGACGGCACCTGCGGCGTATCCGGCTGCGTCTTCTGCGGCGAAATCGGCGCCGGCTATGAAAATCTGCCGGCCGAAATGACCGTTGCCGAACAGCTTTCCACCAACATCGCTCATATTGCCCCAAAATACAAAGCGCATAAATTCATCGCCTATTTTCAGAACTTCAGCAACACCTATCTGCCGCCGGAGAAACTCGCCGACTATCTTTCCCAGGCGTGCCGGCCCGGCGTGGTGGGCGTGGCGGTGGCCACGCGACCCGATTGCCTCGGTGACAGACACCTGGAGGTGATGGCAGAGGTGCGTGCCGTCCATAATGTCGATGTTTTCCTCGAACTTGGTCTCCAGACGGTGAACTTTCATTCACTGATCAAGGTCAATCGCGGCCACACACTGGCTGAATTTATCGACGCGGTTCTAAGAACCAAACGGTTCGGGATCGAAATCTGCGCCCACATAATCCTTAACCTGCCGTGGGACGACGAGGCCGACGCGGTCGAAAACGCCAAGGTGCTGTCCGCCCTGGGCGTCGAGCAGGTTAAGCTCCATGCTCTATATATAGTGAAGGGAACGGTCATGGCCGACTGGTACACCAGGGGCGAAATCAGCCTCATCAGCAAAGAGGATTATATCGAACGCGTTGTGACCTTCCTTGAATACCTCCATCCCGATATCGTCGTACAGCGCCTCATCGGAAGGGCACCAGCCAGCCATACCCTGTTCGCCAACTGGCAGTCGGGCTGGTGGACCATCCGTGACGATATCTCGCGACTAATGGCAGAGCGCGATACCCGACAGGGCAGGAAATGCTGTTACCTCGGCGGTGCCGCGGCCGGTAAATTTCTGTAGCCCGCCGCCGACCCATCGGTTATAATATAGGTATATACTGTAATAACGTGATAGCGGGAGGTAAACGTGGAAGTACGCAAAGTATTCAGGGCAGGCAACAGTTCAGTAGTGTCGTTGCCATTTGAAATGCTCAAAGCGCTGGGTATTAAGGACGGCTCCCACGTGTCGGTGGAACTCAATCGCGAGAGACGAGAACTGATTCTGAAACTGGTCGTAGTTAAAAGCGGCAGCGTTTCGATCGACTTTGTACGGCTGGTGGACAAGCTCCTCATCGACTACGATTTCGCGCTGAGGAGGCTTAATAAATAATGCGCTACCTGAACCTTGAGGAAGTTATCTACATCTATTCCGAAATCGTCCAGCGAACCGGCGCCCAGCCGGGCATCAACGACGACAGCCTCCTGGACAGTATCCTTGCCAAGCCGCTGGTTGCCTTCGAGGGAGAAGAACTTTACCCCGACATCTTCACAAAAGTGGCGGTACTTATGTACGCTATGATTAACTCCAAGCCATTCGCCTCGGCCAACAAACCCACCGCCATAATGTGCTCCCTCTTTCTCCTGCGCGCAAACGGCTACAACATAATATCCACCCAGGAAAGCATCGTGGAGTTGGCCGAAGGGACTGAGACCGGCAAATACAAAGTCGACCACCTCGTCAACTGGTTCAGGAAAAACGCCGTTCCTGCCTAATAATCAGAAAAAACTTGCTCTTCTGCGTTTTTTACAATCTATTTACATTTTGTCCGGCCATTGTTAATATCGTACTCAGACTGTTGCAAGGAGGTATTACCGATGGCCAAACTGGAACTCTTCAAGCGCATCCAGAAACTCGCCACCATCGTTCACGGTGGTGTTGAATCTTATGACCTGTCCGATGAATGCATCATGGAACTGCGTCGCTCACTGGATGCCCTGACCGAAGAATACATCGCCCGTTATTGCGAGACATCGTATTAATATACGGTGTCTCCCTTGACATCGTCTGGTCTGTGTGCTATCATAATCTTTGTCACGGTTAAAGGCGACTTGGCTCGCTCGTGAGGAAACTCAGAGCGTTTTTTAATGCCCGGCCGTGGCGGACAGAACCAAAAAATGCATATTGACATGACTTGCGAGTTATGTTAATATAACAAAGTCGCCGCAAGCGGAACTGGTCCAAAAGGCCAGAAGAGGTAAGCGACGACAGCGTTTCCAAAAAGTGAATGTTGACAGAGCCGCCAAGGTTATGTTAACATAGAGTTCCGGTCGAAAGCGGCCGGACGAGGTCGCTCAGGAGCGAGCATTGGTAAGGCGCCGAGCGATGA
>JAHDOI010000027.1 GCA_018434945.1 Selenomonadales bacterium
CCCCACCGGGTTCACGGTGACGGTGCGCGAGGTGCGGGTGGCGGCCGGGGCGGGGTTCCTGGTGGCGATCACCGGCGAGATAATGACGATGCCCGGCCTGCCGAAGAAACCGGCCGCCGAGGTCATGGATATCGACAACAGCGGCAAGATCGTCGGCCTGTTTTAAGGCGGATGACCGGCTCTCTGCACTAGGAAAAGGAGAAACAATGGTAACAGGTCCGGAAAATACACCAAACCGGTGGCTGGTCGCCGTCATGGGGACGCTGCTGCAACTCGCGCTTGGCACTGTCTACGCCTGGAGCTTCTTCCAGCAGCCTGTAATGGCTGCCGGTGGATGGTCCAACGTGCAGGCCGCCTGGGCGTTCAGTCTGGCCATTTTTTTCCTGGGGCTGGCCGCGGCCTGGGGGGGCGTCAATCTGCCCCGCTTCGGGCCGCGCAAGCTTGCCATGGCAGGCGGCGCGCTGTTCGGCCTCGGTTATCTGCTGGCCGCCTATGAATTATATGTCAAAAGCCTGCCGCTTCTCTATATCGGCTATGGCGTTATCGGCGGAATGGGCCTTGGTCTCGGCTACGTAACCCCTGTGGCGACGGCCGCCAGATGGTTTCCCGACAAAAAAGGGTTGATCACCGGCATGGTCGTCATGGGCTTCGGCTTTGGAGCGCTAATCATGGCCAAGGCTCTGGCCCCGCTCCTGATGTCCGTCACGGGGGGGAGTCTTGTTGCCGTATTCTTCTATATCGGCGTTACGATGCTCGTCGTCACTTTGCCGGCCGGATATTGTCTCGTCAATCCGCCGGCGGGTTATAAGCCGGACGGATATCGACCACCCTCGGCAGCGGCCACAGCGGTAGCTTCCCAGGATGCCGTCACCGCCAGGCAGAGTATTCTTTCGGGCAAATTCCTCATGATGTGGACGGTGTTCTTCTTCAACATCGTCGCCGGCATCATGTTTATCAGCTTCCAGTCACCCTTGCTCCAGGACTTGTTGAAAAAAGCCATCGACCCGGCCGCGGTGAGCGACCCACAGGTTGTGGCCGGCCTGGCCGCATCCGGCGCCACCCTTATCGCCGTAAGCTCCATCTTCAACGGTCTGGGCCGTTTTTTCTGGGGCGGTTTGTCCGACAAGATCGGGCGCGCCCAGACCTTCCGGCTTATTCTTGGCAGCCAGTGTGCGGTTTTTGCGGCGTTGCTGTTCGTGAATAATCCGCTCGTGTTCAGCGTACTCGTCTGCTATGTCCTTCTTTGTTATGGAGGTGGGTTCGGCTCCATGCCCTCGTTCGTCCTCGACGTCTTCGGCCCAAAACTGATGCCGGTCGTCTACGGCGCCATCCTGACCGCCTGGGGTTGTGCCGGCATCGTCGGTCCCCAGATCGTCGCCTTGCTCAAGGACAACTTTGCCGGCCAGGCTGCCCAATACACATTCATCTGTGGCGGGGTGCTCTTGCTTATTGGCCTTCTTATTACCCTCGCCTTGAACAACGAGAGGTTCGTGCCAGGGAAAACGGACTGGAAAGAGGCTTCTCCCGAGGGTGCAGGGTAATCGGTTTTCCCCCTTCCCGTCGCGACATCCCTTCCTTTTTAAGGGGGAGCATAACGCTCCCCCGATTTTTTCAATGGGTCTCATAGTTGGGTCAGTTCCACCCGCGTAGTACGCGGGTTTTTGTTGCTTGTGGGTGCGAGGGGGGTTATAGGCCGTCTGGCCGCAGGATAAGACGCAGAAGGTTAAAATCCTTGGTACGGCGAAATTGAATTTTGGTTATTCATTTGAACCGAAATCAGCGAAGGATAGTCGCTGCCCGCTGGAATATGGCCGGAGATGTTCGGCGGGAAGGGGAAGTCGCGGATTATCTGTTTTTTTTGAGGCCGGGCTGAACTAGAGACGACAACATATGCGGTATTCGTTGGAGGAGGATTATTTCTGAGCGTTTTTGCTAACCCTTTACGCGATTTGAATCAAAGAAATTTCGCGGCAGGAGTTGTTACTTCATTACTGGCGATCACCGGTCCTCCGGCGATTATTTTAGAGGCGGCGGCGAAAGGGGACTTTTCTACATATCAGACGATTCTCTGGTTTTTAGCGATATATGTCGGCGGGGGGATCTTCGGCATTATTTTGCCGCTGCGCTATCGCATACCGATCGTCGGGGCGCATTCGATTACCGGCGTAGCCTTTTTGGCGACAGTTACCGACCAATTTACTTATCCGGA
>JAHDOI010000002.1 GCA_018434945.1 Selenomonadales bacterium
GTGTCAGCGCCGGCGATAAAATGTAGGAAAGTGGCGATATAAAATTGCATATTTGCGGCGGTCGAAAATGATCTATGGTACACTTTTCTCTGTCTTTGCTTTATGAGGCAGGAAGGGTGGAAAAATGGAAGGAGCCAAATGGATGGAGATTCGAACTGACCGCCAAAAGGGAATGAGCTTTGCAGAAATCGCCCGCAAATACCACCTTGACCCGAGGACCGCGAAAAAGTACGCACTGTCGGAAACAAGGCCGGTGTATAAGCTGACAGAGCCCAGGCCCTCGAAACTCGACCCGTTCAAGCAGCAGATAAATGTGTGGCTCGAAGAAGCGCCATATAGCGCGGCGCGGATACTGGAGAAATTGCAGGAGCAGGGCTTCGGGGGGAAGTACAGCATCGTCAAGGACTATGTACGCGGCCAAAAGAAAGACCTGGAGGAAAAAGTAACAGTCCGGTTTGAAACAATACCGGGACTGCAGGGCCAGGTAGACTGGGCCTTTTTCGAAAACCATAAAGTAATGGAGGCTGGCAAGCCAAAAAAGCTGTACTGTTTTTTGATGGTGCTGGGATATTCCCGGATGCGGTACATAGAGTTCGTCACGGATATGACCACCAACACCCTCATCCGCTGCCACCAAAACGCTTTCCGGTACTTTAACGGCTACCCGGAAGAAATCCTTTACGATAACATGAAGCAGGTCGTCGTCAAAAGGCTTCTAAGACAAGAAGACAGCACCCTCAACCGTCAATTTGAGGACTTCGCCGGCTTCTACGGGTTCAAGCCCATCCTGTGCCGACCATATCGCGGACAGACAAAGGGCAAGGTCGAACGGACGGTGGCCTTCGTCCGAGACAATTTTATGACCGGGATCAGATACAGCTCACTTGATGACCTCAACGGACAAGCCTTCGCCTGGTGCAACAAGGTAAACGGCAAAGTGCACAACACTACCGGTGAGATACCGTTCGAGAGGCTGGGGAAGGAGAACCTCAACCCGCTGTCCCGCCAGTATCTGATCGAGAAGATTAACCTCAGAAGGGTAGAAAAAGACTGCCTCATCAGCTACGCCGGCAATAAGTATTCTGTACCAGCAGAATACGTCGGCAAGGATGTGGCAGTCGTCGGCCTCGACAACATGCTAGCCGCATATTACGAGGGCAAACAGATTGCTCTGCATAAGATATCCTACCAGAAGAAGGACATGGTGGTCAACCCGAGCCACTACCGGCGCCTGACCATCCGGCAGACCTTCGATATCGAAAACACGTTGCTCGATGGAGGCAAGGTTATCGATTTCCCGATCAAAGCGCCCGACCTCAATACCTACGACGAGGTAATCGGGGAATGAGTGAATTAGTCTACGAGCGTCTCAAGGAGAACCTGGACAGCCTTAAAATGCGAAACACGCTGGAGATTCTGGACAACTATCTGGAGCGGGCTATCAAGGACGATTTGAACATCGTTACTGTGCTGGACCACATTTTCGCGGAGGAAGCCAAGAGCAGACGGAATAGGGCTTACGAACAGCAGGTCCAGCTATCGGGCTTCCCCATAAAAAAGACGCTGGCCGAATTCGACTTCAGCTTCCAGCCCTCCATAGATAAGCGCCAGATTGAGGAACTGGCTACCATGCGTTTTATGGAGAATGCGGAGAACATCGTGTTTCTCGGCCCTCCCGGCGTTGGCAAGACCCACCTGGCTACTGCCCTGGGCCTGGAGGCCGCCAGGAGCCGGTTTTCCACCTACTACATCAACTGCCATACTCTCATAGAGCAGCTCAAGAAAGCTCATTTTGAAAATAGGCTGCAAGACAGGCTCAGGATTTTTAGTAGATACAGGCTGCTCATCATCGACGAGATCGGCTATTTGCCAATGGATATTCAGGGAGCGAACCTCTTCTTTCAGCTCATCGCCAGGCGCTATGAAAAGGCTTCAACCATCTTTACTTCAAATAAGACTTTCTCCCAATGGAATGAAATCTTCGCGGAAGTTACGATCGCCTCCGCCATCCTCGACCGGGTATTGCACCACTGCACGGTCATCAACATCAAAGGAGACAGCTACAGGCTTAAAGAGCGCAAGGAGTACATGAAGCAAAAACAGCATGTCATCAACACGCTGTTCGAGCAAAAACAACAGTAACCCGCCGCCACAAACATGCAATTTTCAAACGCCACTTTCATGCAAAATCAAATCGGCGTTGACA
>JAHDOI010000098.1 GCA_018434945.1 Selenomonadales bacterium
CTTGCGGCCAGGCGCTATAACGATCCGCTGCTGCTGAAGTTCGCGGCCGAACTGGGCGCGGCCGGCCTGCTGCCCGAAAAAACCAACCCTCTTCACCAAACGCAATAATCGACAGAAATTTTGCGAAATATTTTTCCATCATGCAGGAATCCTGGGATGTGGCGTGGAAATTTTACAGCAAATTACATCAGAGGTGAAGGCTGCATGAAAGAGGATATGTACAGCTATCACTACTATAAACGCCGCGCGGTTATGAAGCCGGCGAGGACTTCGGAGTATCTCGTGCAGGCCGCCCTTTTCTGCGGGATGGCCTACGCGGTGGTGACTATCGTCGTGATGTTCCGCTGATTCCGGAACTGGAAAAACAGCCCTGACTGTTGTCAGGGCTGTTTTATTTGGTGCAACTCTCAGGCTGTTCAGAAACGAGTATAGCTAGGCGCACCGGAAGAGCGCGCCGCGCCGCGTACTCAGGCGGTACGCAAGCGAGCGCTCTGAGGAGCAACGACGCTAGACGAAGTTTATCAACAGCCTGAGCAGCCCTGACTGTTGTCAGGGCTGTTTTTATTTGGTGCATTTATCTGGTGAATTCGAGGTTGAGCTTGCGCAGGTGCCTGAGGCTTGCCTTGACTTTGAACGCCGGACTGCGGCCGCCTGGGAATTCCAGCGCGTACAGGCCGGTGTACCCCGTTTGCTCCAGCTTGTCGACGACGGCCGCGAGGTCGATGTCGCCGCCGCCCGGATAGGCGGGCACGAAGCCGTCAGGCCGGTTGACCATGTCTTTCAGGTGAACGTAGCCGATGTGGCCGGCGAGAATTTCGATGGCTTTTAAGGGGTCCCACCCGGCGGGCAGCCAATTGCCGGTGTCGAAGGTGATTTTGAACCACGGAGAGGCGAACGGGGCGACGAGGTCGCGGAGGAGTTCGGCGTCGCCGGTGGTGGGGTTGGGGGCGTTTTCGACGGCGAGAACGATGCCTTTGGCGGCCGCGGCGTCGACGAGCTGGCCGATCGCCCGCCGCCACCAGTCGGCCGCGAACATCGCCCGTTCGACTGGTCCGACTGCCAGGAGGAGGCGGAATACCTTGGCTCCGAGCCGCTCGGCCTTGGCGAGGCTTTTTTCCACCGTCAGGAGCGCCTGGCGGGTGCCTTCGTCGGTGGCGGCCAGCAGGCAGTCATTGGCCGCGTAGGTGCATTCGAGCTTGTATTCGGCCAGGAAGTCCTTGATTTCGTACAGTTCCTCGATCGAGCTGCGCCAGTAGGGTCTGAATTCGATGCCGGCACAGCCGTACTTGTCCGCCACCGGCACAAGTTCAAGCTGGCACATCCCCGAGCGCAGGTATTGGTCCCAGGTGACGGCGCTGATTAGAAGCCGCATCGCCCCCCTCCTCTCTCCTGAATCACGGCCGTTGATTACCGCCCATCTGCGTTGTCCCCGCAAGGGGGAGGCCGCCACTCTAACCGCTAAAGCACTAAGAGTGGCGCTCTTAGTCCTGCGGGCGCTTGCTTGCGTACTTGCGAGTACGCGGCGCGGCGCGTCCTCGGCCTGCCTAGCATCTGGGCAGTACTGAACGGCCTTATATTTCATACAATTTCAATCGCGTTCAAGACCGGTTATTTCGAGGCGGCGATTTTTTCGCCTCCGGCGGTATGGTCCTCGGCGAATTTCTGCCGCTGGACGGCGTCGATCCTGGCGATGAGGTGGGTAATCTCGGCGACGTGTTCTTTTTCGTCGTCACGGATGTGGGCGAGAAGTTTTTTGATTTCCGGGTCGTCGATATTGTCGATGTGGGCCTGATATTGGTTTATGGCCTGCAGTTCGCCCATCAGGTCTTCCCTGAGCCATATGAGGAGCTGTTCAAAGGGCGAGGCTTTGAGGCCGCTGCCGGCTTCCGGTTGGCCGTACGACATGGTGAATTCCTCCCTGTGTGGCGGCCGCCACCTGTGGTGTATGTTACCTATTCGCTCAGGGGGGGCTTTTTCCCTCCCTCAGTATTCCTCGTTGCTGAAATCGACTACCCGGCAGCTTGTCTCTTCGCAGAGCATGCTGCAGAACGGGCAGCGGACGACGGCTGCGGCGTGGCTGGCGAACATGCCGCCGCAGCGGCTGCATTTGTATCCGGTTTCGGCGTTGTCTGCTGGTTTGTCCATGGTTGCGCACCCCCTTGTCGCTTGCTATGCAGTATTTCCTCCGCTGGCATAATTATGCGGCGCCCGGCGTTCAGCGCCGGACGAGCCTGCGGATGGCCGCATCCCAGTCGGCGCCGCGGACGCGGCTTTCCAGGTCGATTATTTCGAGGATTTCGCCCTGGCAGAAGGGAATGGCGTCGACGACCGGCCTGGCGGAAAGCGGCAGATGGACGATCGTGAGGAGCGGGTAGCAGGCTGCCAGCCGGTCGAGGATGGCGGGGGTCAGGTCGTCGGAGGCGTGGTCGACGACGATTATCTCCTGCCACGCCGGTTCGAGGGCGGTTTCGTACAGCAGGCGGCGCAGGTTGTCCTCGATGCTGTCTTCGGCGTTGCGGACGATCACGATCAGGCTGGCGCTGAGGGTCTTGCCGGCCGCGCGCCCCGACCACAGGCCGAGGAGGTCGCGGAGGACGTGCCATAGCCCGTAGAGGGCCAGGGAGACGATGATGACGGTCAGCCAGTAGGGAAAAAGCAAAATATCCTACCCCCTTTTCCGGGATAGGATATTATATGTGCCGGCGATTGGAGCGTGCCTGCCCGCTCAGTCGAGGACGACGATCTTGTTTCTGATGGCGTAGAGAACCGCCTGGGTGCGGTCGGCGACGTCGATTTTGCGGAAGATGTTGGTGAGGTGGTTTTTGACGGTTTTCTCGCTGAGGAAGAGCTTGTGGGCGATTTCCTGGTTGCTGAGGCCTTTGGCGATGAGCTGCAGAACCTCGAGTTCGCGCATGGTGAGCCGTTCGTCGCGGCCGTGCTGGAGGAAGCTGGCGGGGCCGTGGCGCCGTTCTTCTTCGAGGCGGGTGATTTCGCCGAACAGCTTTTTGGCGAGGGTGGGATAGATGAAGGATTCCCCTTCGTATACGGTCCGGATGGCCTTGATGAGCATGCCGGGCTCGATGTCCTTTAGGAGGTAGCCGGCGGCGCCCGCTTTGACGACTTCGACTACATAGCTTTCGTCGTCGTGGATGGTAAGGATGACGACTTTGACACTCGGCTGGGCGGCGCGGATGCGTTTTGTGACCTCGAGGCCGTTGAGGCGCGGCATGTTGATGTCCAGGAGCGCTATGTCTGGAGACGCTTCGCCGGCTTTGCGCACCGCTTCCTCGCCGTCGCCGGCTTCGGCGACGATGGCGAAATCGCTTTCAAGCTCAAGCACGTTTTTGATGCCTTGCCGAAGCAGGGCGTGGTCGTCGGCGATCAGAATCCGGATCGGCATCGATCCTCACATCCCTTCGCTATTTGACTATCCGGGCCGTAAGAAAGATCATGACTTCGGTTTCGGTTTTCGATTTGGAGCTGCTCTGGAACAGTTTGCCGAGGATGGGCAGGTCGGCCAATCCGGGGATGCGGCTCTTGCCGCCCGATTCCTCGGTGTTGATCAGGCCGCCGATGACCATGGTCTCGCCGTCTTTCATGCGGATGTTTGTTTCGGCTTCGCGGGTGCTGATGCGATAGGCTTTCATCTCGGGGACGAAGGAGGGGGTGCTGACTTCGGTGTGGACGGCCGCGGTTATAAGGCCGTCGGCGTTGATGCGCGGGGTGTATTTGAGCTTTATCCCGGCTTCGACGTACTCGATGGTGTTGGTGGTTTTGCCGTTCTCGACCTTTTCGACGAGTACGGGGATGCGGTCGCCGATGAGGATGTTGGCTTCTTTGCCGTCGATGGTGGCGATGTTGGGCTTGGCGAGGAGTCTGGCGTCGCCTTTGGTGATGAGGGCGTTCAAGGCGGCCTGGAATGTGAATTCGAACGGCCGGCCCTCGGGGGTGCGGCCGAAGGTTATGACGCCCGGGTATTCGCGGGTGACGGTGGTTTTTGTTGTGTCGGAACCGGAGGTGGTGGAGGTGTCGTATTCGGTTTTGGCGGGCAGGCCCGACCATTTCCATTCGATGCCGAGGTTATTGCCGGCGGTCTTGTTGAGCGATACCACCTGTGCTTCGAGGGATATCTGCCTGTAGGGGATGTCAAGTTCTTCGAGGGTGCTGCGGATGGAGTTCGCCTCGGCCGCCGACCCGCTGAAGACGATGGAGTTGGTTGCTTCGTCGACTTTCAGCCGGTCTTCGGGGATGATGAGGGCGAGGGTCTTCTTGATCTCGGAGGCTTTGGCGTAGTTGATCTTGATTATCTGGACGTTGCCGAAGCCTTTGCTGAGTTTTTCGGGGGTGGCGACGACGATGACGTGCCCCATTCGCTGGTAGACAAGCCCTTTGGTTTTGGTGACGAGGTCGAGGGCGGTTTCGAAGGGGACGTTGGCCAGCTGGATGGTTATTTTGCCTGCGGCCGAGTCGTCGGCGACGATGCTGACGCCGCCTACGCTGGCCAGGGCGGTGAGCACGTCGCGGACTTCGGTGTTGACGACATTCATGTTGACGAGTGGCGCGCCGGCCGCGCGGCCGGCGAACAGGAGCAAGAGCAGGCTGATAAGCGCTATGTATTTTTTTGTTCCCCTCATGTGTTCACCTTCCCAGGCCAAGCGTCAGCCGGCCTCCCGGGCCATGCAGCGTGACGTAGCTGTTGCTTATGGCGACGATCTGGTATGGGCCGACATAGTCGCCCCTGCGGTAGGAACGGCTGTCGGCACCGTATTGGATGATGGCCGAGGCGCTGTTGCCGGCCATGATTACTCCGCTGAGTACGGGCATTATTTCCGCCTGGCGGATCTGCCGTTCGCCGGTTGCGGCTTTGGGCTGGGCTCCGGGCATGAGCTGCTGCTGCCTGGCCAGGAATTCCGCCGGCGCGGCGAAAGGGTCGCGCACGGCCAGTTCGGGCTGGTAGCCCTTGGGCATGACCGGCTTGCCGGGCTGGGATGGCATGGTGACCTGCGGTATGACGCCGGCCGGCACGAAGGGTACCTGCGGCAGGCTGCGGTAATACATCGTGGCGGTCAGGGCGGCGACGATGGCCAGGACCGTGAGCAGGCGCCACCGGGTTGTAAAAGCCGCAATAATCGGCGACATTGTTTCGGACACTCCACTCTGCGTTAATCATCTCGATGGCATTGTAATGAAAGCAAATTTCTTTATTCGACATAATATTCGACGCCGTGAGCAGAAATCCTGTATGTAACAGGCACTTCTAAGCATCTTGGGGCGCCGAAAATAAAATATTGTCACATAATAAAAAAATCCTGTGAGCAATCACAGGATTTTTTCGTCGCTAGCGGGCCTGCGGCGATATGTGGGTCATCGCCTTCCATGAGCCCTCGCCGCACAGGCACAGGTAGGACGGCTTGTCCGTCAGGCGGCCGCAGAATATTTTTGCGCCGCAGTGGCCGCAGCGCCAGACCCGCGCGCGCTCCCCGGCTTCGGCCCGGGTAACCCAGAGCCTGATTGGGTTTCGGTTGACGAACATGTTTACCTCCTGCAGCGGCCCGATTCTTGTCTTGGCTAGCGGGGGCCGGGGTTGCGCCTGGCATCCCCGCCGCGACGGGCTTTGAGGGCGAAGTAGGCGTATTTTTCGAGGGCTTCGATAAGTTTGAGCCGTTGTGCGGCGTCGATTTCCTCAGGGGTGGCGGAGCCGATGACTTCCTTTATCATGGCGTCTACCTGGAAGCCGTGATAGCCCAGCTGGAGGAGCTGGAGTTTCAGTTCGTAGATCCGCTCGAGCCGGCTGTCCATGTCGCCCTCCGGAAACTTCATTGTTGTATATATCATACTTGTAAATTTTTACCAAATCAAGTAATTTGTTCCGACTTTTTTCGCGGCGGCCGTATCTGGGGCGCTAGACCGCGCCGTCTGCGGCAACCGCAACAGGTGGACCCGGAATGTGGACGCTGCGGAGCGGGCCAGGGGGACGCCAACGGCGGTAAAACCGCCCCCGGCAGGCCGCTTTTTTGTTGTCGGCGCGGTCATTTTGTCGTTTTTTTTTCGAAGCATGCTACGAAATAAGACAGTTTTCTTTGGGAAATTATGGAAAAATAGTAATCAAATGGGTTTTGTTTGCGGCCGGTATTTTTTTCTGCGTACCATACATATTTTTTCCTTGTTTACACATTACTACCACCGGAAACTTTACCCGTTTGCTTTCCCGATAGCGGCACGGTCGCCCCGGCAATCACCGGCTCGTATGTTGCCGTGTGTCGGCGGAGACTCCGCCAGGGCGGGCTTTTCGATCAGGATCGAGGTGATGGAATGCAGCCAGGCTCATAGTGTCCCGGGTTTTTTTCTAAAGGAATTCAGAGATGAGGTGAATTTGACAAGATGCGGAAAAAACTGTTGGTATTGGCGCTGTGTTTAGTTTTCCAGGCGGCTATGGCAGTACCGTGTTCGGCTTTTACGCTTCCGATTCTTGCTGATTTGCAGGTTTACGGCGCCGTGGGCATGACCGGTAGTTTGGATGTTGACGGGAACGGCAAGATCGACGGTAATTTGAAGGTCGGTGGAAACCAGGAAATCACCGGCAGCCAAACTGTCGGCCACGGCCAGACCGTTAACGGCGGCCAAACAGTAAACGGCGCCCAGACCGTAAACGGCAACTCGACCGTCGAGGGGACATTAGACGCCGACCGGGTCAAAGCCGGTCAGGTCAAAGCCGGCTACATCGACGCCTATGACATCGACGCAGCCAAAGTATCGGCCGGCAAGGTCGATGCATATAAAGTCGATGCCCATAAGGTCGACGCCGACTACATCGACGCCTATGACATCGACGCGGCCAAAGTATCGGCCGGCAAGGTCGACGCCCATAAGGTAGAGGCCGATTACATCGACGCCGGCAAGGTATCGGCCGGCAAAGTGGATGCTTATAGGGTCGAGGCCCGGCAAATGGAGGCCGACTACATCGACGCCGGCAAGGTCGATGCTTATAAAGTAGAGGCCCGCAAGATCGAGGCCGGCTACATCGACGCCGGCAAGGTCGATGCTTATAAAGTAGAGGCCCGCAAGATCGAGGCCGGCTACATCGACGCTTATGATATCGACGCCGCCAGGGTGACCGCCGGCGCGGTCAATGCGTGCACTGTCAACGCCTTTAAGGTTAATGCCGCGTTCATTGACGCGTACGACGTCGACGCCGCGAAAGTCACCGCCGGCGAGCTGAAGGTCCGCCACGACGCCCGTATAGGGGGCGATTTGTACGTGGGCGGCGAAGCGACGGTTAACGGCCAGATTCATGGCGTGCAGGACGGCACGTCCGCGCTTGATGCCGTCAATATGCGTCAGTTGGGCAACCTCGCGTCGCGCGTAGACCGGGTGGGCGCTTTGGCGGCGGCCATGTCGGGCCTGGCGCCGCTGGATTACGATCCCGACCAGCCCACGCAGGTCGCCATCGGCGTCGGCACTTATGCCGGCCAGCAGGCCGTGGCGGTAGGCCTCTACCACTACGGCGGCGGCAAGGACGTACTCTTCAACGCCGGCTTCGCGATGGCCAGCAGCGAGAAGATGGCCCGCGCGGGCGTGACTTGGAAAATCGGTCCTAAGAAGTCCGAGAAGGCGGCCATGAAGAGCGAGGCTGTCCCGGCTATGGCTCAACCCGCTCCCGGCTCGCGTCTCCTGAAGGTTATCGAGGACGCGAAAGCCGCGGAAGCGAAAGAGGAATAAATCAGAAGACGAAAATGGGGAACTCGCGTTCCCCATTTTTGTGCCCCGTTATCAGCCACGCGACTGGAGGATACCTGCGTGAACGAGGATTATCAGACGCTTTTCCCCGATAACCGCGCCATGGGGGATACGAATCTGCGCCAGGCTCAGCTGGTGATGCTGCGCATGCTGCGCATCGTTGACCATATCTGCCGCAGTAACGGTATCGCATACTGGCTGGAATCGGGCACACTGCTGGGGGCGGTGCGCCACGGCGGCTTTATCCCCTGGGACGACGATCTGGATATCGCCATGACGCGGGCGGACTTCGAACGTTTTCGCGCGGTGGCGCCGCGGGAGCTGCCTGGTGATCTGGTTTTCCAGACGGCGGAGACCGATGTCAATTATCGCGCCGTGTTGCCGCGGATCAGGGACACGAGGAGCAAGTTTATCGAAAGAGAACGGGGCTGTGTCCCTCGTCACCAGGGGATATATCTGGATATCTTCCCGTTCGATTTTTATCCCAACCGGGCTGCGATGGAGGTGCTGACGCTCCGTCATCGTCTGCAGCAATACCGGAAGCGGCTTCCCGAAGACTCCCTCGGCAGGGCCGCGTATCTTTGCGGGCTCCATACCCTCGGCCTGCCGCTCATTTTGGCGCTATACGCGGCGGAGTGGCTCGCCTGGCGGTTCCGCGATATTTTCTTCAACAGGCCCGGCCAGATGTATCTGTCGCGCGGGGTGGAGTTCTCCAGCAAACCTCATCACGACCGGCGGGATATCTTTCCGCTGCGGGAGATTTCTTTCGAAGGGTACATGTTCTTCGCGCCGCACCGGCCCGATACTTATCTGCGGAAGAAGTACGGCGATTTTCTCAAGGTGCCGCCGGAAGGCGAGCGCAAGACCCACGCGCGCGAGATCATCGTGAATGTGCCTCAGGGGATGTGAAAAACAGGGAACGCGCCGCGTTCCCTGTTTTTGTGTTGGTCTGATGGTGGCATTATCAACGGCCACTTTGTTTAAGTGCTAATAGCTTAGGGGCCATTATTTTTTTATATGCTTCGACACCGGGCTGGTCGAAGGCGTCGATGTCGGCGAGTTCGCCTTCGTAGGCTACGGACAGGGCGAGCAGGTAGAGGAGTTCGCCGAGGTGGAAGGCGTCGAGGCGCGGCAGGTGGAAGACGGCGCTGTAGCGGCCGTCGCTGCTGAGGGCTTCGGCGTTGGCGGCCAGGGCGGTGTCGAGGGCCTGGCTCATGCGCAGGGAGGAGATTTTCGATAGCTCGCGGGCGGCGGGGAAGGCGTCGGGGATGACGGGGTCATCGTCCCACGCGGCTATGCGGACGAACTGGACGACTTTGTCGCGGGCGCCGTCCTGGTGCTGCTGGGTCTGGGCGTGCATGTCGGTGGTGCCGACGGCGACGACGGGGGTGCGGCCGTAGAAGACCTCCCTCCCCTGCCGGTCGGTGCGTTTGCCGAGGGATTCGGCCAGGAGCTGGATATACCATTCGGCGACGGCTTTGAGCCGGTCGGCGTAAGGCATGAAGATTTCGATGTTGCGGCCGTGGTTGGCGGCGGCGAGGTATTTGAGGACGGCGTTCAGGAGGGCGGGGTTTGTCTGCGGGTCGCCGTCCTTGCAGGCCTGGTCCATGGAGCGCGCGCCGGCGAGGAAGGCGTCGATGTCGAAGCCGATGCAGGCGGCGGTGACGAGGCCGACTTCGGAGAAGACGCTGAAGCGGCCGCCGACGCCGTCGGGGACGGCGAAGGCGGGCCAGCCGTTTTCCTGGGCGAGTTTTTTGAGGAGGGTGGCTTTGTCGCCCTCGGCCGGGTCGGTGACGGCGACGACGGAGAGCTCGATATCCGGAGCCTGGCGCAGGGCATCGTAGACGACCATGAATGTGCCCATGGTGTCGAGAGTGGCGCCCGATTTGGAGACGACGACAAGCAGGAGCCGGTAGGGCTTTTTCTGCGCCGCGGCGGCGAGGATGTGGCCGATGAGGTCGCGGGTTCGCTGGGGATCGAGGTTGTTGCCGCTGAAGTAGAGCTCGGGGTAGCCGCCCCGCGCCTCAGGGGAACGGCTGTTCCAGAATTCGCCGCAGTGGGCGTCGAAGAGGACGCGGTTGCCGAGGTAGGAGCCGCCGATGCCGAAGTGGATGGCGGCGTCGGTGCGGTGGCGGAGGCTGGCGCCGAAGGCTTTGAGCCGGGCGATTGATTCGGGGTTGTTGAGGTTGCCGGCGGCGACGTAGGGCAGCTGGCTGAAGAGGACTTTTTCGGGGGTGCCGTCTTTGGAGAGGTGGCCGCGTACTTCGCCGGTGGACCGCATGCGGCAGACGGCGGCGTGGGCGGCGGCGATGCGGCCGGAGAGGGCGGCGATGTCGGCGTCGGTTACTTTGCCGGGGCCGTAAAGGTTGGCGTGGTCGAAAGTGAATCCCGAGGGGAGCTTGAGCATGTCAGGCGCCTCCTTCGTATTCTGACGCCGGGCGCGTTACCCGGCGAGGAGCTTGGTGAGGATAGGGTCGGCGGCGAGTTTGGCGGCCAGGTCGCGGCAGGTGTTTTCGTCCGATTGGACGGTCCAGCTGGCGACTTTCGTGCCGCAGACGACGGCTTCCTTTAGCGGCAGGCCGCGCATGAGGCCCATGACGGTGCCGGAGAAGAAGGCGTCGCCCGCGCCGGAGGTGTCGATGACGGTGACGGGGAAGACGGGCTGGTGGCCGGCCGCCCCTTTTACCGCGTCGTAGTAGACGCAGCCGGCGCTGCCGAGGGTGATGACCATGCCGCCGAGGCCTTTGGCGCCTACGAAGCGGGCGAGTTCCCACTCGAGGGCGGCGAGATCGTCAACCGGCAGGGGGACGCC
>JAHDOI010000014.1 GCA_018434945.1 Selenomonadales bacterium
CATACCGAACACGGCAGTTAAGCCCCTATACGCCGAAAGTACTTGGCTGGCGACGGCCTGGGAGGATAGGTAGCCGCTGATTCAGACAAAACCCGCTCGTTTATACGAGCGGGTTTTTGCTGTTTGTAGGAGCTGGCGCAGAAGGTGTCGAACGTCTCTTTATGAGGTGAGAAAATGAAGGTCACCATCGAGCAGGATGATTTGGCGGAAGCCGTTGATAGAGGAATCTTGACCCGGGAGCAGGCGGACGCGCTCTGGCGGGTGGCGCTGGAAAAGGGCCAGGACACGGACCGGGCCGACGATAGCTCAACTTTGAGTCAGTTCCTTTATTATCTGGGCGCGTTGATCGTGGTCGGCGCGATGGGCTGGTTTATGAATTCTGCCTGGGAGATATTGGGCGGGGCTGGCCTGTTTTCGATCGCCGCCGTTTACGCGCTTGCGTTTATTATTGCCGCCCGCCATTTCCGGGGTAAATCCGTTGTGCTGAGCGGGCTGCTGATCGTTATGGCGGTATGCATGACGCCGCTGGGCGTGTACGGGCTGCAGAAGTGGCTGGGGCTGTGGCCGAAGGGCTACCCGGGCGTGTACCGGGATTTTCATATATGGGTGAAAAGCGGCTGGTTTACGATGGAGGTCGCGACGCTGGCGGCAGGCCTCATCGGCATGAGGTTCGCCCGGATACCGTTCGCGATGGCGCCGGTGGCGTTCACGCTCTGGTATATGTCGATGGATGTGACGCCGATCCTTTTCGGCGAGGGTCGCTACTGGACTTATCACAAGTATGTGTCGATCGCTTTCGGGATGATTATGATCGCGGCCGCCTTCATTATCGACCGCCGGCGGGAGGTGGATTACGCCAAGTGGCTGTATATCTTCGGGGCGATCGCCTTCTGGGGCGGCTTATCGGCGCTGCAAAGCGGTTCGGAGTATAAACGGGCGATATATTGCGCCATCAATGTGTTCCTGATGTTTTGCGGGGTGCTGCTGGAGCGGAAGGTTTTCCTGGTGCTGGGCGGGATCGGCACCTTCGGCTATATCGGCCATCTCGCGTGGACGGTGTTCAGGGATTCGCTGTTTTTCCCGTTCGCGCTGACACTGGTGGGGCTGGCGGTTGTTTATGCGGGGTGGTTGTATCATCGCCGGCAGGCGGAACTGGACAGGTTCGTGCGGGCGGTTACGCCGGGGTGGATAATCAGGCTGCTGCCGCAGAACAGGGATTAGGATAACCAGGAATACCGGGAGGCGTTGTCATGGGGTGGGTGCTGATCGCGGCCATAGCGGCGATTGCGGCGGTGCTGTTCGTGCCGCTCAGGGTGCGCGCCGGTCTCCAAAGCGACAGCCGGCCGCGCTGGTTCGCGGAAATCGCTGTGCTTGGCGGTCTGGCGCGCGTGGGCCTGGACGGCGAGGGCCGCTACTGGGCGTGCGGGCGGTGGCGCGGCGTTCTGGCGCAGTCCGCGGATACGCGGCGGGAGGCTGGGGGTTCGCCGGCGGAGCACGGCAGGGCGCTGGCCCGGAAGTGGGGCAGCCTCGGCGGCGGCGAGCGGCGGGCTTTAGGCAGGATGCTGGCCGACATTTGGGCGGCTGTGGATTTGGCAGTACAGGGCAATATCCGCTACGGGTTCGCCGACCCGGAGGTAACGGCCTGGGTGCATGCGCTGTACTGCGCCGTACGCGGGACGGGCAGGCTGCCCGGGCTGGATGCGGCGGCGGATTTCGCGGATGCGGGCTGGTCCGGGGAGGCTGCCGCGGTGCTGAGATTCAGACCGGCTCTGGTACTGCTGCCGGTGGCACGATTTTTATACGGGTTTTACCGGCGACGGATAACCGAAAAATGGACAGGAGGCAGAAGAAAATGGCAGGTACAGGGATAACCGACTCGATGCGAGTGCTGTTCGATCACCTTGAGAAGATGCTGCAGGCGAAGACGGTGTTCGGCGACCCGATCACGGTCGGCGAGGTTACGCTGATCCCGGTGGTCGACATCGCTTTCGGGGCCGGCTCGGGCGGAGGCTCGTGCCCGGACAAGGGTGAGCGCGAGGGTGGCGGCGGAGCAGCCGGGGCGAAGATTTCCGCTTCCGCGGTCATCGTGGTGCGCGACGGCCAGGTGCAGGTGATGAAGCTGAAGAACGCCGCGCCGCTGGACAGGCTGATCGAGCTGGTGCCGGAGGTGCTGGAGGGGCTGAAGAAAAACGGTGATAAAAAACCGGCTGGCGGCGAAGGCTAAGTATTAATTCGCTGGCAGGCGGGAGGTATTATTAGTGAAAAGGTTGCTGATTGTCGCGATGACGGCGGTTTTCGTCGCGGCTGCGGTAGGGTGCGCGAAGAAACCGGCACCGCCGCCGCCAACGCCCGAGGCGGCTGTCACCGACGTTCGCGGCTATTTTCCCGCCGAGCCTAAACTTACGTGGGTATATGAGGGCAGCGGCAACGAATATGCGGGCTTCACGGCCCGGGCGATGCTTCGCGAGGGCGACCGGGTGCAGTTTTCCCACAACAGCGGCGGCACGCGTCTGGGCCAGGTATATCAGGTGAGCGCCGCCGAGGTGACGCTGCTTTTCTCGCGCGAAGAATTCTACAGCGACGCCAGCCTGCTGGCAGAAAAGCCCAACCGGCACCGCGTCATTCTGAAAGCTCCCCTGAAGGCCGGCGCGTCCTGGGAGAGCGCCCAGGAACGGCGGGAAGTTGTCGGTGTGAGCGAGGCGGTGCAGGTGCCGGCCGGAACATATCATAATGTGGTCAAAATCAAGGTTACAAGCCTGGCGGCCCAGGCGGGCGGCCAGACCTTCGAATACTACGCCCCTGACATCGGCCTTGTGCTGCGGGAGTTCATCGCCGGCCAGGACAGGATTGTATCACGGCTCAAGGCCCACAAGCAGACGCCAGCTTCCGAAGTAAAGGAAGGAACACTGACCATTGAAGGGACGCCTCACAAGGTCGTGCTCAGCTTGGTCGAGGGCGACCCGCTGCCCTTCTACACCTATGCGCCGCCTGACTTGGCGGTAAGCAGGGCGACGTCTCCCGAAGGAACCGAGTTCCGATTTTCGGCCCGTTTCGGCGGACAGCAGCGGGATGACGTCTATCTGGCCATCTTCTTCTATCCGCCCGGCATGACAACCGATCAGGCTGTGCTCAGGGCCGCAAACGGCATCAGCAAGCCGGGCTGGATTGTTAAGGGATCGGAAAAGCGTTACACATGGTCAGTGCGGGAGTGGACTTTGCGAGACACGGTCAGAACGCCGGCAAGGGTCGGCCACCTCGCGGTCGGCCAGCATAAGGATATGCTCTTTCATGTAATGAGCTATATGCCCCCCGAGTTCGGCGACGGCTTCGGTCCGCGCAGCAGGTTGATCCTCGAACAGTTTATGTGGACAGATACCAACGAGAAGTTACAATAACAGGGCGGCTGCCGGTGCAGCCGCCCTGTTATTTATTGTTTCTGGATCATCATCCCCTGGCTGATCGCCCCCGGATCGCCGCTTATGACTTCGCAGATCGAGAGTTTTTCTTTCACCGTCGTTACCTGCAGGCGGGCTATCTCGCTGACGCTCTCGTCGAGCACCTCGCCGGTGCTGGGGTCGCGGATGATGCTGGCGGCACCGACGAGGAACTCCTGGCCGACGGTGACGCCTTCGCGCGCGCCGCGGTTGACATATACGCTGCCGTCCCGGACCATGACCACTTCGCCCCGCCAGGGGACCTTGGGCAGCTGGGCGATCATCCATTGCACGCCTAGGGCTACGGCATCCTCGACCGCCTTGCCGATGTTGCTTTTCTGGAAGTTGCTATAGCCGCCCGACCAGCCGGGACCGTGGTAATGGATGGCGGTGCGGCTGCTTGTCGATTTGCCGACGACGCTGGTGGAGGCGAGCACCATGCCGGTGGTGGCGTCGACGATATACATGGTGGCGTTGATTTCCGCTTTGCCGCCTCCGCCCCCGACCGTCACGCCGCCGACGGAGATGCCGCCGCCGCTGCGGCCGGTTTCCTGGACATGGGTGATTGCCCCTTTGACGAGCAGCTGGGCCGGGGTGAGGTGGCCGGTTGCCGGCGTCTTGGCCCCCTGGGCGGTGCGGCCTGAACCGGCGAGATCCTGTTCGCGCAGGGCTTCGTTGCGCATGTCTTTTTCGCCGAGGACGATGAAGCGGCCGCTCTGGTTGAGGAGATCGGTGAGCACCATCCCCCAGGCGTCGCCGACGTCCCACTGGCCGCGCCAGCCGGCCCGGTTCTCGAATTTTACCACGCTGACGGTGTAGCGGAGACCGCCGGGCTCGGCCGCCAGCGCGGCCCGCGGCAGCCACAGCGCGAGCAGGAACGCCCCGCACAAAAGCCATACCAGCCGCCGGGCAATCAGTCTGGACATGATATTAACCCCCTTCGTGTTGATGTAAAAATTTTACAGTGCCTTTATTATAATATGCTTTGGGAATAAATGTAAAACAAAAAAGCCGCGGCATAACCGCGGCTGCGAAGGGGCTCTGGGTTCGGGTCAGTCGATTTTTTTATAGGCCGCGGCCTTGGCGCCGCAGATGGGGCAGGCGTCGGGCGCGGAGCCTTCGGCCACGTGGCCGCACACGGGACAGAGGAAGACATCGTAGGTTTCCTTGCTGTCGAGGCTGGCGAGCGCTTTCTTGTAGAGGTCGGCATGGATTTTCTCCGCCTCGTTGGCAAGTTTGAAGGTGCGGACGGCGGCGGCGTTGTTCTCGGCTTCGGCGTCCTTGATGAAGGGCGGGTACATTACATCGAATTCGTAGGTTTCACCCGAGATGGCTGCCTTGAGGTTTTCGGCGGTCGACTTGATGCCGCCCAGGGCTTTCAGGTGGGCGTGGGCGTGGATGGTTTCGGCCTCGGCGGTGGCCCGGAAAAGTCTGGCGATCTGGGGGAAGCCTTCCTGGTCGGCCTGTTTGGCGAACGCGAGGTATTTACGGTTGGCCTGGGATTCGCCGGCGAAGGCGGCGGCAAGGTTTTTGTCGGTGTTCATTATATTCCCTCCAAACAATAATAATTATCATCTGATAGATATTATTACTTATCGCGGACAATTTGTCAAGTACATTTTACCATATGTGCCAAGCGTATTTTAGCCGGTGCGGCCGTTTTTATGCAGGCGCCGGAAAAAAACAGCCCGGCTTGTGCCGGGCTGTTTGGTCGACGCTATTTCGCACGGGAAAGGAAGCTGAGCACCCTGGCGCCGGTGGTGCGGACGCGGCGCAGGGGGGTCATGCTGACTTTGACCTTGGGTTTCATATCGCTTTCCGAGCCGAAGTCGCCGCGCTTGATGTTGGTGATCTTCGTTTTCTCCGGCTTGAGGAAGTTTTTGAGGATGGAGACGGCCTTGTCGGGCCGGCTTTGGTCGCCGCAGGTGAAGACGTCCACCGCCGCATATCCCAGCTCGGGGTATGTGTGGATACTCATGTGGCTTTCGGCTAAAAGCGCCAGGGCGGTCAAACCTTGCGGTTCGAACTTGTAGTAGGAGAAGTCCAGGAGAGTCATGTTGGCTTCGCGTACTGCGGTATGCATGGCCGTTTTGACGAATTCAAGGTCGTCGAGGCGCTCGAAGCTGCAGCCATACATGTCGACTGTGATGTGTTTGCCAATCACTTTCATAATTATCGCCCCTTTGCCAGGTATTACCGACCCCTAAACAGCAACTTTTCCGCAAAAACAGCCGAAAACCCGGAAGTTTTTGATAAAAAGCGGCATTCTTCAGGAGGAATTGCTGTCTTCCTCCTATTATTATATGCTTTATACAGTTTTTCATTATAAGTCTCTTGGACATGAATGTAAAGAGTAATTTATAAAAACCCCGAAAAAATTTTCCGCAGCGCACTTTCGGCCGGGAGCGGTGGCATACTATCTTGCAAGGAAGGCGCAGCCATAGTAAAATCTTGGCATAGAACGCGGCGCTGATCGCTTAAAAGGAGAATGGATATGAAGACAAAATTGACGTCGTTGCTGGGTATCGAATATCCCGTCTTACAGGGAGCCATGGCCTGGGTTTCCGAAGCGCGGATGGCCGCCGCGGTGTCCGCGGCCGGCGGGGCGGGGATCATCGCCACCGGCGGACAAAGCGGGGCGTGGGTGCGCGAGCAGATCCGCCTGGCCAAGTCGTTGACTGCCAAGCCGTTCGGCGTGAATGTGACGCTGCTGTCGCCGACGAAGGACGAGGTTATCGAGGTGATCTGCGAGGAGAAGGTGGCGTTCGTGACCATCGGGGCCGGCAATTCGGTGCCGTATTTCCCGGTCTTCGATAAAGCCGGCATCAAGAAGATCCCCATCGTGCCCAACGCCAGGCTGGCCCAGCGCGTCGAAGCCAGCGGCGCCGATGCGATCGTCATCGAGGGCATGGAGGCCGGCGGCCATATCGGCGTGCTGACGACGATGGCGCTGATGACGCAGGTGATACCGCTGGTGTCCATTCCCGTCGTCGCGGCCGGCGGCTTCGCCGACGGCCGGGGTATGGCGGCGGCGCTCGTGATGGGCGCGGCCGGCATCCAGATCGGCACACGGTTCATGGTCGCCGAGGAGTGTCCGGTCCACCCGAAGTTCAAGGAAAAGCTGATCGCGGCGGTCGATACCGACACCGTCGTGACGGGCGCGACCATCGGTCACGGGGTGCGCGGCCTCAAGAACAAGTTCACCGAGAAGTTTCTCGCCCTCGAACGCAGCGGCACCCCGGAAGAGGAGCTCAACCGCCTGGCCGCCGGCACCAACCGCCTGGCGGCGGTGGACGGCGATATCGAGAACGGCATGGTGCAGGCGGGCCAGAGCCTGCTGCCGCTTAAGAGAGTCGAGCCGGTGAAGGCTATCCTTGAGGCGATCGTCGCCGAAGCCGGCCGTGTGCTGGCAGGAGCGCCCGGTCTCGTGAAGCAGTAAGCAAGGAGGGCTGCTCAGCCCTCCCGCCTTATTTCTCCGCCAGCCGCGGGCATACCCTTTCGGTTCCCGTGCCACACTAAGGGTAAACAGGCGGCGAGGTGCGGATGTTCACTTTTCATCACGGCTTCTGGCTGTATTTCTTTTCCCGGCGCCATCCCCAGGTGTGGCAGTTCGTCGCCGGGTCGATGCTGCCGGACTACGTATACCTTGTGCTGATGGCCGTTCTGCTGGCGCGGGGCGAGTTCGGCTGGCGCGAACTCTTCCGCCTTTCGCCGACGACATTCATGACCTTCCTGCCCCAGTACCCATGGGCGCTCCACGCCGATCTCGCCGGCCATTCGGCGGTGTTCTGGGGCGCGGCGTTCGCCGTGTCGCTGCTGCCGCCCTTCAGCCGGGGCCAGGCGTTCGTCGTCGGCTGGGGCACGCACATATTGCTCGACGGGCTGACCCACGCCGCCCACGCCAATCTTTTCCTGTACCCGCTGTCGCTGCTGGCGGCGCACAGCCCGGTCTCCTATTGGGAGCCGGCCTATCTCGCCCGCGAATTCAAACTTGTCAACGGCACGCTTATGGGCCTCACGGCGGCCTATCTTATCTATCACTGGTGGAAAAAGCGAAGAGAGAGGAACTGAATATGGACGCGACAGCCAAGGTAATCCTGCGCAAGGGGGCGCAGCACCGCGTGGAGGCGGGCCATCCCTGGGTCTACCAGACCGAACTGGACGCCGTCGAGGGCGACTTCGCCCCCGGCGACATCGTCGACGTGTACAACTTCCGCCGCCGGTTTATCGGCCGCGGCTACATAAATCCCCGCTCGCAGATCATCGTCCGCATATTAACCCGCGAGCAGGAGCCGATCGACCGCGAGTTTTTCAAGAAACGCCTCGCCGCCGCCTGGCGGTGGCGTCAGCGGTTCGTCGCCGACCCGGAGTACTGCCGGCTGGTCTTCGGCGAGGCCGACTTCCTGCCCGCCCTGATCGTCGACAAGTTCGGGCCGTACATCGTCATCCAGACGCTGGCTCTCGGCATCGATATATATAAGGATATGATCGTCGGCATCCTCGAAGAGATGTTCAGCCCCGCCGGCGTGTACGAGCGCAACGACGTGCCGGTGCGCGAGCTCGAGGGGCTGGAGCAGCGCAAGGGCTTCCTGCGGGGCGAGTTCCCCACCCTCATCGAGGTGCGCGAGAACGGCATTCCCTTTTACGCCGATATCGAAAACGGCCAGAAGACCGGATTTTTCTACGACCAGCGGGAGAACCTCACGCTGCTGAAGGATTTCGTCGCCGGCGCCCGCGTTCTCGACTGCTTCTGCCATACCGGCTCGTTCACCGTCCACGCCCTCCGCTACGGGGCCGAGCATGTCAGCGCGGTCGACATCTCCGCGCCGGCCGTCGAGCTTGCGGCCAAGAACGCCGCTTTGAGCGGCGTGGCCGACCGCTGCGACTTCCAGGTGGCCAACGCCTTCGACGTGCTGCGCAGCCTCTCTGACGAGCGCAGGCAGTACGATGTCGTCATCCTCGATCCGCCGGCTTTCACCAAGAACCGCGGCGGACTGGAAGGGGCGGCCCGCGGCTACAAGGAAATCAACCTGCGCGGCCTCAAGCTGGTGAAGCCGGGCGGCTTCCTCGTCACCTGCTCGTGCTCTTATCACATGGACCGCGATTTCTTCGCCGCCATCGTGCTCGACGCCGCCCGCGACGCCCGGCGGACGGTGCGGCAGGTGGAGTACCGGACGCAGGCGAAGGATCATCCCATTCTGCCGGCGGCGCCGGAAACGAATTATCTCAAGTTTCTGGTACTGGAGGTATTGTGAGACTGATTTTGCCTGGTTAACGGCGTAGTCGCTTACTCCGGCGCCTGAGCTCCGGGCGAAACGCGCCGTAAGCAGGCACACGCCGCTTTAGCGGCGATGTGATCGCTTATGCCTGCGAGGCGAAGGGCTCGTGCCGACTCTGCCGCACCGTCGCCAACAGTCTCCATGACTGATGGCTCCTCGCGCAGCCGTCCATGGCTGCGCGCGCGGCGTCGTTAGCGGCTTACTTCGCCAACGGCGCGTAATGCCCTCCGCAATGTCGCCTCCGCAAGCGGCTACGCCTTGTTATCACTTCACTTATCCATGCACCCCTGACGGGTTTTGCGTCAGGGGTTGTAATATTTTTCACCTACCACTTGCAAAAGGTCAAAAAGTCAGATAAAATAAAGCCAAAGGTCAAAAAGTCAGCAACGAGATAGTTATACCGGGAGTTGGTAAGTATGGGGAATTTGGCCGATATCATCGAAAGCTTCATCCTGAGCCGCCTGGCTGACGAGGAGAAGCAGGTCGCCGTCCTCCGCCGCAACGAGATGGCCGACGAGCTTAACTGCGCCCCGTCGCAGATCAGTTATGTGCTCAGCACACGGTTCACGGTGGAGCGGGGCTTCATCGTCGAATCGCGGCGCGGTTCGGGCGGGTTCGTCCGCATCGTCCGCATCCCGGTGCGGCAGATCGTCTACGAGGACGCCGCCCGGCAGCTGGGCGAGGAGGGGCAGGCCGACGAGGCCGAGCAGACCGTCGAGCGGCTGAGGATGTACGGCATGCTCAGCGACCGCGAGGCGGGCATCATGCAGCATTTTTTCCAGATGGCCGGCGACCGGCTCGGCGGGGCCGAGAAGACCCGCATCCTGCGGTCGCTTTTAAGGCGGCTGACGGATTTCGAGTGATTAGGAGGTAGCGATAATGCTGTGCGACGATTGCAAGGAAAAACAAGCCAGCGTGCATATCACAAAAATCAACAATAACCAGAAGGTCGAAAAGCATCTGTGCGATTCCTGCGCCGAGAAGGCGGGGGAGCTGTCTTTTTCGACCGACGCTAATTTCGCCTTCCAGGATTTCCTCAAGGGAATGATGGGCACTAGCCTCGCCGGTCCGCCCAAACACAGGGGCGAGGCGGTCTGCCCCAGCTGCGGCCTGACGTACGGCGACTTCGGCCGCAGCGGCAAGATCGGCTGCGGCGAGTGCTACACTGCCCACGGCGACCGCCTCGAACCGCTGCTGCGCCGCATCCACGGCACCAGCGCCCATACCGGCAAGGTACCGCGGCGGGGCGGCGGGAAGCTGGCGCTCAGGCAGAAGCTGCGTCAGCTCAGGAGCGAACTCGACAGCCACGTGGGCCGCGAGGAATATGAGCTGGCCGCCAAGGTGCGCGACGAGATCAGGGCCCTGGAAGGTCAGATCGACGGGGAGAAGGGGTGAGATTGGTGTCGATAGAGAATCTGCTCGATAAGCCGCTGACTCCCTGGATGAAGGGCGGCGGGCCGGACGGGGATATCGTCCTCTCGAGCCGCATCCGCCTGGCCCGCAACCTCGAAGGCGTGCCCTTCCCGGGACGGGCCGACGGTAAGGCGCTGGCCGCCGTCGCCGACGAGATCCGCAAGTCGGTGGGCGACCTGGGCGCCGCCGACAAGCATGTATATATGTACGTGGAAATGGACAAACTGCCCCAGTTGGAGCGCAACGTCCTGGTGGAGAAGCACATCATCAGCCCCCACCACGCCGACGACCGCGGCCACCGCGCCCTGGTGGTGCGCGACGACGCGGCGGTGAGCATCATGGTCAACGAGGAGGATCACCTGCGCATCCAGTGCCTTGTTCCGGGGCTGAATCTTCAAGAGGCGCTTGACCTCGCCAACAGCGTCGACGACCTGCTGGAGGCCAAGCACACTTTCGCTTTCGACGAACGGGCCGGCTACCTGACCGCCTGTCCTACCAACGTGGGCACCGGCCTGAGGGCGTCGGTGATGGTGCACCTGCCGGCGCTGGCCCTCACCCGCCAGATCAACAGGATCGTCGCCGGCGCCACCCAGCTCGGCCTGGCGGTGCGGGGGCTGTACGGCGAAGGCACCGAGGCCACGGGGAATATATTCCAGATTTCCAACCAGATAACCCTCGGCCACAGCGAGCAGGAGATTATCGACAACCTGCAGGGGATCGCCAGGCAGGTTGTCGAGCAGGAGCGCGCGGCCCGGAGGGCGCTGGCGGACAAATCGCCCGATGCCCTGGCCGACAGGGTATGGCGGGCCTACGGCGTCCTCAGCTTCGCCCGCAGCATCTCCGGCCAGGAGGCCATGAGCCTGCTCAGCGAGGTGCGGCTGGGCATCGACCTAAAGCAGATTACCGGGGTGGACGCGGCGGTGTTCAACGAACTGCTCGTCAGCACCCGGCCGAATTTCCTGCAGAAAATCGCCGGCCGGGAGGAAATCGATCCCGGCGGACGCGACCGGCTGCGGGCCCAGTTGATAAGAGAGAAACTTAAGGAGGGGAAACCCGATGCTTAACAGATTCACCGACCGCGCCCGCAAGGTGCTGGCCTTGGCGCAACAGGAAGCCGGCCGCCTGGGGCACGACTATATCGGCACCGAACACCTGCTGCTGGGGCTGCTCGCCGAAGGCGAGGGCGTCGCCGCCAAGGCTCTCGGCACGTTGAATATAAACCTCGAGGCCGTCCGCGCCCAGGTGGAGAGCACCATCGGCCGCGGCGAGGAGAACAACGGGGAGATCGCCTACACGCCGCGGGCCAAGAAGGTCATCGAGCTGTCGGTGGAGGAGGCGCAGAGCCTCGGCCATAACTACATCGGCACCGAGCATCTCCTCCTCGGCCTCGTCCGCGAGGGCGAAGGGGTGGCCGCCCAGGTGCTCACCGGCATGGGCGTCGCCATCGACCAGCTGCGCCAGCGGGTGATCGAGCTTTTGGGCGGGTACGCCATGCAGGGGCCTGCGCCCCAGTCGCACCAGCACGGCCCGGCGCCCAAGGCAGCCGGGAAGCAGCAGCAGACGAGCACGCCGACCCTGGAGGAGTTCGGCCGCGATATCAACAAGCTGGCCACCGAGGGCAAAATCGACCCGGTCATCGGCCGCGAGAACGAGATCGAGCGGGTCATCCAGATCCTGAGCCGCCGCACCAAGAACAACCCGGTGCTGATCGGCGAACCGGGCGTGGGCAAGACGGCCGTCGCCGAGGGACTCGCCCAGCGGATCATCGACGGCAAGGTGCCGGAGACGCTGCGCGATAAGCGGGTGATCTCGCTCAATATGGGCTCGATGGTCGCCGGCACCAAGTACCGCGGCGAGTTCGAGGAGCGGCTGAAGAAGGTGATGGACGAGATCCGCCGCGCCGGCAACGTGGTGCTGTTCATCGACGAGCTGCACACCCTTATCGGCGCCGGGGCCGCCGAAGGCGCCATCGACGCCGCCAACATCCTCAAGCCCGCCCTGGCCCGCGGCGAGCTGCAGGCCATCGGCGCCACCACCCTCAACGAGTATAAGAAGCATATCGAGAAGGACGCCGCCCTGGAGCGCCGTTTCCAGCCCATCCTGGTGGGCGAGCCCAGCGAAGAGGAGGCGGTCGCCATCCTCAAGGGGCTGCGCGACAAGTACGAGGCTTTCCACCGCGCCCAGATAACCGACGAGGCCATCGAGGCGGCTGTCAAGCTTTCCCACCGCTACATCTCCGACCGCTTCCTGCCTGACAAGGCCATCGACCTGATGGACGAGGCGTCTTCGCGGGTGAGGCTGAAGGCGTTCGTGCCGCCGGCCGACGTCAAGGAGATCGAGCAGCGGCTGGCCAAGACGCGCACCGAGAAGGAGGCGGCCATCGCCGCCCAGGAGTACGAGCGGGCGGCGAGCCTCCGCGACGACGAGAAGAAGATCCAGGAAGAGCTGGATAATAAGCAGAAGCAGTGGAAGCAGACCGGCGGCGAGCGCATCACCGTGACCGGCGAGGATATCGCCCAGGTGGTGGCCAGCTGGACGGGCATCCCGGTCAAGAAGTTGGCCGAGGAGGAAAGCGAACGTCTGCTGAAGCTGGAGGAGGTCCTCCACCAGCGCGTCGTCGGCCAGCATGAGGCCGTCGAGGCGGTGGCCCGCGCGGTAAGACGCGCCCGCTCCGGGCTCAAGGACCCCAAACGGCCGATCGGTTCCTTCATCTTCCTCGGACCGACCGGCGTCGGCAAGACCGAGCTGGCCAGGGCGCTGGCCGAGGCGCTGTTCGGCGACGAGAACGCCATGATCCGCATGGATATGTCGGAATACATGGAGAAACATACCGTAGCCCGCCTTGTCGGCGCGCCTCCCGGGTACGTCGGCTACGACGAGGGCGGCCAGCTGACCGACGCCGTCCGCCGCAAGCCGTTCTCGGTCATCCTCTTTGACGAGATCGAGAAAGCTCATTACGATGTCTTCAACATTCTGCTGCAGATCCTCGAGGACGGGCGGCTGACCGACAGTCACGGCCGAGTGGTCGACTTCAAGAACACCGTCATCATCATGACCTCGAACGCCGGAGCCAAACACCTGAAGAAGGACGGCGGCACCGTCGGCTTCCTGGCCGGCACCGACGCGGACGACGATAAGGAGGCGGCCAAGAACCGGGTCATGGAGGAGGTGCGCCGCACATTCCGGCCGGAGTTCCTCAACAGGGTCGACGAGATAATCGTCTTCACCAGCCTGAGCGACGACCAGCTCAAAGAGGTTGTGGACATCATGCTGCGGGGTGTGGCCAAGCGGCTGAAGGACAACGGCCTCGGCCTGGAGGTGGGCGACAAGGCCAAGACGCGCCTGCTGCGCGAGGGCAAGGACTATGCTTACGGAGCGCGCCCGCTGCGCCGGGCCATCCAGAAGCTGGTCGAGGACGCCATCGCCGAGATGCTGCTGAGGCGCGAGGCGGCCGCGGGCGATACCGTCGTGGTCGACGCCGACGACGACGGCAAGCTTACTTTCAGCAAAAAAGCTGATTAGGCAGGAAATGCGCGGAATATAAACGAAAAGGTACTCGGAGCAATCTGGGTACCTTTTTCCCGTGAAAGGGGCAAATATCGGTGTCCAACCGGATCAGGCGGTGACAGTGCATTGAGCAAACGAAAAGGGACGGCTTTCTTTTGTCAGGAATGCGGCTATGAATCCCCGAAATGGGTCGGCAGGTGTGGCGGGTGTGGTTCCTGGAATACCATGGTCGAAGAACCGCTCGCAGGCGACGCGAAAAAACAAACAGGGCTGGCGCTTGGATTATCGAGCGGGAGCGAACCTGTAAGTATTTCGCAGGTTGATGAAAGTGAAGGACATAGATTCAGTACAGGCTCGGACGAATTAAACAGGGTATTGGGGCAAGGTTTATTGCCCGGTTCTTTATCGATAATAGTCGGCGACCCGGGCGTTGGGAAATCGAGCCTGACTCTGAAGGTTTGCGCCAATGTCGCCCAGAACAACGGAAAGGTATTATATGTGACCGGTGAGGAGAGCACCAGGCAGATAAAAATCAGGGCGAACCGCCTGGGCGCCCTTCACGACGGGCTCTATGTGCTGAGTGAGACCAACCTTGAGGTGATAGAGAAACACGCCTTGGAACTTAAGCCGGCCCTTTTGGTAATCGATTCGATTCAGACCGTGTTTCGGCCTGATATTGCCAGCGCGCCAGGCAGTATAAGTCAGGTCAGGGAAAGTGCGGTTCAGCTGCTAAGGCTGGCGAAAACTCATTCAATCGCCACCATACTGGTGGGGCATGTTTTGAAGGACGGCACGCTTGCCGGTCCGCGGGCCCTCGAGCATATTGTGGATACGGTGCTTTATTTTGAAGGCGATAACAATGCCCAGTACCGTATCTTACGGGCGATAAAGAACAGGTTTGGCAGCACAAATGAAATCGGTCTGTTCGAGATGCGCGGCGACGGGCTCATAGATGTACCCGATGCTTCGAAAATCTTTTTATCGGAACGGCCCTCCGATGTTCCGGGGAGCATCGTGATTCCGACAATCGAGGGTACTCGCCCGCTGATGGTCGAGATTCAGGCTTTGGTTAGTTCAACCCCGTTTGTGCCGCCTCGCAGAACCTCGGACAGTGTTGATATAAAAAGGATTCAGCTTTTGCTCGCTGTTATGGAAAAACGCGTCGGAATGATGATTGCGAATTCCGATGTTTATGTGAAAGTTGCCGGGGGCATAAAAGTTGATGAGCCTGCGGCCGATCTTTCTATTATCGCGGCTTTGGCGTCAAGTTTTCGGAACCTCTTGACAACACCGCTTACAGTGGTATTCGGCGAAGTGGGGTTAGCGGGTGAAGTCCGGGCGGTTACTCATGTGGAAAGCCGCATACGCGAGGCTGAGCGTATGGGCTTTAAGCGGGTAGTACTTCCCAAGAGTAATATTAAAGGGCGAAAAATTAAGACAACAGTGGACCTCATCGGCGTCGATTCAGTTTCGGAGGCGCTTGAAAACATACTGGGATAAACAAAAGGGCGCTTGAATCCAAGCAAGCGTCCTTTCGATTTATCCCCGTCTCGGCAATATGCGGAATAACGCTATATTACGCCAAAGGGATGAAACTGCTGGGATTGAGGTGAGGGCCGTGGTAAAATGGTACTGTGAACAACGAAATATGTCGTAATTGTGCGATTTGGGCATGAATAGCTGTTCACGCGGAATCTCGGCTATATTGCTGTATGCATCGCTGAAATCATTGGGAGGTTATATGCATGACCCAACGAGGCCAAGAAACGAAAAAAAGTATGTTTAAATCCATCCGTCATCAATTGATTTTCATGAATTGTTCCTTGGTAATCCTTGCTATCGTGGTATCAATGTCTGTCAGCTACTTCTTAATTGCCGCCGATTACGATAAAAATATTAAGCAGACAAATACAGCGATGGCAGGAAGTCTGGCGGCTAACATCAGTCAATTCATGCAGAATGCTTACAACCTTAACACCCAGCTGGCTTTAAACGCCGATATGGTTGGTGATGACGGGGAAAAACAAAAAAGAATATTGACGGACACCGTAAAACGCTATCCGTTTTTCCAACTACTCGCAAGCCACAAGCTTGACGGCGATCAGACAGCGCGTTCCAGCGGCGATTTGGCGAACCGCGCCGATCGTTGGTGGTTTAAAAAGTTTATGGCCGAAAAGAAATCCTACATAACAAAATCCTATTATGACATTAACAGGAATGTAGCCGTTACCACCGCTGTGAACGGCATGTACAGCGACGATAAGCTGGTCGGCGTGATGATGGCCGATATAGATACTGTCACGCTCCAGCAAATGGTGGAAAAGTACAATTCCGGAGCAGGAAGCTATGCTTACCTTCTGGATGGGGAAGGGGTCGTTGTCGCTCATCCCGATAAAGGCCAGGTTTCCGAGTTGTACAATTACAAATCACAGAAGAAAATAATATTGAAAAAAGATAGTAACGGCAGCATTATCAGGGACGCAAAGGGTAATGCGCAGACGGGAGAAGTTGATTTCGCGGTTCCCGCAAAATTAAAGGATATTATCGATAAAGTCCTTAAAGGCGAAACGGGAGTCGGCGAATATGCCGACGATAACGGCGATGAATATATTTGCGCCTATCGCAGTGTCCCGATGCCCGGGGCTCTGACCCCTGGAGCCTGATCATGGTCCAGAAAAAAAGCGCCGCAATGGCTTTTATTAATAACGTCGCAATGAAGAATATTTTCACCAGTATTTTGGTGATTGTGATTGCCGCGCTGTTTTCGTACTGGTTCTCCAGCCGGTTCACCCGGCCCCTTATTGAAATCGTCGGGGCCACGGAACGCATTAAGAATGGCGATCTGACCGTGACGGTCGATGTCGACTCCGAGAATGAAATCGGCATTCTGGCCCGCAACTTTAACATAATGGTGGACGACCTGCGGACGATGATAGCCGATATCCGCGGCGCGACGGAGGATATGCAGAACAGCTCGAACAGCCTTGTCGATACCGCCGCCACGTTGGCCGCCAACAGCCAGGAAATGAGCGCCACGGTGAGTATGGTGACTGACAGCGTGCAGAACATCTCGGCCGGCACCGAGGAAAACGCCGGGTCGACCGCACAGGTCAGCCACGGGGTCGGGGAAGTCGCCAAGATGGCCAACGCGATGGCCGGCGAGGCCGAGAAGGCGGTCCAGGTGTCCGAGGGCGTGGCCGCAGAGGTGAAAGAGGTCAGCGGGCTCATCGAGGATGTGTCGCAAAGCATCAGCCAGGTGGCGATTTTCGCCCAGGAGGTCGCGGCGTCGTGCCAGCGCTCGATGGCGATTACCGCGGAGGCGCAGAGCCGTTCCCGCGAAACAAACGAAATCATCCAAAAGCTCAGCGTTTCCTCCAAACAGATCAACAAGATCGTCGATGTTATCCGCAATATCGCCGAGCAGACAAATATGCTGGCCCTCAACGCGACCATCGAGGCGGCCGGCGCCGGCGACGCCGGCAAGGGCTTCGCGGTGGTCGCCGGCGAGGTCAAGGAGCTTTCCAAACGGACAGCCGAGGAGGCGGCCCGCATCGGACGGCAGATCGAGGATATGCAGGCCGATATGGGCGAGGCGGTGGCGGTGGTCGGTAAGATCGCCGATGTCATCGCGGAAACGATGGATATTACCCATACGATCGCATCGGCGGTGAGCGAACAGCCGCAGAGCGCCGCCGCACCGGCCGCAGCGGCGGCCGACAGGACGACGACGATCAGCCGCGAAGTGGCGGCCATCGCCGCCAAAACCGGGCAGGTTTCGAAAAACGCGGCCGAGGCGGCCAGCGGGGTCGAGGCGATGTCCCGCACCACGGCGGAGATTTCCCGGAAGGCCGCGGAGGTGGCGCGCAGCACCGATGACATGAAAGCGGCGATGGAGAATATTTCTGAGGCCACCATGGAGATCGCCAAGGCGACTCAGGAAATTTCCCTGACAATGCAGGAAGCCGACAAGGCGATCGTCGACACGACGACCAAAGCCACGACGGTGAGCGAGTGCGCCGATGCTGTCGGCGAGCTGGCCGGCCGCCTGGAGACGCTGGTAAGGAAATTCAGGGTGTAGCTAACGCCATTTGCGGCAGGTGGACGGTATAGATATGGACAATGAGCTTCTGAACGAATTCATCGTCGAGGCGAAGGGGCATCTCGCGGTAATAGAAGCAGGTCTCCTGCACCTTGAAGCCGCCGAGGGCGACGACGACACCGTCAACGGGATTTTTCGCGCCGCCCACAGCATCAAAGGAACGGCAAGCTTCTTCGGGCTGAACAAGATCGTCGAATTGGCCCATATTATCGAGAACCTCTTCGGCGAGCTGCGCGAACAGCGCCTGACGGCAGGCACGGAAATGGTCGACGCTTTGCTGGCGGCCGCCGACGCGCTTAAGGAGATGATCGACAGCCCGGCCGGCAGCGAACAGTATGATATCGCCGGCCATGCGTCCGCTCTCCGGCGATTCATGGCTGGCGGGCAAAGCGGGGCGGCGCGGCAGTCCGAGCCGCGCGGGGGGCTGTCGGCCTGGGATTTGTGGAATAAGCTGACCGGCGATGAGCAAGAAACCGAACCGGCGCAGCCGGCGCCTACCGCGGCCGCGGCACAGCCTGCCGTCCGGAGCGCCGCCGCCGGCGGCCCGCCGGACGCGGCCCGCGACGATGGCAAAGCCCGTGAGGTCGTGATGGATGACAGGGTGCGGGTCAGCGTTTCCCTGCTCAACAATCTGCTCAACCTGGCGGGCGAGATGGTGCTGCGGCGCAACCAGCTGTTGCGGATCTCCCATGAGGTCGCGGGCCAGGCGCCGCTGATGGAAGCGGTGGCCAAAGGGATCGACGAGTTGACGACCAACCTCCAGAAAACAGTGATGAAAACCCGAATGCAGCCGATCGCCAGCGTTTTCAACAAGTTTCCCCGCATCGTGCGCGATCTGTCGCGGAAGGTGGGCAAGGAAGTCGATCTGACGATGCAGGGGATGGAGGTCGAACTGGACCGCTCGCTGGTCGAGGCGCTGGTCGATCCGCTGACCCATTTGGTGCGCAATTCTCTTGATCACGGCATCGAGTCGCCCGATAAGCGGGCGGAGCACGACAAGCCTCCGGCAGGGGCGCTCGTTCTGCGGGCTTACCACGAGAGCGGGCGGGTGATCGTCGATGTCTGCGACGACGGCGCCGGCATCGATCTTGAAAAGGTGAAAGCCAAAGCGGTGCAGCGGGGAATCGCCGGCGAAAAGGAAGTCGCCGCCATGAGCGAAGCCGATATCGTCGGCCTTATCATGACTCCCGGCTTTTCGACGGCGGAGAAGGTCACGGATATTTCCGGCCGCGGCGTCGGCCTCGATGTGGTGAAAACGAACATCGAAAAATTGGGCGGCAAGATCGAGGTTATTTCCGAGGCCGGGAGGGGGACGACCTTCCGCCTGATCCTGCCGTTGACGCTGGCTATTATCTCCGCTTTCATCGTCATCGCCGGGAATCAGGCATTCGCCATTCCGCAGGCGAACGTGCGGGAGCTGCTGCTGATACAGCCGGGCGAAAGCGGCCGCAAGGTCGAAATGGTGCAGGGCAACCCGGTTTTACGTCTACGGGGCCGCATTTTGCCCCTGGTGAGGCTTGAGGATCTGCTTGCCGGGGAAAACCGCCCCGGCGGCGATGCGGCGGGCCAATATTTTTCCGGCGAGCGGACGCTGAGGGTGCTGGTAATCAAGGCCGGCAACACGGCGTACGGTCTGGTGGTCGATTCAGTTTACGATACGGAGGAGATACTGGTGAAGCCGCTCCCGCCGATTATCGGCGGCTGCGGGGCGTATTCGGGCGTGACCGTCCTCGGCGACGGGAGCATCGCGCTCATCCTCGACACGGAAAGTCTGCGGCAGCGCGCCGGCATTTCCCTGGACGAGGACGGCCAACTGCCGGCCGCGGCCAATGCCGCGAAACCAGTCGACAGGGAAATGCAGTACCTTCTGCTGTTCAAATGCTCGGGCGGCGAGCTGCTCGGCCTTGACATGGCGATGGTGGCTAGGGTCGAGAAGATTGACGTGTCCAGGTTGCAGAAGGTCGGTGCGAAGTATTACTTTTCCTTCCAGGGCCAAACGACGCGGGTTATTCGGCCGGAGCATTACTTGCCGCTCGCGCGCAGGAAAAATAAACCCGCCACCGTTTATGTCGTTCTTCCTAAGCTGGTCAAGTTCCCGATCGGTATAATCGCCGAAGAAATCGACGACGCGGTTTATACGACGGTATCGATGGATGAGGGCGGCGTGGCGGGCAAGGGAATACTGGGTTCGGCGCTCATCGACGGCAAGCTGGTCACGCTGATCAATATCCACGAATTGTTCGCCAAGGCCGCGCCGGAGTATTACAGCCGGGGTGCCGGACGAAAACGGGCCGGCGGGGGCGACGGATTGTCCCGGACGGAGGAAGACCGTAAGGCCAAGATACTTCTCGCTGAGGATTCGCCGTTCTTTCTGCGGGTTGTGAAGAGTTATCTGGAAAGCGAAGGTTACGAGGTCGTTACCGCCGAAAACGGGCGAGAGGCGCTGGAGCGGCTACACCAAATCAAGGTCGATCTTGTGGTGAGCGATATCGAGATGCCGCTGATGAACGGCATCGAATTGGTGCGCGCCATCCGCGCCAATCCGGCGCTTCGCGAGCTGCCGGTGATCGCCCTCACATCTCTGACCGACGATAAAAATAGGGAGAAAGGGCTGCGGGCCGGCTTCGATTTGTACGAGCATAAACTGGACCGGACGAGGCTATTGGAGAAGATCAGCGGGATTTTGCCCGCGAAAGCGTGACCGGCCGGGGGAGGAAAAACGATGGCCCGAGTGATGATTGTCGATGATTCCTACGTGGTCCGGAAAGCTCTGGGGAGGATCCTGACCGAGCTTGGTCACACAGTGGTGGCCGAAGTGGCCGACGGAGCGCAGGCGCTGAGCGAATACACGAGTCAGCAGCCGGATATCGTAACGATGGATTTAACAATGCCGGGGATGAATGGTGCCGAGGTCACTTCGCGAATAATCGAAAGGTTCCCGGCGGCGCGGATTATCGTGGTCAGCGCCTCCGAGGAGAAGCAGGTCGTGCTGGACGCCCTGGAGCGGGGGGCTAGGCATTATATTATCAAGCCGATCACGCCCGAAAAAGTGGCGACAACGATCGACAATGTCCTCCAGCAGCAATTCGATCAGCAGACGTACAGGGAGCTTATCCGCAAAGTCAAGCTGGCCGGCGGCATCGAAAATGTCCTGACATCCAACGAGCACCGGGCGGTGCGCGTCCTCATCGTCGACGATTCGGCGGTGGCCAGGAAAAGTCTGCGGGAGATAGTCGCCGAACTGGGCTATATCGTGGCAGGCGAGGCGGAGAACGGATCGCAGGCTTTTGTGGAATACACCCGCTGTAAGCCCGATATTGTGACGATGGATCTGACGATGCAGGGCATGAGCGGAGCGGAGGCTACGTCGAAGATCATCGCCGCCTTCCCCGAGGCGAGGATTATCGTGATCAGCGCAATTGAGGAGCGACGCGTGGTCGTCGATGCATTGGAGAGGGGCGCGCGGCATTTTATCATCAAGCCGATCACCCGGGAAAAGATTGCGGCGGTCTTCGGCAACGTCCTCCGCCAGAATTTCGATCCGGACAAGCACCGCGAGCTGGTCGGCAAACTTAAGTCCACGCTCGATGGCGTTTCCTTGATGAGGGATGCCGAATATCTGCCTCCTTACCGGATTACTCGCGACGATAAGCTTACGCTGGTGGAGATCAACGCCAACCTGTCGTTAACCAGCTGTCAGTCGCTGTCATCGAGCTGGCGGAATTTCTGACCTTTGAGCCGCGGGTGCTGTTTGATTTCGGGTCGACCCCGAGAATGAGGAAGTCGATTCTCGCCGAATTAGGCAAGCTCGTCCAGACGATCGAAGGCAGCGCCGGCAAAGTGAAGGCGGTTTCGCGCAACCCGTCGTTCGTCGAACTGGTGTCGGCGGAAGACGGCGATCCTTCTCTGGCGGCGGTGCTGCAATACTTTGCGGGCTGACGAAAATGCCCCGGCAGTTGCCGGGGCATTTTCGCGCTAAAAGTTTTTTTCTCATTATTTAGGATATTTGCGCAAATTTAGCCGGATTATAGAGGAAACTTATATATTTGTCGAATATGATTTAAAAAGGGTCTTTTTTTAAAGTTATGTGTGCAAAGCGGCGGGAGCCTGTTAATTGCCTGCGACCTAATGACGTACAGGCGGCCGGCGGCAGCGGCGCCGCCTGCGGCCGGCCCCGTACGTCTCCGGCCGGGAGTCGGCCTCTAAGACGCGACTGAGGGCGGAACGCCCCGGCAAAATGAGTGATAATCTGCCCGTTATGACAGAAACTAATCCCGACGAAATTATCGCTGCCGTCGTTTGTTTAGGGAGGAGCGGAGCTGTGGTCGTCCCGGCGGGCCACCTGGCGGGGTTGAAGTCTCGCCCTGCCGGGCTGTAGATAATTGGGGCAAGTAAAGTCATGGAGGCGATGGAGGCGGTTATGACGTGACAAAGGACCGGGAAGAACAACTATGGGACGCAAGATTCGTTAAAACGCTGAAGTATCTCGCCCCCGGCACCATGCTCCGCGAGGGGCTGGAGAACGTTCTCCGCGCCAAGATGGGAGCGCTGGTGGTCGTGGGCGACGGCCCCAAGGTCATGGCAGTGGTGGACGGCGGGTTCGCCATCAACTGTGAGTATTCTCCGGAGGGGTTTTACGAACTGGCGAAGATGGACGGCGCGCTGGTGCTGTCCGCGGACGCGCGGCGGATAGTGTACGGCAACGCTCAGCTCGTTCCCGACGCCGCGGTGCCCACGACGGAAACGGGCACACGCCACCGCACCGCCGAACGGGTGGCCCGGCAGACGGGGGCGCTGGTGATCGCCATCTCCCAGCGGCGTAACATTATCACCGTGTATCTCGGCAATCTCCGCTATACCCTGAAGGATATCACCGTTATCCTCAGCCGCGCCAACCAGGCACTGCAGACGCTGGAGAAGTACAAGTCGGTGCTGACGGACGGGCTGCTGACGCTCAGCGCCCTCGAATTCGAGGATCTCGCCACCTTAAGCGACGTGGCGGCGGTAATCATCAGGGCCGAACATGTCAGCCGCATCGCCACCGAGATCGGGCGCAACATCATCGAACTCGGCAGCGAGGGACGGCTCATCAGTATGCAGCTGGACGAGCTCACCCCCGAGGAGGACGACGCCCTGCTGCTCATCCGCGATTACTGTGTGACCGCGGACGCCAAGACCCACGAGGCGGTGCGCGAGCAACTGGCCGCCCTGCCCGAGGACAGCCTCGACCCTTACAACGTCTGCCGTATCCTCGGCTACGGCGTGACCCCCAACGCCATCGACGTGCCGGTTGTGCCGCGCGGCTTCAGGCTGCTGAACCGCATTCCCCGCCTGCCGATGCCGGTGGTCGAGAATCTTGTCAGCCATTTCAAAACCCTCAAACGGGTTTTTACCGCCACCATCGAGGAACTGGACGAGGTCGACGGCATCGGCGAGGTCCGCGCCAAAACAATAAGGGACGGCCTCAAGCGCCTCCGCGAACAGGCGCTGCTCGACCGCCATTCGTGATCCGTAAGGTCTTATCTTATTTCTTTTTCTTCTCATCCTGACCGTTTTTGGGGATGCCGACGTTTTCGACGAACCGGGCGTAAGCCCGGTTTTCTTCTATCCTTACGATTTCGTAGCGCTTGTTTTCCTCGGTGATGAGTTCGTCGCCGAGGCTGACCACCAGGGGAACGTACATGAGCATCCGGTCGGTCTCTTCCTCGAGGATGACGTAGTGGTCGTAGACCTTTTGCGGCGCCTGTTCGGGTTTCTGCTGGATGGGCAGCAGGTTGAGGGGCAGCATGCCGGGCAGCAGGTAGACGGCGATGCCGACGACCAGCAAGACGGCGACGAGGATTAATAGACGCCTCTTGGCAACCACGGCTGTTCTCCCCTTGTTCTAATCCTTGCGTTTTTTGCCGAGGAAATTGGTGAATTCGAGGCGGCGGAAGCGGGCCAGTTTGCGCTTGGCTTCCCGCCAGCTGCCGGTGCTGATGAAGAAGAACCCGGCGATCCCGGCGACGAGGACGGCGACGATGTTCATGATGTCGCGGCCGAAGCCGCTTTCGTCGGCGGCAGGGGGTTCGCCGCCAGGCGGCGCGGCCGCGGCGGGGCTTTGGGCAGCCGGCGCGAGGAAGAGGGGGACGATGTCGGCGAACAGGGCGGCGGTGCGTTCGGCAGCCTCCCTGGAGTTATATTGGGTGCCCATTTCGACCAGCATCGTCCGCGGGCTGAGGTCCTGGTTGTAGTTGCCGTGAGCGATGAAGATGCCGCGCGCCAGGCCCTTGTGCTTCGAGTCGACCGCGGCTTTGATCTTTTTGGCGTAGTTCATGGTCGTCTGGCGGTTCTGGTTCTGGCGGCCCACGACGAGGAGCATCTTGGTCGCCGGCTGGCCGCCGACGGTGGCCTGGTAGGCGCTGGCCGGCGCGCTGTCGCGGTGGATGTCGAACGAGGCGGCCGGGCCTTGCTCAAGCAGGCGTTTGAAGGTGCGGCGCGAGCGGTGGTATGCGTTGGCGTCGTGGGGGTCGTGGCGCGTCTGGTCGTTTTCGACCGCGTAGCCGAGCTCGACGAGGCGCTGGGCGAACGCGCCGCCCACTTTATAGATGCCGCCGTTGCCCTTGATGGTCGCTTTGCCGTCGGTGGGGATGTAAGATTCGTCGTTGTGGGTGTAGTAGATGGCGATGAGTTGCTGCGGCGGCCCCGGTGAGGGCGCCTGCAGGCCGTCGGGGACAGGGGCGGCCGGTGCGGGCGGGGCAGCCCCGCCCGGCGGCGATGCCGGAGCCTGGGCCGGGACGCTCGCCTCGATTTCCGCCAGGGGCTCGTCGCGCAGGTACCGCGCTTTGGCCAGCGTTCCCTCGACGGCGCTTACCTCGAAAAGGCGGTTGTCTTCGCTGATGAACATGTCGCCGGGACGGACCACCAGCCCTGTTTCCAGGATGACGGCGCCGCGCTCGTCGACCACGGTCATATAGCCGTCGATCAGCTCGTGGCCGTTTTCGGCGGCCGCGGACAAAAGCGGCGGGGCGAGACAGAGACAGAGTGCCAGGATTAACGCAACGCGGCCCATGACGGCACCTCGCAAATAAGGAGTCTGGGTCTAGGATAACCTGGCGCTTGTCTATTTATGTGGCGACGCCGTTCGCCGACTATGATGGAAAGGCCGCCGGGGGCTGTGCCCCCGGCGGCCTTATGTGGGATGTTTCAGGAGAGGTGGAATACCCCCAAAGTCGCTATGTTGCGGTGTTCGCGGCGGAGGACGCCGTGGAGGCTGAGACCGGCGATGTTGCATAAGGCGGCGGTGTAGAAGAGACTGCGGCCCAGCTCCTTTGTGAGCACTTCTTTGCAATGTTCGCACGGTTCGCCGGAGACGTGGGACGAGACGAAGTTCTTCAGGTCGCTGTACTCAACCTCTGCGGGGGCGGACTGGCGGCCTGCCTTGATTTCCACGCAGCCGCACTCGGTGACGGCTTTGGCCAGCGCACGGTTTACCCGGGCCGTAGCTTCCTGGTATTTAGTGAGAACATCGAGGACGCTGCGGTGGCGGATAAGGTATTCATCCACCGCCGCCTGGAAGTCTGCGCAGCACTTGTCATCCACTCGGCCAACACCTCGCTTTAGGCTTATTATATAAATACCGTTCCGCCGTTGTCAATGGCTGCCCCCGTATCCGGCTGAGAAAGTGCGGCCGGGTTTTCGCAATCCGGCGGCGGCCCGGAGGCAGGAAAAATTCTTAAAAATCATTCATTGACAAGAAACGGAGGCCTGTGATAAAATATTTGATTTTGACAGAGGTATGACCTATGTGATATACTATACGCATACGCTAGGGAGGTGCCGCGATGTTGATGATTGGCGACAAAGTAGTCTACCCCATGCATGGAGCAGGGGTGATCGAAGCAGTCGAAGAGCACGAGGTGCTCGGTCAGCGGCAGTTCTACTATATCCTGACAATGCCTTACGGCGGCATGCGGGTGATGATCCCGCTGAAGAACGCCGACAGCGTCGGCCTGCGCGGCGTGATCGGCGAACCGGAGATTGCGAAGGTTATCGATGTCCTCCGCACCGCTCCCGCCCAGACCAACGCCAACTGGAACCGGCGGTTCAACGCCAACCTGTCGAAGATCAAGAGCGGCAACATCTTCGAGGTGGCCGAGGTGGTTCGCAACCTCATGCTGCAGGACAAGATAAAGAAGTTGTCCACCGGTGAACGGCGGCTTCTGGATACGGCCAGGCAGATTCTCGTAAGCGAACTCGTGTTGGTCTGCAACAAGGACCTCTGTAGCGTGGAAGCCTGGATCGACGGCCTATTTCATGAAAATACGCCAGGCAACTGACGTATTTTTTTGTGAACACGGGTTAAACTAACTGCGATTTCCAATTTATGTATTTTCCGGCTTGTCGGCAGGCACATTGTCCTATATAATTTAATAGTGACCGATAGGAGGTGAAATATTGCTTGATAAGGCACTAAGATTCGTGATCACGATCCTGGCAGCTGTCGCGGGACTAGTACTGGCCGACCGAATCATCCCGATCCTGGTCGCGTTCGTTAACCCCGAGTTCTTGCGTGTGGGCGTCTTCGGCATCACGATGGCAACCATCCTGTCCTTCGCCTTCGGCGCAGTGGCGGGCGGACTGATAGGTTACCTGTTCTCGCCCGTTATCATCAAACGCTTGTGGCAGTTTACCTACTGGGTGGAAGCCAGACTGAACAAGATGCCAGTGTACGATGTGATTGCCGGCTCCCTGGGTTTAGCCGTCGGACTTATAATTTCTAATTTGTTAGGTTCCGCATTTCTGCCGATTCCCATCGTGGGCAAGTATGTTCCCGGTATCATCAGCATTGTCCTCGGGTATATCGGCATAAATGTCGCCATCCGCAAGCGGGAGGAGCTTTTTGGCCTGTTTTCCATGGTTCCATGGCTGGCCAAGGACAAAACGAAGGATAAGGCGTCGAATATCGCCCAGTACAAGATTCTTGACACCAGCGTCATCATCGACGGGCGGATCGCCGATATTTGCAAGAGCGGCTTCATCGAAGGCACACTGCTCATCCCAGGGTTCGTACTCGAGGAGCTGCAGCATATCGCCGATTCCTCCGACCTGCTGAAGCGCAACCGCGGCCGCCGCGGCCTGGACATCCTCAACCGCATCCAGAAGGAACTAGGCATGTATGTTCAGATCGACAACCGCGATTTCGACGATATCGCCGAGGTGGATTCCAAGCTGGTAAAACTCGGCCAGGTGCTCAAGGCCAAGATCGTGACCAACGACTATAACCTGAACAAGGTCGCCGAGCTGCAGGGCGTGCCGGTGCTCAACATCAACGAACTGGCCAACGCGGTCAAACCGGTGGTGCTGCCCGGCGAGGAGATGGTCGTGCATGTCGTCAAGGACGGCAAGGAGTTCGGCCAGGGCGTCGCGTACTTGGACGACGGCACGATGATCGTCGTCGACGGCGGTAAGCGCCATATCGGCGAGACGATCGGCGTGCTGGTGACGTCTGTGCTGCAGACGGCCGCCGGCCGGATGATATTCGCCAAGCCGAAAGCGCTGTAGGCAAAGCCCGACATGTCGCAGGTCGCAAACCGCAACCGGTTTGCGGCCTTATCTTTATTCCCGGCGGGAGATGCCTTATAATGAAAAGAGCGGTTTCGATGATGTCGGGCGCAGATGCCGTGCGCCCTGAGATACCGGAAGGGGGACGGGACCTGTGGTGACTGCGATTGTCGCCGCCGCCGGCAGCGGCCGGCGGATGGGCAGGGAAGTCAATAAGGTGTATCTGCCGCTGGCCGGCCGGCCGATCCTGGCCCGCAGCGTCGCAGCGATAGCGGCCTGTCCGGAGGTGGACAGCCTGGTGGTGGTGGTCGCTCCCGGGGAAGAGGAGCAGGCCGCGTCAATTATCGCGCCGCTGGCGCTCGCCAAGCCCTGGCGGGTGGTGGCCGGCGGCGCCGAACGGCAGCATTCGGTCGCGAATGCGCTGGCCGCCGTGCCAGCCGCCGCGGATATCATCCTCATCCACGACGGCGCCCGGCCGCTCGTCGACACAGCCACCGTCGCCGCCGCCATCGCCGCGGCCCGCGAGTACGGGGCGGCGGGTGTCGCGGTCCCGGTCAAGGATACGATCAAGACGGTCGACGAGGCCGGCTGCATCGCCGCCACCCCCGACCGCAGCACCCTGTGGGCCATCCAGACACCGCAGGTTTTCGCCGCTCCTCTGCTGCGCGAGGCGTATGCGGCGGCGGCGGCCGCCGGCGTGCTGGCCACCGACGACGCCGCGCTGGTGGAGCGGCTGGGCCGCAAGGTCAGGATAGTGCCAGGCAGTTACCGCAATATCAAGATAACGACCCCGGAAGATATGATAATGGCTCAGGCGCTGTTAGAAAGCGAGGCGGAGAAAATGCGGCGAATAGGCATAGGCTATGACGTGCACCGCCTGGTGGCGGGCCGCCCCCTCGTCATCGGCGGCGTGGATATCCCCTGGGAGAAGGGCCTCGAAGGCCACTCGGACGCCGATGTCCTCCTCCACGCCATCAAGGACGCACTGCTCGGGGCGGCGGCTTTAGGCGACATCGGCCGCCATTTCCCCGACACCGACCCTGCCTACAAGGGCGCCTCCAGCCTCAGGCTGCTGGCCGCGGTGGGCGAAAAGCTGGCCGCCGCGGGCTGGCGCGCCGCCAATATCGACGCTGTCGTCATCGCCGAGAAGCCTAAGCTCGCCCCCCACATTGCCGCGATGAACGCCAATATCGCCGCCGCGCTGGGCATCGCCGCCGGCCAGGTCAACGTCAAGGCCACGACCACCGAGGGGCTGGGCTTCACCGGGCGCCGCGAGGGCATCGCCGCCCAGGCGGTCGCGGCGATCGAGCCGGCCGGGTAAGGACGGCATAAATACGGAGATTTGGCGCATACTATGCACAATCCTCGGCTTGCGTGCATATTAAGGATAGCGGGGGTGTGAAGTATGGCCAGGATATTATGCGTTCTGCTGCTGGTGTTCGCGTTGCTCGCGCCGGCCACGGCCAGCGCCGCCGAATTCAACTTCAACATCGCCGTCAGCCGCCTGGACGACGGTACCACGACCGGCGAACTGTGGTTCAACGACCGGGTGGTATGGCGCCTGCGGATCGCAAGCGACGGCGCCCAGCCGGTGACGGGGCCCGCCGGGAGCGGGACGACGGTGGTGGTGCCGGAGGTGGCGGGCGGGATGTTTCTGCTCAAGGTCTACAATCAGTAATGTGGGCGGCCGCATCATTGCAGGCCGTTGATAGACCCCATCTGCGGCGTTGGTCCTCAGAGCGCTTGCTAGCGTACGCCCGAGTACGCGTCGCGGTGCGCTCTTCCGGTCCGCCTTGCATCTGGGGCCTCTGAACGGCCTGGCACATTTCGAGGGGAGAGCACTTGCCTGGCAAGTGCTGTTTTGTTTGTACCAACTTTGGTTTGCGTATTGTTCCGATATGGATTAAAATACTAAAAGAAACGACAGACTCGCGGCATTAGGAGGCAATATACTATGGACAAGCAACTAAGGGTGCGGTTCGCCCCCAGCCCGACCGGCCCCTTCCATATCGGCGGGGCCCGCTCGGCCCTGTTCAACTGGCTGCTGGCCCGCAAGGAGGGCGGCAAGTTCATCCTGCGTATCGAGGACACCGACCTGGAGCGGTCGACCCGCGAATCGGAGGAAAATATCAAGGAGGCGCTGCGCTGGCTCGGCATCGACTGGGACGAGGGCGTGGACGTGGGCGGCCCCTACGGCCCCTACCGCCAGACCGAGCGGCTCGGCATCTACCGCGAATACACCGACAAGCTGCTGGCCGCCGGCCACGCCTACCACTGCTACTGCAGCGAGGAAGAGCTCGAAGCCGAGCGGCAGGCGCTGTCCGCCAAGGGCGAGACGCCCCGCTACCTCGGCCGCTGCCGGTCGCTGACCGACGCCGACCGGGCGCGGTTCGCCGCCGAAGGCCGCAAGGCGACCGTGCGGTTCAAGGTGCCGGAGAACAAGCAGATAATCTTCACCGACCTTGTCCGCGAAACCGTCAGCTTCGAGTCGAGCGGCATCGGCGACTTTGTCATTGTCAAATCGGACGGCATCCCGGTTTACAACTACGCCGTCGTGCTCGACGACGCTCTCATGCACGTCACCCACGTCATCCGCGCCGAGGAGCACCTCTCCAACACCCCGCGCCAGATTCTCATCTACCAGGCCCTTGGGCTGCCTTTGCCCGAGTTCGGCCATATATCGCTCATCCTCGGCAAGGACCGCACCAAGATGAGCAAGCGCCACGGCGCCACCTCGGTGGAGCAGTACAAGAGCCTCGGCTACCTTTCCGGGGCGCTCGTCAACTTCCTCGCCCTGCTCGGCTGGGCGCCGGAAGGCGAGGAGGAGATATTCAGCCGCGAGGAGCTGATTCAGAAGTTTTCGCTCGACAGGGTGGCCAAGAATCCGGCGGTCTTCGACGTCGACAAGCTCAACTGGCTCAACGCCCACTACCTCCGCCAGGCCGGCCCGTCCGTCATCACCGAACTCGCCCTGCCCCACCTCGAGGCGGCCGGCTACATCTCCCTGCCGCTGGCTGAAGAACAGCGGGCGTGGCTGGAGCAGGCGGTGGCCGTCGTCCAGGAGCATATCAGCTACGCCGCCCAGGCCGTCGACCACCTCGCCGTTTTCTTCAAGGATGAAGTCACCCTCGAAAGCGACGAGGCGCGGGAAATCCTCCGCGACGCCGACATCCCGCAGGTCATGGCCGCCTTCCGCGAACGGCTGACCGCCCTGCCGGCCGTGGACGACGCAGCGGTGAAGGGTGTGCTCAAGGGGATCGTCAAGGATTTCAAGCTGGGCGGCAACAAGGTCTATATGCCTGTCCGCGTGGCCCTCACCGGCCAGGCCCACGGCCCCGACCTCATCCGCCTGATCGTGCTGCTCGGCCGGGAGAGGGTGCTGGCCCGGATGGAAAGGACTCTCGCCGCCGTATAGGGGCGGCAGTCTAAAAAGTCCATCTGCGGCGTTGACAACAACGCTTGTCCCCCTCTATAATGTGAATATAAGTTAAAGGCAATAAAACCTATCAAAATACTATGAAATGCGAGGATCGGGAGAAGTAGGCGCACACCACCCGGCAGAGAGGTACCGTCACAGGCTGCGAGCGGTACCGGGAGCGGCGCGACCGAAATGCCCCCGTGAGCAGGACGGCGGAAAGACAGTATGCCGTCCCGGCCGCCGCCGTTAACGGAGCGAGAGGGGCGCGCCCGCGCCCGAAACAGAGTGGAACCACGGAGCCACCGTCTCTGAGAGACGGTGGTTTTTTGCCGTCAACCAGAAAGCGGCTGATTTCTGACGCAAGAGAGGGGAACAATATGTTCGCACGCCTGAAAAAGGATATCCAGGCCGTTTTCGAGCGCGACCCGGCCGCCAAGAGCGCGCTCGAGGTCGTTCTCTGCTACCCCGGCCTTCACGCCATCTGGGCCCACCGCCTCGCCCACCGCCTTTACACGCGCGGCTGGGTGGTGCTGCCGCGCTTCATCTCCAACTTCGCCCGCTTCCTCACCGGCATCGAGATCCACCCCGGCGCGAAGATCGGCGAGGGGCTGTTTATCGACCACGGCATGGGGGTGGTCATCGGCGAGACGGCCGAGGTCGGCAACAATGTCACTCTCTACCAGGGAGTGACGCTCGGCGGCACCGGCAAGGAGAAGGGCAAGCGCCATCCCACCATCGGCGACAACGTCGTCGTCGCCACCGGCGCCAAAGTGCTCGGCTCGTTCACCGTCGGCGCGAATTCGAAGATCGGCGCGGGGTCGGTGGTGCTGAGCGCCGTGCCGCCCAATTCGACTGTCGTCGGCATCCCCGGCAAGGTGGTCGTCAAGGACGGCTGCAAGGTATTGTCGGACGCGGCGGCGAATATAGACCTGAATCACGACAACCTCCCCGACCCCGAGGGCGAAATGCTGCTCTGCCTCCACCGGCACCTGGCCAGGCTGGAGCAGCGGGTGGTCCAGTTAGAAGAGGAGCTGAAGAACCGTGACCCTGAGAGTGTATAACAGCCTGACCAAGAAGAAGGAAGAATTCGTCCCGGTGGAGCCGGGCAAGGTCAAGATGTACGTCTGCGGCGTGACGCCCTACAACCATCCCCACATCGGCAACGCCCGCCCGTTCGTCACCTGGGACGTAATCCGCCGCTACCTCGAGCACAAGGATTACGCCGTCCGCCATATCCAGAACTTCACCGACGTGGACGACAAGATCATAAACGCCGCCAACGCCGAGGGAGTCACCTGGGACATTATCGCCGACCGCTATATCAAGGCCTACTTCGAGGTCATGGATAAGCTCAACATCCGCCGTGCCCACCTTTATCCGACCGTATCGGGCCATATGGCCGAGATCATCGCCATGATCGAAAAACTCATCGCCGACGGCTACGCGTATGTCGTCGACGGCGACGTCTACTACAGCGTGGAGAAGTTCGCCGACTACGGCAAGCTGTCCGGCCGCAGCCTCGACGATATGAAAGCCGGGGCGCGGGTCGATGTCGACGAGCGCAAGTCCCACCCGATGGATTTCGCCCTGTGGAAGAGCGCCAAGCCCGGCGAGCCTTCATGGGAGAGCCCGTGGGGCCCCGGCCGGCCCGGCTGGCACATCGAGTGCTCGGCGATGTCGGCCAAATACCTCGGCCACGGCTTCGACTTCCACGGCGGCGGCAGCGACCTCGTCTTCCCCCACCACGAGAACGAGATCGCCCAGTCCGAGGCTTTCGCCGGCGGCGGCCCCTTTGTCCGCTACTGGCTGCACAACGGCTTCATCACCGTCAACGAGGAGAAGATGTCCAAGTCGCTCGGCAACTTCTTCCTGGTCAAGGATATCCTCGCCCACTACCCGCCCGAGGTGCTGCGCTTCTTCATCCTCTCCACCCACTACCGCAGCCCGCTCAATTTCAGCGACGAACAGCTGGCCGAGGCCGGCCGCGGTCTGGATAGGCTGCGCGCCGCGGTCGACAATATGAAATATCTCGCCGGCACCACCGTGGCCCGCGGGGGAAGCGACGCCTCCCAGGCGCTGCTGGCCGCCGCCGCCCGGGCGAGGGCCGACTTCGACGCCGCCATGGACGACGACTTCAACACCGCGCTGGCCATCAGCGTTCTCCACGGCCTGGCCAAGGAGATCAATATCTACTACAGCGCCGTCATGGCAGGGAAAGTCCCCGTGGCCGGCGAAGCAATAGCCTCAGTGCAGGCCGCCTACTACGAGCTGGCCGATATCCTCGGCCTGCTGGTGGCCGAGCGGATGGGGGGCTCCCCCGACGTCGTCGGCGCGGCGCCTGTCCAGGATACCACCGCCCCCGCCCTCCTCGACCTCATCGTCGAGATCCGCCAGGAGGCCCGCGCCAAGAAGGACTGGGCGACCGCCGACCGCATCCGCGACCGGCTGGGCGAGCTGGGCTACGTCATCGAGGATTCTCCTCAGGGAGCAAGGTGGAAGAAACGTGAAGTTTGACCAGTTTGAGCTGCTGGCTGCCAGGACGTTCGGCGACCTGGGCGCTGACGGCGTGCCGCAGACCAGGTTTGCGGACGTCGACGCCAGGGCCCTTCACCCGCTGGTGCTCGCTTATATCGGCGACGCCTACTTCAACCTCTATGTGCGCACAAGGCTGCTGGCCTTCGAGCAGAGCCGCGTGCGGGTGCTGCACGGCCACGGGGCGAGGATGGTGTCGGCGACACTGCAGGCCCACGCGCTCAGGGCGCTGGAGGGCGGCCTGAGCGCGGACGAGCTGGCCGTGGTGAAGCGCGGCCGCAACGCCAAGTCGACGGTGCCCAAGAGCGCCTCGGTGGGCGACTACCGCGCCAGCACCGGGTTCGAGGCCCTGCTTGGATACCTTTATCTCAGCGGCGACGAGGCGCGGCTGAGGGCACTCGCCGGTGAGGCATTTGTCGTTATTTCCCGGAAATTATCGAATCCGGACGGAAGTGGGGAAGAGAAATGAAGGTCAAACTCATCTGTAACACCCCCGAACCCGAGCGCACGGTGGCCATGTCGGCCCGCCTCTGCTATTCGGCGGTCGGCGCCGAGCAGCTTGTCGAGAAGATGTCGCCCGAGCAGGTGGCCAAGCTGGTCGACAAGATCGTCGAGATGGGGCATCTGTCCACATTCGAGCACGCCAGCTTCACCTTCGCCGTCGAGGGCGTGTCGCGGGTGCTGACCCACCAGCTCGTCCGTCACCGCATCGCTTCGTATTCCCAGCAGTCTCAGCGCTACGTCAAGGAGCACGACTTCGAATACATAGTGCCGCCGTCGGTGGCGGCCAACCCGCAGGCGGCCGCCAAGTTCGCCGCCGTCATGGATCAGATCCGCGTCGCCTACGACGAGCTCGCCGCTCTCGGCGTCCACCAGGAGGACGCCCGCTATGTGCTCGCCAACGCCACCGAGACCAAGATCGTCGTCACCATGAACGCCCGCTCGCTGCTGCATTTCTTCGAGCTGCGCTGCTGCACGCGCGCCCAGTGGGAGATCCGCCGCCTGGCTGAGGCGATGCTGGCCGAAGTCCGCAAGGTCGCGCCGCACCTGTTTTCCAAGGCGGGGCCGACGTGCGTGACGCAGGGTATTTGTGGCGAAGGGGATTTGTCTTGCGGCCGCTTGGCGGCGATGCAGAAAAAAGGCTAACCGGGGATACCCCCGGTTTCTTTGTAGGTACGCGGTGGCTGGGGGGGCCGGCGTCCCCGGCATTGGGACATTCAGGAGGAGGAGAACGCAGGCTGTGCGCCGGAGCTCCGGCCGAACGCGCCGTAAGCAGACACACGACGCTTCAGCGGCGATGTGATCGCTTATGCCTGTAAGGCGAAGGCTTGCGCCGACACAGCCGTACCGTCGCCAACTGTCATCCGTGACAGATGGCTCCTCGCCCGTCCGTCCATGGACAGGCGTACGTTCGTGTTACCGGCCAGCTTCGCCAACGGCGCGTAACGGCCTTCGCAACGACGCCTACGCCTGCGTTCTCCGCCGCCCGCAGCGCGTGGGTAACCCAATGCCGGGAACGACGCATAGCGTGATGGTTTCCGCGAGTTGTTATCACCAAAACACTCATAAACACCCGCCCATTGGGCAAATAATAAAAGGCCGCTTCGTCGCGGCATGGGGGTCAGAGGAATGAGCGAAGAATTCGTCGCCGGGCGTAACAGCGTCCTCGAAGTGCTGAAGAGCGGCCGGCCGGTCAACAAGGTGCTGGTGGCCAAAGGCGAGCGGCAGGGCTCGCTGCGGGAGATAGTCGGCCAGGCCAAGGCCAGGGGGCTGGTCGTCCAGGAGGTCGACGCCGCCAAGCTGGCGGAGCTGAGTGGCGGCATGCGCCACCAGGGGGTCGTCGCCATGGTGCCGCCGGTGGCCTACGCCGAGGTCGAGGATATCCTCGCTAAGGCACGCGGCCTGGGTGAACCGCCGTTCATCGTCCTGCTCGACGAACTGGAGGACCCCCACAACCTCGGCGCCATCCTCCGCACCTGCGACGCCGCCGGCGCCCACGGCGTCCTCATCCCCAAGCGGCGCAGCGCCCCCCTGTCGGCGGCCGTCGCCAAGACCTCGGCCGGGGCGGTCGAGTATGTGCCGGTCGCCAGGATCGGCAATGTCGTCCAGGCCATCGAGGCGTTAAAGAAAGAGGGTTTATGGGTTGTCGGCGCCGATATGGACGGCGACCGGCCGTACTACCGGGCCGACCTCAAAGGACCGATCCTGCTGGTGGTGGGCGGTGAAGGCCGCGGCCTCGGCCGGTTGGCGAAGGAGGCGTGCGATTTCCTTGTACGCATCCCGATGAAAGGGCAGATCACGTCTTTAAACGCGTCTGTCGCGTGCTCTTTATTGTTGTACGAAGTTTATCGGCAGAGGGAGTCTTGAACTGAGTGATACGGAAATCCCGCCTGGTCGCAGCAACCGTCATCGTCGCTCTCGCCCTGGCCGCCGCGCTCGCGCGCCCGCTCGCCGGCGGCGGGGTCTATGAAGGCGTGGCCGTGGAGGGCGTCGACGTCGGCGGCCTTGGACGGGAGGAAATCAGGCAGCTTCTGGCGGCGTGGCGGCAGGAATACCATGGCCGCCACATCGTCGTTTATTACGGCGATACCGCTTTCCGGCTCGACGCGGCCAGCATCGACTACGACCTCGATGTCGAGGCGACCGCCGACGAGGCGTGGACGTACGGGCGCCGCGGCTCGTGGCGGGACCGGCTGAAAAATATCGGCGCCGCCCGCCGGGAAGGCTATCGCATCCCGGTACGGGTCAGGTATAATGAGAATAAACTTTCCGCCCTGCTCGATTCGTGGCGGGAGGCCATCGACCGCCCGCCGCGCAACGCGGCGATCAGTCTCGAAGAAGGCGGCATCGTGCCCCAGGAGCAGGGGCGCAGACTCGACGTGGCGGCGGTGAAGCCGCTCGTCCTCAGGGCGCTGCACGCCGGCGGTCCCGCCAACCTGCCGCTGCCGGTGACGCCGCTCTATCCCGACGTCACCGTGGCCGACCTGCGCCAGACGGGCATAAGGGAACTGTGGTCGTCGTTCACGACCGCCTTCGACCCCGCGGATGCCAACCGCACGGCCAACATCCGCCTGTCGGCCCGCCGCATCAACGGCCATATCGTATATCCCGGGCAGGTATTCTCTTTCAATCAGGTGGTGGGACCGCGGGACCGGGAGCACGGCTTCAGGGAGGCGCTGGAGATCGTGGACGGCGAGTTCGTCCCCGGCATCGGCGGCGGCGTGTGCCAGTTGTCTTCCACCCTTTACAACGCCGTGCTGCTCGCCAACCTGCCGGTCGTCGAGCGGACCAACCACTCCAAGCCGCTCGGCTATGTAGGCCTCGGCCGCGACGCCACCGTCGTGTTCGGGGCGCTCGATTTCAAGTTCGTTAACGATACCGGCGCCCCGGTTGTAATAATGGCCGAAACGGCCAAGAACAAGCTTACCGTGGGTATCGTCGGCCGCGAACCGCTGGCCGTGGCCGTCGAACTGCTGTCAGCCGACCGCCAGGTCATCCCGCCGGCGGTGGTGAAGAAGCAGGACCCGGAGCTCTTTCTCGGCGAGACGAAGGTGGACAAGCAGGGCAAGCCCGGCTACGAGGTGACAACCCTGCGGGTGGTGAGTGCCGGCGGCCGGGAGCTCAAGCGGGAGGTGCTGGCCAAGGACCGCTACCAGCCGGAGAATACCATCGTCAAGGTGGGCACGAGGCTGCCGCCGTTCGCCCAGGAGAAGGCCGACCAGGTACAGGGGAAAAAGTGACATGCGGAGGGAAGAGGATTTGGCGGACATCATGCTGGTGGACGGCTACAACGTGCTGGGCGCCTGGCCGGAGCTGGCGGCGGTGAAAGAGGACAGCCTCGAGCATGCCAGGGAGAAATTAACGGACATTCTTGCCGGCTATGGCGCATATAAAGATTATAGGGTTGTCATCGTATTCGATGCCCATGCCGTGGCTGGGGAGTCCCGGACCGAGACGCTGCCCGGGGGCCTGGAGGTGGTCTTCACCGCCGAGGGGGAGACGGCCGACAGCTATATCGAACGGCTGGCCTACCAGTTGACCCATGCCGGACAGGGGGTTTATGTAGTTACCTCCGACCGGGACCAGCAGTTTGCCGTCCTCGGGTCGGGGGCGTGGCGGGTATCGGCCCGCGAACTGCGCCTGAGCGTGCTGGCCGCCGAGAAAGAGGTCCGCGAGGGGTACAGCGAGGCCGACCGGCCGCACCGGCGGCAGGAGCTCGGCGGGCGGGTCGGCGAGGAGGTCAGGAAGCGCCTCGACGCGCTGCGCCGCGGCCTGTGAGGCTCCGCGGCCCCCAAGAATAGCTTGACTAAGTAGCGGGTGTGGGTTATAATTTGGTTTGAAAGTGGGCATGTACAATCGATTGTGGCACTAAGTTATTTAGTGCGTTTTCTTTTTACGGCCGGCAAGTTGAAGAGTGGGGGCGATATGATGCGGGCTAATACCCAACGCGATCTGTACGGTTGTTTCGAAAATATGACAGATGAAGAAATCGTAATCGACGCAAAAGACAACGACAACACGGTCGCACTGGAGTATTTGATCAACAAGTACCGCAATTTCGTCCGGGCCAAGGCCAGATCATACTTCCTCATCGGCGCTGACCGCGAGGACATCATCCAGGAAGGCATGATCGGGCTCTATAAGGCCATCAGGGATTTTCGCAACGACAAGCTTTCCTCGTTCCGCGCTTTCGCCGAACTGTGCGTGACCCGCCAGATCATCACCGCGATAAAGACCGCCACCCGGCAGAAGCACATACCGCTGAACTCATACGTCTCCCTCAACAAACCGATATACGACGAGGACTCCGACCGCACCCTGCTTGACGTCCTTTCCGGGTCGAAGATATCCGATCCCGAGGAACTGGTCATCAGCCGCGAGGAATTCGTCGACATCGAGGAGAAGATGGGGGAAATTCTCAGCGATCTCGAATGGAAAGTGCTGATGTCCTATCTTGACGGCAAGTCCTACCAGGAGATCGCCGTCGAGCTCGACCGGCACGTCAAGTCGATCGACAACGCTCTGCAGCGCGTCAAGCGCAAACTGGAACGCTATCTCGACAACCGCGCCGACGACAGCGAAGTCGGCAGCATGTACAAGGGATTGGCCAACCTGAACAAAGAACTGCAGGGCGATCTGGACGACCTGGAAGCTATCGACGATTAAGGCAGAAAAAACGACACCAGACGGTGTCGTTTTTTTGCAGGTTGCCGATAAAGCCCCATCTGCTGTGTTGGTCCTCAGAGCGCTTGCTAGCGTACGTCCGAGTACGCGTCGCGGCGCGCTCTTCCGGTCCGCCTTGCATCTGAGGTTTTCTTGGCAACCTAAGGCTTACCTATCGGTCAGTCTTCCTTGGATTCGCAGGCGCCGTCCTTTTTGTGGCCGTACTCGCTGATGTAGTCGCGCAGGTGGCCCGGCGAGCCGGAGTAGCCCTGCCAGAAGTCGTCGCCCTCGACCACGACCCAGTTCTCGTCCGGGCGGATGGCGGCCTCGCGGTCGTCGTCGGCGCCGAACTGCTTGATCACCAGCACGGGCGTGTTCTGGTAAGTGATGACAAGGCCCTTCGCGGCCAGCAGGTTGATGAGATAATCGTACGGGCTTTCGGTACCGAGCCAGAAGCACTTGCCACACATATACTCGCCGTTTTTGAAATAGACGTCGCGGACGTTCCGCCCGCAACCGCAGGTGAATTTTTGCATCAGGTTCGCTCCCTTCGGTCAAAATATGGCCAAATTGATTATAACACACTTGTCCGCGCGCCGGCCGACAAACCGGCGCCCCTTGTATAAGAGATTGTTATTGCCGTCACATACATTAGTTATGATTGCGGGAGGAGCAGGCGATGGAATTCATCATCAAAACGCCCCAGGGGAATCCGGCCGCCGTGGCGGAAATAACGCCGGAGGTCATCGCCAACCAGAAGGTCGGATCGCGGGTCGGGTTCAAAGCCCCCCAGGACCTGACGGTCGAATTCGCAGGCGGCGCCTGCTTTGTCGACGATATCGACCTCATCGTCTATATTGTGCCCGGCGAGTTCTTCTGTTATCGGGGCGACGACTTTATCATCAAGTTCGTGATGGATTGCCGGCGGGTGCTGATCGATCACCGGCCGCAGCCCGGCGGGGTAAACGCGCGGGCAATCATCTCCGCCGCGCCGTAATTTTTGTCTATATGGGCAGGATTTTGCCACACATTGCCGAATATGACTAGTGCAAATTTCGCGGGGCTGGAGGGGGACTGTGCCATGCCGGTAGCAATACAGATGGTAGTAGACTACGTCCAGGAACTGAAGGATTCACAGGAACGCCTCGTGCTTATCGTCGGCCGGCCGGGAAGCGGCAAGAGCAAGATCATGCGCGAGCTCGGACTCAACCGGGGCTGGCGCTATGTCGATTGCCGCGAACTGGTCACGGACGAGCTGTTGGAGCTCGTGCCGAAGGCGCGGCCACGGGAGGCTCCCCATATCATGGACAGGATGCTGGAGCGCGAGCGCGCGGACGTTATCCTGCTCGACAATGTCCAGGTGCTCTTTACGCCCATCCTGAACCTCGATCCCCTGGAGCTGCTGCGCCAGCTCGGCAGGAAGCACGCCATCGTGGCGGCATGGCCGGGCGATTACGCCGACGGCCGGCTGGGGTACATGGAAGCCGGGCTGCCTGAGCCCAAACGCTTCCCCGCTGCCGAACTGAAGGTCATCGAGATCGGCTGACATACTCTGACATTTGCCCTGACAAAAGCGTGCAGAATCTCTGGCGGGAATTCTGACGTCATATCTGGCATTCGGCGCCGGTTGTTCATAGAGCAACCGGCGTATATTTTTTTGCGGCAGGCGAAAATTATTTTCATGCTCGGGAGGAATTTTAGAACACGCGTATAATATAATAAGTATCAAAAGATAATAATTATTAATTAAGGAGGAATCAGATATGTCCGCGAAAGTTGGTCAGAAAGCTCCCGATTTCGCCATGCCGACCACCAAGAACCTCGAGGCGCTCGACCATGTCGCCAAGCTGGCCGATTATCAGGGGAAGTGGTTGGTGCTGTTCTTCTATCCGCTCGATTTCACGTTCGTGTGCCCGACCGAGATCCGCGGCTTCAATTCCCGGCTCGCCGAGTTCCGCGCCGCCGGGGCGGAGATCCTGGGGGTGAGCGTGGACAGTGTTTACAGCCACCGCGCGTGGGTGAGGAGCACGCCGGTGGAGGGCGGCCTGGGCGGCCTCGATTACCCGCTGGCGTCGGATATCACGAAGGATGTCGCCCGCCGTTACGGGGTGCTGGTGGAGGAGGAGGGCATCGCGCTGCGCGGCCTGTTCGTCATCGACCCCGAAGGGGTGCTGCGTTATTCGGTGGTGAGCGATCTCAACGTCGGCCGCAGTGTGGACGAGACGCTGCGGGTGCTGCAGGCGCTGCAGAGCGGGGGGTTGTGTCCGATTGACTGGCACCCCGGCGACCGGACCTTATAAACTCGGCCGTTGAAAAGCCCCCATCTGCGTTGTTGGGGCTGCGGGAGCTAGCTTGCGTACGTGCCGAGTACGCGGCGCGTCGCTTCCTCGTCCCGCCTAGCATCTGGGGGCTTCTGAACGGTCTTTGGCTTTGCATATTTGTCTTTTGGGGACGGTTCTTGCCGTCCTCTTTGCGTTTGTCCGGGGCGGCGGGCGGTTACACTAGCGATACGGGAGGTGTGCATGTGGGCGAACTGGGGTCGATCGCTTTCACCGTCCTGGCGACGATGGCGGTGCTTGTCGCCGTCTTGCTGGCGGCCGGCAAGCGGCAGATGGCCGACCTCACGCCGGTGGATTTCGCGCTGTCGATCACCGCCGGGACGGTGGCCGGGGCGAGCATCGCCGATCCCCGCATCAGCTTGGGCCACGCGCTTGTCGCCCTGGTGCTGCTCGGTGTGATCCAGGTGGCGGTCAGCTGGCTGAGCCTGAAGTATCGGGGCGTGTATACGCGGCTCAGCAATGCGCCGGCGGTGGTGGTGGAGAACGGGCAGATAATCAAGGCCAACCTGCGGGGGGCGAGGCTGACGGCCGAGATGCTGCTGCAGCTGCTGCGCGAGAAGGATGTTTTCGATATCACCGAGGTGGAGCTGGCGGTGCTGGAGCCGACCGGCAGGCTGAGCGTGCTGAGGAAGGCGGAGCATCTGCCGGTGACTGCCAGCCGGCTGGGGCAGAATGTGGCGCCCAACCGGGTGCTGGTGCCGGTGGTGCTGGAGGGGGAGCTGCAGGAGCAGGCGCTGGCGAAGCTGGGGTTTTCCCCCGGCCAGATCGCGGAGTTCCGCGGCCGCTACGGGGAGCGGCTGGAGGATGTGTTCGTCGCCCTGATGGACAGGGACGGGCAGATGCATGTCATCCGCGAGGATGTGGCGGAGAGCGGTTCTTTCCTGCACTGAACGGAGGAGTTCGGGGCGCGGGCGGCGAAGGGGAGGGGAGAGGTGACTTATTTTGACAAAAAAGCAGCGGTTCGCTTTCTGCCCGAAGTGCGGCGGCGCACTCGCGCTGCGGCCTCGCAGGGAACGGGAGCGGCTGACGTGTGAGGCGTGCGGCTATGTAATGTACGAGAACCCGGTCGTCGGCGTGGCGGCGATCGTGCTGGACGGGGATAAGATCCTGCTCGGCCGCCGGGCGGGGTGGTCGACCTACCCGGGGCTGTGGTGCATACCGTGCGGGTATGTGGAATATGATGAGGATGTGTATGCGGCGATAATACGGGAATTCCGCGAGGAGACGGGGCTGGATATCGAGGTGGACGGGGTTTTCACGGTGTTGTCGAACTGGCATAATCCCGAGGCGCATACGGTGGGGATATGGTTCGAGGCCCGCGTGACGGGCGGGGTGCCGGCGGCGGGGGACGACCTCGACGCGGTGGAGTATTTCCCGCTGGACGCGCCGCCGCCGCTGGCTTTTCCGACGGACGCGACTGTGCTCGCTATGCTGAAACGGCGCTTGAATTCGTCAGGTAGTAGTGTATAATTTATAATAGTGCCACCGCGGGCGTTCAGAAGCCTCCAGATGCTAGGAAGCCCGAGAACGCGCAGCACCGTTTCCTCTGCGACCAAGTATGTCTACATGGTATGCACAGGCACGGTTTAACAGCATCGCGCGTACTCGGAACGTACGCAAGCAAGCGCTCGGAGGGCTGACAACGCAGATGGGGGCTTATCAACGGCCGCCCAAGGTTTGGAGGAAATAGTCGTTGAATGAGTATATAATTGCAATTATTATCGGCATCGTGGAGGGGCTGACCGAGTTTCTGCCGATCTCTTCGACCGGGCATATGATCCTGGCCGGGTCGCTGCTGGGCTACGAGGGGGAGAAGGCGAGCGTCTTCATGGTGTTCATCCAGCTGGGGGCCATCTTGTCGGTTTTCATTCTCTATCGCGACAAGTTCCTGCGGATGATGGACCTGAGGCGCATCACGAGCACCGACGGCCTGTCGGCCTGGCATGTGGCCGCCGGTATCGTGCCGGTGATGGGGGTAGGGTTCCTGCTCCATAAGCTTATAAAGACATATCTGTTTTCCAATTTCACGGTGATAATCGGGCTGGTGGCGGGGGCGGTCGTGATGCTGGCGGCCGAGAAGGCCGCCAAGCGGCCGGTGACCCGCGATGTCGAGGATATGACGATCAAGCAGGCGTTTTTCGTGGGCCTTTTTCAGATACTGTCGCTGTGGCCGGGCTTTTCCCGCTCAGGCTCGACGATCGCGGGCGGGCTGTTGTTCGGCATGAGCCGCACGGCGGCGGCCGAGTTTTCGTTCATCATCGCGGTGCCGCTGATGCTGGTGGCCTGCATCTACGATCTTTTGAAGATTCTCGACAGGCTGAACGGCGACGATTTGGCGATGATCGCCGTCGGGTTCGTGGTGTCGTTTATCGTCGCTTATATTTCGATCGTGTGGTTCCTGCGCTTCCTGAACAAGTCGACGCTGGCGTCGTTCGCCTATTACCGCTTCGTGCTGGCGGCGGTGTCGTACTGGTATTTCTTCATGCGCTGAGCGGTCTGGCCCGGAGGATTTAACGATGGCATTCGATATGGTGAAGATCGCCGCGGCGGCGATCGCGGCGAGGAGCGGTTGCGCGGCGGGGCGTCTCCGCAGCGCCCTGGCGGGCGGCGCGGAAGAGCGTATCGTGCGCACCGGCGCGGGCGATACGCGCGTGCTTTTGTACAGGCCGGCGGGACAAGCCCGCCGGCCTTGGCCCGTTTTCGTGAGTTTGCACGGCGGCGGGTTCGTGATGGGCAGCGCGGACGACGACGATGTGTGGTGCCGCAGGATCGCCGACGCGGCGGGGTGCGCGGTCGTGAGCGTCGACTACCGGCTGGCGCCGGAGCATAAGTTCCCGGTGGCTTTAGAAGAGTGCTACGATGTGGTGAAATGGGTATGCGCGGAAGCGGCTGGGCTGGGCGTTGACCCGGGCCGGATGGCTGTCGGCGGCCACAGCGCCGGCGGCAACCTGGCGGCGGGGTTGTGCCTGCTGGCTAAAGAGCGGCGCGAGTTTTCCGTCGTGTATCAGGTGCTGGATTATCCGCCGCTCGATCTGACGGTGGACCCGTACGCGACGGTGACGGGCGATAAGCTGCTGACGCCGGCGACGCGGGAATTTTTCACCGCCTGTTATGTGAGGACGCCGGAGGATACGCGCAGTCCGCTGCTTTCGCCGCTGCTGGCCGCCGATCTTTCCGGTCTGCCGGCGGCGCTCGTTATCACAGCCGAGCACGACCCGATCCGCGGCGACGGGGAGCGGTACGCCGCGCGCCTTGAAGCCGCGGGGGTGGAGGTCACGTACCGGATGTTTGCCGGCTGCATGCACGCTTTCACGCATTTCGGGCCTGAGGAAGCGGCGCTGGCGGCGTGGGACCTGATCGAGGACAGGCTTCGCGCGGCGTTCGCGAAGGGATAGGCTATGTAAAAGAGACCGTCTGAAGTCGATGCTTCCAGACGGTCTCTTTTGGCGTTTGTAACAAGCCGGGCGGGCGAAAGCCGCATCGCCGCTCGCGCGTCTCCGGACGAACGCGCTGTACGACTTGCGCCGACTCAGCCGTACCGGCGCCAAACGGGCGTCCATGCCCGTTGTCGCCTCGCCCGGCCGTCCATGGCCGGGCGTACGGTTTCGTCCGCGGCTTGCTGCGTCTACAGCGCGTAACGTCCTTCGCCAATGCTCGCTTGCGCTGCGACTTTCGCTTCCGGTGTTCCCCGGGCTGCCGGGATTGGCTAGAAGGTCCCAGATGCAAGGCGCACCGAGGACGCGCAGCGACGCGTACTCGGACGTACGCTAGCAAGCGCCCGCAGGAGCAAGTGCGCAAGTTCTTAGCGCTTCAGCGCTTAGAACTGCGGCCTGCCCCTTGCGGGTGCGCCGCAGATGGGGCCTTATCGCCAATCCCCCTGTTATTCTACTGTAACCCGGAGGTCGGTGGCGCGGTCGGTCTTGTCTGTGTCCGGTATGATCTGCAGCTGGCCCTGGCCGGCTTTGACGGCGGTGAAGACGACGCGGCCGTCCTGGCCGGTTTCCTGCTTCATGATGTCGCCGATGAAGTGTTTGCCGGCGGATTTGAAGCGGGTGTTTTTCGTGAGGCCGGCGGCGGGCTGGAGGACAAGTTTCTCGCCGACCTTGAGGACGAGGTCATTGGCGGAGAGCTGGACTTTATCGGTGTCGTTGTAGTTGTACACGACTTTGACCTCCCCGGCGCCGGTCGACGGGCCGGAGGGCGCTGAGGGCGCGGACGGCGAAGACGGCGAGCCGGTTTGGGTGAGGTTGACACAGCCCCCGAGAAACAGGGCTCCCGACAGTAGTAGTACGGCGAGGAAGCTGACTGATTTTGTGCGCATGATGTTGATCGAGACCTCCTGTTCGGTATTTATTATTTGTCACGTAATATTAAACGGCGGCAACCCGGGGCAGGTAACGGGAGCGGGGGCTGGGAAAATGCGGCGGGAATCGCGATCTCCGGAGGATGGCGGGAGGAAAAAGGCGGTTAGCGACGAATGCCTGTTTGATTGGCATTATAGGGGGAAGTATAAAAGAAGCGAAGGAGGATGACAGACAATGCAGCAGGAGATTTTCGCCGACGGCATCAGCGCCATCCACATAACGGGAAATCTTGTCCGCATCGATCTGATGACGGTGCAGCCTCACCTGGCGAGCGGCGACGGCCAGCCGGTAATGGAAGTCAGCAGCAGGATAATCATGCCGCTGGAGGGCTTCGTGCAGTCGCTGACGGTGCAGGAGGATATCGTCAATCAGCTGATGGCGGCGGGGGTGATCACCAGGACGCCGCCGGAAGAGCTGGGCACGATGTAGCGCAATACGGGAAAATGAGAAAGGCTGCTCCAGGAAGGAGCAGCCTTTGTATGTTTGCGGGGGCAGAAAACCTATTTCGGGTCAAATTGTAGGCCAAACTCAGGTTGCCGAGAAGGCTCCAGATGCAAGGCGCACCGGAGGATGCCACCGGAAGCGTACACGTACGTACGCTGAGGATGGCAGCCGAGGAGCAACGCAGCAGATGGGGCCTTATCGGCAACCGACGGCCGCGGAAAGGGCGGCGATGCGGGAGTTGGCGTCCGGCCCGTACGGGCCGCCGTGGTAGCAGAGGACGGTGTCGATGTCGTAGGCGGCGAGTTTTTGGAGGGAGGCGAGGGCGGCCGGCATGTCGGGGGTGTGTTCGGGGGCGGGGCCGGCGAGGGCGCCGTCGACGACGCGGAGCTGGTCGCCGGCGATGAGGAGGCGATGGGATTTGAGGTAGAGGCAGATGTTGCCCGGCGTGTGGCCGGGGACGTGGATGATTTCGAGGCCGCCGTGCCAGGGGAGGAGTTCGCCGTCTTCGAGGGTGCGGCCGACAGGGGCGTGGGGGAGGGCGGCGAAGGTGGCGGCCGCTCCGGGCCGCATCTCCGGTGGGAGGGCGGCGATGCGGGCGGCGATTTTTTCGGGGGTGAGCTTGTAGTCGGGGAGGGTGCCTTCGATGTAGGGTTTTTCGAGACGGTGGGCGCAGACGAGGATGCCGGGGCCGGCGGCGAGGAGGTCGGGCAGGGTGCCGGTGTGGTCCCAGTCCTGGTGGGTGAGGATGACGCGGCGGAGCTGGTGAAGGGGCACGCCGGCACGCTCGATGGCCTGACGGAGCCGGGGGAAGAGGCCGGGGTAGCCGGCGTCGACGAGGGTGGCGCCGTCCGCCTCGTCGCTGATGAGGACGGGGTGGATGGTGATGGGGCTGCCGAAGATGTCGGCGTCGACGGCGAGGGAACGGATGCTGGCTTTGTCGGTCATGGGGGGCGGGACGGCGTCCCGCACGTCACCTCCCGGTGCGGTTTGTCAGGATAATTATACCACGGGACTGGCGCGTCATTCGAGCGGGGCGGCTGATTGCCGGCGACGGAACGGGGAAGATTATGCAGGGGGATGAAAGGGAGGTATCGGGGCTGGCGGCGTCAAAATGTGTAGTATATGTCTGATTAGGTTACGGAGGTATCGATGCGTTTTCTGTTCGCCATTTATGCGCTGCTGGCGCTGACGGTTTTCCTGAGCTGGCTCAATTACCGGCTGCTGGCGCGGTTGTTTATTTTCTGGCGCGGCCGGAAGGTGCGGTCCGTTTATCTGCTGCTGACGTCGGCCGCGGTGCTGGTGATGGTGTTCGGTTGGCCGCACCGGCCCTGGTCGGCCGACCCTGCGCAGGAGTATCTTATCTTTCTTTTATACGGCGCTTTGGTGTGGCTGGCCGGGCAGCTTGTCCTCATCACGCTGCAGCCGCTGTTTTACGTCGTCGACCGCTGGGGCGGACGGCGGATGATGAAGACGGACGCGGGGCCGGGCGGGCCGGAGATGACGCGCCGCGCGTTCCTGCGCGGGGCGCTGGCGACGGTGCCGCTGGCGGCGTTCGTGCCGGGGGCGCAGGGTATTTACAGCGCCCAGGCGGAGCTGGCGGTCGTCCGCCATGAGCTGAAGATACCGGGCTTGCCTGCCGGCCTCGACGGCTTCCGGATCGGCCAGGTGAGCGATACGCATGTGGGGCAGTATTTCGGTATGGCGAGGCTGGATGAGGTGTGCGCGCGCCTGCGGGACGAGAAGCCTGATCTGGTGGCGGTGACGGGCGATTTCGTCGACGACCTGGGGCAGATCGGGCCTGCGGTGGAGAGGCTGAGCGCGCTGAATAAGAGCGTGCCCCACGGGGTGTATTTCTGCTGGGGCAATCACGAGTATTTCCGCGATCCCCGCCTGATCGAGGCGACGCTGCGGACGGGGGGGATAAAAATTCTCAAGGACGAGGCGGCGGAGATCGTGCCGGGCGACCGGCCGCTTTTTCTGCTGGGGGTGGATTACCCGCCGGGCGAGAGCGCCCGCCGCAGCATGAATATTCCGGCCGAGCGCCGGCGGGAGTGCCTCGCGGCCGCCAACCGGGGCGTGCCGGCCGACGCGGTCAGGGTGCTGATCGCCCATCATCCCGATTTTCTCATCGACGGTTTCGCGGCCAATGTGCCGCTGACGCTGGCCGGACATTCCCACGGCGGGCAGGTGGTGATCGGCGGCAAGCCGCTGGTGTCGCTGCATACGTATGTGCGCGGCCTGTACCGGCAGGACGGTATGTGGGGGTATGTGTCGAGCGGCGCGGGCCACTGGTTCCCTTTCCGGCTGGGGTGCCCGCCGGAGATCAGTGTGTTTACACTGCGGGCATGAGGTGCGCGTGGAGGATAGTATATGAGAAAACCCGCCGGAGGGCGGGTTTTTGGTTTAGAGGGATTATCGGCAACCTGGGCTATTGGCGGAATTTGAGGACTTCGACGATGGTCGTCTTGTTTGTAAGGTGGAGGTCGGCGATGACGCCTTTGTTGGTGGCGACGACGGGTTTGCAGGACATGTAGTGGGCGAGCTGCAGCACTTCGGCCTGGGCGCCGTCGCTGAGGAGGACGGTGGAGCCCATGAGGCTGTAGATGACGTTGCGGATGAAGGTCTGGCAGAGCTCCCGCTCGAGGTGGACGAACATGAGGTCCTGGAGGGTTTCGAGCGCCTGGAAGGGGGTGACGCTTTTCTGGTAGGCTTTGTCGGTGGTGAGGGCGTCGTAGGTGTCGGCGATGGCGACGATCTTGGCGTAGGGGTGGATGCGGTCGCCGCGCAGCTGGCCGGGGTAGCCTTCGCCGCTTTCGCGCTCGTGATGGTGCCAGACGGCGTACTGGACGTCGGGGGTGATGCCGGGGATGCTTTTGGTCATGTAGTAGCCGTATTCGGGGTGGAGGACGATGGTTTTGCGTTCTTCGGGGGTGAGTTTCCCGGGTTTGTCGAGGATGGCGAGGGGGATCTGCGATTTGCCGATGTCGTGCATGACGCCGCAGAGGATGAGGTTTTTGACCTCTTCTTCGGGCAGGCCGTTCCACATGGCCAGCAGCCCGGAGAGGAGGCCGACGTCGACGGCGTGCATGAATGTGTAGTCGGTGTAGGATTTGAGCCGGTAGAGGTTGCCGAGCAGGCCTTTGTTGCGCAGGAGGTTGTAGAGGTTGACGGTGGCTAGCTGGCGCAGTTCCTGGAAGGGCACGGTCTGCCGTTCGCGCATGAGGTGGAAGAGTTTGCCGGCGGTGGTTATCGCTTTGCCGTACTGCTCGAAGAAGGCGGGGTTGTCTTTGATGAATTCGGCGCTGAGGTTGGCGATGGACTGGGCACCGTCCTCGTAGCTCGGCTCCTGGTTGACCCGTACGCTGTGGACGTGCCACGTGGCGAGGCGGCGGATGATGTTGCTGGTGAGGACGGTGTTTTCCTGCAGGATGACCTGCCTGTCGCAGCACACGCTTTCCGCAACCGTCATCCCGGGTTTGAGGGCGCTTGTCGGCAATAGGATGGTTGCCATCGGAATTCGATTCCCCCCCGCGCTTTTCGTTGATCACGGCCGGGCGGGTGTGGCTGAGGGCGGGGCTGCCTGCGGCCGTCGAACGGTATGCTTGTATATTAAGATTATAACAAAAAATTCCGGATTTTTCTCCAACTTTCGCCAATTGCCGTGACGGGGAGGCGGCGGCGCCCGCGCTGACGGTTTCAGCGCCCGGGGCCGGGCTGGCGCGACGGGCGAGGAGGTGGGAGGAGGGCGTGAAAGGGGCAATGAAAATGTACGATTTACCACTTGCGCAGGAGGGAGAGGTATGATAAACTTATATCTCGTCAGGTGGAACGCTCCCAAGGTGTTTCGTCAGTAAATCGCGGCTGTGTATTGACATAAAGAGACGGTTATTATATAATAACTTTCGTCACTAAAGACGCAGACCTTCGCTGGCGTAGCTCAATTGGCAGAGCACGGGTTTTGTAAACCCGCGGTTGGGGGTTCGATTCCCTTCGCCAGCTCCACAGCATAATATGGAGGGGTTCCCGAGTGGCTAAAGGGAGCAGACTGTAAATCTGCCGCGTTTCGCTTCGGTGGTTCGAATCCACCCCCCTCCACCATTTACCTCTTAAACTGGAGATTGGCGTCTTGCACATCGCGGGGTGGAGCAGCTGGCAGCTCGTCGGGCTCATAACCCGAAGGTCGCAGGTTCAAATCCTGCCCCCGCAACCAAGTTAATATCCGGCCGACGGCTTGCCGCCGGCCGGTGTAAAATGCTGGTGTAGCTCAGTTGGTAGAGCGTATCCTTGGTAAGGATAAGGTCACCGGTTCAATCCCGGTCACTAGCTCCATTTTTTTGGCGGCGTAGCTCAGTTGGCTAGAGCAAGCGGTTCATACCCGCTGGGTCCGCGGTTCAAATCCGTGCGCCGCCACCATTTAGGACAAAACCCCCCGCAGTGATGCGGGGGTTTTTGTTTGCGTTTGTGGCCGTAATATTGCCAATATATACTTCGGAAATAGTCGCCTTCCCCGGCGAAGACTAAAAATGAAACAAATTTCGGGGAGGGGAATTTATGCATACGACGACGAAGAGGAGACGGCTGAAGCGCCGCTACCGGAAGATGGCGGCGGCGGCGGCGACGGCGGCGGTGATGTCGACGGCGTTGCTGCACGGGTTCCCGGTGGCGAAGGTGCTGGCGGCGCCGAGCCTGCCGGTGGAGAGCGCGGCCGATGCGGCGGCGGTCCAGGATCAGGCGGGCGGGGAGGCGGAGGCGGCCCGCGAGCGGGACCGGGATCGCGACAGGGATCGCGACAGGGATCGCCACCACGACCGCTGGGAGGCGCGGAGCCCGGTGCAGGTGGTGATGGACAACGCGGCGACTTTCGGCTTCGATGTTCGCCGGGATTCTTTTTCGCTGCTGTCGAAGACGGCCAACAGGGCGACGGTGCGGGTGCGGCACGACGGGCAGACGTTCAAGGTCGATCTGGAGCGCGCCGGCGATTCGTGGGTTATTACGACTATCCGCGGGATCGGCGATATGAACCATCCGGCCACTTATACGCCGGCCAGCTTTTTCCCAGGCGCGGCATTGCTGCCGGCTCCGGCCGCCCCGGCGGAGAAGACGACGGTTTTCGCGACCGAGGCTTTTAATACCTGGAACTGGACGGAGGCGGTCTATCCCGCGGATATGGCTTTCGGGATCGCGTTGCAGGACCCGCGGCCGGCCGGTCTGGCGACGACCGTCCCGGCAAGCGTGCTCGATAAGATCGATTTCAGCCGCCAGCTGCTGCTGTTTGCCAATGTGGGCTCGGTGTCGCCGCAGGGGTACGGGGTGGGCATCGCCAAGGTGGAGCGGAGCGGCAACGACCTGACGGTGACGGTGCGGACGAAAAGCCCCCAGGCCGGCGATAAGGCGGCGACGAAGCGGGACGATTACCTGACGGTGGACCGGGCTAATCTCGATTTCCGCAAGCCGGTGCGTATCGCGTTCGTGGATCAGCACGGGACGGTGCTGGTGACGTATACGGTGGTGCCGCGGTAAGCATTTAGACACACCCAGGCAGCTTAGAAAGCCCCAGATGCAAGGCGCATCGGAAAAGCGCGCCGCGCCGCGTACCGAAACGTACGCAAGCAAGCGCTTTGAGGAGCAAGAGCGCCACTCTTAGCGCTTCAGCGGATAGAGTGGCGGCCTGCCCTTTACGGGTGCGCCGCAGATGGGGCTTTATCAGTTGCCTGGGGCGTGCAGGATTTTTCCTTAATTTATAGAATATCCTTGTTTTGTAAAATACTAGTTCTGTAACCGCGTCCGGGCGACTAGGGTTAAGGAGGAAGATGATTATGGCAAAGAAGAAGTTTGAGAGGACCAAACCGCACGTTAACATTGGCACCATCGGTCACGTCGACCATGGCAAGACGTCGCTGACGGCGGCTATCACCCTGACCCTTTCGAAGCAGGGCGGGGCCGAGTTCGTGGCCTAC
>JAHDOI010000029.1 GCA_018434945.1 Selenomonadales bacterium
ATAAAAAAGCCAGCCCCTTTAGGGGCTGACTGAGAACGCTATGCGGTTGGCAAACTTTCAGTGAGTCTTGAGACTCAGCTAGTATAATGCCCTTTCAGGGCTAACCCAAGCCACCCGTTTAACGGGTGGCTCCGTGACTCTGATCAAATTTTTATGGTGTCATAAGTGAATTTTGTTCCCCGGCGGCTTTCGAGACTGAAGTAGCAAGGAAGATGCCGAGCCGGGCATGCGGCAATTAATTGTCGAGCATTCGATGTAGTGTCAAATACGCTTTAAGATGGTTGAATAATGTAATAAATTGTCGTACAATGAGCTGAAAGGCCGGCCACTGAAAGCGGCAAATTATATCGCAAGAAGCTCCGGGAGGTAATGAAGTTGGGAATGTCATTAGGAATCAAGCAGAAACTATCGGGTTACATCATTGTGTTGGTCGCTGTCGCCGTGCTGGCTACTGCGGTGGCGGCAATATACTTCTTCAACGGTAATATGGAGAGGACGCACGAAGTTACCGCGGTGCAGGGTATGGAAGGCCTGGCGTCGTTGCTTGAAGATTACAAGGAACAGGCGGCGGCCAACGCGGCGATTATGGCCGGTTATCCCGGCCTCGCCCAAGCCGTGGAGGCGAGGGACGCCGCCGCCGTCGTGAGGCTTTTGGCGCCGATCGCCAAGAACGCTGGGGTAGATTCGGTGACGGTCAGCGACAGCAAAGGCGTAGTTGTCGGCCGCACGCACGATCCCAAGACCGGCGACAGCGTCGCCAATCAGGCTAATGTCCAGAAGGCGCTTCAGGGAAGTATCCTATCTACAGTAGAGCAGGGCACAGTTGTTAGGCTGTCCGTCCGCGCCGGGGCGCCGGTGAAGAACGCGGAGGGCAAAATCGTAGGCGTGGTAACACCTGGATATACGGTCAGCAACGACAAGATCGTCGACCAGGTAAAACTGCTCTTTGGGACTGATGCGACCCTTTTCCAGGGCGACGAGCGGGTATCGACGACGATTGTCAAGGACGGGAAACGCCAAGTCGGGACGAAGCTCAACGAGCAGATCGCCGCCAAGGTGCTCGGCGAGGGGAAAAAATACACCGGGAAGGCCGAAATCCTTGGCATGCAGTACATTACCGCCTATATGCCGCTTATGGGGCCCGATAACAAGCCGATCGGCGTAATTTTCGCCGGGGAGAATATCACCGCGATGGTGAACGAGCGGAATAAGATGATGGGCATTATCGGCGTCATCGCTGTTATCGCCATGGCGCTGGGGGCGGTTTTCGCCTTTATGCTGGCCAGGGGCATCGCCGGTCCGATCCAGCGGCTGGTCGAGGGTGTGAACCAGGTGGCCGCCGGCGACCTGACCCGCCTGGTGTCGGTCGAATCCCGCGACGAGATCGGAAAATTGGCGGCCAGTTTCAACAAAATGGTGACCGATCTGCGGGCCCTTGTCACCCAGGTCAGCAGCCTGGCCGAAAATCTCGCGGCGTCGAGCCAGGAACTGACCGCCAGCGCGGAACAATCGGCTCAGGCCGCCGGACAGGTGGCCGAATCGATCACCGAGGTGGCGGGCGGCGCCGCAAAACAGCTGGAGGCGGTTACTGTCACCGCCGGGACGGTTGACCGGATGTCGGCGGGAGTTAGCCGGATGGCCGCCGATGTTCGTACGGCTGCCGACTTCGCCGGCGAGGCCGCCCATTCAGCCGGCGAGGGCGGGCAGGCGGTCGAGACGGCGGTCTCCCAGATGGCCCGGATCGAGGCGACGGTCAATGATTCGGCGGCGGTTGTAGCCAAGTTGGGCGAAAAGTCCAAAGAGATAGGCCAGATTATCGATACGATCACCGGCATCGCCGGCCAGACAAACCTCCTTGCCCTCAACGCCGCCATTGAGGCCGCCCGCGCGGGCGAGCAGGGGAGAGGCTTCGCGGTGGTGGCGGAGGAAGTGCGGAAGCTGGCCGAGCAGTCCCAGGAAGCCGCAGGCCAGATCGCCGCGCTGATCGGCGGAATACAGGCGGAAACCGCCCAGGCGGTGGCGGCGATGGAAAAGGGCACCAGAGAGGTCGGCGAGGGTGCGCAACTGGTATCTTCCGCCGGACAGGCGTTCCAAAGCATCATCCGGCTTGTGGGGGAAGTCTCTTCCCGCTCGGGTGAAGTGGCGGCCGTAATCAACGGATTCGCCGGCGACGGCGAGCAGACGGTCAGGGCTGTCGGCGGGATCAAGGCCATCAGCCAGGAGGCGATGGTCCAGGCGGAGACGGTATCGGCCGCCACCGAAGAACAGTCGGCGTCGCTGGAGCAAATTGCCTCATCGAGCCGGGAGCTCGCCACAATGGCGGGCGATCTGCAGGCGGCTGTCGGCAGATTCAAAATATAAGCATACGGCTGATAACAAAACCCGGGGGAGATTCCCCGGGTTTTCCGCGTTCGTCAGGTTTTACCCTGCGCCATGCCAATGATCCGCTGCCATAGTTCCGGCGGCACGGGCATCACCGACAGGCGGGGTATCCGCGCCAACTCCCAGTCCGCGAATACCTGGTCGCTCTTGATCTCCCGCAGCGTAACCGGGCGCTGGAGGCGGTAGCGCGGTGCCACGTCAACGACAACGAAGCGCCCGTCGTCGCCTGCCGGGTCTGGGTAAGCGGGCGTAACCACCTCGGCAACGCCAACGATGGCCTTCTCTTTGCCGGTGTGATAGATAAAGACGAAGTCACCGACCGCCATACGCCTCATATGGGCAAGAGCGCGGAAATTGCGCACCCCGTTCCAGCGGTCGCGCCCCAGGCGGACAAGATCGTCGTAACCGAATTCCTCAGGTTCGGTTTTCAATAACCAGAACGCCACCGGCACCACCTCCGCATTATTCTCTGTTAGTATTCCCCGCGCTGCGGCCGTCAACCTGCAGTATTCCCGGGGTCTTTTCATGAACCGATAGCTTATCAGGTCATAAGATTCCTCTATGAGTTTGTGATAAAAACCACATATCAAGTCGGAGGGCAGTCTGCTACAATTGAAGTGAAATAATCAGCACGGGAGGACTGCGCCTATGGGTGACACATTAAGCTGGCTGATCGCCGGTCCCTTCATGTATCTGGCTGTCATCGTCTTTGTCGCCGCGACTCTGAAGAAAGTAATCACCATTGCTTCGATGCCCCGTCACCTGAGGTGGGATCTTTATCCGATCGCCCACGAAGGGCCGGCGGGCTCGGTTTTCCAAAAGGTCGAGTTCTGGAAGCAGCCCCGTCACGTCAGCCTTGCCCACGAACTGGCCGAAATGGCTGAAGAAATTTTTCTCCTCAAGCGGACTTTTCTTCATAACCGCAGGATGTGGAACTTCTCCTATCCCATGCACGCCGGTTTCTATCTCGTCATCGGCTGGATAGGCCTCGTGAAATTCGGCGCCATCATGGAGCTGATAACAGGACTGAAAATTTCCGGCGCCTCGACGGCCTTCTGGGCCCAGGCGTTGAACCTCGCGACGGTCGTAGCCGGAGCCGTCGGTCTAGCCATCGGTCTCTACGGCTGCCTGGGGCTGCTGTGGATGCGCTATACAGACGAAGACCTCAAAGGCTATTCCTCGCCAGTTACTTTCCTCAACCTCTATCTGCTTATCGCCTTGTTTGGCGTTGGGCTGGCAGCCTGGCTGATCGAAGACCCCTCTTTCGTCCTCGCCAGGGGATACGCCGTGTCGCTCTACACCTTCAAGCCGATCGCCCTGCCGCCCATGATGACGCTGGAAGTGCTGCTGTTCGGCATCTTCCTCATCTACCTGCCCTTCAGCCGCATGCTGCATTTCGCCGCCAAATATTTCTTCTACCACAACATTATGTGGGACGATGAGCCTGTCGTCGCCGGCGGCGGCCTCGACAAAACGATCGGCGGCTATCTTCATTACAAGGCGCAATGGTCGGCTCCTCACCTGAAATCCGGCGACTCCTGGCTGGAGCAGGCGACGACCAACCCAGCCAAGCCGAAGGAGGAGGGGAAGTAGAATATGAAACATAAAGTCAGTCACAAAGATATCGCCAAACCGGCTGAAGTGCTGTGTCCGCTGGCCGTAACCGACCTCGACCCGGTTCCCGGCCACGAGGAGAAACCCTTTAAGCCGGCAAAAGCCGATTGGAAGGAAAAATACGACCTCTCCCTTGACGGCTTCTCGGCTCTCGCTCTTACCCCGCCGGCCACCAAAGAGGCGGAGGAAGAACTTGTCAACAAATTTCTCCGCGGCCTGGAAAAACTGTTTTCACAGGAAAGCAACTGGACGTTCATGCAGCCGACCTCGCTCAGCACTGACTACTGCGTACGCTGCAATACCTGCAACGATGCCTGCCCGGTGTATGTGGAGAGCGGCCGCCAGGATATCTATCGCCCCAACTACCGCTCCGAGCTGTTGCGCAAGATATACCAGCGTTATTTCACGCCCGAAGGGCGGCTGCTGGGCAGTTTCGTCGGCGCCGACGTCGAACTTAACTGGCGGACGATTTACCGTCTGGCCGAACTTACTTACCGCTGCACCATCTGCCGGCGCTGTGCCGCCACCTGCCCGGTGGGGGTCGACAATGGTCTGATGAACCGCGAACTGCGGAAGATTTTCAGCCAGGAGCTCGGGATCGCCGCAGAGGGCGTGCATAAGGGCGGCACGATGCGCCACCTGCAGACCGGGTCCACGACCGGCATGACGCCGGCGGCGTTCCTCGACACAATCGAGTTCATTGAGGACGACATCGAGGAGAGAATCGGCCGCAGGATTAAAATTCCCATCGACAAGAAAGGCGCCGATGTCCTCCTCATCCATAATGCCGGGGAATACGTTTCCTGGCCGGAAAACCCGGCCGCTTTCGCTATCCTGCTCGACGCCGCCGGCATCGACTGGACGCTGTCGAGCGAATCGATGGGTTACGAAGGGGTCAACTACGGCACATGGTACGACGACTTCCAGTTCGCCCGCGTGGCCGTTGCCCAGGTTCAGGCCGCGAAAAAACTGGGAGTGCGCCGGATTGTCGTCGGCGAGTGCGGCCATGCCACCAAGGCGCTCGTCGAGATCGCCGACCGGGTGTGCGTGGGCGAGCTGGCCATCCCCCGCGAGGGCTGCCTGCCGCTATTGGAGCAAATCGTCACCAGCGGGGCGATCAAGTTCGACCCCGCCAAGAACAACTTCCCGGTTACCCTCCACGACCCGTGCAACATGGTGCGCCTGATGGGCATCGTTTCGCCGCAGCGCAACGTCCTCAAGGCCATTACTCCCCCCGGCTGCTTCCGCGAGATGCCCAATGCCGGCATCATGAACTACTGCTGTGGCGGCGGCAGCGGCTTCGCGGTGATGAACTCCATGAACTTCCCGGAATGGCGGGACAGTGTGGCATCGCGCATGAAGGCCAAGCAGGTGCTCGAGGCGTTCAAGGACTGTCTCGATCCCTCCATCCCCAAATATTACTGCGCTCCCTGCTCCAACTGCAAGGGTGCGGCCCGCGACGCCCTCATGGAGTATTACGGCTTCCGCGACAAGTACAACATCATCTACGGCGGCCTGGTCGAACTGATGGTGAACGCGATGGTGGATATCGAGAAGCCGTTCATATCCTGGGAAGACGAATTCTAACCACGTATAAAACCCCGCCTTGCGGGGTTTCTTCTTTAGACGATATTGCACGCGGCCGGGGCAACCTATATAATGAAAATCGGTTGGGGGGCCAGCCGAAAAGACGTTCTGGAGGAAGCAGGATGCAGTTAACGGCAAAGGAAGAGTGGCGCCGCGAGGCGGTGCGGTACATGATTACCGGCATCGGCGGACTCATCTGCGGTGTCGCCATCAACGCATTCTTCGTGCCGCATTTCATGCTGAGCGGGGGCATCGCCGGTATCGCCATGATCCTCCATTATCTCGCCGACTGGCCGATCGGCCTGATGATAGCGGTTTTCAACATCCCCCTTTTCTACGCCGCGTACCGGTTCATGGACAAGGCCTATTTCCTTTGCGCCCTGTACGGTCTCGTAATATTCACCGTCGCCATCGACGCCACCAGTTTCCTCACCGTCAGGCCGGCGGTAGACGATACGCTGCTGGCAGCCATTTTCGGCGGTCTCGTGTCAGGCGTCGGTTCCGGCATTGTCTTCCGCGTCAACGGCAGCCTGGGCGGCTCAGATATCATCGTCGTGCTGGTGAAGAAGTTTTTTGCCTTTAACGCCGGTCATGTCATGCTTGCCATCAACGCCGTCCTGATGACGGTCGCCGCTTTCCTGTTCGGCGCCAAGCCCGCGATGTTCACGCTTGTGTCCATGTATGTCGGGGCTATGACGATCGACAAAGTAATCGCCGGTTTCAATACAAAAAAGACCGTTTTGATTATTTCCGAGCGCAGCGATGAGATCGCCGAGGCGATAATGAACGAAGTCGGCCGGGGAGTAACGTTCATCAAGGGACAGGGGGCGTTCACCCGCGAGGACAAGAAGGTGGTGTTCGTGGTCGTTTCTCTCACCCAGATGGCCAAGATCAAGCCGATAGTCGACGCCATAGACTCGCACGCCCTGATGATTGTGCAGGATGCCGTGGAAGTTCTCGGGCACGGGTTCAGCCTGCCGAAATATCGAAGCAGCAGCGAAGTAGACAACATAGATTAGCGACCGCTTTTGACAAAGGCCGGAAAAGACGGCGGGCAAATGCCCGCCGTTTTTGTTTACGCCCCCTCCGGCCGGATATATTACACCTGTCAGGGAAGAATAGGGGCAGTAATATTTCCCGAAGGTGGAATCCGGTGGAAGACAATTCGCTGTTTAAAATAGGCAGGCTGTTAAGGCGGCTGATCGTTTACCGGCCGCCGGCCGAACCCAGTCGCTTCGTGCTGGGGGAGGGGTTCGACGACGGGCGGGAAGAAGGCACAAAGAGCGAAGACGGTCTGAAGGCCGCTGTCGGTGAACTGGAGGCTCTTGCCCGATTCGGCCGAAGGCTGGAATTAGCCGTCAACAAGGCCAAAACGGCGCTCGAGGAAGGGGAGTGGGCGGAGAAAGGCGAGGTTCTCAAAGCGGAATGCGCGGCGCTGGAAAAGCAGTGGGCGGAACTTCGCCCCATTTTGCTGGCATACGACAATCGCTCCGAAAATCTGGCGGAGCGGGCGATCAGCACCAGCCTTGAGGAGAACCGGAGAATTATCGAAGTGCTGTACAGCCTGCCGGCGAATAAAGATGTCGTGATGCGCCATATCACGCTCGGCACCGAGCCGCCGTTGAAAGCGACCCTGTTTTTCATGGAAGGCCTGACCGACGGCAATATGATCACACTTGGCATACTGCAGCCGTTGATGCTGCTGGCCGGCGGCCGGCGCCAGGCGGGCGGCGAGGGACTGCTCAAGCAGATAAGCGAAGAACTGCTGCCCGGCAATCAGGTCAAGCAGGTCAGCAGCTTCCGCGAGGTCCAGTCCGGCGTCAACAGCGGCGATACGGTCATCTTCTTCGACGGGGCGTCGGAGGCGCTGCTGATCGAAACCAAGGGGTGGGAGCACCGCGGCGTCGGCCGGCCGATGACCGAGCAAAGCATCCGCGGCTCGCAGGCGGCGTTCAGCGAGAACCTGCGGGTCAACACCGGGCTTGTGAGGTCGATGCTGCGGGCGACCGATCTTGTCACCGAACTCATCCCGGTAGGGAGCCGCACCAGGATGAACTGCGCGGTGATGTACCTGGAGTCGGTCGCAAGCCCGAAGCTGGTCGCCGAAGTGAAGAGGCGTATCAGCAAGGTCGACAGCGACTACCTCAACGACTCTGGCCATCTCGAACAGTTCATCGAAGACCGCTTCGTCCTGCCGCTCCCGCAGTCCCTGTCTACCGAGCGCCCCGACAGGGTAGCGTCCCATCTGGCCGAAGGCCGGGTGGCGGTCATCGTCGAGGGGTCGCCTTTCGCGCTTGTGATGCCGGCCCTCTTTTTCACCTTCTTCCATTCGGGCGAGGACTTTAGCCTCCAGCCGGCAGCGGCGAATATGCTCCGCTTTCTGCGGATGTTCGGCACGCTCCTGTCGACCGTTCTCCCCGGCCTATACATCGCCCTGACCTACTTCCACCAGGAGGCGCTGCCTACCGAGCTGGCGATGGCGATCGCCGCGGCCCGCGAGGAAGTGCCCTTCCCGGCCTGGTTCGAGATTCTGATGATGGAAATATCTTTCGAGCTTATTCGCGAAGCCGGGATACGCATCCCCGGCATCCTCGGCACGACGATCGGCATCGTGGGGGCGATCATCCTCGGCCAGGCGGCGGTGGCGGCCCGCATCGTCAGCCCGATAATCGTCATCCTTGTGGCGATAACCGGCCTGGCGTCCTCGATCATCCCCGAATTCCGGATGGCCTTCTTCGCCCGCCTCAGCCGCTTCGGGCTGCTGCTGGCATCGGTGACCATGGGGCTGGTCGGCCTGGCGAGCGGTTTGCTGGCGATGACGGTCGCCCTGTGCAGCATGAAGTCGTTCGGCGTGCCCTATATGGTGCCGATCGGGCCCAAAACGGTCGCAGGGCTCGATGTCGTCACCCGCGGCGCTGTCTGGCGGCGGGAGCGGCGCCCCGACGCCCTCAACCCTCTCGACCCGAGCAGGCAGGCGGACAAGAGCCGGCGGTGGGAGAAAGAGCCGCCGGTCGGGGAGGGGGAGAAATGAGTTACCAGCCTGGACGGATGGGCGTCGCCGAGGGTATCGGCCTGACATTCGTGGTAATGCTGCCGCGGGTTTTCCTGACGTCGCCGGCGGTGACGATCTCATCGGTGCATAATCTCGCCTGGACGGCGCCGCTGATCAACTGGGTGGTCACCCTGGCGGTGTTTTGGCTGCTGGCGAAGTCGACCGTCCATATGGGGAGCGATCTGTATGACGTAAGCAGACGGCTGCTCGGGCGGCCCGGAGCGTGGGTGCTGGCCTTATCCTACGCCGCCCTCTTTATCCTCGATGCCGCGTCGCTGCTGCGCCAGTTCGCCGAGAACACCCTTCTTACCGCGCTGCCTGCGGCCGAATTCCGCCTGATAATTTTCTGGTATATTCTGTTCGCTGCCGTGCTTGTGTATTTCGGCATCGAGGGAATAGCCCGCGCCGCTTATCTGGTCATGCCCTTCATCGTCGGCGGCGTGGCGGCCGTCGTCCTGCTGCTGGCGCCGTTTTACGACGTTTACCGCCTGTTCCCCTGGCAGGGGGCCGGCCTGTGGACGGCCGCCCGTCGCGGCCTGGAGCTGGCCGGTCTCAATTTCGGCGTGCTGTTGCTGCTGGTGTTGGCGCCGAGTTTCCAAAAGCCGTCGACGATAATGACGGCCGCTTTTTTCGGCGGCGGCGTAAGCGCTTTGCTGCGCACGCTTGTCATCCTTTTCTTCCTGCTCGCTTTCGGGGTGGGCGTGGGGATGGAGAAGATGCTGCCCTTCTTCGAGATGTCGCGGCTCGTTTATCTCAGCCGCTACGTGCAGCGCATCGAGGCGTTGTTCATCGTCATCTGGGTCATCACCGGTCTGCTGGCGATCGCCATTAACATCTTCGCCGCGCTTTATCTCGTCGCCCGCCCGCTGGGCCTCCCCAGCCTCCGCCCGCTGGTGCCGGTCATAGCCATGATCGTCGTCAACCTGGCTGTCATACCCTCCGATATCGGCGCGGTCGTAGCGGCCGACACCCGCCTCGTGGTGCTGCTCAGCGCCGGGGTCTACGGCGGACCGCTGCTGCTGTCCGCTATGGCCTACCGCAAGGGGAGGAGGAAAAAACCATGGTCCGCCTGACGGCCTTCATCTGCCTGGTCGCCGCGCTGCTTACCCTCGGCTGCAACGGAGCCCGCGAGACGGACGAAGTGACATTTGTCGTATCGGTGGGCATCGACGCCGCTCCCGGCGGGCAGGTTAACGTCACCTACCGTGTCGTCAAGCCGTCGGCGACCGGGGGGGAAGGCGGCAAGGGCAGCAGCGAGGCTTCCCAGGCGATAACGATCACCGCCCCGTCGCTGGCGGTGGCTCGCGACCTGTTGAACTCCCAGGTCGCCCGCGCTCCCAGCCTGTCCCACGTCAAGGTATTCGTCATCGGCGAGGAGCTGGCCCGCAAGGGGCTGGGGGAGGCCATCGGCCCGCTGCCCCGTTTCCGCGAGTTCCGCGGCTCGATGTATATCCATATCGTCGACGGCACAACGGCGGAAAAAGTCATCCGCGCCAACAAGCCGGTGGTCGAAAAGCTGCCGACCCGCTGGGTCGAAGGTACGATGGGCAGCGCCGGCGAAACGGGCTATTACCTGCGCACCTTCCTCCACGATTTCCTCGTCCGGCTCAAGGCGGGCAGCGGCAGCCCATACGCGGCACTGGTCGGCATCAACTCCGGAACAGGCGAGGCCCGGCTTTCGGGTCAGCCGGCTGCCGGCGAAAAGACGGGCGAGTACCTGGCCGGCGGGATAGGCACGCGCGGCGGCAACCCCGTCCAGATGATCGGCACGGCGCTGTTTCGCGGCGACAAGCTTGTGGGCAAGCTCACCAGCGAAGAGACGCGGATGCTGGCGATGCTCACCGGCGATTTCCGGCGGGGCTATATAACCATCCAGGATCCCCTTCAGTCCAAAAGCGGCGTCAATATTCACCTCCGTCCCGGCCGCCGGCCGAAAATCGACGTCGATATTGTAGACGGGCAAATGATAATCGGCATCGACATTATGCTGGAGGGCGAGGTGACGAGCATCGCCAGCGGCATTAATTACGAGAATCCCGAGTATAATCAGAAGCTCGAGGAGCAAATTTCGGCCGTCGTCCGCGCCGACATGGCGAAAATGCTCAGATACACCCAGCAGGTGGGCAGCGACCCGGCCGACATCGGCAAATATTTACGCCCGCGGTTCAGAACTTACGAAGAGTTCCGCAGGTTCGACTTCACCGCCAAGTACGAGACGGCGCAGGTCGACGTGAAGGTGTCCACCCAGGTGCGCCGCACCGCCCTGATGCAGAAGACCTCGCCCATCCGCGACCGGCATTAGAGTTTTTTTCGCCAAACTCTTTCCCCGGGCGGCAAATTATGCTAAATTTAACATTACGGAGCAAACGAAGACAGATTATTTCAAGGAGGCTTCTATCGCATGGAACTGTGGTACAGCGAATTCCAGACCAAGGACCTGAGTCTGAGCGCCAGGGTAAAGGAGACGCTCTACATGGGCAAGTCCGACTTCCAGGAAATCGCCGTGCTGGATACGTACGAGTTCGGCCGCATGCTGGCCCTGGACGGCGTTTTCCAGACCAGCATTTTCGACGAGTTCATCTATCACGAAATGATCGCCCATGTGCCGATGTTCGTTCACCCCGATCCAAAGAGCGTGCTAATCATCGGCGGCGGCGACGGCGGCACGGCGAGAGAGGTCGTCCGCCATCCGGGAATCGAACGGGTCGAGATGGTCGAGATCGACGGGGCGGTCGTCGACGTGTGCAAGCGGTTCCTGCCGGAGATAAGCACCGTGCTGATAAACGGCCACGACAAGTTCCACCTCAAGATCGGCGACGGCATCGACCATATGGCCCAGGCCGAGAACAGCTACGACGTCATCATCGTCGACTGCTCCGACCCGATCGGTCCGGGGGAAGGGCTGTTCACCGGCAAATTCTACGCCGACTGCTACAAGGCGCTCAAGGCCGACGGCCTGTTCGTGCAGCAGACCGAATCGCCCTTTTATCATCAGCAGCTTCTTACGCGCCTCAGAAAGGATATCGGGGCACTCTTCCCCATCACCAGGACGTATCTCGCCCAGATCCCCCTCTATCCGGGAGGCACCCACTGCTTCACCATCGGCTCCAAAAAACACGATCCGCTCGCCGTCGACACGGCCAGGCTCCCGGCCCTGAAGACCCGCTACTGGAACAGGGACGTGCAGACAAGCTGCTTCGCGCTGCCGACATTCGTCCAGGAACTGTTCAAATAAAAAACTGCCGGCTTAGGCCGGCAGTTTTTACTTTAAGTTTTCCGGGTTGAGTCCCTGCAGCTCCGCGGGGACGAACCGCCCGTCCTTGCGGACGAGCGTGTCGTCGAAAAAGATTTCGCCGCCGCCGTAGGCCGGGGTCTGGATGCAGACGAGGTCCCAGTGGATCGCGGACTTATTGCCGTTGAAGGCTTTTTCGTAGGCATTGCCCGGAGTGAAGTGGAAAGAGCCGCTGATCTTCTCGTCGAAGAGGGTGTCCTTCATCGGCCGTTCGATATGGGGGTTGACGCCGAGGGCGAACTCGCCGATGTAACGGGCGCCGTCGTCCGTGTCGAGGACCCTGTTGATTTTTTCGCTGTCGTTGGCGGTGGCGCCGACGATTTTGCCGTTGCGGAACTCGAGCCGGATGTTCTCGTAGGTAAAGCCCTGGTAGACGGCGGGGGCGTTGTAGCTGATAACGCCGTTGACCGAGTCCTTCACCGGCGCGGTATACACCTCGCCGTCGGGGATGTTGCGGAGGCCGGCGCACTTGACGGCCGGGATGCTGCGGATGGAGAAAGCGAGGTCGGTGCCGGGACCGGTTATCTTCACCCGGTCGGTGCGCTCCAGCAGGGCGATGAGGGGTTCCATGGCGACGGCCATTTTGGCGTAGTCGAGGTTGCAGACGCGGAAATAAAAATCTTCGAACGCTTCGGTGCTCGTGTTGGCCAGCTGGGCCATTGACGGGCCGGGATAGCGGAGCACGCACCACTTCGTATTCGGCACACGGATATCGAGATGAACGGGCTTTACCCAATTCTGCTGATAGATCTGGAGCCTGTCGGCGGGAACGTCGGCCATCTCGCTTACATTGTCGCTGGCTCTTATCGCGATATAGGCATCCATCGCCCTCATGCGCGCCGCTTCCCATTCGCCAGCCAGGGTCAGCTGCTCCGCCGAGGCGCCGCGGAGCAAAGCGCGGAGGAGTTGGCTGTTCTTGACGCTGACGAAGGGGACGGCGCCGACACGGTAAGCCTCGTCGACAAGCGCTTTCGCGAGCGGGAGCGCCCCGTCGACCGTCTCGATGAGGAGCTTTTCGCCGGGGGCAAGGGCGGTAGAATAATTCACGAGGTTTTGGGCGAGGATTTTGATGCGGGCGTCCATAAGGATTTCCTCCCTTGAATTTTGGTAGCGTTCTATAGTATTGGCTATGAGCGGACCTTATCCTGCCGCCAAGAAGAGGTTGGCTGGACCGGCCGCTTTTGGTACAATGGAAAAGAGGTGATTTCATGGACAAAGCAACTGTCGTACTAAGCCGCTGGCTGCCGGAGGCATTCACCGGCACGCTGGCGGAAACATGCCGGATCGTCAGTCCGCCGGAAGACGAGGCATTCAGCCGCGAGGAACTGCTGGCCGCCGTCAGGGGCTGCGACGCGATACTGGCCGTGGGCGACCGCATCGACGACGCGGTGTGCGCCGCCGCCGCCCCCACCTGCCGCGTCGTCGCCAACTTCGGTGTCGGCTACAACAATATCGACGTCGCCGCAGCGACTAACCGCGGCATCTGGGTGACAAACACGCCCGATGTCGTTACCGACGCTACTGCCGACCTGGCCTGGGCGCTGCTGCTGGCCGCGGCCCGCCGTCTAGGGGAATGCGAGCGCCTCGTGCGGGCGGGGCAGTGGAAAAGCTGGGGGCCGCTCTTTATGCTCGGCTGCGACGTTTCCGGCGCCACGCTGGGCATCGTCGGCGGCGGGCGCATCGGCCTAGCCATGGCCAAACGCGCTCTCGGCTTTAATATGGACATTTTGTATACCGCCAATTCTCCCAAGCCGGACTTCGAAAAAGCCACCGGCGGCCGGTTCGTTCCGCTCGCCACCCTTCTCCGCGAGGCCGACTTCGTTTCCCTCCATGTGCCGCTGACCGAGCAGACACGCCATCTCATCGGCGCCCCCGAGCTGGCGATGATGAAAAAGACGGCCGTCCTCGTCAACACGGCCCGCGGCCCGGTTGTCGACGAAAAGGCGCTGGTCGCCGCCCTCGAGGCGCGCGCGATCGCCGGCGCCGGCCTCGACGTGTTCGAGAACGAACCGCAGGTGGAACCAGGGCTGCTGAAACTCGACAATGTCGTCCTTGCCCCCCATGTCGGCAGCGCGACGCTCGAATGCCGCACCGGCATAGCCCGCATGGCCTGTCGCAACATCCTGGCCGCGCTGCGCGGCGAACTGCCGCCCAACTGCATTAATCCCGGGGCGCGGGACAAATAGCTTGACAGGCACTGGTCGATGGGATATAATAATCTACGTTGTTCCTCGATAGCTCAATGGTAGAGCACGCGGCTGTTAACCGCGGGGTTGTAGGTTCGAGTCCTACTCGAGGAGCCAAATCGGCCCGTTGGTCAAGCGGTTAAGACACCGCCCTTTCACGGCGGGAACAGGGGTTCGAGTCCCCTACGGGTCACCACTTGGGCGATTAGCTCAGCTGGGAGAGCGCCTGCCTTACAAGCAGGATGTCGGCAGTTCGATCCTGTCATCGCCCACCAACTGAGTGAATAAGGGGCCGCGGCTGTCCGCGGCGCAGAAACGGCTTTTCCATAAGGAAAAGCCGTTTTTGTCGTTTTATTGCCGTCAATAGGCACCGTATTGTGCGACGATAGCCTATTTTGGGGTAGTTTTGCAGGAAATAGCAGTTTTTTGGCGAAGAAACACAATATGTTGATCTGGGATAATATACCTGGAGGTACATGATATGAACATATTCGGCATATTGCTCGGCGCGGCGGCCATCAGCTCACTCGGTAAAGGCGAAGCGCGGGAAATCCGCGACCTGAAGGCTCAATTGCCCGAAAATGAGCGGAAAACTGTCCTGGCGGGCTACAAGCAGCTTTCCGGCCAGGCCAAAAGCGACTTCAAGACAGCCCTGAGAAACGCCGATATGGCGACGGCCAGCCAGATCATCGGCCAGGACCTGACCAAATACAACATCGCCGTCGGCAAGAAGGACGAGGCCGCCTTCAACGCTGCGGCCGACGATTCCGCATTGGCGGCCAACGATTTCGCCGCCCGCATCGACCGTATCCTTGCCGTGCCGACGAGCATCGACCCCGAACTGGTGGCCGAGGCGGCGAGGCGCTATGAGGCGGCTGTTCCCAGGGGCAGCAGCGAGAACATCTCCGACAAGACGAGAAAACTGCTCGAACTTAGGGGTTAAAGGAGAAAGTGCTCTTTGTATAAAGAGCACTTTCTCCTCAATAAGCTAGAAGCCCAGTTCTTCGCCGACGATGATCACGTGGGTCTCGGTAAACGGCATCCGTTTGCGGATGATGGTGGTAACGTTACAGATGCGGCCGGGGCTCTGGCAATCCATGCACATGCCGGTGGTGGTGCAGGGGTTGGTCTTGCCCAGCCGCTTGTTGTTGATCGGCGCGGCGTAGAGTTCGATGCGGCGCTCGGCTTCTTCCACGTCGCGGACGATTTTGTTGACGCCGGCGACGATCACGACTTTTTTCGGCCCGAAGATCATCGCGGCCGCCCGATTGCCGGTGCCGTCGACATTGACCAGCTTGCCGTCAAGCGTGACAGCGTTCGTGCCGGTGAGGAAAACGTCGCAGGTGAGCTGCTGACGGCGGATGGATACGGCCTCTTCCGGGGACAGACCGGGCTTTCCGTGGTTGTAGACAGTGTTGCCGCGGCCTTCGAGGACGGCGGGCAGACCGAGGTCGGTGCCGGTGGTCCACGACCCGGCGATACCCACGGAGGCGTCGGCCGGGACAAGACTCAGCACCTTGTCGATGGCTTCCTTGCGCGTCTTGACGTACGTTGCCTGGAAGTTGTTCTTGGCAAGAGCTTCCGCGGCTTTGGCGCCGAGAGTGTCGTTATGCCAGGCTTTAAAATCGTTCATAATGTTTCCTCCTTTGGAAATAGATAACGGTTTATTCGGCATTCGGGGGAGAATACCCTTTCGAGGTGAACCCCATGGCAGCGGACCGGTTGAAAATTATTTTGGCGGCCTTTTTCTTTCTCCTGGCGCTCGGCACGTTAGGTTTTATGGCGGTGGAGGACCTGCCGCCGCTGGACGCCTTTTATATGACTGTCATCACTGTTGCCACCGTGGGCTACGGCGATATCGTGCCCAAGACAGACGCCGGCCGGATTTTCACGATGGTTCTGACCGTCCTGGGGGTCGGCACGACCTACTATTCGTTCACATACCTTTTCAGCCTGGTGGTCGAAGGTCAGCTGAAAAATTTGATGGGGAGACGGGGCATGAACCGGAAGATCGCTTCGCTGGAAAACCATATCATCGTCTGCGGCGCAGGAAGGGTCGGCGGCAACGTGGCCAGGCATCTCAAGCACGAAACCGTCGATGTCGTCGTCATCGACAACAGCCTGGAAACATACAGACTGCTCATAGAGGAAAAGATTACGGCGGTGCACGGCGCGTGACGAGGTGCTGCTGGCCGCCGGCGTAAAGCGGGCTAGGGGAATTATAACGACACTGTCCCACGATGCGGACAACGTCTACGTCACCCTGACCGCCAAGAGTCTCAACCCTCGGGTCAGCGTGGTGTCCCGGGCCGAACGGCCTGAGGCCGAGGAGAAGCTGCGACGCGCCGGGGCGGATAACGTGATTTTCCCGTCAGTGATGGGCGGGCGGCAGATGGTGTCGGCCGTCACAAAACCGGTCATCATGGACTTCGTGGAGAATGTCTTTTACAACAAGGAACTCCACCTCGACATCGCCGAAATCGCCGTTTCTCCGGGATCGGCGCTCGCGGGGGTCAAGCTCGCCGCCAGCGGCATCAAGGAAAAGTTCGACTCGATCGTCGTGGCCGTCAAGCGCGGCAACGAGCTCATCACAACCCCCAACGCCGACCTGGTCATCAGCGCCGGTGACATCATGATCGTGCTCGGCCATCGCGCTGCCCTGGGAGAACTTGTGGCGACGGCGAAAGGCGGCTAGATAGGGTCGCACCAAAAAGGAGACGCATCCATAGGGATGCGTCTCCTTTTGTCTATATGCTAGGACGCGGACGGGTTGTCGCGTTTGAACCAGCCGCCGGGAAGCAGCGCGGCGAGGGCGATGGTGGCCGCCGGCAGGAAGGAGATGACGGTGAAGACGCTGGGGACGCCGAAATGGTCGGCTACATAGCCTAACACCGTAACGCCGATGCCGCCGAGGCCGATGCTGAAACCGATCGTGAGGCCGGCTGCCATCGCCTCGTATCCTGGCATTATTTCCTGGGCGAGCACCAGCAGGGGCGAGAAGCTCGCGATGAGGGCAAAACCGGTCGTCGCCACAAGCACTACCGTCGTGAAGCCGCTGGTGAACTGGAACAGGGCGAGCAGCGGCCAGGTTACCAGCATCGAGCCGACGATGAGCGTCTTGCGGCCGAACCTGTCGCTGAGGGTGCCGCCGACAAAAGTGCCGAACACGCCGGCCACCAGGAAGGCTGACAGCAGATAGCCGGCATAGATGGCGCTGCCTCCCAGATAATTGACATAGTAAAGGGGGATGAAGGTGGTAAGTCCGACCTGGATGGTGGTGCGGACAAGGATAAACGCCAGGAGGACGGTGATCAGGAACACCGGCAGCGCGGCGGCGGTGCGGCTTTTTCTGCCGGCGGCCGCAGTCTGGGCCATAGGCGAGACGCGGGGCAGGTTAAGCCAGAGGAGGGCGGCGGTTATGCCGGCCGGCAGGAGAAACCACGGGGTATTGGCCATCGTTCCCGGCAAGGTGAGCAGCAAACCCATGCAGATCGTTCCCAGGGCGATGCCGAGGTTGCCGCCGACGGAGAATACCGCCATGCTCTGGCCGCGCCGGCTGCTGGCGCTGACGAAATGGGCGCTTTTCGACCCTTGGGGGTGGAAAGCCGCGACCCCCAGGCCGGTAACGACGACGATGGCCAGCAGAGATGCGTAGGAACTGACGAGACCGGTGGCGGCGATGCCGATGCCCGAAATGAGCACACCCGCCGGGATCAGCCACGGCAGGGAAAGGCGGTCCGCCACATAGCCGAAGGCGGGTTGGATTACCGACGATGTGATATTCTGGGCCAGCACGATCATACCTACCTGGGCATACGTCAGGTCGAAAGCGTTCTTGAGAAAGGGCAGCAGCACGGGCAGCGCCCCCTGGCTGAGGTCGGTGACGGCGTGGCTGATGGCAAGGAGAATCAACGGCAGAGTCAGGACGGGTTCTTTGGCAGTTTGTTCGGACATTTGTTCAACTCCTTATGGCGTACAGTAATAATATACTACAGCGGACAAGCGCTTGCCAGCGCCGGGAACTAGAAAAAAGGTGTTGAAATTATCTGTAAATTCTGTTAAAATACAATTGCTAATCATGGAAAAGGTGGTGGAAGCATGAAAGCGACATTCGGCGATATCGGCAGACTGTTGATGCAGAGTATCGGCACCGCTTTGATCCTGTCGCTGCTTTTCTGGACCGCCGTGCCGTGACGACTTGACGAATATGAGCCGCGCCTTTGAGCGCGGCTTTTATGTTGCCTGCGACGCTGCCGGATGCTATAATCGAAGAGGATATTTGGCCGCACATGAGGGGGAGACATCGTATGTGGATGACCATCAGCATGCTTATTGCCGCCTTTGCCGCTTACTGGGTGTTCAACGACTCGCGCCGTCTCGGCCACGAAACGGGAACATCCCTGATGTGGGCGCTGGGTACCTTTGCTTTTATGATCCTCTTCCTCCCGCTCTACCTAGTGTTCGGCCGCAAGCCCAAGGCCGTGAAGCGTCCCGCCGAGGTTATCGACATCGACGCCGTGCCTGTAGAGGAGACGATGCACTGCCCGATGTGCGGCGGACGGGTCAAGGAAGAATTCAAAAACTGTCCGTACTGCGGATATACGTTGAAACCGAAGTGCGAAAAATGCGGCCAGGAACTCAGAAGGGACTGGAAGACCTGCCCCTACTGCGAGACGCCGGCCGTGCCCAAGTAAAACTTGACAAAAAAACTTGTCCCGATTCATTAGACATAGGGCTGGCGGTGTGTTATAATACTATCTGTCGCACAACGATAAACGCGCCCGTAGCTCAGGGGATAGAGCGCCGGCCTCCGGAGCCGGGTGCGCAGGTTCGATTCCTGCCGGGCGCACCAGAAATGACACTAAATTGCATGCCTGACGGCGTGCTTTTTTTATAGGGGTCTGATATGGAAATAAATGCCTGGGGGAAACTGGTCGGCCTGGTTGAGAAACGGCGCTGGCTGATCATGGTACCGCTTGCGTGCGCCTTTATCTTTTCTCACTTTCACCGCTTCGCCATGGGGGTGGTAGCGGAGGACGTGTCGCGCGATTTCGGGCTTACGCATGCCGCCGAACTGGGTCTGCTGTCCTCGATTTACTTTTATACATACGCCGTGCTCCAGGTGCCGGCCGGCGTGGCCGCAGATACCTGGGGCCCGCGCCGCACAATCGTCGCCGCCCTGCTGGTGACCGCCGCCGGCACCGTGATGTTCGGCTTGGCGCCCAGCCTGGCGTGGCTGTTCGCGGGCCGCTTCCTCACCGCCGCCGGTGTGGCGTTCATCTACATAAATATCGTCAAAATCTACGCCACCTGGTTTCGCAGCCGGGAATTCGGCATGATGTGCGGGCTGTCGTCCTTCATCGGCAACCTCGGGTTCGCCCTTGCGGCCGCGCCGCTGGCGCTGATGGTTGAAAATGCCGGCTGGCGGGCATCATTCTCAATAATAGCGGTTATTACCCTTATAGTGGCCGCCTACTGTTGGCTGACGGTGCGCGACCGCCCGAAGGCCCTTGGCTGGCCGTCGATCGAAGAGATCGAGACAGCCGAGGGGATACCGCTGGCTGCCGGCGCCGGCGAAAAAAGCAAAATCGGGGAGAGCCTCCGCACCGTCGCCGCCAACTGGTACACCTGGCCGCCCTTCGTCGCAGGGACGGCTGCGTACGGCGTTTTCACCACCTTCGCCGGTATCTGGGGCGTGCCTTACCTCATGCAGATCCATGGCCTGTCGCGGGTCGAAGCGGCAAATCACATGGTCGCGGTTTCGGTCGGCTATATGGTCACGGGACCGATAGTGGGGTATCTGTCCGACCGCTTCTGCTCGCGCCGCTGGCCTTTCGCCCTTAATTTGATGCTTTTCCTGGGCGTCTGGGTCCTGTTTACTGTCTGGGACGGTGGCAAGCCGCCGGCTGCCGCTCTCTATCCCCTGTGCGTCATCCTGGGGGTAGGCGGGGCGGGGATGACCCTGACCATGGCGTGTGCCAAGGAAGTCAATCCGCCTCATATGACCGGCATCGCCACCGGGCTTGTCAACGCCGGCCCCTTCCTGGGAGCGGCGCTTGTCCAGCCGTTGTTCGGCCTGGTGCTTGATTTCGGCTGGCAGGGCGCTTACCAGCAGGGGGTAAAGGTATATCCCCTGGAAGCTTTCCAGCTTGCGTTCTGGCTGTGCGCCGGCCTGCTCGCCTTGGCGACGGCGGCGGCCTTCCTCGTCAAAGAGACCGGCTGCGTCAACATCGCCCGCAAATTGATCACCAGCCGCGAGTCATAATGCCAGGGAAATATTTTCAAGAAGGTGATTTTGGATGATTATCGCCGTAGTTGACGGAATGGGCGGAGGCCTGGGGGCGCAGCTTATAACCCAGTTGACGGCCCATCTCGGGAATAAGGCCGAGGTCATAGCCCTCGGGACCAATGCCCTTGCCACCAGTAACATGGTGCGCGCCGGCGCCGCCCGCGGCGCCACCGGCGAAAACGCTGTCGTGGTATCGCTGCCGAAGGCGGCTATTGTCGCCGGCCCGATCGGCATCGTCATCGCCAACGCCATGATGGGCGAGATAACGCCGCGGATTGCCGAGACCGTCGCCGGCTGCGACGCCCGCAAGGTGCTGCTGCCGGTGAACCAGAGCCATTTCGAAATCGTCGGTCTCGAAAGCCGCCCGTTGGGGGCCGTCATCAAGGACGCCGTCAACAGGATCGCCGTGCTGGTCCGCGAGCAGGAAGGCGTATGAGATGGTTACGATCAAAGACCGGGTAAGGTTTGTCGAAACGGACATGATGGGAGTCGTCCATCACGCCAACTATTTCCGCTGGTTTGAGATGGGGCGGGTGGAGTACCTAAAGCAAGCGGGGGTATATCTTCTGGAGCTCATGGCTGAGGGCATCCTCTTCCCGATCACCGACGTCAGCTGTTCATACAGGGCTTCGGCCCGGTTCGACGACTGCCTGGCGATCGAGACGACCATGGAGGAGCTCTCGAAGGTGAAAATGGTGTTCACCTATCGGGTCGTGCGCGATACGGACGGCTTGCTGCTCGCCACCGGGCGAACCCAAAACGCCTTTACCGACGAAGCCGGTAAGATCATCCGCCTGCCTGCGGCCTACTACGACCGCCTGCAAGCGATGTTCGCCGCGGAGGCAAAACAGTAGCCGCCGGCTTTACGGCGGCATCGCGCCGCGTGGCTGAAACCGCATAAGATAAATGGCGCCCGGCCGATAATAACCTGGAGGAGGTGGCGCCATGAACGATGAAGCTGCCATTGGAGTGTTCGACTCCGGCATCGGCGGCCTGACGGTAATCAAAGAATTAACCTGGCTTATGCCTGCGGAGAACTACATCTATTTCGGCGACACCGCCAGGGCGCCCTATGGTTCGCGGCCGCCGGCCCAGATCCTGGGCTTCATGCATCAAATCCTCGGCTTCTTCGCCGACCGGCGGGTGAAGATGGCCGTGTTCGCATGCAACACCATGACGGCTCTCGGCCTGGAGGAAGCCCGCTGCCACTATCCCTTCCCGCTGGTGGGGATGAACACCGGCGCACGGGTGGCGGTCAGGACGACCCGCAACAAACATATCGGCGTAATCGCCACCCAGGCCACCGTCGCCAGCGGCAAACACGGCAAAGCGATGAAGGCCCTCGACCCCGATGTTACGGTATATCCCCAGGCGTGCCCCAAGTTCGTGCCGTGCATCGAGCAGGGTGTGCTTGACGGCGGCCCGATCGAGGAAGCCGCGCTGGAATACCTGGCGCCGCTTAAGGAAGAGCAGGTCGACACCCTCATCCTCGGCTGCACCCACTACCCGTTTATCAGTCCGCTCATTCGCCGGGTCATGGGTCCGGGGGTAGAACTCGTCGATCCGGCCTGCGAGACGGCGATGGATGCCCGTCGTTGTCTCACCAAACGTGACTCCTTGGCCGGCCCCGGCCGCGGCTCCGTACGTCTGTGCTTTTCCGGCGGGCTCGACAGGGCCGAGCGGTTGGCGGCAACCATCATCGGCGACCGGCTGGCGGAGTTCGAATATGTCAATTTGCAGGATTACGCCCATCCCTGACGTATATCCTGTGGTAAGAGAGGAAGATGATAGGTGGAATTATTGCTGTTTTTTGCAGTGGCGGCCGCGGCGCTGGCGGTCGCGGTATGGCTTTTCATCGCCCGCCAGGGCGATGCCGAGTTCGAGTTTCTCGTCGACCAGCGCACCGACTTCAAACTTGAGGAGCTGAGCGGCAACCGGGCCGTTTTTTCCTGTGTCGTGCCGTTCGTCAACAAAGGCACGCAGGACGGCACGATTATGGACTGTTTTACCCGCCATCTGCTGCCCCAGGAACAGTTTGACGCTGTCGAAGCCTTCTCGCGGCTTGAACTGGAGTCGCGCCGGCGCAGCGACGGCTATTTCGAAGCGCTTATCGTTCCCAAAACCGACGGCAACGCGGTAATCGTCACCGTAGCTTTCGCCGCCAAGCAGGGCGACATCCGGCAGGCTCTCACCGGCATGGTTGATATGCCTGTAGAGATTTACTTTCAGGTCGTCGCCCGCGGCAAATGGTACGTAGACAAGCAGCGCATCGTAATGATGGCCGATGAAGTGGCCGCAGCGCTCAAACCGGCCTTGGCCGGGGCATAGGAGGGACAAGCCATGGCAATTGTAGAACTGGTGCCCGTCAAGACCCGCATCCTCACCCCCCAGGACAATATCGTCGAAGCAATCGCCGCCTACGCGGGCGATAATATCGGTCCCGACGACGTCGTTTCCGTGGCCGAGAGCGTCGTGGCCATAACCCAGGGCCGCATCGTCAGGCCGGAGGATATGGACCCCTGCTTCCTGGCCAGGATAATCTGCCGCCTTGTGCCCCAGAAAGGCAGCCTGTCGAGCGCCTATGGCATGCAGGCCGCGATGGACGCCGAAGGCAAGTGGCGGGTAACGTTCGCCATGATAATGGGCATACTGGCCAAGCTCGTCGGCCGGAACGGCGTCTTCTACGAACTGGCAGGCGAGCAGGCCGCCCTCATCGACGATGTCACCGGCACAATGCCGCCATTCGACAAGCACATCGTTTACGGCCCGGACAACCCCAACGGCGTTGCCGAGGCCATAAAGGCGCGGTTCGGCTGCCACGGGGCGGCTGTGGCCGATGTCAACGACCTCAAAATGGCTGCAATCCTCGGCGTGACCGCCGGCCTGAACCCGGCCGACCTTGCCCAGATCCTCATCGACAACCCTTTCGGCAACGCCAGCCAAAGGACGCCGATCGTGGTAATTAAAAATTATGCCCAAGCCGCCCGCGAGCTTGCGGCCGGGTAATTAGGCGCCCGTTGATAAGCGCCCGTCTGCGGCGTTGCTCCTCAGAGCGCTTGCTAGCGTACGCCCATAGTACGCGTCGCGGCGCGCTCTTCCGGTGCGCCTTGCATCTGGGCGCTTCTGAACGGTCGCTGCGCGTTTCATAAGAATTGGGGATACGAAGATGGATAAGATTGGCATTACCACCACCATACCGGCGGAGATCGTCTTCGCTGCCGGGCATACGCCGGTGGACCTCAACAACATCCTCATCAGCAACCCCGAAGCCGTCCGGTTGACCGAAGCCGCCGAGGAGGCCGGCTACCCCCGCAATATCTGCGGCTGGATCAAGGGGCTGTATTCCGTCGTCATCCAGGGCGACATCGACACGGTCATCGCCGTCACTCAGGGGGACTGCAGCAACACCCATGCACTGATGGAGACCTACGAGTTGGCCGGCGTCAGAACTATCCCGTTCGCCTACCCTTTCGACCGCGACTACGATCTGCTGAAGCTGCAGATGGAGAAGCTTACGGCCAGTCTCGGAACGGACTGGGACGCGGTCAACGCCGTCAAACGCCGCCTGGACGGCGTCAGGGCCAAGGTGGCCGAGATCGACCGGCTCACCTGGCAGGAGGGGACGGTCAGCGGCTGGCACAACCATCTCTACCAGGTGAGCTGCAGCGACTTCAACGGCGACGTCGACGTGTTCGAACAGGAGATCGACGCGTTCCTGGCCGACGCCCAAAACGCCGCCGAATACGCCGAGGACGTACGTCTCGGCTTTATCGGCGTGCCGCCCATCCTGACCGATCTTTACGACTATGTCGAGAAGATGGGGGCGAGGATCGTTTTCAACGAGGTGCAGCGCCAGTTCGCCATGCCTTTTGACACCGACGACATCGTCGAGCAGTACCGACTCTATACATACCCCTATGGCGTATTCGGACGCATCGAGGACATTCGGCGGGAGATCGAGCGCCGCAATATTGACGGTATTATCCATTATGTGCAGAGTTTTTGCTTCCGTCAGATCGAAGACATGATTTTCCGTGAGAAGCTGGACGTGCCCATCCTCACGATTGAGGGCGACAAGCCGAGCAAGGTGGACGCCCGTACCCGCCTGCGGCTCGACAGTTTCCTGGAAATGTTGAGGTGAGGCCGATGTTGTGCGGAATCGATCTCGGCAGCCGCAGCGTCAAGATCGTGCTGATGGCTAACGGACGCATTGTGACTGAGAAAGTGCTTGAGACTGTCGAATTCTACCGCGACTACGGCCGACGCCAAAATGGGGAGATGGCGGTCGACTTCGCGGCCCTCGGCCTTGGGGAGAGCGAGGCGGTGGTGGCCACCGGCTACGGACGCAACACGCTGGCCATCGCCGGCGCGACCGTCATCCCCGAGCTTAAGGCCCACGCCATCGGCGCCGTATGGCAGACGGGGCTGACCGATTTCACCCTTCTGGACCTCGGCGGCCAGGACAGCAAGGTCATCAAGGTGCGCCGGGGAAAGATGGTCGACTTTCAGACAAACGACAAGTGCGCCGCCAGCACGGGGCGTTATCTGGAGAACATGGCCGCGGTGCTGGGGATAAGCCTGGAAGAACTCAGCCGCCACAGTGAAAATCCCGTCGAACTCAGCGCCACTTGTGCGATTTTCGGCGAATCGGAGCTCATTGGCCGCATCGTCGAGGGCTACACCGTGTCAGAACTGGCGGCCGGGGTCAACTATACCATCTTCAAACGGGTGCGGCCGATGCTGGCCGCCCTCGCCGGCGTGGGCGAAACCGTCGTTTTCACCGGCGGAGTGGCCATCGGCGGAGCTTTGCCGCGGATCATCGAACAGGAGATGGGCGTGAAGGTTGTCGTGCCCGAGAGGCCGCAGCTGAACGGGGCGATCGGCTGCGCCGTGCATGCTCTAAGTCTTGTGGTGAAAAAAGAGTAGGCCGTTGATAAGACCCCATCTGCGGCGTTGCTCCTCAGAGCGCTTGCTAGCGTACGCAACCATGTACGCGTCGCGGCGCGCTCTTCCGGTGCGCCTTGCATCTGGGGCCTTCTGAACGGCCTAGTGCAATTAGGGAATTAGCGAGGAAGGGGGGATAACCATGCTGCTGGGCATCGATGTTGGTGGGACGTACACCGACGCGGTCGTGGTGGCCGGGGGCAAGGTGTTGTCACAGGCCAAGGCGCCGACCACCCACGACGACCTCCTGCACGGCATCCTGGGGGCTCTCGACCAGGTGCTCGCCGGGGTCGATCCCGCCGCAATAGGGCGGGTGGCCCTGTCCACCACCATTGTCACCAACGCCGTCGTCGAAGGGCGACTGGAAAAGGTGGGGCTTCTTCTTCTGCCCGGCCCCGGTATGGACATCAGTTCTCTCGTACCCGAGCGCCCCTGGCTGCTGTCGGGTTATATCGACCATCGCGGCCGTGAGACGTCGCCGCCCAAGGAGGCGGAGGTTGCGGCCGCCTGCCGCGACCTGGCGGATCGCGAGGTTTTCGCTGTCGCTGGCAAATTCGCCATCCGCAACCCCCTCCATGAGCAGGCGGTTGCCGACTGGCTGCGCCGGCACACTGGACCCGCGCACATAACCCTAGGCTCGGCTGTCGCCGGTTCGCTCAATTTCTGGCGGCGGGCCAATTCGGCGTATTACAACGCCGCCGTCTGGCGCCACTTCGGCCGCTTCGCCCGCGCGGCGCAGGCGGCCGTGGCCGGCCGCGGCGTGACCGCGCCTGTCCACATCCTCAAGGCCGACGGCGGCACCATGCCGCTGGCGGCGGCCGGGTCAAGGCCGGTCGAGGCGGTATTCACCGGCCCGGCGGCCAGCGTGCTCGGCATCATGGCTCTTGCGGCGCCGCAGGGCGAAGCGGTTTCGCTCGACATCGGCGGCACGACGACCGACATCGCCCTGTGGCGGGACGGCGCACCGCTGTTCGCCGAACGGGGTGCCAAAATCGGCGATTATCCGACGGCTGTCCGCTCCTTCTGGCTGCGCTCTATCGGCGTGGGCGGCGACAGCTGCGTCCGCCGGGAAGGCGGTCGCCTGACCGTAGGGCCCGAACGACGGGGCCCGGCGATGGCGCTGGGCGGCCCTGTCCCCACCGTGTCCGACGCGATGATCGTCGCCGGTGCGGCCGATTTCGGCGACAAGGGCAAGGCCATTGAGGCCATGCGTATTACGGCCGCCGGCGGCGAAAGCGTGCAGGACGCGGCGCGGGCCGTGCTGGCGGTGGCTGCCGACGCCATATATACCGCCATCGGAAAAATGATCGACGAACGGGCGGCCGAGCCCGTCTACCGGGTGGAAGACGCCGTCCGCGACCGTCGACCCCAGCCCGCCGTTCTCGTCGGGGTAGGCGGCGCGTCCGCCGGTCTCGCGCCCCTGGTGGCTGAGCGCCTCGGCGTCCGCTGCAGCGTGCCCGCAGGCGCGATGGTGGCCAATGCGGTCGGTGCCGCTGCGGCCCGGCCGACGATCGAGGTGACCCTCCGCGCCGACACCGCCCAGGGCTACTACACTGTCGCCGAGCTCGGCCTACGAGCCACCCTGCCTTCCCGCCGCTTTTCCCTTGCCGACGCGCGGGACCTGGCGTCCAGCCACCTGGCCGAACGCGCCGCCGCCGCCGGCATCCCGGTGGTGGACGTCGAATCGGTCTATGACGAGGAATTTAACCTGGTACGCGGATTCAGCACAACCGGCAAGATCATCGCCTGCCGGCTGCAGATAAAACCTGGCGTCTTCACCACCCAGGAGGGAGCGTGATGGCCGTCAAACCGTTCGGTCTTGTCTTCTTTCCGGCGTTCGACTGGGCCCTGACGCCGACCCACCCCGAGAGGGAGGAACGGCTGCTCTACACCCGCGACCAGATCGTCGAGGAGGGGCTGCTCGACATCCCCGGCATCCGCGAATACAAACCCCGTCTGGCGACCCTCCGCGACGCCGACCGGGTCCACATCGGCGTGCCCGATATCGCCTCGCATATCACCGACGCACACCTGGTATCGGCCGGCGGGGCGATAACCGCCGCCGAGGCGGTGATAAAAGGCGAGGTTGCGCGGGCGTTCGCCCTCGTGCGTCCGCCCGGACACCACGCCATGCGGGTCGTCCACGGCACGCGGGGCTTCTGCACCATCAACATCGAAGCGGTGATGGCCGAGCACCTGCGTCGCCACCACGGCGTGCGGCGGGTGGCGATCGTCGATACCGACGTCCACCACGGCGACGGCACCCAGGACATCTTCTACCACGACCCCGACACGCTGTTCATCTCCTTTCATCAGGACGGCCGCACCCTCTACCCCGGCAGCGGGTTCACCGACGAAGCCGGCAGTCCGCGCGCCTACGGCACCACTCTCAACCTGCCCCTGCCGCCGGGTACCACCGACGAGGGACTCCACTACGTGCTCGACAACCTGATAATCCCGGTGCTGGAAGATTTCCGCCCCGATATCGTTATCAATTCCGCCGGCCAGGACAACCATTACAGCGACCCGCTGGCCAACATGGCCATCACCGCCCAGGGCTACGCCTCGCTGGCCGCCAAACTTAAGGCCGATATCGCCGTTCTCGAAGGCGGCTACTCGATCGAGGACGCGCTGCCCTACGTCAACACCGGCATCATCCTCGCCATGGCCGGCCTCGATTACAGCCGGGTGGTCGAGCCCGACATCGCTGCCGCACCGCACGGCCTCACGGACGGCGCCCGGGCTTACCTCAGGGAGTTGGTCGCCAGGCAGTCCGCCCTGTGGCGGGACCGCGAACAGCTCGGCACCGTTGCTGCCGCCAAGGCGGGCGACTTCTGGACGCGCCGCCGGGGTATCTACTATGACGACAGCGGCATCAGCGAACAGCAGGTCGAAAAACTGCGCATCTGCCCCCGCTGCCATGGTTACCTCACCGTCGCGAGCGAAGCGGAGGGACACCACTGCGGCTACCAGTCGGCCTTCGCCGCCGTCGTGCCGCGCGAACCCTGCCCGGCGTGCCGGCAGGGCGCCAAGGATGCGGTGCTGGCAGCCAAACGCCAGGGAAAATATCAGCATTATATCATCCAGGACAAAGAAAACGACTTGTTGGAGCGGGTCTGACCCGCGGGGAGGCAAATATGACAAGATGCGACGGCCGCCAGGCCCTTGATCTTCGCCGGGTGAAAATCGTCCGCAACTATCTGAAATACGCCGAGGGCTCGGTGCTGGTAGAGTTCGGCGACACTAAGGTTATCTGCGCCGCCAGTGTCGAAGAGAGGGTGCCGCCCTTCCTTAAGGGAACGGGTGAAGGATGGGTGACGGCCGAATACTCGCTCCTGCCGCGCTCCACCCAGGTCCGCAACATCCGCGAGGTGGCCAAAGGCAAACCCAGCGGCCGCACCCACGAGATTCAGCGGCTCATCGGCAGGGCTCTGCGCAGCGTCACCGACCTCAAAGCCCTCGGAGAACGTTCCGTGACCATCGACTGTGATGTCGTCCAGGCCGACGGCGGCACGCGCACCACCTCGATCACCGGCGCATACGTGGCGCTTGTCGACGCCGTGAACACATTCTACGCCCCTGAAAAACCCTTTCCGGTGATCGACTTTCTCGCGGCCGTCAGCGTCGGCGTCGTCGACGGCGAAGTGCTGCTCGACCTGTGCTATGAGGAAGATTCCCGGGCGTATGTCGACCTAAACCTCGTCATGACCGGCGAGGGCCATTTCGTGGAGGTGCAGGGCACCGGCGAGAAGGCGCCCTTCAGCAAGGAGCAGCTCAAACAAATGCTGACCGCCGGCGAAAAAGGCGTCACCGAACTCATCGATTACCAGAAAGACGTGCTGGGTCAACTGGCCTGGAGGATTGGGCGGGCATGACGGCGTTAGTAGTGGCTACCCGCAACAAGGGCAAGGTAACGGAAATAGCCGCCGTCCTCGCCGCCCTGCCTGTCGAGGTAATGTCCCTCGACGGGTTCCCCGGCGTGCCCGAGGCGGAGGAAAGCGGCGACACCTTTGCCGCCAACGCCATCCTCAAGGCCACCCACTACGCCCTTCATACCGGTTTGCCGTGTCTGGCCGACGATTCCGGGCTGGAGGTCGACGCTTTAGGCGGGGCGCCTGGCGTATATTCCGCCCGTTACGCCGGCCCGGAAGCCAGCGACGCCGATTGCAACGCCAAACTGCTGGCCGAGCTCGAAGGCGTGCCCGACGACCGGCGAACCGCCCGCTTCCGCTGCGTTCTGGCCTATGTCGACCCGGACGGGACACTGCTGACAGCCGAAGGCACCTGCGAAGGGATTATCCTCAGAGAGCCGCGGGGTTCGGGCGGCTTCGGCTACGATCCCCTCTTTCACATGCCGGGAGCGGAAAAGACGCTGGCCGAAATGACGGTGGCGGACAAGAACGCCGTCAGCCACCGCGGCCAGGCGCTCCGCAACATGGCGACTACGCTGGCGAGGTTCTACCATGAGAATAGGCGTGCTTAGCGACAGCCATGGTTCGCAGTCGGCGATCGCGCGGGCCGTGGCGGCGGCCGGACCGGTGTCTATGTGGCTGCATGCCGGCGACTACAGCCGGGACGCACGCCTCCTCGCCGCCCTCACCGGCCTGCCGGTGACAACGGTCGCCGGCAACTGCGACGGCGTAACGGACGCAAAAATAGACGAATTCATCGCGGCCGGCGGCCGGAAAATCTGGCTTACCCACGGCCACCGCTACCAGGCCAAGGAGCGGAGCGGCGAACTCTTATGGTGGGGGCGCCAGTACGGTGTCGACGTCGTCGTATACGGACACTCCCACGTTCCCGACGTCAGCCGGCACGACGGCGTGCTGCTCTTCAATCCCGGCGGCGCCGTTCACCCCCGTGGCGGCCACCCGCCCAGCTGCGGCGTGCTCACCATCGACAGGGACAAAGTCGCGGCCGAGATAATAGAGATTTAGAGATGCGATTTCGTGATCGCCGCTAGGGCGGCGGATCGCGATTATGGGACGGAGAAACAATGTCAGTGGAATTGCTCAGGATTGTGAGACGGGAGTATAAATCCATCCTGGTAGTCGTCCTGTTGGTTGGACTGGCCGGCCTCGCCTACATATACCCCTTCCATACCCATTTCCGCTTCACGGTCAGCGTAGCCGTCCTGGCGACGCTGCTTCTCTATTTCCCGCGCCTGCCCATCTTTACGACTGCCGTCCTCTCCGGTATAGCGATCGCCGTCGGCCGCAGCACCGTCCAGCTCACCTTCGACCCGGTCGGATTCATCGACGTCGTCATGATAAACTCGCCGGCGATCATCTACTACATCTCCTATGGGGCCTGCTTCCAGGCCCTTGGCATCCGCCGGATGGTGGACAACCTGCCCGCCCTTGTCCTTCTGCTCAGTGTCAGCGACGTTTTCAGCAACCTCGTCGAACTTCTTGCCCGCGGCGACCCCCTCAAGGGCAACCCGGAAACCGTTTTCTCCAGCCTGGTGGGGGTGGCGGTGCTGCGCGCCGTCCTTGCCGTCGGTGCCTACTACGCGCTCCGTCGTTACCAGACATTCGTCCTGGCCGAGGAACAGGTGGCCCGCTACACCGAGCTGACCGTCATGATCGCCCAACTAAAAGCCGAACTCTATTATCTGAAGAAATCCTCCCAGGATATCGAACAGGTCATGGAAGACAGCTACTGGCTGTATAAACGGCTTTACGCCCGCGACAGCACCGACCAGGATGCCGCCCAGGCACTGGCGGTCGCCCGCAACATCCATGAAGTGAAAAAAGATTACTCCCGCGTGGTGACAGGCATCGAGAACATTCTCCACCCCTCATCCACCCTCCATGGGCTCAGCCTTGCGGAGATATTCTTCATCATCGAACAGAACACCAGGCGTTACCTGGCCGGCATCGACAAGAACATCACCATCTCGTTCGCGCACGAGGTCGATTTCGTAACCGACAAGCACTACGCCATCGTATCAATCCTCGACGACCTGATAATCAATGCCATCGAGGCCTGCGGCGACACAGGCATGATACGGGTGACCGAGAAGGCGTCGGCAGGGGAAATCGTCTTCACCGTTGAAGATAACGGATGCGGTATCAAGGCAGAGGATTTCGACCTGCTGTTCGAGGTGGGCTATTCGACCAAGTTCTGCCCCGCTACCGGCAAAATGTCCACCGGGCTCGGGCTGTCCCACGTGAAAAATCTTACCGAAATGCTTGCTGGGACGGTGACAGTCGAGTCGGGCATCGGCCGCCTTACTAAGTTTACGGTGACGCTGCCCCTGCGAAGTATAGCGCGGTCCGGCGAATGGACGGGAGGAGGAGACTGATGTCGTTGAGGTTTGTTGTCGTCGACGATGATGTCAGTATACGCAAAATAATCCGCAACATCATCGAGCAAAATGACCTGGGGACGGTTGTCGCCGAAAGCGCCGAGGGGATTGCGGCCGAGAAGCTCATCGCCGAATACCTGCCTGACATCGCCGTGATCGATCTGCCGCTGCCCGGGCAGGATGGGGTCGAGCTTATCCGTAAACTTAAGGATCAGGGGCTTACCGCATCGTTCATCATGATTTCCGAATCGCGCAGCCAGCCGATGATAACCCAGGCCTACCAACACGGCATCGAGTTCTATATACATAAGCCGGTCAACGTATCAGAGATTATCACCGTCATCAACAAGGTCAGGGAGAGCCGCGAATTAAAAAAAGCAATGTCCCTCATCTCGCAGACCACAGCCCTCTATGCGGCTCCTGCCGCCGGGACGGCCGCGCCGCCTGTCGAGCGCCGGCCCCCGAAAAGCGTACTCTACAAAGTATTCTCCGACCTCGGCATCCTGGGCGAAGCAGGGGCGAAGAGCATCTACCAGATGGCGAAGCTCCTCGCCGACAGCGGACGCCTGGCCGGCGATTTGCCCTATCAGCTCAACGAAATCTACCAGCAGATGGCCCAGGACGCCGGACAGGACACCAAAACCATCGAGCAGCGGGTGAGGCGGGCAATCGCCAAGGCGCTTCAGAACCTGGCCAACATCGGTATTGAGGATTATCACAACGACCGCTTCCAGACATACAGCACCGCCCTGTTCGACTTCAGCGAGGTGCGCCAGGAGATGAACTTCGTCCAGGAGAAAAGCCCCTACCACGGCAAGATAAACGTGAAAAAGTTCGTCGAAGGCCTCGTTTTCCTAGCGTCAAGCGAGCGTTCCTGAAATAAGGCAACAAAAAAGCGACCTGCGCTTAACGCGCGGTCGCTTTTTGTGTTTAAAGCCTACTCGCCGGCTTTGCGGCGTTCCTGATTCTTTTCGCTCATATGCAGCAGCAGCGTCTGTTCGGCGTTGTCGATGTGTTTGCGGGCCAGTTGCTGGGCTAGGGCCGGGTTGCGCCTGGCCAGCGCCTCGACGATGCGGCGGTGTTCCTCCAGCGAACGCTTCGCTCGCCCCGGGTATCCGTAGGAGATGGTCCGGAAGACGGTCAATTTTTCCCGCAGATTGCTGATGATGGCGGCCAGCGTTTTATTGTTGGTGGCGCCATACAGGATATCGTGGAAACGACAGTCGGCCTCGACGATTTTCGCGGTGTCGCCCTTTTCTATGTATTCGCCGATCTCTACCAGCATTCTTTCCAAATGCTCAAGGTCGTCCTCGCCGATCCGTTCGGCCGCCAGGCCGGCTGCGAGCACCTCGAGGGCGGAGCGGATCTCGAACACCTCGTTGATGTCGCGGATGGAAATATCGGCGACATAGGTGCCGCGGCGGGGCGCCATGACGACGAACCCTTCCTGCTCAAGCTTGCGGATCGCCTCGCGGACCGGGGTGCGGCTGACCCGGAGCTGCTCGGCCAACTGGTTCTCCATGAGGCGCTCCCCGGGCTGCAGCAGGCCGCTGGTGATAGCGTTGCGCAGTACGTCGAATACGACTTCGCGGAGCGGTTTGTAATTATCGAGATGGATTGGCGACATGCTGCCCATGGGTTTATTCCTCCTCGGATCGTACGTGCCGGCTTAATCGCAAATTTCTACAGAAAAATATACAGATATAAAATATCACAGTTTTTCGCCTGCGGTCAACATTTTTGCCGAGTTGGCGGTTTTTGCAACCGGAAATCGCTTTTGAGACAAGCGAAAGTTATAAAAACTAGAAGAATTATAAATATTAGAACAACGGTATGTTGGTCAGACCGACCAGCAGGCGACCCCCTGGCGCCGGCGGTTGCCCGCAGGCTTGTCACACGGCGGCTTCTATTTTTTATAACTGCGGTCGCGGTAAGGTTCGCCCCAAAGCCTGCAAACACTGAAAAAGTCTTGCTGGCACGCTTTTTGCAATATACTGCTGCGAGTTGATTAATGTGGGGAGGGTTTATAGAATGAAGAAAACCCATTGGTGTGAGCATCTCGAGAAAGCATCCAAGTATACTACGGTAGGATATGATTTCAACGACCGCAGGATGACGCTGAGGGTCCAGACGTGGCTGTGTCCCGAATGCGGGGTTTACGGCGCCCACAGCGAGATAATCGATACGCCGCCCGGTGGACGCGACCCGGCCGAAAGGGAGTAAACGGCAAATCATCCACCTCGCCAACGCAGGTTGGTGAGGTTTTTTACCGCCGGAAACATCGTTTCCCCGTAACGGATATAAGCGGCATTCCAGGCCGTTATTCCTGCCCGGGGAGATGCCGCTGACGACATCGCTGACCTAGCTCAACCGCGAGGCCAGCGTTTTGCTTTCAGTCGCCTCCCCGGCGGCTGGGGGCACGTTCCAAAAAGAACTTTGTTGTCACCGGGTGTAAGGTAAAATATAATGATTTATAATAATTAGAACGCAGGAGCTGTGATGTGTACAAAGTTGCAATAATCGGTCTGGGCAAGGGCGGCACGGTTGTGTACCAGACTCTGAAAACAACGAAAAACGTCAGCATCCTCGGTGTCGCCGATATAGACCCCGAAGCGCCCGGAGCGTTGCTGGCCCGCCAGGACGGGGTTTTCGTCACAACCGATTTCACCGCGCTCCTCGCCCTTCCCGACGTTAACATCTACATCGAAGCCACCGGCCGTCCGGAAGTGCGTGAGAAGCTGCTGGCCCGCAAACCGGCAAACGCGGCCATCATGGACGGCAAAGCGGCGGAACTGATGCTCACCATCCTTGATGAGACACAGCAGCTGATCGAGATCAAGAACATCAAAGGCCAACTCGACGCTATCCTCAATTCAGTGCAGGAAGGCATCGAGGTTGCCGACACCGACGGCACGGTAAAATACGTTAACCCCTCATCAGCGAAAATATCCGGCATCAGCGCCGCAGACCGCATCGGCCAAAACATCTTCCAGGCATCGCCAAACGGGGCGTTGGCCCGCTGCCTCCGCACCCGCCAACCGGTATTCGGCCACCGCAGCGTCATCAGCGGCACGAAAATCGAAGTCGTCTCCAACGCAGCCCCCATTTACGCCGGCGACGGCGGCGAGGTGGTGGGCGCCGTAGTCGTCTTCCAGCCCCTCACAGACGTCATGCGCCTCATGGAACAGCTCCAGCGCCAGTCGCGGCTCCTTGAGCGCCTGTCGGTCAAATTCGGCGAAGTGACCAGCGCGAAATACTCCTTCGACGATGTGCTCGGCACAAACCCCGTGCTGCGGCAGGTCGTCGAGATGGCCCGCAAAATCGCCGATACCAACTCAACGGTGCTCATCATGGGCGAGAGCGGCACCGGCAAAGAGCTTTTCGCCCACGCCATCCACAACACCAGCAGCCGGCGGAACTTCCCCTTCATCCGCGTCAACTGCGCCGCCGTCCCGGAAACGCTCCTGGAGAGCGAATTCTTCGGCTACGAGAAAGGAGCCTTCACCGGAGCCACCGAAAGCAAGATGGGCAAATTCGAACTCGCCAACCGCGGGACGATCTTTCTTGACGAAATCGGCGACATGCCCCACCAGCTCCAGGGCAAGCTCCTCCGTGTCCTGCAGGAGAGGGAGATCGAAAGGGTGGGAGGCACGCAGCCTAAACCGGTCGACGTCCGGGTCATCGCCGCCACCAACCGCGACTTGGCAAAACTGATCGCCGCCGGCACCTTCCGCGAGGACCTCTACTACCGACTCAAGGTCATCGAGTTGACCATGCCGCCCCTCAGGGACCGCAAGGAGGATATCCCCTTGCTGGTCGACAGCGCTTTAGCACGCTTTAACCGTCTGCTCGGCAAACGCATCCGCAGCTTCTCCGCCGGGGCCCTGGCAGAGATGAAACGCTACGATTGGCCCGGAAACCTGCGTGAGCTGGAAAACGTCGTCGAACGGGCGGTAGTAACCGCGGACGGCGACACGATCACCGCCGAGAAGCTCGGACCGCTGGCCGATTTCCCCAAACGCGACCTTAGCCTGCGCGACACCGACGTCATGACCTTCGAAGAAATGGAGCGCCGGCTGATCGGCCTGGCGATCGCCAAATACGGCCACAACCTCGACGGCAAAAAACAAGCGGCGGGGGCGCTCGGCATCTCTCTGGCCACCCTGTACAACAAACTGCGCAAATACGGCCTGGGAGATGCGCAATAAAGAGAGCAGTTAAACTACGCGGGAGAAAATCCGGACAGGGCCTGTGAGGCAATACTGTAAAAGTAAAGGAGGCCATTCATGCGTACTGTGGAAGCTGGTCAGATCACCGCGGCGGTGGCGAAGCTCGCCATCGACGCCAACTACTACCTGGCCGAGGATATCTTCGGCGCCTTGAAGAACGGGCAGAATACGGAGGAATCGCCGCTCGGCCGGGAAATCTTCGGACAACTGGTGACGAATGCCTGCATCGCCCGCGAGCAGGATATGCCCATCTGTCAGGATACCGGCATGGCGGTCGTCTTCATGGAAATCGGCCAGGACGTCCGCATCGTCGGCGGCGACCTCGAAACAGCCGTCAACGCCGGCGTCGCCGAAGGCTATACCGGAGGCTACCTGCGCAAGTCAGTCGTCGACGACCCGGTTTTCATCCGCAGGAATACCGGCGACAACACGCCCGCCATCCTCCATATCGCCATCGTCCCCGGCGACAAAATCAAAATAACCCTCGCCCCGAAGGGCTTTGGCAGCGAGAACATGAGCGCCCTGAAGATGTTCCCGCCCTCAGCCGGAGTCGCCGGCATCAAGAAGTTTGCCGTCGACACCGTGAGCGCCGCGGGCTCAAATCCTTGCCCGCCGATCGTTATAGGCATGGGCATCGGCGGCACGATGGAAAAGGCGGCCCTGCTGGCCAAAAAGGCTTTGACAAGGCCGATAAGCGAGCGTAATGCCAACCCGGAATACGCTAAACTCGAGACGGAAATTCTCGAACTTGTCAACAAGACGGGTGTCGGCCCGCAGGGGTTGGGCGGCACCGTCACCGCCCTGGCGGTCAACATCGAGTATTTCCCAACCCACATCGCCGGCATGCCGGTCGCGATCAACATCAACTGCCATGCCACCAGGCATGCGGAAATCGAAATATAGGGGGACTGAGAGCATGGCCGAACCTATCCGCATCACAACCCCGCTCAGCGCGGACTTTGCCCGGAAACTGCGGGCCGGCGACAGCGTTCTCATCACCGGTGACATCTATACCGCCCGCGACGCCGCCCACAAACGCATGATCGAGGCCCTCGACCGGGGGGAAAGGCTCCCCATCGATATGCGTGACCAAGTCATCTACTATGTCGGGCCGAGCCCGGCGAAGCCCGGACAGCCTATCGGTTCGGCCGGACCGACGACCAGCGGCCGCATGGACGCCTATACCCCCAGGATGCTGGCCGAGGGGCTCAGAGGCATGATCGGCAAAGGATACCGCAGCGCCGAGGTTGTCGAGGCCATGAAAAAGCACGGCGCGGTCTACTTCGCCGCCACCGGCGGGGCCGCAGCCCTAATCGCCCGCGCGGTTAAGGGTTACGAGGTCGTGGCCTACCAGGATCTGGGCGCCGAGGCATTTGCCAAAATGACTGTCGAGGATTTCCCGGCAATCGTCGTCATCGACAGCGAGGGACGCAACTATTACGAGGAAGGTCAGAAACAATACCGACGGCTGTGATAGCGGCGACCGGCCGGCACCATGAACCTTCTTGCGGCCGACGGTAACTGAGGCAACAACCCGATATTATGTTTACTTTGCGCTTGACACCGCCGCAAACCATATAGTATAATACTTCTTGCGGTTCACGGGGCGTGGCTCAGCTTGGTAGAGCACCTGGCTTGGGACCAGGGGGTCGCAGGTTCAAATCCTGCCGCTCCGACCATGCTTTTTACACTGCGGGTGTAGCTCAATGGTAGAGCCCCAGCCTTCCAAGCTGGTTGTGTGGGTTCGATTCCCATCACCCGCTCCAATGTTTCCATAAAACCGTCCGGCGATAACCCGGGCGGTTTAGTTATTATACAGCCAGTGCGGTTCACGTACTGCGGAAAAGGGTTTTGAGCGAACGGAGCGAATTAACAATAATAAATAAAGTCGCACGGAGGTGGATGTCTTGACGGCTGTGGCGGCGCAAAAGCTCATGATCCAGTTTGTCTGCCCCAAATGCGGCCGCGACCTCGCCTGGGCGTACGAAAATGCCAGCGTCTACTGCCGGGCCTGCGACCGGTGGATTTTTGCGCGGGAGATGAAGCATATCAACCCGGCCAAGATAGATCCGGATCAGGACCAGCTGCAACTCTTCTGACAATATCCTGGACAATCGGCTCTTGTAATAATAAAAAGCGGGCCGCTGTAGCGGACCGCTTTTCGCTTGGTCTAATGGCCAGGCCAAATAATAGGATATTAGCCGCCGATACCCGTGCTTTTCTCGGCTACCGCTATCAGATCCTGGCCGACACTGCGCAAGCCTTCAATCATGCGGGCGATTTCCTGGGTGGATTTGGCCTGTTCCTGGGTAATGATGCTGTTTTGTTCAACATTCTTCAGAACCTGCTCCACGGATGCCCGGAACTGGTTTAGCATCGCGTTTATCTCTCCGACCGACCGGCTGCTCTCGTCGGCCAGCTTGCGCACTTCGTCGGCGACGACCGCGAAACCGCGGCCCAGCTCTCCCGCCCTGGCTGCCTCGATAGCGGCGTTCAGCCCGAGCAGGTTGGTCTGTTGGGCGACCCGTTTGATAAGCTCGAGGATTTCAGTGGTATTATTGACTTTTTCTGAGGCTTCTCTAGACAGTGACGCCGCCTCCTGGCTTGTGGAAGCCAGTTCCTGCGACGAAGCGGATAGCTCCTCGATGGCGGCCGCCGCCTGCTCCAACGAAGCATAAAGACTGTTAACCAACATGCTGATCCTGGCTGTAGTTTCTTTATCCTGCAACCGGGAAAGGACGAGGCCGGCGGCAATCTTAACGATGGGTTCGACGACCTGCGGGTTGCCGGCGATGCCGAAGGAGCCGATTTTCTCCCCGCCGTCCTTGATAGCCATATTCGCGCCTGGCTTCATTTTGCCGTCGGAAGCAGCGGCGTCTTCTTCGGTGACGATTATTGCATCGATATCCGTTGTCAGTATTTTCTTGGCACCACCGTGCACGGTTCCGACTCGGGTTTTGGCCGAATCGGCTATTATCGTGCCGGTGGTGTCACAGACAATGGTGTGATACCCCGTCCGGCCGTAAATAAAATCGACCAGTTCGTTGGCAACAGCTTGATCCATTTTTAGCATGACTCCACCCCCTCCATATTGGCCATTATATCTAAATTGAGTACTTTTTCGACACGAATACGGTAAACCCTTTCGTAAGCACACGGTATATCCTGTCTATCAAAAGAAGTTGGTAATACAGGTATCGCCCAGCACTTATGGCACGGCGGCCGGTGGTCAATAATGGCAGCGGGGCTTTATTGACACGGGTCCGGCAGAAATGCTATAATCTTTCGGTAAGTACGGGTAACGTGACAGTAATAAACATATGCGCCTGTAGCTCAGGGGATAGAGCAACGGACTTCTAATCCGTTGGTCGCACGTTCGAATCGTGCCAGGCGCGCCAATAAGTACAAGGCTCCGCGCGATGCGGAGTTTTTGTTTTTACTGGCGTACTGGATAACGAGCATCATTACTGGGTAATAAATAATAATTATTATTAAAAAACAGTAAAATGCCATTGCATAATCGTCAACAATCATGCTAAAATTATCCTTGAAAACACACAAGGAGGTAGATACATATGCTTTCGAAAAAAGTGCAAGATGCTTTCAACGACCAGATTCAGGCTGAGATGGCTTCCGCGTACCTCTATCTGTCGATGGCGGCCTACTGTGAAGGGAAAAACCTCAAGGGGTTCGGCCATTGGCTTCGGGCGCAGTACAACGAGGAAGTCAGCCATGCCATGAAGATGTTCGATTTCGTGCTCGAACGCGGTGGTCAGGTCGCGCTTAAGGCAATCGAAGCTCCCGCGGTTGATTTCGGGACCCCGCTGGCTGTTTTTGAAAAGGTTCTGGCTCATGAACAGCACGTGACGGCTCGTATAAACAGCCTTTACGAGCTGGCTCTGGCGGAGAAGGACTACCCCAGCCAGATATTCCTGCAATGGTTCATCACCGAACAAGTCGAAGAAGAAGCGTCCGCTTCGGAAATCATCGAGAGCATGAAAATTGCCGGCGATAAAGGCAACTCCCTGGTCTGGATGGACAAGGAGCTCGGCAAGCGCTAAGATCAAATCGATACTGGTCACGAAAAGCTGGGGTGCCGCGGGCAGGTTCGATCAGGCCGCGGGAAAGCCCCGGCTTTTTTCTTTCAGGCAATTAAAAAGGGAAAAAGAATGACTTGTAGAAAAGAATAATCTATTGATTGAAGGAAAAAAGCGGCGGAAAGCCGCGCGAGGAGATGATCGCAATGTATAATGTCGGTATTTTCCTGTTCAAGGATGTCGAACTTCTCGATTATGCCGGTCCCTATGAGGTATTTTCGGTTACGTCCGAACTGAACGAACACAAGCTGTTCAAAGTCTTCACGGTATCGGAAGACGGGGCGGCGGTGCGGTCGGTCAACGGCCTGCGGGCATTGCCGGATTACAGCTTTGCCGATCATCCGCCGATCGACATCCTGGTAGTTCCCGGCGGCATCGGCACCAGGATCGCCTATAAAAACGACATGGTCTTGGACTGGATTAAAAATGTATCCGCCAACGCCCAGATAGTAATGTCCGTATGCTCGGGGGCGAGAATCCTCGGCGCCGTAGGCCTGTTAGACGGGAAGGAAGCCGTTACCCACCACAGTGTGGCCGGCCATCTGCGGGAGACGGCGCCCGGTGCTATCGTTCTCGATGATAAACGATATACCGATAACGGCAAGGTAATGACTTCCGGGGGGATATCGGCCGGCATCGACCTGTCCCTCCACATCGTGACGAAGCTTTATGGGCAAGAAATCGCCAACAAAACGATCAAATACATGGAATACGGCGACTGGCGGTCGCTGTAGCGCGAAGTCAGAAACCCGGAAGTCCGCAAGACTTCCGGGCTCTGTTTTTCTTCTGCCAGCCGGCTGAATTCGCCTAACCTCCTTATTGCCTATAGTCCCAAGTGATGCGGGCATATTCTGCGGCATAGATTACAAGCATAGACGAACCCTCCGCCAGGGGTTTGCTTCCCGCACACGCTGCGGCATTTTCGCTGATTGATCGTCACGCCGTCCAGCGCCTTGGCCGGACAGGCATCCAGGCAGATCCGGCAATCGGGCCTGCACGTCCCGTATGTGGCCACGGGATCGTCCTCAAGCTCCTTGTCGACAAGTACGGCACCCAGGCAGAGCATGTTGCCTAGTTTGTCGTTAACAAGCAATGTGTTTTTGCCCATTCTGCCCAGGCCCGCCCTTACGGCCGCGTGCTTCAGCGACAATATCCCCTGACCGTGCCGTCTGCTATCGTCCCAGTAGTCGTAAGGGTCGCGGGACGGTACTGCCACCGCGCTGCCGCCCAGCCTGTCGAGCTCCGACGCGATCCGGTAGGCGATTGCGTCGATCCGGTCGGCAGCCTTGAATATGGCAAAAGTGTACGCCGCTGCCGACGGTGATGCGAGAATGCCTGTGGGAAAACGCTCCGCGATCACTATCACGCTTCGGCAAGTCCCGAGGACATCGGTAGGGTGGAACCCGGTCGGCGCATCCGCGAACCGTTCCACCGGGGCTATCCCGCAAAGGTCTGCCCCCAAATCTGCCGTCCGCCGCTTAATGTCGGCCGCATTGATTGCTCTTAACACACTTTTCCCTCCCGGCAGAGGCAGGATTTCCCCTTGACCTCCCATGAAATTCCCTGATTATGGCTGTGCCGGGCCTCCATGGAACCTTGAAGTTTGCTAGGCGGCCCCAGCGGACATGCTATCGCTCTATTCGGCAGCCGCTTACAATAATTCCTTCTGAAAGGCAGCGAGCCCGATGCGGTTCACCACGTCGCCGATACGCTCGCCCTTATTAGCAAGGCGATTATAAGCGCAAAGGATGCCTTCGATGCAGGAAACGGCTTCCCGCTCCGGGATAAACGGCAAGACCTTGTTGCCGAGCATTGACCTTTTACCGATTTTACCGCCGATATAGACGGCATAGCCGTGTTTTTCGACCGCTAAAGCCTGTTTGGGGCAGCTTTTCACGCATAGCCCGCAGCCCACACATTTATCGGCGGAAACTGACGGCACGCATCCGCTTACCGTCATTGCGCCGACTTTACAGACGGCGACGCAGTTATTGCAGCCGTCGCAGCCGTCAACTACAGCCGGGACAACAACGCCATGCAGGCCGATGTCGTTAATCTGCGGTTTCGCGCAGGAGTTAGGACAACCGCTCAGAGCGATCTTTGTTTTCCCCGGCTGTTCCCGTCCCACCAATAAGGCATCCAACTGGGCGGCCAAATCCGTCGTATCGCAGACACCCTGTTTGCATAGAGCTATCCCCGGGCAACCGATCGTAGTCAATATCCGCGGTCCGCGCACCGCGAGAAGCAATCCCGAATCATGTGTCTCGCGAAAAACGCATGCCAGTTGTTTTTCCTGCACCCAATGAATCTCAACCGACTGCCGGGTTGTAATATGCAGTTGCCCATTGCCGTACTTATCGGACAGATCCGCCAGCTTACGCATTTGAGCACTGGTCAGGTTACCGGCGATCGTGCGAACCCTCACCGCGAAAAAATCCTTTTGCTGCTGCTCAAGAAGACCGTGGTGCTTACTGAAGCTGAATTGCCCGTTCATACCCCTCGAACCCCCAGTAAAGAATTTCTTTTACTGTATAATTGTAACACAACAATGGTTATGTTGTGATGAAGAGAAAAAACTCCACGGCGACAGACACGCTAGTGGAGCTTCAGCCAATCTCGGGGAGCATACTTCACCCGCGGTCACCACGGACCAAGGAGATATTTGTAAATAACGATTATATATGATATATATTTTTATGGGGAATGTATGAGACTGTGGTTGAAGAGAACCGGGTGCAGATAATTAAGCAAGGAGAAGTTCATGGAGAGAAATCTATCGACGGCAATCAAAATTGTCTTTTGCGGCGGACTGGCGTTTTTCTGCTCATTCATCGACCGACTTTCCTGGCCGCCGGTCATGCCCATGGCGTCGAGGGAATTGGGCCTCACGGCGGCGCAGGCCGGCGGATTCATGAGCGCCTTTTTTTTGGGGTATTTATTGACCCAGTTGCCGGGAGGAATGTTGGCCGACCGGCTTGGCACAAGAAAGGTGCTGTTGGGCTCTCTTTTTTTTATGGGAATTTTCACGATTGGAATGGCCTGGATTCCGGGATACTGGACAGGGACGGTTCTGCGTTTCTTCGCCGGCATCGGGTCAGGGGCGGTACTCGCCGCATCTGTAAAAGGAGTATATGACCATTTCGGCCCCGACCGGCGGGCAACGGCGATGGGGTTCTTCATGGCCTCGTCTCCTCTCGGACTACTTATGGCCAATCTTTTGTCTCCGATGATCGCAGCCAGCTATGGCTGGCGTTCGTCCTTCACGGCAGCCGGAGGCTTTACTTTGCTGGTGCTGGCTATATCCTGGCTGGTTCTCCCCCGGCAGACGAAAGCGCGTCACCAGGCTACGAGTACTGCCGTTGCCGGCGGGAATACCTTAAGGACACTTGTCGGCAACCGCGATCTGATGCTTACTGCTGCTGCGGGCTTTTTCGCAATGTGGGGGACCTGGGGAACTTTAACCTGGGCAAATACATACATGAACCAATGTTTAGGACTCTCTTTGCAGCAGTCCGGCCAAATTATGGCCATGTTCGGCCTGGGAGCTTTGATCGGCCAACCCTTGGCCGGTTGGCTGGCCGACTTCCTTCCCCGGTCCCGCCGGCAAGTCGGCATGACCATTTTGGCCCTGTTTGCGGTTCTATTATGGGTGTTCGGCAACAACCAGGATTCGGGACAATTGGTTGTCTTAGCACCGTTGCTGGGCGCAGGAGCATTTGTTTTCGGCCCTGTCATAAACACATTAATAAGTGAACTGGTTTCAGCGCCCCAGGTCGGTACCGCCATAGGCTTATGTAACGGCGTCTGGCAGCTGGGGTCGGTTATTTCACCGCTAACGGCAGGCTTCTTCCTGGATATTACCGGTAATTATACCTGGGCGTTTGCGGTGCTGGCAGCCGGTCCGTTCTTGGCAGTCCTGCTGTTTGCCTTTGTTCGGTCCAGCGGAGTACACGAAAGCCGCTAAAAGGTTTCGCTAACAAAGAACACCCGGAACATTGCTGTTCCGGGTGTTCTTATTCCGCGTTCTGATGCGCCAACCCGTTTGCCTTTGCCTCCTCGGCCATCGCCTGTTCGCCGCGCTGTATCGCTTCCCGTACCATGGAGCCGACCTCGCCTGTGGTCACGTCAGACCAGTCGCCGTCGGCCACCTTGTCGCCAAACCCCAGGTCATTGGCCAGTTGCACCTTCGTTTGTTCCGACATTACCCCTTCTCCCATGGTTTCACCTCCAGCGTTTTTTCAGCAGGGGCACAAATATAGTATTACCCGGCCCGCGCTTGCTAGCCCCGGTCGATTTTGGACATAATAGCCTGATTATGGCGCCATTAGCATCCCGCGTAGGAAAGGCCCGGCGCTCACGCCGGGCGGCAGGATGAAACGGTGCGGGTGGCGAAAGATGGTAAACGAAAGCTTTCACATAAGGAGTGGCGGGATGGACAAATTAGCGTACAGAAAAGGCATTCTGGCAATTTTGGCGGACCTGATGCAGGCGCCCACCGACGAGCTTGTGGGCGAACTGCCGGCGACGGTCAAATATCTTCACGAGGCATTCTCGGCACTCGATTATCCAGTGCCGATGCTTGCTTACAACGATTGGCCGAGGCTGGCCGGCGACTGCGAAACCCTCGCCCGGGCGTATAACCAGAGCTTCGTATTCCCGCCGGAAACCCGGGTGGTGCCGGTGGAGTCGGTATACCGGCAATGGACGGGCGACAGCAGCGCCCAGGTGCCCTTTGCCAAAGAGAAAGGCTACCTGATGAGCGACGCGGCCCTGCACATGAAGGCGCTGTACGAAAGATACGGCCTGGAAATGCCCCCCGATTTCGGCGCCACACCCGACCATCTGGGGCTCGAGCTCGAGTTCGCCGGCTTTTTGCTTGAGAATGAAACGGCGGAACGTCAGGCTATTTTCTGGCGGGAGCATCTCGACTGGGTAGATGAACTGACGGCCGATGCGGAGGAGAAAGGCATTCCCCAGTTCTATCGCCAGGTGCTAAGAGTGATTGCCGCTTTTCTCCGCGCCGACCGGGAGAGCTACGAACAGGGTAAGTGATTGGAGGCGAGCCGTATGGCTGTTTCTTTGGATAGTGCTCAGGATAAGCTGCTCAAGACCGTTCGCACGTTGGCTGCCGAGGAGATAGCGCTGGCGGATTGCTGGCGACGGGTGCTGGCCGACCAAATTGTGGCCGAAGCAGACTTTCCTCCTTTTGACCGGTCGCCGCTGGACGGCTACGCGCTAATCGCCGCGGACGTGGCCGAAGCCACCCCGGAGCGGCCGGCCGTACTCGAGGTAGTCGACGACATTCCGGCGGGCAGTGTGCCGCGTGTCGCGGTGCGGCCGGGCACGGCCGCCAAGATCATGACCGGTGCGCCGGTGCCGCAGGGGGCGACAGGCGTAGTGCGGCGGGAAGATGTCCGTGAGGAGCAAGGCCGGGCGACCGTTTTCGCCGGCGCCGGCGCGGCCGCAAACCTCTGCCGGCGCGGCGAGGAGATTGCCGCCGGCGAAAAGGTTCTCGCGGGCGGGACGGTTATCAACGCCGGGGTCATGGGGCTGCTGGCCCTGCTTGGGATTTCCCGGCCGCGGGTATACAAAAGGCCGCGGGTCGCCCTGCTCGCCACCGGCAGCGAGGTTACCGACATCGAAGCGCCGCTGCCCCCGGGCGCCATCCGCAATTCCAACAGCTATATGCTCGCCGCCCAGGTGCGCGACGCCGGCGCGGAGCCGATCATGTTCGGCATCGCCCGCGACGAGGTGGCGGTGATTATCTCCCGGCTGGCGGCAGCCGCCGCCTGCGATATGATCGTCACCACCGGCGGCGTCTCCGCCGGCGATTACGACCTGTTGGCCGACGTTTATCGGGAACTGGGCATAAGCGTAATGTTCGACCGGGTAGGGATAAAGCCGGGCATGCCGGTACTGGCCGGCCACAAGGACGGCAAGCTTTACGTCGGGTTGTCCGGTAACCCGGCCGCGGCCAGCGTGGCATTCGAACAGATCGTCCGCCCGGCATTGCTTAAGATGGGCGGCAGGATCGATTGGTGGCGTCCGCGGGCTAAAGCTCTGCTGACAGCCCCCTTTACGAAAGCCTCGGGAGCGACGCGCTTCGTATGGGCGAGCTGCCGGCCTGAAAACGGAAGCCTGACGGTCGAACCGCTGCCTCTGCAGGGGAACGGGATGCTCAAATCGGCGGTTACCGCCAACGCCATGATCGTTATCCCGGCCGGCAGTCCGCCCCTGGCGGCCGGCACCACCGTGGAAGTCTGCCTGCTGGCCGACCTATAAACTTTTTCTAATGTAGGAATAAGAAAATCGATACGCTAATTCCGAGCGATTTATTGACTTTAAACAAGCGTACGACATACAATCGTAGATGAAATCCATCGGCGAAGGGGGTTAATTGATGAATATCGTGATTATCGGCGGCGTCGCCGCCGGGCTTAAGGCTGCGGCCAAAGCCAGACGCGTCGACCCGAACGCCCGGATTACCGTGGTTGAAAAAGGCAAGATGATTTCTTACGGGGCGTGCGGGCTGCCTTATTATGTGGCCGGCGACGTCCAGGACATCAACCAACTTATGACTACCCCTGCCGGCGCGGTGCGCAATCAGGCGTTCTTCAAGAGCGTGAAAGATATCGACGTCTTGACCGAGACGCTGGCCACCGGCATCGACAGAACCGCCAAGGAAGTAACCGTTAAGGATCTCGCCAGCGGCGAGGAACGGAAACTCCCTTACGACAAGCTGGTGATCGCCACCGGCGCCGTACCGGTGAAACCGCCGCTGCCGGGGATAGAACTCGGCAACATCTTCCAGCTCTGGCATCCCGATGACGCCAAAACGGTGCGGGCGGGGCTCGAGCGGGGCAAATTCGAGAACGCCGTCATCATCGGCGCCGGCCTCGTGGGGCTGGAAATGGCCGAAGCCCTCAAATTGTGGGAAGTCAATGTGACCGTCATCGAAATGCAGCACCAGATATTCCCCGCGTTCCTCGACGAGGAAATCGCCGGCTCGGTGGCCAAATACGCCCGCGAACAGGGCCTGACCCTCCTGACCGGCGAAAAAGTCGAGAAATTCACCGGCGACGGTGTTGTGTCAGCCGTGGTCACCGACCAGCGGACCATCCCGGCAGATCTCGTCATCCTCGCCATCGGCGTTCGGCCGAACGTCGAGCTGGCTAAAAACGCCGGCCTCGCCATCGGCCCGACAGGCGCGATCGCGGTCAACGAAAACCTGCTCACCAGCGACCCCGACATCTTCGCCGGCGGCGACTGCGTGGAAAACACCCACATAATCTCCGGCGAGAAGATCTTCACGCCGATGGGCTCCACGGCGAACAAGCACGGCCGGGTGATCGGCGATAACCTGCTCGGCGGCGACGAGAAATTCCGCGGCGTCCTCGGCACGGTCGTCGTCAAAGTGCTCGACATGAACGTCGGCAAGACCGGCCTGAGCGAACGGGACGCCAAACGCCTCGGCTACGATTACGTAACCGCCATGGTAGGCGGCCACGACCGTCCCCACTACATGCCGGGCGCAAAAATCATCACCGTCAAACTAATCGCCGAAGCAAACACCGGCCGTATCCTCGGCGCCCAGGCATTCGGCGAGGGCGAGATCGCCAAGCGCATCGACATCGTCGCCACCGCCATCACTCTCGGCGGGACGGTCGGCGACCTCTTCGACATCGACGTAGCCTACGCACCGCCATTTAACTCGCCGATCGACAATGTGGCGGTCGCCGCGCTGGCCGTTCTCAACAAGCTGGCCGGCAGGCTCAAGGGCATCACCTCGCTGACGGCCAAAGAGAAGATTGCTGCCGGCAAAACGGTCTTCCTAGATGTCCGCACCCCCGACGAATGCAAGCAGCAGGGGCGGTTGGCCTGTCCGAACGTCAAATACATCCCGCTAGGCCAGCTCCGCAGCAGGCTGGCGGAACTCAGCAAGGACGACGAGATCGTCGCTTTCTGCAAGATAAGTCTCAGGGGCTACGAAGCGGCCCTCATCCTCGAGGGCGAAGAATTCAAGAACGTGCAGGTCATGGAGGGCGGCATCAACGCCTGGCCCTTCGAGTGCGAGAAATAGAACCTGTCGCTTAAAGCAACGTAAAAAAGAGCCGTCAACGGCTCTTTTTTGTGCTTAAAAATACGGTTCGGCCACCGGCGCCGCCTGCTGGGGGTCCCAGACGATGGCCGCGGACAGGATGGTAAGGGTCTTCATCTCGGGGGTGTCCTTGACGATATCGAGGACGGCGGCACGGAATTCGGGCACCTCCATCAGCTTGAGGATGGCGGCCCGCATTTCGGGCGACTGGATGTTTTCCGACAGGGCCTTGACCATCTCCGGCGATTTAATCATTTCCGCCAGTCGGGCCTTGCCCTCCGGCGAGCGCAGGTAGAGCATGACCTGGTGCTTGACCGCCGCCTGGACCTCGGGATTGTTGAGGCCTGTTTCGATGAGCGCCGCCACCATTTTCTGGTCCGGAGCGACGCGCTGGCCGATGATGAAGGTATTGAAAAAAATGGCTGCCGAAAGCCATAGCCCCAGGGTGACGACGAGCCCGGTGGTTAGCCCGGCCGCCAGCCAGGGCGATAATTTCTGCAACACAGCGCCAACTCCTTTGCCGTTTGCAGATAGGTTGGCCGGGAAGGGGGCCGAATATACTACTCCTTGACGAATCTGACCAGTACGAAGCCGGCGGCGAAGCCGCCGATATGCGCCCACCAGGCGATATTCGTGCCGGCCATGAAGAGGGAAGCGGCACCCTGGTAAAGCTGAAGGAAGAACCACAGCGGCAGGAAGAGCAGGGCAGGTATCTGCAGGATAGGAAAGATGGGGAAAAGGGGTACGAGGGTGGCGATGCGGGCCCGCGGGAAAAGCATCAGATAGCCGCCCAGCACGCCGGAAATGGCGCCGCTGGCCCCCACAGTGGGGATCGTGGAACCGGGGTCGACGACGATCTGGGCCGCGTTGGCGATTACCCCGCACAGAATATAGAAAAGCAGAAAACGGGCCTTGCCCAGCCTGTCTTCGATATTGTCGCCGAAGATCCACAGATACCACATATTGCCGAGGATGTGCATCCAGCCGCCGTGGAGGAAGAGGTTGGCGAAGAGCGGCACATACGTGGCGGGCTGGAAGGGCTCGCGGATCAAGCGGGCAATGAAGTCCGCCGGCACGAGGCCCCAGGTGTTGATGAAGCTGGCCAGCGCGGCGTCGCTGAGAATAAGCTCCTGGTAGAAGAAATAAAAGTTGGCGACGATCAGCGCGACGGTCACCAGCGGCCAGGAGCGGGACGGGATGTTGTCGCGGAGGGGAAACACAGCTCGAACCTCCTGTCAGGATGCTTATTACTATTCTATAGCCCTGCCGGCACTTTCGCCAGTACTGACGGAAATTTTCCTCCCGCAAGGGGATACTATCAGCGAAAAAAGCGCGAGGGGTGGACGCATGCAACGCTTTGTTCCCGTCAGGGCCTATTTCGAGCCGGCATCCATGGATTATCCTCTTGGGCGCAAGCTTTACGACAGCCTGCGGTCGGTGAAAGTGCCGGTTCAGCTGACCGGCTCTCATAACCGGGTGACCGGGATTCCGGGCAAAACCGCCGCGGAGGCCTACCGCGAGGCAAAAAGGACCCTCGTTGTCGGGGTGAGAAAAAGCGTCGACTTCGCGACCTGCAAGCCGTCGGCCCACTACCAGCTGCCGCTCAACACCAGTTGCCCGGGAATGTGCGAATACTGCTACCTCGCCACCACCCTGGGCCGGCGGCCATACCTGAGGGTATACGTCAACATCGGGGAAATCCTGGCCAAAGCCGGCGAATATATTGGGGAGCGTGCCCCGGAAATAACGGTGTTCGAGGGAGCGGCGACCTCCGACCCCATCCCCACCGAATACCTGACCGGCCTATTGCGCACCACCATCGAACACTTCGGCCGCGAGCCCCTTGGGCGCTTCCGCTTTGTCACCAAACACGACGACGTAGGGCCCCTTTTGGGCGCCGAGCACAACGGCCACACCCGCTTCCGCTTCAGCCTCAACGCTGCGGCCGTCATCCGCCGGTACGAGCATCGCACCCCCGGACTGGAGGAAAGGGTGGCGGCCGCAGCGCAGGTCGCCCGAGCCGGGTACCCGCTGGGCTTCATTATCGCCCCCATCTTCCACTACCCCGCCTGGCGGGAGGATTACGCCGACCTTTTCCGCAGCCTGGCCGCGGCTCTGCCGGAGTCGGCCGCGCAGGACCTGACCTTCGAATTCATCACCCACCGTTTCACCAAACGGGCCAAGGCCAACATCGCCGCCGTCTTCCCCGAAACCGGCCTGCCCATGGACGAGGAAGAGCGCAAATATAAATTCGGCCAGTTCGGCTACGGCAAATACGTCTACGACGCCGACACGATGCGCGCCATCCGCGACTTCATGCACGAGCAGGCGGGCCGGTTTTTCCCGGCGGCCAAAGTAGAATATTTCGTATGAAAAGAAGCCCTTGCGTCAGCAAGGGCTTCACCTTCAATCGCTACTGATTTACGGCCGGCTGCTGCGGCTGCTGGAAGCAGGGGCCGCGTCCGCCCTGGCCGAAGCCGGGGCCCTTGCCGTGGCCTCTCCCGAAGCCTTTGCCCATCATGCCGGGGCCGTATCCCTGGCTCATGCGCTCTTTCATCCAGGCTATGCGCTGGTCGGCCTGCTCCTGGGTCATGTAGCCGAAGTTCACATACTTCTGCATGATCTCTTTCCTGGTCTCGAACATCTTTTCATAGAGAGGGGCGAGTTCCTTCTTCTGGTCATCGGTCAGGGTGATGGCCTGGCGCTGCGGGCCGAGGGGCGGGTTCTGGCCCGGGGCGGCGCTCGCCACCAGCGAAGCGGCGACCACCAGAATCATGGCTACGAGGGTGACGATGGCGATAGTTTTTTTCATGACATGTTCCTCCTTGAGGTTTATTTGCTTTTATTATAAAAAACCAATTTGGCGAAAATATGGCGCAGTTGTGACAAAAATGTGAAACATGCGGGCCGGCAGGGAAAAATAACCATGATGCAGGGAATGCGCCGCCCAAAACGGAATAATAGACCCATAACACTGCGAAGCGAGGTGGCCCGCGTGATAGTGGGTATCGGCATCGACATAATCGAGATCGAGCGCATCGGAGCGGCCGTAGAGCGGGATGGTTTCGTCCGCCGCGTCTTCACCGCCGCCGAGCGCGAATATTGCGACGGGCGGGGCGTGCAGCGGCCGGCCTCCTACGCCGCCCGTTTCGCCGGCAAGGAAGCGGTCATGAAAGCCTTCGGCACCGGCCTGTCGGCAGGCACCTGGCAGGACGTCGAGATACTCGCGGATGCAAACGGACGGCCGGAGGTCAAACTCAGCGGCCGCTTCGGAGAACTGGCCGCGAAAATGAGCGTGTCAGCTGTCCACATCTCACTGACCCATGCCCGCGAATACGCGGCCGCGCAGGCTGTCCTGCTGGGAGGCGAACAAAGATGAAGGTGGCTACGGCGGCGGAGATGCGCCGGATCGACGAACGGGCCATGAAAGAATACGGCCTCGCCGGCATTGCCCTGATGGAAAACGCCGGCGGCGAGGTGGCCCGCAGGGTCGCCGCCATCCTCGGCGGCGCGGCCGACAAGAAAGTTTGCATATTCTGCGGAAAAGGGAACAACGGCGGCGACGGCTTCGTAGCCGCCCGCCACCTGGCCGCCCGCGGGGCCAAAGTCAAGCTCTTCCTGCTGGGGGCGAAAAGCGCCGTTGGCGGCGACGCCCTCGCAAACCTCGAAATCCTTCTCAAAATGGGGACCGAGGTCATCGAAATCACCGGCGAGCGCGACTGCGACAAAGCGGCGCTGGCGACAGCCTTCGCCGACCTCCTGGTTGACGCCCTCCTCGGCACGGGATTCAGCGGCGAAATCAGCGGCGACCTCGCCGCGATTGTAAAGATAATCAACGCTTCCGGCAAGCCCGTCGTCGCCGTCGACATCCCCACCGGCATCGACGCCGACACCGGCCGCGTTCGGGGAGCGGCCGTCTGTGCGGCCCATACCGTCACCTTCGGACTGCCCAAACCGGGCCTCATCTTCCAGCCCGGTGCTTCCCATGCCGGCTCACTGACCGTCGCCGACATCGGACTGCCGGCCGCACTCCTCGCCGACGCCGCCATCCGGCAAAACACCGTCACCGCCGGCCTTGTCCGCCGTCTACTGCCGACTCGCGCCCCCTGGGCCCACAAAGGCACGGGCGGCCGGGCCGCGCTCGTCGCCGGCTCGCCGGGGCTCACCGGCGCCGCCGCCCTCGCCGCGATGGCGGCGGTGCGCGCCGGGGCGGGCCTTGTCACGCTGGGGATTGCCGCCGGCCTCAACGCCATAATGGAAATCAAGCTGACCGAAGTCATGACAAAGCCGCTGCCCGAAGAGACCGACGGCGTCGTCGGGCAGGCGGCCATCGAAGAAATCGCCGTCATGGCGCAAAATGCCGACGTACTCGCCCTGGGGCCGGGCCTCGGACGTGCCGGGGAAACCTTCGCCGCCGTGCGGGAAATCGTGCGCACCGTCCCCTGCCCGCTCGTCATCGACGCCGACGGTCTGAATGCCCTTGCCGGCCACACCGAGATCCTGCTCGAAACCGAAGCCATCGCCGTCCTGACACCCCATCCGGGCGAACTTGCTCGTCTGACGGGGCGCCCCCTGCCCGTCATCAACGCAGACAGGCTCGGGGCTGCACGCGACGCGGCCGCCAGCCTGGGCTCAATCGTCGTACTCAAAGGGCCGGGCACAGTGATAGCGTATCCTGACGGCGAAGTATTCATCAACACCAGCGGCAACGCCGCCTTGGCCACCGGCGGCACCGGCGACGTACTGACAGGCGTCATCGCCGCCCTCATCGCTCAGGGCCTCACCAGCCACGACGCTGCCGTCGCCGGCGTATTCCTCCACGGCCTGGCAGGCGAGACGGCATCCAGCGCGGGACTGGTCGGTATGGCGGCCGGCGACCTTCTCGCGGCCCTGCCGGCGGCTATCGCCTCGCTGCACAACACCTGAGCGCAGCTGGCAATATTTGCGTTTGACGGCATAATTTGCGTCTTGCCAATGCATACTTAACCATGATACAGTACAAGCGGATATCCAGCCATTGACAGGCATAAAACGCCTATCCGGTATATCAACATCGTTGACATTAGTATATCAATACTCATATAATGATTATATATTATGTTTATCTTGTGCATAACCTGAGGCGGGGGTGATGGTGTGGCCGAGTTAAAGCGTATCATGATAAGCATCCCTAACAGCTTGCTCCAGGAAGTCGACGGCTTTATAGCCATGGAGAAGCTTAGCCGCAGTCAATTCGTGCGGGAAGCCATGCGCCTCTACATCGAGGAACGCAAACGCAAGGCTGTTAGAGATATGATGCGCAAAGGCTACCAGGAGATGGCCGTCATAAACCTGGCCCTGGCTGAGGAAGGCCTCACCGCCGACGTGGAAGTGTACGAGATGATGCCCACCTTGCTAGTGGAGCGTGAATAGGATGATCGTTAAGCGCGGGGATATTTATTATGCAAACCTGAGCCCGGTGGTCGGATCGGAACAGGGGGGGCACCGGCCCGTGCTGGTCATTCAAAACGATGTTGGCAATAAGTACAGTCCCACCGTTATCGTCGCCGCTATCACATCCCAGATATCCAAGGCGAAATTGCCGACACACGTTGAGATCAGCGCCAAACAGTTCAACCTCGACAAAGATTCGGTCATACTGCTGGAACAGCTCAGAACAATCGATAAACGCCGCTTGAAAGAGAAAATCACTCATTTGAGCGAAGAAGTCATGGCAAAAGTCGACGAGGCCACCAGGATAAGCCTGGGGCTCATTATGCTTTGATTTGCGGATAGGCGCTCGTGTGCCTATTTTTTTAATGTCCGCCCGGTTAACACTAATAAGCGATGTATCATAATAAGCTGCCGACAACGCAAATACCGAGGAGGAAAAAGATGCAGTTCAGACGAAGCTGGGCATTCGCCCTGGCAGCGCTGGCGCTGTCGCTGGCCATCGCGGCCGGGTGCGGCGCGCCTGCGGCCGACCGGGCAAAGGTGGACAACCTGGTAGTCAACGTCATCGACGTCGGACAGGGGGACGCCATCCTCATCCGCACCCCCGGTCAGGTCACCCTGATCGACAGCGGCGACGTTCCGGCCAGGGACAAACTTGTTGCCTACATAAAGAAACAGGGCGTAAAAACCATCGACACACTCATCGTCACCCATCCTCACGCCGACCATATCGGCGGGGCCGTCGCCATCCTCGACAACTTTGCAGTCAAGCGGGTTTACGACAGCGGGCAGGTGACGACCAGCAGCCTCTACCGCCAATACCTCGCAACCGTGCAGAAAAAGAACATCGCCTTCGCGCTGCTTGCCGACGGCAAAGAAATCGACATCGGCGGCGGCACGCTCAAGATATTGAACCCACCCGTGCCGCCTTTCGCAAGCGAAGCCGGCCTCAACAACAACTCGATCGTCGCCCGGCTCGTATACGGCAACTTCGCGCTGCTGCTCGCCGCCGACGCCGAGCAGGAAGCCGAGGCGGGCATGGTCAAGAAATACGGCTCCGGCCTGAAAAGCCAGGTGCTCAAAAGCGGCCACCATGGCAGCCGCACCTCGTCCTCGCCCGCCTTCCTTAAGGCTGTCGCCCCCGAAGCGGCCGTAATCTCCGTAGGTGCCAACAACGAGTATCACCATCCCCACCCCTCGGTCCTGAAGCGTTACGGAGACCGCAAAATCAAAGTCTACCGCACCGACACCGACGGCGCGGTCACGATCGCCAGCGACGGTAAAACCTATACAATCACCAAGGAGAGATGACATGCGCGTAAGGGTGGTACTGGACAGGTTCGAAGGCGACAAGGCCGTGCTCCTCGTCGGCGACGCCGAACAAAGCGTCGCCTGGCCGCGGGCGTTTCTCCCGGACGGCGCCGCGGAGGGCGACGTCCTGTGGCTGGCGCTGAGCATCGACAGCGAAGCGACCCGCGTAGCCAAGGAGGAGGCGGAAGACCTATTGCGCAAATTATTGAACGGCGGCTAACGGCCGTTGATAAAGCCCCATCTGCTGCGTACCCGCAAGGGGCAGGCCGCAATTCTAAGCGCTGAAGCGCTAAGAATTCGCGCACTTGCTCCTCCGGTGCGCCCCGCACAAAATTCGTATCGCCAATCGCCACAAGATTTATCGCGCTGGCCAGGCTGACGTAATCAGGACGTGCATCTGGAGCTTTCTGAACGGCCTTGGGCTCCGGTGGCAACAAACGCCGGTCGCCCATAAAGCACAATCTGCGGCGCTAAGAGGCGGCATTGCCGCCTCCTTATTTTTCCTTTTTAGCTTTAAATAAAGAGTTTACAGACAAGTTGTGAGCGTAACATAAAAAATCCGACATGAAACTGGCAGGAATTTGGCTATGGAAGGCGAATTGTAACATAACACGTCGCAATAGGGAGGTGTTGTGTTGCGCCGCGTCCTCTGTTTCCTGGTAATTTGTGCCGTACTGGCCGTCTCTTCGGCGGGCTACGCGGCCAAGGCTCCGTCTCCTATGGCCAACCAGCCCGGCAACAGGCTGCTGGCCGTCGTCGGCAAGACTGCCGGTGCCTCGGTCACCCCCGGTGGCCAACAACTCACCCAGATCCGCTGGGCCAATCACATCGACGCCGTAACCGGCGCCGGCCGGCTTCGCCTTGTCATCGACACGACCGGCCCCGTTCAGGCCAGCGGCAAGGTAACCGTCTCACCCACGCCACGCCTGGTCGTCAACGTCAAAGGCGCGGTCCCGGGACAGACAGACACCGATATCGACCTCGACGGCCGGATTGCCGACAGTATCAGCATGAAATCCGAAGACGACCGGAACACCGTCATAACGGTGGAACTGCCGCTTATGGTCGAAGAAGGGGAATACAAGGTATTCACCCTGCCGAAGGACATCCCCAACAAGAAACCGAATCGCGTGGTTATCGATATCAACCAGCCCCTGCCCCCTGCGAAATTCAGCTTCACCGCGGGGCTGAAAGACAAACTGATCGTCCTTGATCCCGGCCACGGCGGCAGCGATCCAGGTGCGGTCGGCCTGGCGGGCAACAGGGAAAAAACCGTCAACCTCGCCGTCGCCCTCAGAGTCAAAGCACTGCTCGACAAGGCGGGAGCCAAGGTCATCATGACCCGCCAGGACGACCGCGACGTCTTCGGGCCCAACGCATCGGCCGTCGATGAACTCAAGGCGAGAGCCACCATCGCCAACGTCAAAAAAGCCGACATATTCGTCAGCATCCACTCCAACGCCGCTACAAACCGCAGCGCCGAAGGCACCTCTACATATTTCTACCAAAAGACCCGCTACGATTACCTGCTGGCAAACAATCTCCAGGCAGGTATGCTGCAAGCCGGCGGTCTAAAGGACAAAGGAACATTGTCGGCGAATTTCTACGTGATCAAGCGCACCACCATGCCGGCTGCGCTCGTCGAGATGGCGTTTCTGTCCAATCCGGCCGAGGAAAAACTGCTGGCCGGTCCCCAGTTCCAGCAGAAGATGGCCGAAGGCATCGTCCGGGGCATCGAGAGTTTCTTCGCCCAGGCAGCCACCAAGGGGGGTGAATGGTGATGTCCAATCGCAGCAGATATATCGCATTAGTGGCCATTCTGCTCATCGCGCTGTTCGCGGCAGGCTGTGAACCAGATCAGGCCGTCACCGGACAACCGCCCGCTGTCAAGCCGCCCGAGAAGCTGGCGGGCCCACCTGCCGCCGAGACGATGTCCGTAACCGTTTACCACGCCACAAAAGACGCCGCATACCTTGTGGCGGAAACCTACACACTCCCGAAAACCGACAAACCCGTCCAGGCCGCCGTCGAGCAACTGCTGACCGGGCCGAAAAACCCCGAACTGATCCGCGCCCTGCCTGAAGGAACAAAACTCAAGGGCATAACCGTCAAGGATCATATAGCCTACGTGGACTTCAACGACAAAATTATCAAGAACGGCAGCGGCGGATCAGCCGGCGAAATCATGGCCGTGAGCGCCATCGTCAACACCGTGACCGAGTTCGCTGATATCTACAAAGTCCAGATCATGGTCGAAGGCAGAAAGATACACACCCTCTACGGCCATATGGACACCAGCGAACCGCTAAGCAGGTCGGAAAAGATCATAAAAAAGTCCTTGTGAGCAGCATACTCATCTGGTAAAATAATACTGCAACCAAATACCAAACCACTAGGGGAGCGTAATGCTGAGAGGCGCAAGCCGACCCTTGGAACCTGATTTCTGGTTAATACCAGCGTAGGGAAGTGGGTTTCACCAGGCAACTGGCAGCCATCTAACCGTTCGTTGGGTGGCTGTTTTTTATTGCATAAACGAACAGTAGGAGGCTTTGCAATGGCAATTCAGATGAAACTTGCCCGGAGCGGGCAGATTACCCCGGCGATGGCGGCGGTGGCAAGCGAGGAAGGATTGGCCCCTGAGATTATCCGCGAACGGGTGGCGGACGGCACGGTCACGATATGCGCCAACATCAACCACGCCAGCCTGAAACCGCGGGGCTTCGGGCTCGGCCTGAAAACAAAGGTCAACGCCAACATCGGCACATCGAGCGCCTTTCCCGCCGTCGAACCAGAACTGGCCAAACTCCGGGCGGCCATCGACGCCGGCGCCGACGCCGTCATGGACCTTAGCACCGGCGACGACATCGACCACTCCCGCCGAGAGATCATCAAGCACTCTACCGTCCCGGTCGGTACGGTGCCCATCTACCAGGCCACTGTCGAGGCGATCAAAAACAGAGGTTCGATCGTTGCCATGACAGGCGACGACATCTTCAACACCATCGAAAAACACGCCAAAGACGGCGCCGACTTCATGACCATCCATTGCGGCATCACCCAGGCCAGCATCGCCAGGCTTCGCCAGCAGGGACGGGTCACCGACATCGTCAGCCGCGGCGGTTCCTTCATCACCGGCTGGATGCTCCATAACGACAAAGAAAACCCTCTTTACGAGCGCTACGACGAACTGATGGATATCTGCGCCGCTTACGACGTCACCATCAGCCTCGGCGATGGCCTGCGGCCCGGCTGTCTCGCCGACGCCACCGACCGCGCCCAGCTCGAAGAACTGCTCACCCTCGGCGAACTAGTCGATCGGGCGTGGGCCAAAGGCGTCCAGGTGCTTGTCGAAGGTCCTGGCCACGTGCCTTACAATCAGATCGAGGCCAATATCAAACTGCAGAAACAGATCTGCAAAGGCGCGCCTTTCTATGTCCTCGGCCCGCTCGTCACCGACGTTGCGCCCGGCTACGACCATATAACTGCCGCCATAGGCGGCACGCTGGCCGCCGCCGCCGGTGCCGACTTCCTCTGCTACGTCACTCCGGCCGAGCACCTCGGTCTGCCCAGCCTCGACGACGTGCGCGAAGGGGTCATCGCCTCCCGCATCGCCGGCCACGCCGCCGACATCGTCAAAGGCGTAAAGGGCGCCTGGGAATGGGACCTGTCAATGGCCAAAGCCCGCAAAGCCCTCGACTGGGAAAAACAGATCGAACTCGCCATCGACCCCGTCAAGGCGGGCCGCTACCGCAAGGAGCGCAACCCCGGCGGCGCCGAGGCGTGTTCGATGTGCGGCAACTACTGCGCGATGAAAATAGTGAGCGAGTATCTCGGCAAACCGATCGAAAGGTGCTGATTAAAAGAGCGCCCCGCATTTGCGGGGCGCTCTTTTTCCTTTATTATTCGTTCACATACACCCGCGGGACCCTCGCGCTTACCGCACAGGCCAGCTCGTAGTTTATCGTCCCGGCCAGATCGGCAAGTTCGGTCAGCGTAATCTCCTCCTTGCCCTGACGGCCGATGAGGACGGCCTCGTCGCCGACAACCGCATCGCCGTCGGCACCCAGGTCGACCACGACCTGATCCATGCACACCCGCCCAACCACCGGCCGGCGCTTTTCGCCGATGAGGACGGCGGCCTTGTTCGAAAGGTGGCGGCTATAGCCATCGGCGTAGCCCACCGGGAGCGTGGCGAGGAACGTGGGCCGTTCGGTCTTGTATGTGCACCCGTAGCTTACAGCTGTGCCGGCCGAAACCTCCTTGATATACGCGATACGGGTCTTAAGCTGCATAGCGGGACGGAGGTCGAGGGTCCTGTGCATATTGTGGGAAGGCGGCAGGCCGTAGATGACAATGCCCGGCCGGACTGTGTTGAAGCGGCCCTGCGGCAGATCGATGGCGGTGGCGCTGTTGGCGGCAGAAATATAAGTCAGGTTGGCTTTGGCGGCCAGACGGTCGACAGCGGCCCGGAAGGCGGCGAGCTGTCGCTCCGCGTATGTTTTATCGGCCGCGTCGGCCGTCGCCAGATGGGTGAAGACACCGACCAGTTCCACGCCTGGACTGGCCTGGATGTACTGGCGGAACTCCTCGAGCTGCACGGGGGCAACGCCGATGCGCCCCATGCCGGTATCGGTCTTGAGCACGACGCGGCAGCGGCGGCCGGCGTCGCGGGCGGCGTGGGAAAGGGCCCTGATGCTGTCCATGGTGGCCACCGTAGCCGTAAGATGGTAATCGACAACCAACTTTGCCTGGTCCGGGAGGGTGAGGCCGAGGACGAAGATCGGTACCGCCAGGCCTGCGCTCCTGAGCTCGGCTCCTTCTTCCGGGATAGCCACCGCCAGGCAGTCGGCCCCGGCCTCCAGGGCCGCGCGGCTTGCCTTGACGGCCCCGTGGCCATACGCGTTCGCCTTTACGACCGCAACGAGCTTGACACCCGGACCGGCCGCTTCGCGCACCTGGCGAATGTTGTGGCGGATGGCCGCCAGATCGATCTCGGCGTGGGTAGGTCGCATGCTAACCCCTTCTATCGCTTTTTTTCCCCAATAGACAGTCCGTGTTTACGCAGTTTCTTGAGAACGGCGGTGTGGGAGAGGCCGAGCACGGCCCCGATCTGCCGCGAAGTACGGTAGCGTTTTAGGGCTTGCAGCAGCACTTCCCGCTCCACCTCGTCCAACGTTTCCTCCAGCGGACGTTCGGGAACGGCTGGGCCGCGCGGCAGGGGGATTTGACCATGGTCGAGGACGACATGGCTTGTGAGGATAATCTTGTCGCTGACGATGTTGACCGCCCGCTCGATGACGTTTTCCAGCTCGCGGATGTTGCCTGGCCAGTGGTAGGCGGTCAGCTTGGCGAGCGCCGTCTCGCTGATGGCGTCGACGGGCTTCTGGAGCTTGGCGGCGAACCTCTTCAGAAAGTACTGCGCGAGGATGGGGATAACCTCCTGCCGTTCACGTAAAGGCGGGAGAAAAAGGGGGATGACGTTGAGCCGGTAATAAAGGTCTTCGCGAAAGGCGCCTTTGGCGATCATCTCTTCGAGATGGCGGTTAGTTGCCGCCAGTATCCTGACATTTACGGTATTCTCCCGCGTTCCGCCCAGGCGGCGGACTTTGCCGTCCTGCAGCACCCGCAGCAGCTTGGCCTGGAGGTGGGACGACAGTTCGCCGATCTCGTCGAGGAAGAGGGTGCCGTTGTTGGCAAACTCGAACAACCCCTGCTTGCCGCCCTTGACCGCACCGGTGAAAGAGCCTTCCTCGTAGCCGAACAGTTCGCTCTCCAGCAGCGTGTCGGGGACGGCCGCGCAATTAAGGGGCACGAACACCTTGTCGGCCCGCGGCGAAGCGGCATGGATGGCGCGGGCGAATAACTCCTTGCCGGTGCCCGTCTCGCCGCGGATAAGCACGGTGGAGTCGCCGCGGGCGATGGTTTCCGCCACCGCGACCACCTGGCGCATGGCGGCGCTGGTATATAGTATCTCGTCGAAGGTGAACGTCATCTGTCCGGTCACGGTATAGACGAGTTCCCGCACATCGCTGATATCCTTGAGGACGGCCACCGCGCCGATAATCCGGCCCCGCGCGCCCATGATGGGGCGGCCGCTGGCCAGATAGTGGCTCTTCGTCCGTTCGAGGACGATCTCGCGGTTGTTGTAGACCGCTCCCGTCCGCAGCGTCTCCAACAGAGGCAGGTCGGGGGAGATCTTGGCCAGGGGGCGGCCGATCACTTCCTGGTAGGGGAGGCGGACGATCGTTTCCGCCGCCGGGTTATAGTGGGTAACCTCGCCGTGGTGATTTATAGCGACGATGCCCTCGCCCACCGAGGCTAGCACCGCCTTGATCTGCTCGGCCTTCTCCTGGTGGGGCATAAGATCGATCTCGACCGCGTCGATGACCTGGGGGATGGATTTGAGGGCGGCAAGGACGGAGGCCTTGTCGTCCGGCACGGTCATCTCCGTTTCCAGAAAAACGGTGTTGGGCTCGACCTCCATCGTCAGGATATTGAAACGGCGGGCGGCCAGCACCTGCGAGATATCGAGCACCAGACCGACCCGGTCGATATTGGGGATGCGCAGACGGAGCAGCTGCATCGGCGGACGTCCTTCCCGAAAGGAATAATATTACAGAATTAAACAGCGGTCAGGCATAATCCTTCGCCTGGTACAACTTTTTTTGCCGGCGTGGTATACTAGACGGTGAAATGGTAGTATAAACCAAACACGGATTTTTATGAGACGGTGATATGATGCATCTCAAGGAAATCGGCGAATTCGGCCTCATTGACCGCATAAAGGAAGGCGCCATCGTCGAGCCGGCCGACGTCGTGGTGGGGATCGGCGACGATGCCGCCGCGTATCGCCCGGGGCAGGGGCTGCTGCAACTGATCACGACCGACATGCTGGTCGAAAACGTCCACTTCCTGCTCGATAAAACGACGCCCTGGCAGCTCGGGTACAAGGCGATCGCCGTCAACCTCAGCGATATCGCCGCCATGGGCGGCCGCCCGCGGCAAGCCGTCGTCTCCGTCGGCCTGCCCGCACACCTGCCGGTGGAGTTCGTCATCGACCTATATCAGGGAATGAAAGAAATCTGCCGCGAGTTTGCCGTCAACATCATCGGCGGCGACACCGTCGCCAGCCCCCGCGGGCTGGTCGTCAACGCCGCCGTCACCGGCGAAGTGGCCCCGGCCGGCCTTTTGAGGCGCTCCGGGTCCCGACCCGGCGATCTTGTCGTGGTCACAGGCACCCTCGGTGATTCGGCCTGCGGTCTCGACCTTATCCGCGCACCGGGCTGGGAGGAGCATGAATTCGCCTGGCCGCTCGTCACCGCCCACCTTACGCCGCGCCCGCAGATCGCCACCGGCCTGCGGCTGGCCGGCTGGGGAGCCACCAGCGCCGACGACATCAGCGACGGCCTTGCCAGCGAGGCCAACGAACTCGCCAAAGCCGGCGGGGTCGGCATAAAAATCTACGCCGACCGTATCCCCCTTTCCCCGCAGCTTGTCGAGGCGGCGGCCCTCCTCGGCCGGCAGCCGCTGGAATACGCCCTGTTCGGCGGCGAAGATTTCGAGCTTGTGTTCACCATCGGTCCGGAAAAGTTCGAGCGGATCACCTACCGCGGCGGCCTCACGGTAGTCGGCGAGGTTACCGGCCAGGAGCACGGCGTCTCGCTTGTCGCCGGCGGCGCAGCCACTCCCCTTGAACCCCGCGGCTACAACCATTTTCGCTAAAGGGAGCAAACAATGCTGACAATAAAAACCCACGACCCTGACGCCACGTTTGCGTGCGGCCGCACTCTCGGCCGGCTGCTGGCGGCCGGCGACGTCCTCTGCCTGACCGGCGACCTGGGGGCCGGCAAAACCGTCCTCGTCCAGGGCATAGCCGCCGGCCTCGACATCGGCGATGACGTAACCAGCCCGACCTTCACCATCCTGCAGGTATACGAAACCGGGCGCCTGCCCCTCTATCACTTCGACCTTTACCGGCTGGACAACGAAAACCAGCTCGACGATATCGGCTTCGCCGATTATACCGGCGGCGACGGCGTGGCCGTCGTCGAGTGGGCGGACAAGTTCCCCGCCGCCATGCCGGACGAGCATCTTCTCATCGAACTGACAGGCGGCGCCGGCGGCGAATCGGACCGCCTCATCGAACTGACGCCGGTGGGCGGGCGATACCGCCTTATGTGCGAGGAGCTGAGCGACAAATGCTGATACTGGCCCTGGACACCGCCACGCTGGTATCGAGCGTGGCCCTGGCCGGCCCCGGAAGACTGCTGGCCGAGCTCACCATCCAGACGAAAAAGACCCACTCCGAACGGCTCATGCCGCATATCGAACAGCTTCTCGCCCTCGCCGACACGGACAAATCCGCCGTCGGCGCCATCGCCGCCAGCATCGGACCGGGCTCGTTCACCGGCCTGAGGATCGGCCTGGCGACAGCCAAAGCTCTGGCTTACGCCCTCAATATCCCGATAGTCGGCGTACCCACCCTGGCCGCGCTGGCCTACGGCTGTCCCGTTCCCGGAGCAATCCTCGCGCCCACCATGGACGCCCAGAAAGGCAACATCTATATAGCCCTCTACCGGTGGCTGGCCGGCAGCCTCGACGAAGTCGCGCCGCCGGCCGTCATGACCCGCGACGCTGCCGCCGCCCTGCTGTCAGCACGCCCTGAGCCGGCACTGGTCCTCGGCGAAGCGGCCGAACTCTACGCCGACACCTTCCGCCAGGCGGGGGTCGCCCTGGCCGAGCCTCACGTCGCCATGCCGCGGGCCGGCAGCGTCGCCCTGCTTGGTGCCAGGCTCCTCGCCGGCGGCGAACCACACGACGTCATGGCCCTCGAACCCTTATACATAAGACGGTCGGAAGCGGAGGAACTATGGGAGAAACGACAGGGCTGCCGGCCGCGCTGAACATCCGTGCGATGGAAATGACCGACATTGACGCCGTACTGGCTGTGGAAGAGGCGTCGTTCATCACCCCCTGGTCCCGGTCGGCGTTCGTCGCCGAGGTGGAGGACAACGACCTCGCCTGCTACCTTGTCGCTGAAGCCGGGGGGAAAGTCGTCGGTTACGCCGGCATGTGGGTAATCCTCGACGAAGCCCACGTCACCAACGTCGCCCTGCTGCCGGCCTGCCGCGGACAGGGTCTGGGAATGAGGCTTATGAATGCGCTGTGCCGGATCGCCAAAGCACTGGGAGCGGTCCGCATGACCCTGGAGGTCAGGCCGTCCAACCACGCCGCCCAGCGTCTTTACGGCAAACTGGGCTTCGAAGTCCGGGGAATACGCCCCGGCTACTACACCGACACCAGGGAAGACGCCGTCATAATGTGGCTGGACAAGCTGTAGGCAAAAAAACAGCCACTTGACGTGGCTAAGGGGTGATTGTGGTATAGGATATGCCGCCACACCGCCCGTTGTTACAGGAAATATAAAGGGCGGCCGCAGCCGCCCCATTGGAACCTTTAGGTGAGGTTATTCGATTCATATTGCTCAATCATTTTGCGGACCATATGACCGCCAACGCGGCCGCAGTCGGCCGAGGTCATAGTGTTCCAGCCCTGGGAACGAACGCGCTCGGCAATACCCAGCTCAGAAGCGATTTCGAACTTCATCGAGTCAAGAGCGTTCTCGGCGGCGGGATTCACGGGTTTTCTCGAGCGTGCCATTTGATTCCCCCCTTTCTCGGGCAATCTTGTTTCATGCCCACTAATATTGTGTGCTTTTTTATCGAGTGGATACGTTGTAAATATTACTACAAAAAAGGAGCGTTCCGCCCTTGACCCTGATACTCGGCCTCGAGACAAGCTGCGACGAAACATCGGCAGCAGTTGTAGCCGACGGACGGACAGTCCTGTCGAACATCATATCTTCTCAGGTGGAGCTGCACCAGCGTTACGGCGGTGTCGTGCCGGAAATCGCCTCCCGCAAACACATCGAGAACGTAATGCCGGTTGTTCACCAGGCACTCACTGACGCCGGAGTAAAATTGGCCGACATCGACGCCATCGGCGTCACCTATGGTCCTGGGCTGGTAGGAGCCCTGCTTGTAGGGGTGGCGGCTGCCAAAGCTCTTTCCTTTGCAGCCGACAAACCGCTTGTCGGCGTCAACCATCTGGAGGGCCACGTTTTCGCCAACTTTCTTGCCGACCGCCACCTTGCCCCCCCGCTCATCGCCCTGGTCGTCTCAGGCGGGCACACCTCGCTGGTCGAACTCGCCGACTACAACACCTTCCGTCTCCTGGGACAGACGCGCGACGACGCCGCCGGCGAAGCCTTCGACAAGGTTGCCCGGGTCCTCAGCCTGCCGTACCCTGGCGGGCCGGAGATCGAAAGACTGGCCGCCGGAGGCGACCCTGAGGCCATCGCATTTCCGCGCGCCCTGAGCGGCGCCGGCTGTGAATTCAGCTTCAGCGGCCTCAAATCCGCGGTCCTCAACCACCTCAACGCCGCCCGCCAGAAAGGCGAGGCGGTCAACGAAGCCGACGTCGCCGCGAGCTTTCAGGCCGCCGTCGTCGAAGTCCTTGTCGCGAAAACCATCCAGGCGGCCAGGGACGCCGGTATCGGCAGAGTCGTCCTCGCGGGAGGAGTGGCGGCCAACGGCCGTCTGCGCGCCGACCTCGCCGCCCGCTGCGCCGAGCAAAACATGACGCTCCACTATCCGCCGCCCGTCTACTGCACCGACAACGCCGCCATGATCGCCTGCCGCGCGCACTATCAGTTCATCGCCGGGGACCTGGCGGGGCTCAGCCTTAACGCCGTGCCGGCCCTCAGGCTGGGAGAACGCCGCTACTGATGTGGAAAAAGAATTATCCTACAATTGTGGATAAAGTGACTAAAATGTAAAAAAATGACGAGAAACAACGTGATTTTCTGTGGATAACCCTGTGAATTGTGTTGATAAGCCTGGGATGACTGGATAGTCATAATGGCGGAGATGTAAAAAATAGCGAACAATAATTATATATGTCCCAATATGTCGATAGAAATGTCATATATTCGCTATCGATGGCGGGTTTCGCCGGCCGGCAATTCCCCAGGGAGACGGAGCGGCCGGCCTTTGTCATGCCGGTCGATATATTTCAGCCGGCAAACAGGAATTTTGCCGGTCGAAGTTGAATATTATCAAGCTTAAAACGCCGCAGGAGGTTTCAATGGGTATCGTCGGTGACGTCTGCCGGAAAACGACCGCACTGACCGCGGAACAGATCGACGCGCTCGAAATAATCGCCGACGGCCTGCAAATCGCCGCCGACCTGGCCCACGCCCAGGTGACCGTCTACGCCAGGGCCCGAGATACGGCGCTCCTGGTCATAATCGCCCAGGCCAAGCCTCACACCAGCTTCATCCAATACAGGCCAAACCTTCTCGGCACTACGGTCAGCGCCACCGAGGAACCCCTTATATGGAGGACCATCACCACCGGCGGGCAAATCAGCGGTGAGCGGGAATGGGCGCTTGGCATGGAAGTCCTCGCCATGCACACATTCCCCGTTGCCGACGCCGCCGGCCAAACAGTCGCCGCCGTAAGCTTCGAATCAGGCATCGAGGACGACGCCGCCGGTGATCACGGCATCCTCGTCGAAACAGCCTACCAGTTCCTTACCTCGTCCCGCGTCGTCGCCGGCACTGTCTACCGGCCGCTCTCGGCTCGCGAAGGCATCATCATCCTCGACGACCGCGGGCGGGTCGTATACGCCAACACCGCCGCCGCCAGCATCTACAAACTCTTCGGCGTCGGGCGCATTATCGGCCGGCGCGTCTACGACAGGCATGTCAACCTCCGTCTCGCCCTCAAGGCCGCCAGCACCCGCCAGCCGCAGGAAAGCGAGCTGGAAATCGGCAGCGTCATCCTCGCCCAGCGGGCTATTCCCATCGTCCGCGGCGGCCAGACGGTACGGACCATCATGATCGTAGCCGACATAACGGAAGTCAAGAAAAAAGAAAAAGAACTCCTCATTAAATCGGCGGTCATCCAGGAAATACATCATCGCGTGAAAAACAACCTCCAGACCATCGCCAGCCTCCTCAGGCTCCAGGCGCGCCGCACCCCGTCGGCGGAAGTCAAGGCGGCCCTGCGCGAAAGCGTCAACCGTATCCTCAGCATATCGGTCGTCCATGAATTCCTCTCCCAGCAGGACGCCGAATTCATCGACGTATCCGAGGTCGCCAAAAATATCCTCGACCTCGTCATCGAAAACATGCTCGAACCCGACTTTAACGTCCAGACGGTATTCAACGGCCAACGGATGGTGCTGCCTTCCGACCAGGCGATAAGCCTGGCCCTGGCGATCAACGAACTCATCCAGAACTCCATCGAGCATGGTTTCGTCGGACGGCGCGAAGGAGTCATCGGCGTGGAAATCGTCGCCATCAAAGACGCCTACCAGATCGACATCTGGGACAACGGCATCGGCCTGCCGCCCGATTTCGGCCGGAAAGAGTCCAACAGTCTCGGTCTGCAGATCATCAGGACGCTTGTCGAGAACGACCTTGGCGGCACGTTCCGGCTGCACTCGCGGAACGGAACCAAGGCAAGCATAATCGTACCGTGCAGCACGGAGGGAGGATAACATGCAACCCTTACGAATCGTCATCGCCGACAATGAATCCATAATCCGCATGGATCTTAAGGAACTCCTGGAAGAAGCGGGCCACACCGTCGTGGGCGAAGCGTCGGACGGCGTCAAAGCGATCGAACTGACCCGCCGCCACAAGCCCGACCTCGTCGTCATGGACATCAAAATGCCCGAAATGGACGGCATCACTGCCGCAAAAATCATCTCCAACGAAAAAATCGCTCCAGTGCTCCTCCTCACCGCCTTCAGCCAGAAGGAAATCGTCGAAAAAGCCAAAGACTCCGGCGTACTGGCGTACCTCGTCAAGCCGGTCAAGGAAGCCAACCTCTTCCCGGCTATCGAGATTGCCCTGTCGCGCTTCCAGGAGTTCGCCGAACTCGAGCGCGAACTCGAGGAAGTGAAAAACTCCCTCGAGACCCGCAAAATCCTCGACCGGGCCAAAGGCATCCTCATGGACGCCTACAACCTCAGCGAAAGCGAAGCCTACCGCCGCATCCAGCAATACAGCATGTCCAAACGCAAATCGATCAGGGAAGTGGCCGAAGCAATCGTCGAAGCCGCAACAAAGAAATAGCCTTATGAGGTTAATGCTATGAAGCGTCGTTACGAAGTTCATCCCGTCGCCGGCAAAAACTCGCTGCGCTTCTGGCCCGACGCGGTCAGCCCCCTCAGGGTCATCTGGAACTTCACCATCATCTCCCTCGGCCGCGTGTCGCCCTCCTTCCGGGTCAAAAACTTCCTCTACCGCCTCCTGGGCGTAAAAATCGGCAAAAACGCGTCCGTCGGTCTCATGGTCATGCTGGACATCTTCTTCCCCGAGACGATCGACATCGGCGACAACGTAATCATCGGCTACAATACCACCCTCCTCGGCCATGAATTTCTCAAAGACGAATGGCGCAAGGGCAAAATAATCATCGAAAAAGACGTCGTCATCGGTGCCAACTGCACCATTCTCCCCGGTGTGGTCATCGGCGAAGGCGCGGTCGTCTCCGCCATGACACTCGTCAACCGCGACATCCCGCCGCGTTCCTTCTTCGGGGGCGTGCCTGCGCGGGACCTGAGGGCGGGCAAATGATCGCCCTCTTCTACCGGCGCTGGTTCCTGCTCGCCCTCGTCGCCGTAAATGCCGCCGGCACCGTCTGGGGTATCGTCTGGTACTGGGAGCAGCTCCTCGCCACACCCTGGCACCTGCTGCCGTTCGTCCCCGACTCGCCCGGCCATGCCGCTCTCTTCGGCGTCTTCGTCTGGTGGCTGGCGGCCGGACGATTGGGGCGTCTCGGCGCCGGACGGACCTTCCTGGCCTGGGCGGGCGTGCTGGGGGTAATCAAATACGGTCTGTGGACAACCGTCATCATCAGCCAATACCTCATCGCCCAGGGGACCCAGCCCGGCATACAGGACTGGATGCTCTACTTCAGCCACGGCGGCATGGCGGTCCAGGGACTCGTCTACATGGGACGGCTGCCCAGGGCGGCGATGCCGGCCGCGCTGACCGTGCTGTGGCTGGCGGTCAACGACTTCTTCGACTACATCCTCTTCACCCACCCGCGGCTGCCGCTTCCCGACCAGGTCGCGGCGGCCGCCTGGACCAATATCATCCTTACAGCCCTGGTGGCGGTACTGGCGTATTGGCTTATCAACAGAAAGACAACCGGCAGGGCTTGACCCTGCCGGTTTTTTTGTGCACTTCTGCGGCCGTGCGGGACAATGTCCGGTCCCCCTCCAGCATGCATAAAATAACCGTCGGGCGAAGAAAATACCAGAGATGTCCCGAACGGGCCAAAAAATGTTGTAAAAAATGCTGATTTTCCCCGCCGCTGCTCTTGATTTTCCGCCGTGAATTATATATCATAATTTATGGAATTAGCACTCGCCGTTGGTGAGTGCTAACAACAAGCATACATAGTAACACAAATACAGAAGGAGGGTTTTACCACATGATCAAGCCGTTAGGCGACAGGGTAGTAATCAAAGTCCTCGAGAAAGAAGAGAAGACCAAGAGCGGCATCGTCCTTCCCGACACCGCCAAAGAAAAGCCCCAGGAGGGCAAAATCGTAGCGGTCGGCACCGGCAAAGTGCTCGACAACGGTCAGCGCATCGCGCTCGACGTCAAAGAAGGCGACAAGGTCATCTTCTCCAAGTATGCCGGCACCGAAGTCAAAATCGACGGCCAGGATTATCTCATCCTCAGCGAGCGCGACGTCCTGGCGATTGTTGAGTAATATAAGGGGGTAAAGAAAAGAAATGGCGAAGCAGATTATTTTTGACGAAGAAGCTCGTCGCGCCCTTGAAAAAGGCGTCAACGCGCTGGCCAATACCGTAAAGGTCACCCTCGGCCCCAAAGGCCGCAACGTAGTGCTTGACAAAAAATTCGGCGCGCCGACCATCACGAACGACGGCGTCACCATCGCCCGCGAGATCGACCTCGAAGACCCGTTCGAGAACATGGGCGCCCAGCTCGTCAAAGAAGTCGCCACCAAGACCAACGACGTCGCCGGCGACGGTACCACCACCGCCACCCTGCTGGCTCAGGCCATGATTCGCGAAGGCATGCGCAACGTCGCCGCCGGCGCCAACCCGATGATCCTCAAGAAAGGCATCGAGAAAGCCACCGCCGCCGTTGTCGAAGAAATCAAGAAGAGCGCCAAGAAAGTCGAGACCAAGGACGCCATCGCCCAGGTCGCTTCCATCTCGGCCGCTGACGAAGAAATCGGCAAACTCATCGCCGAAGCCATGGAAAAAGTCGGCAAAGACGGCGTCATCACCGTTGAGGAATCCAAAACCACCGGCACCGACCTCGAAGTCGTCGAAGGCATGCAGTTCGACCGCGGCTACATCTCACCCTACATGATCACCGACACCGAGAAGATGGAAGCCGTCCTGAACGACCCCTACATCCTCATCACCGACCGCAAGATCGGCGCCATCGCCGACCTGCTGCCCGTCCTCGAAAAAGTCGTCCAGCAGGGCAAGGAACTGCTCATCGTCGCTGAAGACGTCGAAGGCGAAGCCCTCGCCACCCTCGTTGTCAACAAACTGCGCGGCACCTTCCGGGCCGTGGCCGTCAAGGCCCCCGGCTTCGGCGACCGTCGTAAGGCCATGCTCGAAGATATCGCCACCCTCACCGGCGGCACCGTCATCACCGAAGAACTCGGCCGTAAACTCGACAGCGTCCAGGTCGGCGACCTCGGCCGCGCCCGCCAGGTCCGCGTCTCCAAGGAAGAGACCACCGTCGTCGACGGTGCCGGCGCCGCTGACGCCATCAAGGCCCGTGTCGCCCAGATCAAGGCCCAGATCGAAGAATCCACCTCCGACTTCGACAAAGAGAAGCTCCAGGAGCGTCTGGCCAAGCTGGCCGGCGGCGTAGCCGTCATCCGCGTCGGCGCAGCCACCGAAGTCGAACTCAAAGAGAAGAAGCACCGCATCGAGGACGCCCTCAACGCCACCCGCGCAGCGGTCGAGGAAGGCATCGTTCCCGGCGGCGGCACCGCCTTCATCGACGTCCTGCCCGTGTTCGACAAAATCACCGGCAGCGGCGACGAAATGACCGGCGTGGCCATCGTCAAGCGCGCCGTCGAAGAGCCGGTCCGCCAGATCGCCAACAACGCCGGCCACGAAGGCTCGGTCGTCGTCGAAAATGTTAAGAAAGCCGGCCAGGGCAAAGGCTTCAACGCCCTCACCGAGCAATACGTCGACATGATCGCCGCCGGCATCGTCGACCCCGCCAAAGTTACCCGCTCCGCCCTCCAGAACGCCGCTTCGATCGCGGCCATGGTTCTCACCACCGAATCGCTCGTCGCCGACAAGCCGGAAAAAGAACCCCCGATGCCCCCCGGCGGCATGGGCGGCATGGGCGGCATGGGCGGCATGATGTAGGTCATAGCCAAAAACCACATGTAGAATAAGACAAAGGGCGGGCAAATAATCATTTGCCCGCCCTTTCCCATGTGACGATAATTTTTAAGTAAAGCATAGCGTTTTAGATTGGGCTGCGCATGAGTTCGCCAACTTGTGCGCGGCTTCTTATTTTTGCTTCCTTCGTCACGTGAAGGTAGACTCTGCTGGGAGTAGTCACGGGGCCCAATCCCGGTGCGAAATGGCTGGAGTGGGAGGGGCTGTTCTGCTCGTTTACCGCTTATCGATAAGCTGCACGGCGGCATCGAGGGCAAGTATGTAACTGTCGGGCGAGGTTCTTCTGTCCGAGCGCCGCAGTTTCCGATCTGCCGAGAAGGTTGAGGTTAGGTCCATGGATGACTACTACTTTTCGCGGCAAGTTTATCACTCTCCTGGCGTTTTCGTTATGCATTCGGGGAGAAGATTGCGTTATCCTGCTAAAAACACCGGCGCGCATCTGTAGGTCAAGACGGCGAATTATGCAAAATTTGTTGACAATAGTTGCACTGATATGCAATTTGGGGTTGGCTGAGAAGCATTCCCCGGACTGCGATTGCCGGCAGAGAAGCAATAGCGGCCGCTTCCCGGAGTGGCATGTTTCTTGCTTTGACCTATATTGCTCGTAAACATCTATTAGGAGGCAAATGAAGGATGACAACGATTTCCCATATCCCGGATGAAATTGTCGAACAGGTCCTGCTCGACATCGCGATGCTGGTGGAAACCAAATACGGCCCGATGTTATCCGAAACGGAACTTTTCAACCTGAACAAATTGGACTCACTGCTTGGGGCACAGTTTATAATTGCCCGGCGAGCCAGGCTTGAAGGATACATGATCCAGGACTGCGATATGTGCTCGTCCTGGGACAAGGGGTTGCGATACTGCAATTACTACCATTTCCAACAGTCCAGTCAGATCAGGCTCGATTACTATTATCAGGCTTTATGTCCGGCACTTACGCTTAAGTAATACTAATATGAGGTGGAAAAGATGATAGCTAGAGAAAAAGTCTCCGAAATGATAAGAGCTCAGTTGGCCTTGGCGACGGAAGATGTGGTTAACCGTTTGACTGACGATGTTGTCAGAGAGACCGAGCACACGCTATACTCACTTATAAGACAGTTTGTAGCCCATGAGCGGGAAATTGCGCTTGTCAAGCCAAAGGATAGGTAGCCAACCGCAGTCGTTGTTTCAGCTCCGGCGGCTGGGGATAAAGCTTCTTAGCCGTGTCAAAGATATCGGAGAGGCCGATGCAGAAGCCCCCAAACAAGGGGAAGGTGACAGGCACCGCCAAAACCGCTCCTGCCGGCAGCGCGATAATGGCTGACTTTACCGCCGGCTTAACCGTCACGGGAACAAGGAGATAATTCACAATGCGGTGAAATAACCTCAAGACAGTCGGCTTTACGGAGGAAATGTGAAACGGTTACTTATTCTGCTGGTTATTCTGGTCGCAGGGCTTTCCCTTACCGCCGCCTTGGACCGCCTTTACTCCCGAAATGAATACGTCCGCCACCAAAACAACCTGGAATTGCTTACAGAGAAATTCCAAAGCGTTGTCATGCATAGCCTGACCGACCTCACCGCGATCGGAGACTTGAAGGCGTTTCTGAACGCCCGCAGCGATCTGCCCGACAGGGACGCGTTCGATCGCTTCGCCGGTGAAGCGAAGCGATATTATCCTACAGTCACTTATTTCGGCTATGCACGCGAAAGCGGCGAAAGTCTGTATCTGCATTTTACGACCGGGCAGCCAGGCTCCGAGAACGATGACCGCCCCGGGCGGTTACGCGCACTCGCAACAGTAGCGGAGGTGCGGAAGATGGCGATTTCAGATCCGTTTTACGCACGTGACCGACTCATAAGCATTGCCGTAGACCCGATTTACCGCGATGAGGCGCTAATAGGGTTCGCCGAGGTTCACTTCGATGTCGGCGCGATCTTCGATCAGGCAATGTACAATGTCGGTATCGACGATCAACGGTATTATATTCGTATCGCCGCCCCTGAAGGCAGGGTTTTTTGGGAGAAAGGGCTAATTCCGGAAGAAGGCGAAAGTCTGGCCCGTAAGGTACACTTCCCGGTGGGTAACGCGTATTGGGATGCCACCGTATCATGGAAGACGTCGCCGGACAACAACCTATACGTCCGCGGCATCATCTGGAGCAGCGGCTGTATCGTTACGTTGCTTCTGCTGGTAATCATTAACGTAGTCTGGCAGCGCCAGGCGTGGCTTACCAAACAGGTCGACGAGAAAACGGCGGAGCTGATCCTCAAGAACAAAGCAATTATTGAGGCCAAAGAAGCACAGGTCCGCGTGGAAAAACTCTCATCACTCGGGTCGATGGCCGCGGGGGTTTCCCACGAGATCAACCAGCCGCTAAATTCGATCAAAATCTTATCAAGCGGTATTCTCTACTCGCTCCATAAAGGCGGGCGGTTCAATCCTGACGACATACGAAAAGTCGTAGAGGAAATCTCTCGCCAGGCGGACCGCATTTCGAGCATTATCAATCAAATGAGATCATTTATCCGTCGGGACAACAGCGCCCGGGTACCGTGCAACGTGAATGATGCCGTTAAACAGTCGCTGGGCTTGGTCGGGGCGCAGATTATGAACCATGGCGTCGAGGTGCGTCAGGAACTGTCTGGCAATCTCCCTGCCGTCCTGGTGCCCCCAACCGCTCTTGAAGAAGTGCTGGTCAACCTGCTTGTCAATGCCATGCAGGCTCTGGACAAGGTCGAACGGCCGGAAAAACAGATTATAATCCGTACCCGGTTTGAGGACGGGGTAGTGATTGAAGTTGCGGACAACGGCCCCGGGGTCAGCGAGGAAATCCTTGATAAAGTCTTCGAACCTTTTGTCACTACTCATACCGGCGGCGACAACTGGGGACTCGGTTTATCGATCGCCCATGCGATAATAACAGCCTGTAACGGCAATATCGACGTAAAGACCGGAGAGCGCGGCACAACATTTATGATCAGAATCCCGGCGGTTGCCGAATCGTAAAGCGAGGTGCCTTGATGGACATTCTAGTTGTCGATGACGACCGTGCGAGCCGTGAAGCGGCGAGCTGGTTCCTAAGCGTTGAAGGCCATCGCGTGACCACCTGCGCGAGTGGGGCCGAAGCCTTGGCGTTGATGGCCGGCGCCGATTACCCCATGGTGCTGTCGGACATAAAGATGTCGGGGATGTCGGGGCTTGAGCTTCTGGCGGCCATTAAGGCCCTGCCGGGAGGTTGGCGTACGGACGTCGTACTGTTTACCGGGTTCGGTGACATGGCGTCGGCCATTCAGGCGCTTCGTTCCGGCGCATACGATTACCTGCTTAAGCCGGTAGACGCCCAGGAACTGGCGGCGACTGCCGAGCGCATAGAGGAACACCAGGCGTTGCTGCGCGAGAACAGATACCTGTCCCAGAACATGGAACATGAGATTAAAGCGGCTACCGCGGAAAAAGACCAGGAATTGTTTAGGGCAAAGAAACTCGTAACAGAGTCGTTTTTCGGGCAGATAGGCGTCTTTTCCGATAAAATGCGCAGTGTTATCGCCCTTGCCCAAAAATATCATAACGACAGGTCTATCCCTGTCCTGATAGAAGGAGAAACCGGCACAGGCAAAGAGATTATCGCTCAAATCGTGCATTGGGGCGATATTCAGCGAGGGAATGACCCGGGACCTTTCATCGACATCAATTGCGCCGCCATCGCCCCAAGCCTCTTCGAAAGCGAACTGTTCGGTTACGAAGCGGGGGCGTACACCGGCGGGCAGAACAGGGGCCAAAAGGGGAAGTTGGACCTTGCTTCGGGTGGTACGCTGTTTCTGGATGAAATCGCCGAGATATCCCCCGAAATCCAAGGCAAATTGCTCAGGGTAATCCAGGAAAAAGAGTATTACCGGGTTGGCGGGCTGAAGAAGCTGCCGGCCGATGTACGCGTTATTTGCGCAACCAATGCAGACATGAAAAAAAACATCGAAGAGGGGAAATTTCGCCGCGACCTGTACTACCGCTTCCAGCTCGGCCATATAACCATCCCCCCCCTGCGCGAACGCCGCGAGGAGATAATACCGCTGGCTAATATGTTTTTGCTGCAGGGAGCCAGACAGCGTGGCCGGAAGTTTAAAGGCATCGGTGGCGAGGCCGCCAAAATACTGGAAAACTATGATTGGCCCGGAAACGTCAGGGAGTTGAAAAACGCGATTGAATTTGTTGTATTCATGTATGACGATACGGAAGTACGGCCCCATCACATCCAAAAACTCAACAGGATGACTATCGAGGATAACGCGGGAATAGTATCGCTACAGTCGGAAGAACCTAGGCTGTCCTTGCCTTTTCCGAAAGAGGGCTTTTCGCTGAAAGATTACACCGATTGCATCATCAAAGAGGTCTTGAACGCCCACAGCGGAAACCAGATGGCGGCCGCCACCTATCTCGGCATTTCTCTCCGGACTTTGGCTTATCGGATAGCGAAAACGAAAAAAACGGACAACAAGTGACGATACGAATATCTGCAGAAGATATTCGTATTTTCTGCAATTTTTCGCAAAGAACGGTTGCTCTCACAGATGTTATTGGTCGGCGGCAGTATCGGCAACCCCAATAGTATCGCGTACTGAGGGCGTTTTAAGCAAGACGCAGGCTTTATGGCATGCGTCTTGCTTTTTACATCTAAAGAACCCGGAATGACTGGCGAAAGATCGCAATAGCAGTTGATTTCCCCCGGAAGGATACACGCGACAAGTACAGCGCGAGAAAGGACCGACGATATGCCAAGAAGGGTGTTCATTACAGATGCGGACAGGTCGAGACTCCTCAAATTCATCGGACGTGAGAGGGAGTTTGGCGGCGGTGACAGTGAAAACCTGGCGGATTTGGAGTGCGAAATAAAACGGGCGTGCATCTCGGCTACGAAAGATATCCCCCAAGACGCCGTGACAATGCATTCGACTGTGCAGTTGCGGGACTTGGACAGCGGCGAGGAGGTAATCTACACGTTGGTTTACCCGGCTGAGGCCGACCTGTCGGAAGGCAGGATATCCGTCCTCGCCCCCGTAGGGACCGCAATCCTCGGTTACCGGGTCGGCGATGTCGTCGAGTGGAATGTACCCGGCGGGATGGTACGCTACAGGGTTGAAAAGGTCCTATTTCAGCCGGAGGCCGGCGGCAAGCTTTTTCTGTAAAATATTTCGCCGGAGAAAAATCAACGGGGAGGCAAACGGATTGGCGACTGAGAGAACCCCCTTGATGCCAGTAACGGATATGAAGGTCAATATCGACTATCTTGTAAACACTCTCGGTTTTAAACTGGACAACGTTTCCGCTGACGGCACCACTGCAAAGCTAAGCTGCCAGGCGGCTTTGCTTATGCTGCAGACCGAGGTCGGTGACGGGCCGCCGGCGATGCGGGGGGATTTACCGGAGATCCAGGTAAGGGTTGAGGAGCTTGCGGAGGTCTACAAGAACGCTTTATCGCGGGGTGCAATCATCAGGCGGTACCTTGAGTTCGCCAAAACAGAAGCGGGCACCGGCATAAGGCTTTTCACCGTGTCGTTGCCGGAAGGACAGCGCTTGACAGTAATTGGCTGAATGATTCCTGCGACGATGAGGGAGGCGACTTCGGTTACCCGCAGATGGAGTAACCTGGCGGCAGTATCGAGAGTCGGCAAATGAAGCAACGAGGAGGCGAAAAATGCTTTGTCCGCCATCTAAGACAGATAATTCCCGAGGTAACAAAGCTCGGCTTTCAACCAAGCGCTGCCAAAGTTGGCGTAGGGGCTACAGGCGTCAGTGGCTGGGGGTTCGCCCCAGGAAAATATTTGGGGATAACCATACAGAGTCGCAGGACAGGGGTGGCTGAATATGGCGGATACCGGCAGTCTGGTGCGCCAACACGATGAAATAGTTGCGTTGTTCGCGGAACTGGCCAGCCATGAACATGACCAGGACATAATGGACAATGCCATGGCGTTATCGTTAACCTTGAGCCAACTCGCCGCGAAAATGTACTTTCATATTCTGGCGGAGGAAAGGATTCTGTATTCCGCCTTGCTCCTTAATAAAAGCGAATCTGTTCTGGCGAAGTGCGGAAAGTACTCGGCTGAGATGGACAACATCGTACAGAAGTTCAGAAGGTATCGGGCCGCATATTCACGCGCCAGCAAAATTATTGCGCGGCCGGACAAGTTTCGCCTTAACACCGCCCTTGTTGCCACAGTCATAATCAAAAGGTTTGAAAACGAACAACTGGGGCTCTACCCAATTCTGGAACGCCTTTGCCGCAATTACCATGATCTCTGAAAAGGGGAGTAATACATGACATCTACCGGCATTGTACGGAAATTGGACCGTGTGGGCAGGGTGGTGATACCCCACGAAATTCTTGGCTATTTGGGGATCAAAGTACATGACTTTATTGACATCTCTATCGACAACAGCAATGTCGTCCTTCATAAATTTGAACCAGGCTGCGTGTTTTGCGGCAGCCATCGGGTAACAAGTGGCCATAAAGGAAAATTCATCTGCAGGGACTGTAGAATCCAGATACACTCTATCGCCCAAAATGTTTATTGATAAACATGCCACAAAATTGCCGGGGAACCCGGCGCATCCGTTATCAAAAAATGAGGAGGAACAAGATCATGAGTAAAGCAAACTATAATGCTTATGCCGAGGCCAAGGCGCAATTCGACCAGGTGGCAGAGAAAATCGGTTTAGACGGTGCAACCCGCGATTTTCTGCGGCAACCGATGCGCGAATACCATTTTTCCATACCCGTGAATATGGACGATGGGAGCAAGAAGATCTTCAGAGGATACCGCGTGCAACACAACGATGCCAGGGGACCGGCCAAAGGCGGCATAAGGTTTCATCCGCTCGAAACGATCGACACTATCCGGGCGTTGGCAATGTGGATGACGTGGAAGTGTGCGGTTGTCGATATCCCTCTTGGCGGCGGGAAAGGCGGGATAATCTGCGACCCGCGCGGGATGAGCGACCGCGAGCAGGAGCAGTTGTGCCGCGGCTGGGTAAGGCAGATAGCCAAGGACATCGGCCCATGTATCGACGTTCCGGCGCCTGACGTCATGACAAACGCCAAGCACATGCTATGGATGCTGGATGAATACGAAACGATACACGGCGGCAGATACCCCGGCTTCATCACCGGCAAACCGGTAGGCATGGGCGGTTCTCTCGGGCGGAAAGAGGCCACCGGATTTGGTGTTATCTACGTGCTCAGGGAAGCCATGAGAGAACTGAACATGAACATCAAAAACAGCACCGCCAGCATACAGGGCTTCGGCAACGTCGCTCAGTACGCGGCAAAGTTATACCAACAGCTGGGCGGGAAAGTAATCGCCATATCCAGTTGGGACAACACCGATCAGCAAGCGTATACCTTTCGTAAAAAGGAAGGGTTTGATTCCACCGATTTGGAAGCCATTACGGATCCCTTCGGGAGCATTGACAAGGAAAAAGCCAGCGGCTTAGGCTACGAGATTCTGCCGGGTGGCGCATGGATCGAGCAGAACGTGGATGTCCTGATTCCCGCCGCGCTGGAAAACCAGATATCTGCTGAAAACGTCCACCGGATCAGCAAACAGGTCAAGATCGTCGCCGAGGGAGCGAACGGGCCGACAAGCAGAGATGCCGACAAGGTGCTTGCGGAGCGCGGCATATTTGTTATCCCCGACTTCCTGGCAAACGCGGGTGGAGTCACCTGTAGCTACTTCGAGCAGGTACAGTCCAATACCAATCACTATTGGGAAAAAGATGAAGTGATTCAAAAACTGGATACCAGAATGACCTCTGCCTTCCAGGCAGTGATAGATCTGGCCAGGCAGAAAAAAATGCACATGCGCGACGCCGCTTACACGATCGCTATCGACCGCGTCGTATTTGCGATAAAAAGCAGGGGTTGGGTGTAGAAGTGACGGTAGGGAGGCTAGCTCAGGTGAAGGGATCCCCTGCCGAGGTGGAAAGCCTGCTCAGCACGCTCAGGGAAAGGGAAAAGGAACTCGACTGTTTATACAAAGTTGATGAAATACTAAACGACCAACAGCTGCCGTTGCCCGAAATATTCGCGGCACTCGTCGATGTTATCCCTTCGGGCTGGAGATTTCCGGAGCTTTGCCGGGCAAGTATCACCTTTCAAAATCGCCTCTATCGGGCTGCCGACTTCATCGCCACACCTCTGACCGAGAGCTGCCTGATCAAAACCGACGGACAAGCCGTTGGCAGCATCGAGGTAATATATCTGGAGAGTGTACCGGAAACTGCCGAAGGGTATTTCCTCGACAAAGAGCGCAAACTTATCAGGACAATCGCGGACCGAATCGGACAATTCATTTTCTACAGGGACATGAAACTCGTTTTGGATGAACTGAATACCTCCCGAAGTGACCGTACGGCAGGTGACGCGATGTACGGGGAGTGCGATTACCGGCAGACCGACAGTCAGGAGTGGCGCTGGCGCCAGCACATGGCTGAACGCCTGGCGGCATCGCTCGATTCGCAGCATTTCGGGGTGAAGTCGGTATACCTGTTCGGCAGCACAAACGACGGAACGGCGGGTCACAGAAGTGATATCGACCTGATAATTCATTTCGAGGGGGCAGAATCGCAAAAGACGGAACTTTTCCACTGGCTTGAAGGGTGGAGCCTGTGCCTGGACGAGGTCAACTATTTGAAAACAGGTTACCGCATGAACGGGTTGTTGGACGTACACATGATTACCAGCGACGACATCGCCCGGAAGACCTGTTTTGCGATCAAGATCGGCCTCGCCACAGATCCCGCCTGCCGGCTGAAAACGAAAGACGAAGTGTTCTGCGGTTAGGCCGGGAAAACCGGACTTTGGGGAGCGGTTCCCATCGACGGCAAGCGCCGGGTGTATAATCAGCCGGCGCTTGTTAATGTGGGCATGTTGATGTTATTATCCATCCATGCCCGCTGAAGTGTTTCGAAATTACTTAATGGTATCGGAGCAGGATGTTGATTGTTTAAGGAGAAAAATAATGATTAGCTGGGAAATATTATCCCGCTGCCTTTCGAGATATGCTGAAAAGCGACCGGACAGGCCGGAAGAAGACCGAATATTGAAGGCTGACTTTGCAGAGTAATTCCGCGAATTAATTTTCTGTGGGGGTGTACGGGGTGAGAAGAAGCGACTTGGCGATGCCGCATGAAGAAGCCTTGGCCCTTGTCGATGCGCAGGAGTACGCGGTGCTGTGCCTGATCGACCCGACCGGACGACCGTACGGCGTTCCGCTGGACTATGTCCGCAGAGGCGATTTCCTTTACTTCCACGGCGCCCGGGAAGGAAGAAAAACTGATTCCATGCTGGCTAATCCCCGGGGTTGCGCGGTGATTATGGGAACGACAACGGTCATTCCCGAAAAGTTCGGCAGGGTGTATCAATCGGCAATTGTCGAGGGGCCGATCGAACTGATCGACGAACCGGAGCAGAAAAGACAGGTTATGACCTGGGTGGTCGAAAACAGGAGCCCCGGCTACCGCGAAAAGGGACAGGCGGTCATTGAAAGGATGCTGGACCGCGTCCTTGTATATAAAATGAAAATGGAAAACACCGCTGGGAAACACGGACTTTCAGTGAGTAAGGCTCAGGGCTGAATTCCGAGATAAGGGGAGGGGTTGGGCAATGAAACCGACAGACATTCTCAAGGAAGAGCATCATGGGGTAAAACTTGCTCTCAAGGTTCTTGGCCGGATAAACGAACGGATCGCCGCCAACCCGGGTGCCTTGGACGCTGCGTATGTCAGTGACTGTGCCAAGCTGCTCGATTTTTTCCGCGTCTTTGTCGACAAGTGCCATCACGCCAAAGAAGAAGAAGTGCTGTTTCCGGCGCTACTGGAATCCGGGCTACCACGCGAAGGAGGGCCGGTCCAAGCTATGCTTGCCGAACACGACACCGGCCGGAGGCTGGTCGCTGAGATGTACGCAGCCCTGGCGGACTATCGCTCAGGAACACCGGGCGCCGTAACCGATCTTGCTGCCGCCGCGCAGCGGTACACGCAGCTCCTTGTAAATCACATCGCCACAGAAGACAACATCCTTTATCCGTTGGCCGACGCCGGTATTCCGCAACCAGTCCAAGACGGGATGGTAGAAGCGTTCGAGGAGATAGAGACAGACCGGATCGGCCTGGGGACTCACGAGCAGTTTCACGCCATGCTGAAAGAGTTCAAATCCGCTTATCTCAAGTAGGTTTCATAAACGCGGACGGGGTTGAATTATTCAACCCCGTCCTTTTACTCTACAAGTTTTGCAAGCTCCTCGATATTGGTAAGCTTCACGCTCGAACGGTAGAAATCAATCAATCCCGCGTCGCGCATCCGGCCCATTTCCCTCGACAGGGCGGTCCGGGACACATTGAGGAAATCCGCCAGATCGTTTCGCTTTAGCGGCAGGAGGAAAGTCTTTTTATCATTACACTTGTACTGCTCGATAAGATAGGCCGCTACCTTTGTACGCATGCTTTTGATCGTCAGGTATTCCACTTTCCTGTTAAGGGTCAGTGCCTTCTCGGATACGATCAAAAGCATATTCCTGATCAGCCGCTGATGGCCGTCGCAGGCGTGAGGGCAAGCTCCGGTGATTTTCTGCGGCGGGAGGAAAACAACCGAGCACTCGCTCTGGGCGAAAACGGATGCCGGCCACGTTTTTCGCGACGAGAAAGCGATCATTTCCCCGAACATGTCGCCTGCCCGCAGCGCCGTTAATACCGAACGGCTCCCGGCGATATTTTCTTTTACCACGGCCGCTTCGCCGGCGAGGAGGATGCCCAGGCCGGTAAACGGCTCACCCGCGGCGGCGATGAAACTGCCTTTGGCGAAGGATGCCACCCTAGGCTGGAGGCAGTCCAGCATGACGGCCAGCGTATCGGCGGAGATACCTGCAAACAACGCCGACCCGGCGAGGATGGATACTTTTTTGTTCTTCAGCGCCGCCACCTCGATTTTTGGTAGCCATGGCTACCGATTTCCTGATTTTATTGTAATACAATTTAATTGGCAAATACAAGCACGGGGAGAAGGGGGTACTGTCATGCTGCGTAAAATGGTATCGATAGACGAAGAAAAGTGCAACGGCTGCGGGTTATGCATAACGGCTTGCCATGAAGGGGCCTTGCAGCTTGTAAACGGGAAAGCGAAACTGGTCAGCGATTCCTACTGCGACGGCCTTGGTGCCTGCCTGCCCGATTGCCCTACCGGCGCGATATCGATAATCGAACGCGAGGCTGTTCCTTTTGACGAAGAGGCGGTCAAAATGCATCTCGCCGCCAGAGGCGCCCAACCCAACCCGCCGCAGCCGCCGTGCGGTTGTCCCGGCTCAAGCGCCAGGGTCATCGCCAAAGACGCCGGCCATGGCCGCGTCGAACTCAAAGAGGCTCGGTCGGAACTACGCCAGTGGCCATGTCAGCTGAAACTTGTTCCGGCAAACGCCTCGTATTTCGACGGCGCCCAGCTGCTGATCGCGGCCGACTGCACCGCTTTCGCCTACGCCAACCTGCACGGGTTCATGCGCAATAAAGTGACCCTGATCGGCTGCCCGAAATTGGACGCTGTGAACTACGCCGAAAAGCTGGCGGAAATCCTTAAACTGCACGACATCAAGAGCATCACCGTCCTGCGGATGGAGGTGCCCTGCTGCGGCGGGCTGGTAACAGCGGTTAAAGAGGCGCTGGCCGCCAGCGGCAAGATCATCCCGTGGCGGGTCGTGATAATCGGCACCGACGGCTCGATCCGCGAGGATTAGGTGGCCGTTACGCATAAAAATAATAGTAATTGGGGGGTTAACAATGAGTGAAATGTTTTGCTTCCAGTGCGAACAGACCGCCGGCGGCAAGGGCTGCACGAAGGTAGGGGTGTGCGGTAAAAAGCCCGAAGTCGCCAACAAACAGGACGAACTGACCGGAGCCATGATTGGCCTGGCCCGCGCCGCCGCCGGCAAAAATCCCGGCCAGGCAGCCGACAAGCTGATGATGCAGGGGCTGTTCGCCACCATCACCAACGTCAACTTCGACGAGAAACGCGTCGACGAGATGATCGCCGCCGTCCGCGCCGAGAAGGCGAAACTGGACGCCGCCGCCCAAGACTTCCCCGCCGCCGACCTGTGGTCCGGCAACGAGGACATCGTTTCGCTGCGCTCGACGCTGCTGCTCGGCCTGCGCGGCATGGCTGCCTACGCGTGGCACGCGGCCGCTCTCGGCAAAACGGACCCCGAAGTTACCGCCTGGTTCTATAAGGGCATGAAGGCCCTCGGCGATGAGCACAGCGCCGAGGAATGGCTCGGCCTGCTGATGGAGTTCGGCCAGGTCAACCTGAAATGCATGGGCCTCCTCGACGATGCCAACACCTCGGCTTACGGCCATCCGGTGCCGACGACCGTGCCCACCCTTGTTGAAAAGGGCCCGTTCATCGTCATAACCGGCCATGATCTGCACGACCTCAAACAGCTGCTGGAGCAGACGGCCGGCAAAGGCATCAACATCTACACCCACGGCGAAATGCTGCCCGCCCACGCATATCCCGAACTGAAGAAATATCCTCACCTCAAAGGTAATTTCGGCACCGCCTGGCAGAACCAGCAGAAAGAATTTGACAACATCCCCGCCCCGATCCTGTATACCACCAACTGCCTGATGCCGCCGCGCGTCTCCTACGCCGACCGTATATTCACCACCGATGTCGTCGGCTACCCCGAACTCAAGCACATTACCGGCGAGCACGGCAAAAAGGATTTCGCACCCGTTATCGCCAAAGCCCTCGAACTGGGCGGCTACAAGGAAGACCAGCACTTCACCGGCATCAACGGCGGCACCCAACTTGTCACCGGTTTCGCCCGCAACACCGTCATGGGAGTGGCCGGCACGGTGATCGACGCCGTCAAGGCTGGCGCGATCAAGCACTTCTTCCTCGTCGGCGGCTGCGACGGCGCCAAGCCGGGCCGCAACTACTACACCCGCTTCGTGCAGCAGACCCCGAAAGACACCGTTGTCCTCACGTTGGCCTGCGGCAAGTACCGCTTCAATGACCTCGACCTCGGCGAGATCGGCGGCATCCCCCGTCTACTCGACATGGGTCAATGCAACGACGCCTACTCGGCCATCCAGGTGGCTGTCGCCCTGGCCGGCGCCTTCAAGTGCAGCGTCAACGAGCTGCCGCTGACGCTCGTGCTGTCCTGGTACGAGCAGAAGGCGGTGTGCATCCTGCTCACCCTGCTGGCCCTCGGTATCAAGGACATCTATATCGGGCCGTCGCTGCCGGCGTTCCTGTCAGGCAACGTTCTCAACATCCTGGTGGAAAAATTCAACCTTCACCCGATAACCACCCCCGAGGAAGACCTAAAAGCCATCCTCGGTTAACCGTCAGAGCGAAAGTACCCGGACATTCTCCGGGTACTTTTTGTTGATTATCTTACAGGGGAGCAATCGCAAGAATCCTGCCGGACCTCCGGCTCTAATTACGGTCAGGGATGGAATCCCTGCCGCTACATACTGTGCTGGAGCACCGGAAAACTAGCCGTTACCGTTGTTCCCGAGGGAGAAGTAGCGAAGCGGATATACCCGCGGTGACGCTCGACAATCCGGTAAGCGACCGCCAACCCCAAGCCGTTGCCGGTTTTCTTGGTGGTAAAGAAAGGAGTGCCCAGCTTTTCCAGCGCGTCGTAAGTGTCAACGCCGGAAAGAAAGTGACCCAACGCCGGTTAGGAATTGACCCAATCGCCGAGAAGAAAACGCCAGATTGTATCGCCGGTTAAAATTCTTTCGGCGGAATATCGGCCGGCGGTATTGTCGAGACCCCAGATTTG